>NZ_JBITDZ010000002.1:0-207199 GCF_044454705.1 Actinoplanes sp. NPDC051494
CCTCGGGGACCTTCGCGTGGCGCGCGGTCATGCCCTTGACGTGCGCCTCGTAGATCACCGTCTGGTGCCACGGCACCCGCAGCGGCCGGTCGTTGGCCCAGTCGAAGAACGGGTTGATCACCACGGACTTCATCGCGTACGGCGCCGAGTCCGTGTCGTTGAACGATGCCGGCTCGTCGAACCGGTAGGAGTACAACGACTCGTTCCAGTCGTTGTGCCCGTCGATCGCTTTGGCGTACGGATCCAGCAGCAGCTTGGCCGGGTTGCAGCGCAGCCCGTTCGCCGGGTCGTAGGGGCCGTGCACGCGGTAGCCGTACCGCTGTCCCGGCACGACCCGGGGCAGGTAGCCGTGCCACACCATCGCCTCGCGCTCGGGCAGGTCGATCCTCGTCTCGGTGCCGTCGTCGTCGAACAGGCACAGCTCGACCCGCTCGGCGACCTCGGAGAAAACAGCGAAGTTCGTGCCGCCGCCGTCATAAGCGGCACCCAGCGGGTACGGGTTCCCGGGCCAGATCCTCATCATCCACCTATTTCAACTCGCGAGCCGGCGAGCGCGCGGGTACCCGCGAAAATGACGCTCATGCGTGTCAGATCCAGGGGTGCGAAGGCCGAGGCGGTGTTTGGCCGGCGCGGGCGACGGTATATGAGTGCGGTGAGGACAACGAAGTGAGTGAATCGTACGAGTTCGTGGTGGTCGCCAACCGCCTTCCCGTCGACGAGGTGGTCGCCGACGACGGTGGCCGCACGTGGGCGCGGAGCCCCGGCGGCCTGGTCAGCGCGTTGCAGCCGATCGTGCGTCGACAGGGTGGTGCCTGGGTGGGCTGGACCGGCCAGCCGGGTGAGGCGCCGGAGCCGTTCGACGCCGACGGCATGCATCTGCATCCGGTCGCTTTGAGTGCGCAGGACGTGGAGCGGTACTACGAGGGTCAGTCGAACAGCACCATCTGGCCGTTGTTCCACGATGCGGTCGAACAGCCGGCCCATCGCCGGCCATGGCGCCATGCGTACGACGCCGTGAACCGGCGGTTCGCGGAAGCGGCGGCGCAGCTCGCCGCACCCGGCGGCACGGTGTGGGTGCACGACTACCAGCTGATGCTGGTGCCGGCCATGCTGCGGGATCTACGGCCCGACCTGCAGATCGGGTTCTTCCTGCACATCCCGTTCCCGCCGGTCGAACTGTTCATGCAACTGCCCCGCCGGGCCGAGTTGCTCCGTGGTCTGCTCGGCGCCGACCTGGTCGGCTTCCAGCGACCGCTCGCCGCGCAGAACTTCCTGCAGCTCACCGCTCGGTTGCTGGGCCTGGAGCCGCAGGACGAGCACGTCGAGCACGAAGGCCGTACCGTCGTCGCCCGCGCTTTCCCGATCTCGATCGACGTCGGCGAGGTCGAGGAGCTCGCGACCGACCCCGAGGTGCAGGCCGAGGCCCGGAGGATGCGTGCCGAGCTGGGCGGGGACCGGCGCCTGCTGCTCGGTGTCGACCGCCTCGACTACACCAAGGGCATCGAACAGAGACTGGAGGCGTACGGAGAACTGCTCGCCGACGGCACCGTGTCGAACGACGACGTCGTCCTGGTCCAGGTCGCCACCCCCAGCCGCATGCGCGTTCAGGAGTACCAGGAGCTGCGGGCCCGCGTGGAACGGGAAGTGGGCCGGATCAACGGTGAATTCGGCGCGGTCGGCCAGGCCCCCGTGCACTACCTTTTCCAGTCGATGAACCGCGCCGAGCTCGTCGCGCTCTACCTCGCCGCCGACGTCATGGTCATCACCCCGCTGCGCGACGGCATGAACCTGGTGGCCAAGGAATATGTGGTCGCCCGTGGGGACGACCGGGGTGCTCTTGTACTGAGCGAGTTCGCGGGTGCCGCGGCCGAACTCGAAACCGCGTTCCTGGTCAACCCGCACGATGTCGAGGACCTGAAACGGGTCATCACCGAGGCTTTGCACGCGGACGACGGTGAGCAGGCCGGGCGGATGCGGCCGATGCGCACGCAGGTCCAGCAGAACGACATCGACAAGTGGGCGCGGGACTTCCTCGAGACGCTGGACTCCACCGGGTCGACGAAACCGGACTGACGCGTCAGAGACGCTTCGTCATGCGGAGCAGCACCTGGCCGGGCGGCCCCGGCACGAAGGTGGCGGTGTCGGCGAGCGCCGTGATCAGGGGCAGCCCGCGACCACCGATGGTCAGCGGGGCGGGCAGCGCGGCACGCAGTCCGGCGCCGTCCGGGCTGGTGCCGCGGTTGCCGACCTGCAACACGCAGTCGTGGTCGTCGAGGTCGATGGAGATGTCGACGGTGCTGTCCGGTTCCGCGTGCCGGACGGCGTTGGCGCACGCCTCGCTGATCAGCACGGCAAGATGGTCGCGGGTCTCCTCGCCGGCCTCCGTGAGACTCATCAGGGTGGTCAGGACCCGACGGGCGCCGGAGACCGACGACGGTTGCCGAGGCAGCGACAATGTCATACTGAGGTGCATGCCTCGGCTCCTTCTCAACCATGGTGTGATGGTTTGTTTACCCGGCGACGGTGGGGCGAAACGATCAATCCATCGGTGCCGTACCCGCCCGGGTCACCGTCGGCGGCTTAGGGTAGGCATCGAGCACCCATCTCAGGAGGTCGTTGTGGATTTGGTGGTGGCGACCCGGCCGGGTGCCGGTTGCACCGTGGTCGAGGTGCACGGCGAGCTCGACATGGCGACCCAGCCGCAGCTGCACGACGTCCTGCAGGCCCTGATCGGCCCCGGGCAAGTGGTGATCGACCTGGCCGGGGTGGGATTCATGGACTCCAGCGCGCTGGGCACGCTGGTGGTCATGTTCAAGGAGATTCGTGCGGCCGGAGGCCGGTTGTGCCTGGCTCAGGTGCAGCCAGCGGTGCGGACCGTGCTGGCCGTCACCTCGGTGGACCAGGTCATCGACCTCTACGCCACGGTGCAAGCGGCGGAGGACAGCATGCGCTCCGGTGATGGCACGGCGACGGAGCAGGCGTCACTCGGATAACGCCTGGCTGGCGCGAACGACATCAGCTCCGGCGTTGGTACGCCGGGGGCGGTCGTGCTCGCCGTACCAGTCCAGCATCAGCAGAGTGGCATCATCGGCCAGGGTCGGCCCGGTCACCTCGAGGACGGCATCAGCCAGGGCGCGGACGGCCTCCCGGGGGTGCAGATCGGTGAGCGAGGCCAGCAGAGCGGGCATGTCCAGGGCGGCGGCCTTACGCTCCCGCATGCCGTCGGTGACGACCACAAGGCGATCGCCGGGTTGCAGCACCACCTGACCGGCGGTGAAATCAGCCTCGGCGAACATGCCCAGCGGAAAGTTGCGCGGGAGGTCCACCGCTCGGCTGCTGCCGTCCCGGACCAGCAGCGGCGGCACATGACCGGCGTTGAGCAGATCGCATTCCCCGGTACGCAGGTCCAGGCGCCCGACGATCGCCGTGACGTAGCTGCCGCGCCGGCCGGCGTGTTCCGCCACCGCGGTGTTCGCGGTGGCCGCCTGATGCACGATTGTCGCCCCCTGCCGGCGGGTGTTGCGCAGACTGCCGACACCGAGGGTGGCCGTCAGCGCGCTGGCGACCCCGTGACCCATGGCGTCGGTGACGCTGAAATGCAGCACGTCACGGGCGAGGCTGTAGTCGAACGTGTCACCGCCGACGCTCGCGGCCGGTTCCAGCCAACCGGACAGGGTGAACGCGCCGGCCTCACAGGTGAACGACGCCGGCAGCAGACGTCGCTGGATCTCCGCCGACAGGGTGAACGGGGTGGTCCGCTGCCCCCATTCGAACAGGTCGGTGTGCCGCCGGTTGGCGATCACCACGAACGCCAGCGTGTGCGCGGTGCGGGAGATCTCGGCGAGGGTCCGGGGGGACGGTTCGGCCGGTAAGGTCATCTCCAGCAGACCGATCACCTCACCGCGATCGGTCACCGGTGCCAGCACCGTCCATTCGTCGTCCGCCTCGGTCACCTGTGTCGTCTGGGTGCGCAGCGCCAGCTCGGCGGGACCGTCGCCGAACGGCAGCACCGTGGCGACCTCCCGCCCGTCCCGGCGGTCGGCGCCCGGCTGGGCCAACGACGTATGGGCCAGCCTGACCAGCGCCCGGCCGCTGAGATCGGCGATGAGGAACGAGACGGTGCGCGCACCCAGTGCCGCGCCGAGTTCCCGCGTCACCGCTTCCACCGCCTCGACGGGTGAGGCGTTCTCCGCGGCGTCCAGCAGGCCGGCCAGGACGGCGTCTTCGGCGTGATCCACACCTGAAGCATACGAAAGCCGGGTCACGATGTCCGGCTGAGACGCCGGCGTTGCTGCTGCAGCCGGCCGGCGGGTCCGCAGTGGGCGTGTGGCCAGCTGTGAAGATGCCGGTCTCCGAGGTGTTCGACGTGATTTTGTCCTCATCAGGTCGGGCATCACGGTTGTTGTTCATGATGTGAACCTTCGCCGTCATGTGGGGTGGCTGCGCCGTGGCGCGGCCACCCGCCCGGACGACCGGCAAACACCCGTCACGACTCGCCGCGGGGGGATGCCGGGAGGGCGGGCCAGCCGTGCCGGACGGTGGCCTTGATCCATGCCAGGTAGGCCGCCACCGAGGTGTAGATGCCCGGGTTGCAGGCGACCTCGATGTCACCGTCGCGGCGCTCACCGGGGCTTCGGTGCGGGCGGTGCCGGTGCGGGGTGCTTTGCGGGCGGTGCGGCGTGCCTGGGCTCCGGGGGAGCGGCCGGGGCTTGCCGCGGTTCCTTCCTCGCCGGCCGGGCGTGGGCGGCGCCCGTACGCGAAGCGGTTGTCGTGGATGGTGATGTCGTGGGTTTTGCCGGGACTGCCGTGTCGGGGGCCTGAACCGATATCTCGGTGCCGCAGACGACGTCGCCGACGGTGAAGGTCTGGGGCAGCATGACCGTCCCGCGATACGTGGTGTCGAAGGAGGCCCGGGTGGACGTGCCGGACGTGAGGGTGCCGCCGCCGGCCTCGACGAGATCACCGTGCTGGCTCCACGTGAGCCCGGAACCCCGTACGAGCCGTTGTTCACCCGGGAGGCGGAACGACAGGGACCGGGCGCCTGCCGGCTCGGATCCGGTGGTGGTCACGGTCACCGCGGTCACGGCCGTGGTGGTCGAGGTGATGCGTGTCGTGGCGGTCACGTGGCAGCCGGACGGCGTGGTGGTCGCGGCGGCCGGTTGTGCCTCCGGCGGGCCGGGCCAGGAGAGGAAGGCGACCGTTGTCCCGGCGGCGAGCAGCGCGCCACCGAGGGCCATCCGGTGGCGCACCGGCAGGCTCGCGATCCGGCTGGTCACCGTGCGGGTGACGGTCGAGGAGGTCGGCGCCACGGTGGCCGCTTCGGTCGGGGTGTCCGCCGCGGCGGGGTCCCGGTCGTCCAGCCCGGCGAACATCATCAGCGGTGCGAGGCCGGCGGCCTGGCGAAGCAGGCGGGCGGCGGTGACCGCGGCCGGGCGGTCCGAGGGGGCTTTCGCCAGACAACGCCGTACGAGATCTGCTGTCCCGTCCGGCAGGCCGGCGATGGGAGGCAGGGGTCCCGGCAGACGGTAACGGTGCGCCTTGAGCATCTGCGTGGTCGTGGACACGTGCCACGGCATCCGTCCGGCGAGCATCAGGTAGAGCAGCAGGCCCAGGGCGTACACATCGGTCGCGGGCCGGACCATTCCGCCGGCCAGGCGCTCGGGGGCCAGGTAGGCGGGCGTGCCGAGGATCTGGTCGGAGACGTGTTCCAGCTCCCCGACCGCGGCCGAGATGCCGAAGTCGACGAGCTTGACGCCCCCGGAATGGATCATGATGTTGGCCGGTTTGACGTCGCGGTGCACCACCCCGCGATCGTGCGCCGCCGCCAGTGCCGCAGCGACCTGGGCACCGATCAGCACGGCGAGTTCCCAGCTCAGGGCGCCCGCGCGCAGCATGTCACTCAGCGCCCGCCCGTTGACGAGTTCCATCACCACGTACGGCATGGCGACACCGTCGATCTGGGTCTCGCCGTAGTCGTACACCTCGACGACGTTGTCGTGGCGCAGGCTCGCGGCAGCGCGCGCCTCCGCGTACATCCGGCCCAGCGCGGCGGGGTCGGCGGACACGTCGGCGGAGAGCACCTTGACCGCCACTTCCCGGCCGAGAAGGGTGTCCTCGGCCCGCCAGACGACGGACATGCCGCCGCGGCCCAGCGGTTCCCGCAACAGGTAGCGTTCCCCGACCAGTTGTGTGTGCACCACGTGGCCGCTATGCCCTGAGCACATGCCGGGTAAACGGCTACTCCTCGTGCGGGTGCAGTGAGCAGGCGTGGCTCTGGTGGGCTTCGAGGCCGTTCAGGACGGTCCGGGCGATCGTGGCGAGAGCACCGAGACCGTCCGGCCCGAGGGGTTCGATGAACAGGGCGTGCACGGCGGCCGCGTGCTGGGGTGCTGCCCGGGTGATGACCGCGAGCCCGTCCTCGGTCAGGACAGCGTCGGGGTAGCGCGCCTTGTCCGAGGCCACGCGGTCGATCAGGCCGCGTTTGCCCGTCCGGGAGAGTTGGTGGGAGAGCCGGCTCGGCTCCCATCCGGTGACCTCGGCCAGGGTGGCGACCGGAAGGCGGTGTCCCGGCGCCTCCGACAACCGGGCGAGTAGTTCGAATTCCGTCACCGACATGCCGCTGGCGCGCTGGAGATGCTGCTGCAGATGGCGATCGAGCTCGCGGACCATCGTCAGGTAGGTGCGCCAGGTCTGCTGCTGGCTGTCGTCGAGCCACTGTTCTTCCGCCATGGTGAATGATCCTACCGCTTAGCTTGACGTATCAATCTGAGCGGGCCTACCGTAGCTTGACACGTCAAACTAGCGAAGGGCTCACGGATGAGCGACAGACGAGTGATCACAGTGCTCGGAGCCACCGGCCGGCAGGGCGGCAGCGTGGTGCGGGCGATCGCAGCCGATCCGGACAGCGGATTCATCGCCCGAGCCGTGACTCGTGACAAGGACAGTGCGAAGGCGAAGGAACTCGGCGATCTGGGCATCGAGGTCGTCGAAGCCGATCTCGACGACGAGGCCGGCCTCCGGCGCGCGTTCGACGGCGCCCACGGTGCGTTCGTGGTGACGAACTTCTGGGAGCCGCTGGGTGCCCGGGCGCTCGCGACAACCCGTACCGAACGCGAACGGACGCAGGTCAGGAACGCAGCCGGCGCCGCCGCGGCAACGGGACTCCAGCACGTCATCTGGTCCACGCTCGAGGACACGCGGCGGTACCTGCCGGATGCTCCGCCGTCGGAGGGTGGCTACCCGGTGCCGCACGCCGACGGCAAGGCGGACGCGGACGCGTTCTTCCGGGACGCGGGGGTGCCGACAACGTTCGTCCACGCGCCGATGTACTACGAGATGCCGTTGACGTTGACCCCACCACGACGGGCCGGGAACGGCGATGTCGTCCTGGCACTGCCGATCGGGTCGGCCCAGGTGGTCAGCGGCACCGTCGAGAACGTCGGCCGCGTCGCGTACGGAATCTTCACCGCCGGCGACGCGATGATCGGCCGGACCGTACCGATCGCCTCCGCTGCGACCACCGGAGAGCAGTTCGCCCAAGGGATCGCCGCAGCACTCGGTGAGCCCGTCCGATATGTTCCGCTCGACCCTGCCGTACTTCTCTCGTCCGGCATGCCCGACTCGCAGGAGGTGGCCAACATGTTCCAGTTCTTCATCAACGCGGAGAAGGATCTGGTGGCAAGCGTCGACTTCGACCTGCTCCACCGTCTCGGCGCGGATCTGCAGCCCTTCTCCGACTGGGCGGTCGCCAACCAGGACCGCTTCCGCGCTCTGGGCCTCTGACCGCCGGGCCCGGTGGCGGATCACGGGCGGCGGCGAAACTCGTTGTCGCTTGTCGAACTGCAGTGGTACAAAGCCACCGTGGAAATGACATTGGAGTTCGCCGACCGGCTACGCCTGATGGACGAACGATCGACCGCCTTCCAGGCCGCGGTCGCCGCCGCGCCCAGCCTCGACGTGCGGGTGCCGACGTGCCCCGAGTGGACGCTGTTCGACCTGGTGCAGCACCTGGGGGAGGGGCGCCACAAGTGGGCCGCCAACGTCGCGGCGGGGCCGGCCGACGCACCCGCGGCCGGGTCCGCCCCGGCGGTGCCCCGGGACCGCGAGGCCCTGATGGCCTGGTACGCCGCCTCGGTGCGGGAGCTGTTGGACGCGCTGCGGGAGGCCGGACCGGACCGTGGCTGCTGGACGTGGTGGGGCCAGTCGCAGTCGCCGCAGACCAGCGGTGCCGTCGCTCGGCACCAGCTCCAGCAGCTCGCCGTGCACACCTACGACGCCCAGGTCACGGTGGGCGCCCCGCAGCCGCTGTCCAGTGAGGTGGCGCTCGACGGGGTCGACGAGTTCCTGACCACCTGCTGCGCGACAACGGCCCCGTGGCCGCACAAGCCGGCGGTCGTGGATTACCACGCCGCCGAGGGCCAGTCCTGGCGTGTCTGGCTGTCCGCCGACGGCGCTCGCGTCGCCCGGCTCCCGCACGGCGGCGAGAGCCCGGAGGCGGCCGACGTCACCGCCTGGGGCACCGCCAGCGAACTGGTCATGTTCTTCTACGGCCGGATCCTGACGGATTCCCTGCGGGTCGAGGGCGACCGGGGCATCTTCGACCAGCTCTTCGCGTGGGAGCCGGAGGTGTAGGCGCCGCCCCGCTCAGGTCTGCAGGGTTCGCACTGCTGTGGAGGACATCGTCGTCAGCTGTGGCCGGGCCGGGAGAAGCAGGGTCGTGACGCCCATGGTCTCGTTCATGGCGGCGAGTTGGTACTCGTGGAGGAAGTCGGTGGAGTTCCTGACTCCGCGGACGATGACGCCGCAGCCGTGCCGGTGGCAGTAATCGACGGTCAGCCCGTGCCAGGCGGCCACCGTGACGTTCTCCCACTCCGCGGGGAGGGCGGCACGGACGCGGTTCGCCCGGGCGGTGGTCGTCCGGGTAGGTCGTTTGCTGTCATTGACGGCGACGACGATGGTGAGCTGGTCGAACAAGCGACGCGCCCGGTCCGCGATGTCGAAGTGACCGGGTGTGAACGGATCGAAGGTGCCCGGATACGCCGCCCTGCCCGGCCGGGAGTCACCGTTACGCGCGGCCGGCGAGGACATGGCGGATCTCGTCGGTCACCGACGGCGAGGTCACCGGGGCCCACCGGGTGAACAGATCGCTGAAATAGGCGCCGTGTCTCTCGAGAAGCGCCGGGTTGTGGTCGATGACGTCGAGTTCGTTGACGATGCTCAGATCCACGAACGGGACGAGCTGGGACGCGGTCAGGCGCTGCGGCTGCCCGGTGAAACGGTCGTGCACCGTGGCGGTGCCGGCCAGCGTCGGCCAGGTGTTCTTCCGGTCGCACGCGCCGTACAGATAGACCAGGGCCTCGGCGTCCTCGCCGATCACCGACCGCAGCGGCTCCCTGTCGGACCAGGCGAGCAGGCTGGTGGCGAACCCGTCGGTGCCGTAGGCCGCGTGAGTCAGGCCGGCCAGCTGTACGTCGTGCCCGGCGCCGAGATCGGCGAGCCGTTGCTCGACCCGGCACAGGTGACTGCAGAGAGTGCCGCCGGGATGCTCGATGGATGCAGCACCGTGGTCACGCAGGAAGTCCCGCGCCGCGCTGTCGAAGCTCATGAATCTCACGGTAGGCCGGAGGAGGCCGGGCGCGACTGTGATGTGAACAGATCCACTGTGCTGTTGCCCCTGGGTCCGGCTGTCAGGTTTGCTCGGGAGATGGCGCTCATCGCGTACGACGAATCCGACGCAGCCGCGTTCGAGGCGACACGTCATCTGGACGACGACGCGCTGGGCGTGTGGCGTGACGCGATCACCCGGCACCTGGATCCCCGGCCCGGGATGCGTCTGCTCGACCTCGGTTGCGGCACCGGAAGCTGGTCACAGGCTTTCCGTACGTGGTGGCCCACCGCCGAGGTCCTCGCGGTCGAGCCGTCCGCCGCGATGCGTGAGCGGGCCGTGATCCCGTCGGTTCTCACCGGTCACGCCGCCGGCATCCCGGCCGGCGACGCGAGCATCGACGCGGTCTGGCTCTCCACCGTCGTGCACCACATCGCTGACCTCCCCGCTGCGGCCCGTGAGATCCGCCGCGTCCTCAAGCCGGATGCGCCGGTTCTGATCCGGTCCGCCTTTCCGGGTCGCCACGAGGGCATCACCCTGTGCCGCTTCTGGCCGGAGACGATCACCGCCCTGAGGGAGAACTACCCGGAGGTGGCGACCGTCGAGGCCGCCTTCGCCGCCGCGGGATTCACCGTTGCCGGTCTGGAACCGGTGGCGCAGGTCTCCACGCGTTCCCTGCACGAGGCGGCCGCCGGGCTCCGCCGCGAGGCGCACACGTTGCTGAAGCTGATCAGCGATGACGCGTACGAGAACGGTCTCGAACGGCTCCGCGCCGCCGCGGAGAGCGCAACCGGACCGCAGATCGATGTTCTCGACCTGCTGGTGCTGCGCTGACCGCTGGCTGGTGGGGATCAGCGCGTGTTCGATGACACCCGGCAAATCGATGCCGCCGGCCTCCCGGTCGCCCTCCGCATCGACATCGCCGTCGAAAACTGACCCGCATGCCCGGGGACCGGCCGCAGCAGCGCGCCGGGACTCTCGGGTGAGAGTTCCCGGCGCGCCGCGACTTTCTAGCGGGATGTCACTTGCAGGACTTCGCTCCCGTTGCGTACGCGAGACCGAAACCGGACGCTGACGAGTCCATGAAGACCACCTCGCGTCCTACCCCGGCGGTCGCGAACATCTGCGCGCCCGGGCTGCACGACGCCGGGCCGACGTACGTGCCCCGCAGTGTGTACTGCTTGAGTTTCGGGTTCAGCGAGTTGTCCGGGTAGCCGCCGGTCGCCATCCAGGCCTCCACCGGCGCTTCCTCGGTGACGGTGAGGGTCGTGTCGGACAACGCGACGGTGTCGGCGCGGATCGCCTGCGGTGAGTTCTCCTCGAACAGCAGATGGCTGGTACGGGAGGCGAGGTCGAACAACCGCACGGAGTCGTGGTACGCCCCCTTGCTCCATTCGCCGTCGACGATCGTGCCGTAGTCACGGTCGGTCATCCAGGCGACCGCCGTCCTGGACAGGTCGGGGTAGCTCATCCGCTCGGCGCCGACATCGCCACCGGCGTAGGACGTCCGGCCGGTCGCGACGTCGTGGACCTCGGCGCCCAGCGACCAGTAGATGCCGTTCGCGTCGGGTTGCTGGAAGATCTCGTACCGTACGTAGGAGATCTTCCCGTTCTTGACACTCGGCGCCGTCGCGGGGCCGAACCAGTCGGGATGCGTGAGGGTGTGCACGGTCGGCGAACTGCCGCGCAGGTAACGCACGACGTCGAGATACCCCTGCGCCGGGTCGTACTGGCTCCACGCGACGAGGTCGCCGTCGAAGCCGAGGCCGTTGATGCGTTCCGGAGAGCGGTAGAGCTCCTTGACGCGGCCGCCACCGATCGGCGCCGACAGGATGCGGTTGGTCTCGTACGTCGGTGATGCGGGGTCCAGGGCGATCGACAACCACACGACCCGCTTGCCGTCGGTGTGCGGGAAGCTGTTGACGCTGCCGTCGTCCGGGGAGATCCGGTACGGCTCGCCCTTGCCGCTGGTGCGGCCCACCCAGATCGCGGTCGGTGCGGTGCGGTTCGCGTCCGATCGCGGTACGGCGAACCAGCCACCCGCCGTGCTCGCCTTCATGTCGGCGTACATGCCGGTGTTGAGCCGGTCGATCAGGACCTGGGTGCCCTTGCCGTACAGGGTCGCCTTCCACTTCGCGGTGATGCCGCGGGAGTCGAACGCCGCCCGTACCACCGTGAGGTCCTTCTTGTTCAGGTGGAACGACTTCGCGGAGGCGAGCACCGCCTCGCGGGCGTCGACGAAGTCGGACATGGGCGTCAGGTAGTCGGTCAGCGCACGGTAGATGATCTTGTCGGCGATCGTCGTGCCGAGCTTCTGGCGCAGGTCCCAGAGCGCACCGGACACGATCGTCGAGTTGAGGTGCACGCCGCCGTCGTCCATCGAGGGAGTGTCGATGAGGTGCTGGAAGTCCGCCGTGGTGGCGCCGTCGTCGAGGTCGCGCAGGGCGCAGTCGGCGGGGGCCAGCGTGCGGCAGAGGTCACCACCGAGCAGGCTCGCCCGCGGGTCGGACATCGAGGTGCCCGACGCGTCGACGTCGATGGCGTTGCCGAAGTAGTCGGCGATCGCCTCGTTGAGCGCGCCGGACTGTCCGGCGTAGACGAGGCTCGCGGTGTTCTCGACCACGCCGTGCGTCATCTCATGGCCGACGACGTCCGGGTCCGCGGACAGCGGCAGGTACTCGTCGTTGCCGCTGCCGTACACCATGCGGGTGCCGTCCCAGTACGCGTTCACCCACGGGTTGCCGCCGTACGTGATGCCCACGATGGAGTCGATCGGCATGCCGTTGTCGTCGAGGCTGTTGCGCCCGAGCTTCGTCTTGTACCACTCGAACACCTTCGCGGCGTCCCAGGCGGCGTCCACCGCACCGGCGGCGGTCAGGTCGGCGCCGAGCGTCGTCGACGCGGAGGCGAACGGGGCCAGATCCTCCGGCCACGCGCCGTCCATCAGGTCGTAGTAGTCGCGGCCCCGGGCGTCCCAGGTGGCGATCGGCACCGTCCGGGTCAGGTCCTGCAGCAGGTACGAGCCGGCGTCGGACCGCACGAGCGGGAGCGGCACGGTCGCGCCGTGCAGCGTGGTGCCCTGCCCGGTGACCGACGTCGTCCCGCTGCCCGCCGCGCGCGACGGCGCGCCGGCCCGCGGTGCGGTGGCGGTGCTGCCGGCGGCCAGGGCGCCGGCCTGCCGGCCGGAGACGAACGACTTGATCCGGCTGACGCTGAGCAGCGCCACCCCGTTCGTCGCACCCACGTACACGTCGCGGAGCACGGGCTGACCCGTGACGACGTCCCTGCCCTGGACGAGCACGCGCCGGGCGAGCACACCGGTGCCGGTCGGCATGACCATGAGCCCCTGGTCGGTGCCGGTGAGGTCGGCCGCGCCGGTGGTGCCGGGACGCGGGGCCGAGGCCACGACCGCCGAGCCGGGGTGCAGGCTCTTGCGGACCTCCTCGACCGCCCGGGACACCGCGACCGCGGCGGGGATCGGGGTGACGCTCGTGTCGACGTCCAGGTTCGTGAAGTAGCTGCCCGACGTGCCGGTCACCGTACGCTTTCCGGCGGACTTCTCCGTCCGCACCACGTACTGGGCACCGAACACGGGCAGGCCCTTGTACTTCTGGTTAAGCCGTACCGTCTCCCGCTCGCCTTCGGTCTCGACGCTCGCCGTGGTGAGCGTGCCCGCCGGGTCGCCGATCTTGTAGCGGTCCTTGTGGCCCGCGAGGTGAGCCTTGGCGGCCCGGTCCGGTGCGATCGTGGCGTCGACCGGGTCGGCCACCTCGTCCACGAGCGCCGGGGTGTCCGTGGCGGGTGCCACGGTGACCGGGACGGCCGCGTCGGCCGGCGCCGGGGTCGCCGCGTTCGCGGCCTGGGCGGTGGTTCCCAGCAGGGCCGCCGTCGCCAGCACGGCGATCGTGGGTAGTGCCTTGGCTCTACGCAATGGGTGCTCCCGCGAGGTTGTGAACAGGCTCCAGCTGCCGCCTAGCTCACCCCGGTGCCGACTGCCGCCACAAGGACGACCTTGCGCATCTGCGCACTTGAGCAGGGCCACCGCGGGCACCCTCTTACATATTCGTAACCCCCGATTCATCGCAGCGGGAGCCGGCCCGGGCATCCTCGGATCGGAGGGGCGGACAGACGTATGGACGAGACGGATACACCCTGGTCGGCGACCGGCCTTGACCCACTGGCCGGCCGCGTGCTGGAACACCTGGTGGCCGTACGATCGGCCGGCCGCGACGAGGTGGCGACCGCGTTCGGCGTGTCACCCCCGGAGGCGGAGCGCGCGCTGCGGCACCTCGCGGACTCGGCCCTGGCGTCGCAGATCGACGGTGCGACACCACGATGGACGGCCGCGCCCCCGCGACTGTCCGTCGGGGCGCTGCTGGCCCGGCGGCGGGCCGAACTGGCCCGGGTCGAGGATCTCGTGGAACGGCTCTCCGAGGCACACGAAGCGGTGTCCGGGCCGAGCGCCACGGACGTGGTGGAGGTGCTCAAGAGTGAGGACGAGGTGCCCGCCCGTTACCGCCAGCTGCTGATGACAAGCTCGTCCGAAGTGCTGCATCTGGCGAAGCCGCCCTACGTGACCGGTGCGTCGTCCGCCGGGGCGGTGGGCGTGCGGCCCGGCGTGCGGATGCGGTCGGTGTACGAGACGGACGGCTTCACCGACGCGGTGTCGCTGCGGACGGCTCTGCGCGGGACCGGGCAGGGCGGAAAGCTGCGGTTGACCTCGCAGATCCCGGTGAAGCTGGTGATCTTCGACCGTACGGCCGCCCTGCTGCCGATCCGGGGAGACCGCCCGTCCTCGGGGTCGCTGGTGGTGCACTCGCCGGCCCTGGTGACGACACTCGTCGCCCTGTTCGAGAGCGTGTGGGAGCGGGCCGAACCGGTATCACTGACGAGACGGCACGACCTGCCGGCCTCGGGACGCGACCTGCGCACCCGGGAGATCCTGCGCATGATGGCGGCCGGCATGAAGGACGAGACGATCGCCCGGATCCTCGACCTGAGCCGCCGCACCGTTCAGCAGCACATCAGCGACGCGGGCACGGTGCTCGGCGCCCGGACCCGCTTCCAGCTCGCCCTGCTGGCTGCGAAACGGGGGTGGCTGAGCGAGCAGGACGACGGCGTACGGCAGCCGGCAGCCGTGGGTCCGTGAGCCGGCGCTCAGGGTCCCGGTGGCAGCCTGTTCAACGACATCGCCATGAGCGCCACGTCGTCATCGAGCCGCTCGAAAGTGGCGAGGAGACCGGTCAGCGCATCGACGGCCGCAGGGGCGGTGCTGACCGCCGACCGGGCCAGGAAAGCTTCCAGTGCGTCCTCGCCGTAGCGGCCGGCCCCGGGGCCGGCGCGGGCCTCGAGGAGGCCGTCACTGTAGAGAATCAACGTGTCGCCGGCCGCGAGGGAGAAGGTTCGCGTCGCGATAGCAGGTGCCCGGAGACTCCCGATGAGGGTGCCGCCCACGACCTGCGCCTCGACGGTGTTGTCGGCGCGCAGCAGCATGGGTGCGGGGTGGCCGCCGCCGGCGATGGTGATGGAACAGCCGGCCGCCGTGGGGGTCAGCACGCCGAAGACGACCGTGCAGTGGCGGTGGGAGGGGCTGTGATAGTTCTGGAACAGAGCGGTGTTGAGGTGGGTCAGCACCGCGCCGGGATCGGGTTCGTACGCCGCGGCGGTGCGCAGGGTGTAGCGGGCGGCCGCGGTGGTGGCAGCGGCGGCGAGGCCTTTGCCGCACACGTCGCCGAGGAAGAAGCCCCACCGGTTGCCGGCCAGCGGGAACAGGTCGTAGAAGTCGCCGCCGATCCGATCGGTGGAGGCCATGTGGTAATACGCGCTGACCAGCATGTGCGGTGGTGCCGGCAGCGTGTCCGGCAGCAAGCTGTGCTGCAGCCCGGCGACCAGGCCCCGCAGGCGTTCCCGGTCGGCGTCGGCCTCCTGCCGGGCATGCAGGAGCTCGTTCTCGTACGCGCGGCGTTCCCTGGCGTCGAAGATGGTGGTGCGGATCAGCAGGGCCTGGCCGTCGCCGCCGGTCTTGACCGTCGAGGTGACCAGCACCGGGAGCCGGGAACCGTCCGCGCACCGGAGCTCGAGGGCGATGCCGTTGATCTCCCCCCGCATCTGCAGCAGCGGCGCGAAGTGGGTCTCGTGGTAGAGCCGGCCACCGACGGTGAGCAGGTCACTGAAGCGCTTACGACCGACGAGGTCTTCGCGGCGGTAGCCCAGCCAGCCGAGCAGCGTCGCATTGACCTTGGCGATCGTGCCGTCCAGCAGGGTCGACAGGTTGCCGCACGGTGCGGTGTCGTAAAGATCGTCGATGTTGTCCTCCAGCATGGCCGGAAATGCCGACTCCTGCGCCGGTTCGCAGCGCGATCCGGCGCCCGGCGGTGGCTCACTCACCGGCATTCGGCCACGAACGACGTGATGGCCTGCGCGGTCGCCTGCGGTGCGCTCAGCTGCGGGCAGTGCCCGGTGGCGTCCAGGGTGACCAGCCGGCTGCCCGGTATATGGGCATTGACGTAAGCACCCACCTCGGGCGGCGCGATCGCATCGTGCGCCGACTGCAGCACCAGGGTGGGCACGGTCACCCGGGGCAGGTCGGCGCGTTGATCGGACAGGAACGTGACCTTGGCGAAGGCCTTCGCGATGGTGGGGTCGGTGCGGCAGAAACTGGCGGTCAGTTCCTCGCCCAGCTCCGGCCGGTCGGGATTGCCCATGATCACCGGTGCCATGGTGGCGGACCATCCGAGGTAGTTGCTGTCCAGCGAGTCCAGCAACTCGTCGATGTCGTCGCGGCTGAAACCGCCCCGGTAGCCGTCCTGGTCGATGTAACACGGCGAGGGGGTGACCAGGACCAGCCCGGCGAAACGATCGGGCTCCTCGGCCACCGCGAGCACACCGATCATCGCGCTGACGGAGTGCCCGACGAAGATCACGTCACGCAGGTCGAGGTCCCGGCAGATCTCCAGGACGTCCTGGGCGTAGCCGTCGAGCGTCGAATACCGGTCCGGATCCCACGCCGACGGATCGGAGCGCCCCGCCCCGACATGGTCGAAGAGCAGCACCCGCGACTGCTCACCGAGCCGAGCGGTGATCTGCCGCCACATGTTCTGATCACATCCGAAGCCGTGAGCAAGCATGACCACCGGGCCCTCGTCACGGCCCGTGAAGGTGATATTGCTGCGTACCCGGACATCCACTTCCGCATTGTGTCATCATCGGCAGCCGGCACCGAACGAGGTTGATAACCGACGCTCGGCGGGCGTTCGCGTGATGCCGGTCAGGCGGGCAGGACGGCGCGGGCCGCCTGCCGCAGACTCCTGATCATCGGGTTCGGGTCGCCCTTGCGGCTGACCAGGACGACCTGGCTGGGGGCGGCGTCCTCGATCGGGACGGTGACCAGGTCGGGGTGCAGGGAGCTGCGCCGGTCGCCGACCGGGAGCACGGCGAGCGCCCGGCCGTTCGCGACCAGTTCGAGCTTGTCCTCGTAGTTCTCGGTCGGCGGTACGTCGGTCCCGAGGAGCTGGTACGACGTCCAGTCCGTGGTCTCGAACGCACACGGTGCCACCTGTTCGCCGGCCAGGTCCGCGGAGGTCACCGACGCGCGCCCGGCCCAGGGATGCCCGCGCGGGACCACGAGCATCCGCGCCTCCTCGTACAGCGGCGTGGTGCGCACGTCGTCGGTGGCCAGCGGCAGCGGCGACCGGGCGATCAGGGCGTCGACGTCCTTGCCGGCCAGTGCCCCCACGTCGCGGCAGTTCAGGTGCCGGGTGGTGATCTCGGCGTCCGGGTGGCGGTCGCGCAGCTCCCGGACCGCGGCGGTGATCACCAGGTCCTCGACGTAGCCGATGGTGATCCGTTCGGTCCCGGCCTGCTCGCGGACGGCCAGCTCGGCCTGGCGGGCGGCCTGCAGCAGGGCCCGGGCCCGGGGCAGGAAAGCCTGCCCGGCCGGGGTGAGCCGGGTGCCCTGGGGAATCCGGTCCAGCAGTCGCGCGCCGAGATGCTTCTCGAGCCGCTGGATCTGACGGCTCAGCGCCGGCTGGGCCACGTGCAGGTCGGCGGCGGCCCGGCCGAAGTTCTGGTGCTCGGCCACCGCGGTGAAGTAGCGCACCAGCCGCAGTTCCAGGTCCTGTCCGAGATCGTTCACCCGGCCCAGCGTACCCGTCATGCCGTTTCGGAATGATCGGTTGCCGGACCGGTCTTGGACGGCGATGCCGTCGCGGGCCTTGACTGGGGGAGCACCATTTCCCGAGGAGAGCGACAGGCGTGATGAAGGCGATCCAGTTCCACGAAGCAGGCGGCCCGGACGTGCTGCGGTACGACGACGTGCCGGTACCCGAGATCGGACCCGGTGAGGTGCTCGTACGGGTGCACGCCGCGGGCATCAACCCACCGGACTGGTATCTGCGCGAGGGCCTGACGGTCATGCCGCCCGAGATGCGGCCCGCGCTGGAATTCCCTCTGACCCCCGGTACGGACCTGTCGGGCGTCGTCGAAGCGGTGGCTCCGGACGTGCGGGAATTCGCCGTCGGTGACGAGGTCTTCGGCATGCTGCGCTTCCCCGGCTTCGACGGCCGCACCTACGCCGAGTACGTCGCCGCGCCGGTTTCGGACCTGGCCCGCAAGCCGGCCGCCCTCGATCACGTGCAGGCCGCCGGGGCCCCGATGGCCGTACTCACCGCCTGGCAGTATCTGATCGATCTCGGCCACGAGGTGCCGTCGCCGTTCACCGGCCGGGTGCACTCCCCGGTGCCGCTCGCACCGGGCATGACCGTGCTGGTCAACGGGGCCGCCGGTGGAGTGGGCCACTTCGCGGTGCAGCTGGCCACGTGGAAGGGCGCGCACGTGATCGCGGTGGCCTCGGGCCGCCACGAGCAGTTCCTGCGCAAGCTCGGGGCCGACGAGGTCATCGACTACACCACGACCGACGCCACCGAGGTGACCCGCGACGTCGACGTGGTGATCGACGCGGTCGGCGGCCCGGGTGCCGCACGGTTCCTCACCGTCGTCAAACGCGGCGGCACCATCCTCCCGGTGTTCTTCGCCGAGTACGACCCGGAGGAGACAGCCCGGCTGGGCATCGCGGTGTCGAACATCCAGGTGCGGTCCGACGGCCCCCAGCTCGCGACGATCGGGCGCCTGTTCGACGAGGGCAAACTCCAGGTCGGGGTGGACAGCACCTACCCGTTGTCCGACGCGGCGGGTGCGCACGCGCGCGCCGCGCGGGGCCACATCCAGGGCAAGATCGTACTGACGGTGCTCCCGTGACCACCGTCCTGACAACAACCGGTGGCCACGCCTTTCAGCGCGACAGCACGGCCAGCTCCGTACGCGACCGCGCACCGAACTTCTTCAACAGGTTCGCCACGTGGTACTTCGCCGTGTTGACGCTGATCTCCAGGGTCTTCGCGATCTCCTGATTACCGGCACCGGTCAGCACCAGCCGCAGCACGTCACGCTCGCGCTGGGTGAGGTCCTGCTGGCCGTCGATGGCATTGCTGGCGGCGGGCGGGTCCAAGGGGATCGTGATGGCGATCAGCGAGCCCCACGACGGGGTCGACTCGACCCGGAGCTGGCCGTCGAGGGCGGCGACCCGTTCGGCGATGGGCCGGACCGCGTCGTCGTGGGCGTCGAGCGTGCCTGCCCCGTCGTCGCGGATCTCCACCAGCAGGTTACGGCCGTCGCAGTCCCATTGGATCCGGACCCGGGCGGCGGTCCCGGCGTCGACCAGCGCCAGCACGGCGGTCCGCACGATCGTGCGGGCCGCCTGCGCCACATCGCCGGGCAGCGCCCGCCCGCTCGCGGGCGGCTCCACGAACTGCACGTCCAGCCCTCATGCACCTCGGCATCACCACCCACGTCGTCGGCGAGACCACCACCCCCGCCATCCGTGCCGGCGACGTGCTGCTGCTCGCGAGCGGCTCCGGCACCACACCGACCGTGGTACGCGCCGCCGAGACCGCCGTCCGGACCGGCGCCACGATCGTCGCCGTCACCACGGCCGCCGGGTCACCACTGACCGGGCTCGCCACGGCGACGGTGCTTCTCCCCGCCGCGACCAAGACGGACCGCAGCGGCACCAGCTCGGCGCAGTACGCCGGCAGCCTCTTCGAACAGGGCGTCGTCCTGCTCGGGGACGCCCTGTTCCACACCCTCTGGCAGCGCAGCGGCCGCACCGCGGACGACCTGTGGCCGACCCACGCCAACCTCGAATGACCCTCCCTCAAGGACAAGGAACCAGAAAAATGCAGCTCCAATTCGCCATGGACACCCTCTCCATCGACGCCGCCCTCGAGCTTGCCGCCGCTGCGGCACCGCACGTCGACATCCTCGAACTCGGCACCCCGCTCATCAAGAGCGAGGGCCTCGCCGCCATCACCGCGGTGAAGAAGGCGCACCCGGACAAGATCGTGTTCGCCGACCTCAAGACCATGGACGCCGGTGAACTCGAGGCCGACATCGCGTTCACCGCCGGCGCGGACCTCGTCACCGTGCTCGGATCGGCCGGGAACAGCACGATCGCCGGCGCGGTCAAGGCCGCCGAGAAGCATGGCAAGGGCATCGTCGTCGACCTGATCGGAGTGGCCGACAAGCCCGCCCGGGCCCGGCAGGCCGTCGCCCTCGGCGCCCGGTTCGTCGAGATGCACGCGGGTCTGGACGAGCAGGCCGAGCCCGGCTTCACGTTCCAGACCCTGCTCGACGACGGCAAGGCGTCAGGCGTGCCGTTCTCGGTCGCCGGTGGCGTCAGCGCCACCTCGGTCGCCTCGGTGCAGGCGGCCGGCGCCCGCGTGGCGGTGGCCGGCAGCGCGATCTACAGCGCCCCCGACGTCGCCGCCGCGGCGGCGAAGATCCGCGCCGCGATCAGCTGATCGATCCTCGAGTGCCGGTGGCGGCACGGACCGCCGGGGGATCTGCTCGGCGTAGCGGTGCACCGAGTCCTCGACGATGGTGCGGGCATGCCACCCCAGTCGAACTGGCCGAAGAAACGGTCGATGCCGAGCAGGTCGCGGGGGTCCTCGGCCGCAGATACTCGCGGTAGTAACGGAAGACGTCCTGGCCGCCCGCGTAGCGGCAAGCAGGTGCTGCCGCTGGCCCTCGACGTCACCGACAAGACAGCCGTGCAAACCGCAGTCACCGCCGCCTACGAGAAGTTCGGGCGGCTCGACGTCGTGGTCAACAACGCCGGCTACGGCCTGTTCGGCGCGGTTGAGGAGATCAGCGAGCAGCAGCTACGCGACCAGATCGAGACCAACCTGTTCGGCGTCTTCTACGTCACCCAGGCCGTTCTGCCGATCCTGCGGGAGCAGGGAAGGGGCCACATCATCCAGATCTCCACCATCGGCGGCGTCGGCGGTTCACGCCGAGCCCCAGCCGGCCTACCAGCCGCTGCGCGACGCCATGGCCGCCCGTGCTGGTAGCGCCTCCTACGGCGACCCGGACGCCGCCGGCCCTGCCCTGCTGCAGATCGTCGACGCCGAGAACCCGCCGCTGCGGGTGCTTTTCGGCTCCCAGCCCACCCAGATCGTCAAGCACCTCTACGCCCAGCGCTGAGCGTGTCCATGCCAGCGAGCAGCACACGCTCGCAGATGTCCGCTCAGTGGGCACGTGCCTTCTGGGCGGCGTCCGAGCCGTTCACCGTCAGCATGTTCTTCACCCCGGAGGCCGCGTCGATCACCGAACGCGCCGGTCTACCAGGCCGTGCCGCGTACGTTGTGCTTCGCTCAGCACCCCTGGGCGCGGTGCCACCGGCCGTCGCCGCGTCGGCGTTCCGCAGCTTCCCCGCGCCCGTGTTCGCGGTGCTGGATAACGCCTGGCAGCGGCTGACCCCGCAGGCTGCGATCGACGCCAACCACGAAGCCGTGCTTCGGGCCGCCAGCCCGCAGATCGGTGACCCGCCGGCCGACCTGGGCGATATGGCGGACCTGCTCACCGAAGCAGTGGAGCATCTCGACACCAGCGGCCGCGCCCTCGCTGCAGCCAACCAGAGCGTTCCGGCTCAGGCCGAGCCATGGGCCCGGCTGTGGCGGGCCCTCAACACCCTGCGCGAACACCGCGGTGACGGAGACGTCGCCGCTCTGATCGCCGCCGGCCTTGCCGTCCACGACAGCGAAGTGCTGATGGCCGCCTGGGCCGGCAAACACACCGACAGTGCCATGCTGCGCGCCACCCGCTCCATCGACGACGACAGCTGGCGAGCCGCTAGTACAAGACTCTTCGACCGGGGCCTGGTCGACGCCGAGGGCGAGATCACCGCTGAAGCACCAGCCCTGCGCAACTGGGTCGAACAGGTTACCGACAAGGCGGCCGCCGACCCACGGAGGCGGATCGGCGAGGACCGTATCGCCCCGATCCATCAGTTCCTGACCACGCTGTCATCCACGCTGATCGACGCCGGGCAGATGCCGGCCGTCACGCCGGTCGGCGCGCCATGGCCGCCGCCCGCACCCAGCGGCATCTGAACCCGAGCCACGGCAGCGTGCACAGCTGGACCGCCACGCCCAGCACGTTGCGGCCCGTGCGGAACTGGCGCACGAACGCCTCGTCCGCACCGGTCAACGTGAAGTACCGGATCAGCTCGGCCCGGTTGATCTCTGGGAAGCCCCGAAGCCGCGCCAGTTCCTCCGCCGAGAACACATCCTGAGTTGCCACAAACCTACCGCCTGAGCATCTACCATCACCAAACGGACGGCACGCTAGGGCTCGGGACAGAGCTTGATCAACCCTCAGTTCCTACCGTTGTTTTTGGGCTGGAAACTACGGGCAGGCGGTGTCGGCGCAGCGTCGGGCCAGAAACACCGCTTCGGGTACAGCCCCGTCCGGTCGAGCCGTCCGGTCAGGGTCGTCGGTGGCGAGCGGGCCGTTGGTAGTGGCCAGCGCGGTGCGGATGGCCCGTGCGTGAGCTGGTCAGACTAGCGGAGGTCGCGGTTCTCCAGAATGTGGTGAGGAAACCCGGTGCGGGCGGCGCGCAGCATGGCGCGGCCGAGCCGCCCGGTGGTGATCGCGTACTGCGGGGCGACTCTCTCGAGCAGCGGAAATGCGGGGGCGGTGAACGCGTACAGGGTGCGGAACCAGTTGGTCTTCGAGGTGGCGCGGAACGTGGGCTGGACCATACCGGGACGGAAGGCGTAGCCGTTCCTGAAGGTTTTGATGACGGCGTTCTCGGTTCGGCCCTTGACCCGGGCCCACATCTGTCGGCCGTCGGGGTTGGTGCCACCTCCCGAGACGTACACGAAGGTCATGTCAGGGTTGATCCTGACGAGCGTGCGCGCGGCGGCGACCGGGTATTCGTAGTTGACCTTGGTATAAGCGGCTTCGTCCAGGCCGACCGAGGACACCCCGAGGCAGTAGAAACAGGCGTCGTACCCGACCAGCTCGTCCTCAATCGGTGTCAGCTCGGCAAAGTCGTCCAGGAGTACCTCGCGTACTTTTGGGTGCCTGACCTCGGTCGGCGTGCGCACCACGGCGAGCACTTGTTCGACGTCCGGATCCTGCAAGCTCGCGTGCAGCACGCTTTGGCCGACCATGCCGGTCGCGCCGAAAATAATCACATTCATGTCTGTTCCCCTTCATAGGCGATTTTGTGCTTCAAGGGCGTGTCGTCGGCTTGATCTTGATGAGGGCCAGGGCTGGGTGAGGTGCGGGGTGGGGCAGCCGACCGGAGCCCGATTGATCTGCAGGCTCAGGAGAAGGCGTTGAGCCGGGGAGTGATCCGCTTGGTGTGTGTCCGGCCGGGCCCCATCGCGACAGCTGATGGCCGGCGCCGTGGCTCTGCGGTGACGGCCGGCCGCTGGTCGTTCCCCGCCCGAGTGCGGTGCCGCAATGTCGGCCGGCGATGCTGACCGCGATCTGCGGTGCGTTCCGGGTTGAGAATGAAGCCGTTGGTTCGATGCAGGCCAGGGCTGCGCTCTGCGCGCCATCGCCGCCGCTGCAGAGCGCCGGAGCCGCGGGATGCGGGCCGTGGGCCGGCGTTCCGGGATGGGCGATCCTGAGGGACTAGTTCTGGATGCTGGCGGCCATGACGGGGAACCGCACCCCGGTGAGGTTTTCGGAGACGGTCCACAGCCGCTGCTGGATGGCTACCTCGTAGGACTGCGGGCTGGAGGTGACCAGCCGGGGGTGGCCCTTGATCTCGAAGTTTCCGCCGGGGCCGTAGTACTGGCCGCCGAGTGCGGCGGGGTCGGTGGCGGCGCGCAAGCTCGGCAGGGCGCCCATGGCGGGTGTCTGGGTGGCCAGCGGTGCGACCAGGGTGATCGGGAGCCGGAAGAGGGCGGGGCTGTTGCGGGTGAGTTCGGTGCTGGACAGTCCGGGGTGCGCGGCGACCGCGACGGTGGTGCCGTGCCGGGCGAGCCGGCGTTGCAGCTCGTAGGTGAACATGAGGTTGGCCAGTTTGGACTGGCCGTAGGCGCCGGCCCGGCTGTACGTGCGCTCCCACTGCAGGTCGTCGAAGTGGATCGCGGCTCGGATGCGGTGGCCGGTGCTGCTGACCGTGACCACCCGGGAGCCGGGCACAGGCAGCAGCCGGTCCAGCAGCAGTCCAGTGAGCGCGAAGTGGCCGAGGTGGTTGGTGCCGAACTGCATCTCGTAGCCGTCGCGGGTGGTCTGCTTCGGGGTGTACATCACGCCGGCGTTGTTGATCAGCAGGTCGATGCGGTCGAGCCGGGACCGCAGCTCAGCCGCCGCCGTGCGGACGGAGTCGAGCGAGGTCAGGTCGAGTGCCTGAACGCTCACGTCGCCGGTCATGCGGGCCGCGGCCTGCTTGCCCTTCTCGACGTTGCGCACGGCGAGCACGACGATTGCCCCGTGCTCGGCGAGTGCTTTGGCGGTTTCGTACCCCAGCCCGGTGTTGGCGCCGGTCACCACGGCCACCCGGCCGCGCTGGTCGGGGATGTTCGCCGTCGTCCACGTGTCGCTCATGTCGTGCCCCTCGCTTTAAGTACCGGAAGTATCTTGTGCCGACGACATTAAAGTACCGCCGGTTCGTTGTCAACGTACCGGAGGTATTTAAGTTAGGGTGGTGGTCATGACGTTTCAGCGGGCGCGCACCGAGGAGCAGCGGGAGATCCGCCGCCGGGCCATCCTCGACGGGGCATCGGCGATGCTCGACGAGATGCCGGTCGCCGCGGTCACCCTGAACGAACTCAGCCGCCGGGTCGGCCTCGCGAAGCCGAACGTGCTGCGCTACTTCGAGTCGCGGGAGGCGGTGCTGCTGGATCTGCTGGACCGCTTCCTGCAGGAGTGGTTGACGCAGCTGGCAAGCGAGCTGGCGACCGGCGTCGACGACACCCTGCCACCGGCCGAACGGGCGGTGGCGGTAGCGGAGACCCTCAGCCGATCGCTGTCCGGCCGGGTCGTGCTGTGCGAACTCTTCGGCGCGCAGGCCGGCGTCCTGGAGCACAACGTTTCCGTCGAGATCGTCGCGCGCTACAAGCGCGCCTCCCTGGCCCGGCTGTCGACCATGGCCGCCCTGGTGCAGAAGTGTCTGCCGGAGCTCGGGGATGACGCGGCGTTCTGCTGCCTGCAGACCATGCTGACGGCCGGCGCGCTGGCGCCGTACAGAACACCACCACCCAGCCTCGAGGCTGCCTACCACACCGAACCCGACCTTGCCCGCTCCCGCTTGGACCCCCGCGACTATCTGAAGCAGGCGCTGACCGTGACTTTCCTGGGCGTGCTCGCCCGCCGCTGATGGCGAAAGACGACATCGCCCCCTCCACCGGTGTGGCGAAGGGGGCGGGCGGGTGGTGGCGGTGAGGAGTTATTCGGTTTCGGCGCGCTGCCCGGCGGTGATGGTGGTGAAGATCTGTCCGAGGCCGTCGGCGCGGGTGACGATGGTGTCGCCGGGCTTGAGGTAGACGTCGGCGTTCTTGGCGTCGCGGACGTAGACCTTCAGGGCCGAGTCGACGACCGAGTCGGCGTTGGTGCCGAGGCTGCCGGCCCATTCCATGAAGCCGAGGAACCGCTGCCGGGTGTCCGGGGCCCGGTAGACCACGCCCTCAGGAGTGCCGGTCTGCAGGATCGTGCCCTGCGGGATCATCCCGGGCTTCGCCGTCAGTGTGGTGGGCACGCCGTCGCTGTCCCAGGATCGGTCCCCGGCGGCGATCGTCTTGTCGATCATCGTGGGTACGTCCCAGATCAGGTCGGCCGGGTTGGCGCGCTGGCGCAGGTCGTCGTTGACGAACAGGTCCAGCTGCAGGCTCTTGTAGTACGTCTGCCAGTCGGCGGGGATGACGAACAGGTCCCCGGTGCTGAGGAAGCCGGGCTGGCTCTTGGCGTTGGTGAAACCGGCGCCGCCGGTGAGGTTGTCCGGCTCGATCTGTTCGGTGAGCAGCTCGCGGTCGGTCCAGTCGTTGGACAGGACCAGGCCGACGTGCTGCGGTGTGCCGGTGGCGGCGGTGATGTCGTTCAGGGCGACGATGCCGAGCTCGACCTCGTAGTCGAGCAGGCCGTGGCTTCCCGCCGGGAGCAGGCTGTGGGAGTCGGTGAGCGTGGCGATCTTGGGGAAGACGAACGGCTCCTCGATGGACGCCTCGGCCTGGTGCTCCTTGTAGTTGGTGCCGGTGCCGACGTGGTGGGAGTGGGTGTCCAGCGAGGTCAGCGTGTCGGTGGCCGGCACCGTGACCTGCGGCCGGGCCGGGTCACCGGCGATGGCCTGGATGGCCTGGTAGCCGAGCTTGTTGAAGGCGGCGATCGGTTCGGTGAAGGAGGCACCGAGCTCGACACCGCGGATGGCCCCCTTCTCGTACGCCGTGACCGCGAGGACCCGGGAGCCTGAGCCGGAGTCGACCCGGGCGAAGGTGAGCGCTGTGGCGGGGTCGGCAATGGCGACCCGCTCGGTGGTGCCCGGCGGGATCTGCTCGGAGTAGACGACCGGGAACTTCGCCGGAACGGTGCGTACGACCCCGTACGATCCAAGGCCCGCCACCGCCAGACCGGCCGCGACGATACCGGTGAGGGCGAGAGCCTTGCGCCGACGATTCGAGTTGCTGCTGGTCATGTCCTTCTCCCCTGATGCGTTCCCGCCGCCGCCCGTCGCGGTGACAGGAAGAAACGTACGAACGTGATCAGGGTCAGGGCATCACCCTCGAAGTGCTGGCACCCCCTACCGGCGTATGTGCCCCGGGGTGACCAGTCCGGTCTCGTAGGCGAGCAGGACCGCGTGCACGCGGTCGCGGAGGTGCAGTTTGGTGAGGATCCGGCTGACGTGGCTCTTGGCGGTCTGTTCGGCCATGAACAGCTCTTTGCCGATCTCGGCGTTCGACCGTCCGGCGGCGATCAGCCCGAAGACCTCCCGTTCGCGGTCGGTGAGGCTGTTGAAGACCGTGGTCGGCTGCAGGCCGACCGGCTTGCTGCTGACGAAGTTCTCGATGAGCCGCCGGGTCACCTGGGGAGCGAGCAGGGAATCGCCTTGCGCGACGACCCGGACCGCGGTCGCGAGCTGCTGGGCGTCCGCGTCCTTGAGCAGGAAACCGCTGGCACCTGCCTCCAGCGCGGCGTACACGTAGTCGTCGATGTCAAAGGTGGTGATCATGATGACTCGCGGGACAGCACCGGGACCGTCGGCGCCGAGCAGCCTGCGGGTCGCGTCGATGCCGTTGAGCTTCGGCATCCGTACGTCCATCAGGACGACGTCCGGACGCAGGGACCGGTTGCGGGCGAGGGCCTCCTCCCCGTCGGCGGCCTCGCCGACCACGGTGATGTCGTCCTCGGCCCCGAGGACCGCGGACAGACCGGCACGGTACATGGGCTGGTCGTCGACGATGAGGACACGAATGGTCATGATTTCTCCGGTTGGTGGTCGATCGCGGCGGGGATCGTCGCGTCGATGAGGAAGCCCCCGTCGTCGGTCGGTCCGGTGGCGAGCCGGCCGCCGAGCGCGGTGACGCGCTCGCGCATGCCGCGCAGTCCCTGCCCGCCCTGATCGGGGCTGGTGGCGGCCGGGCCGGGTCGGGTGGCGGGAGGCTCGTTGCGGACGGACACGTGCAGTGCGGCGCCGTCGGCGGTGATGGTCACGTCGGTGGCGGCAGTGGGTGCGTGGCGGACCACGTTGCTGAGCGCCTCCTGCACGATGCGGTAGGTCGTCAACTGGACCAGGGGGCTCACCTGGTGCGCGTCGGCGTCGATGCTCGCCCGGATCGGCACCTCCGCCCGCGAGACAGTGGCGACGAGATCCTCGATGTCACCCAGCTGCGGCTGCGGCAGCAGGTCGGCGTCGTCGGACCGCAGCACGCCCAGCAGCTGACGCATCTCCGCCAGTGCCGTGCGGGCAGACCGGGCGATGTCCTGAAACTCGCCGTCGACCACCGACGTGCTCGCACCCTTCAACCGGATCGGCGCCGACATCGCCTGCATGTGCACCAGCGACATGCTGTGGGCGACCACGTCGTGCAGCTCCCGCGCGATGCGGGCCCGTTCCTCCACATGCAGCCGCTGGGCCTGCTCCAGCGCGACATCGCGCCGGGCCGCCGCCAGATCGGCCCGGATCCTGCCCCGCTGACCAGCGGCGATCGCCGCCACCAGCACGGTGGCCGTGTAGCTGGCGTAGATCGTCAGGTTAGTCCCCCAGTGGTCGGGGTCGGCGTACCGCTGCGGCGACATGACGATGAGCGCCACCAGCAGGGCGATGCTCGACCACCACGTGCTCACCGAAACTGTCCATCGCTCCCGGACGCCCAGCAGCACGGTGAGCCCACCCAGCGACAGCAGCCCGGTGACCGGCAACGGCCAGGGCTCGCCGGCCGAATCACGAATCGCGACCACCAGGACTGCGATCGATGCCAGGTGCACCACCGCTGCCGTCCGGGCCCTGAAAACCGCGAGGACCAGCGAACCGCACTGGACCGTGGCGACGGAAAAGGCGACAGCGAGATCCAGCTGATACACAGCGCTCGTGAGCGGAACCGTGACGGTGTACAAACCCGTGACGAACAGCGCAACGGCACACCAAGCCCAAAACGGGAGAGCGCGACCCTGCCGGGTGACTAGCGATGGCATGACCTGCTCCTGGCTTCGGGTGCGGGAATGCTAGCAATGCTCAGACGAAGGTCCGACTCGGTGACGGGCCGCGCCGAGGGCACGCCGAGGCTCGGATGGCTGGCGAGAGTCAGTTTGCTCACCGCAGCTCGACATCCCGTAGCGAGACTCCAGACATCAAATGATCATGCACGTGCAGCCTGGCGTAGCTCTGCTCGGGCAGAGGAAGCCGTGACATCGATGCAGATATCCGACACCTCCTGTCGAGTGGGTTCGCTTCGACCTACGCTGCTGGTCGCTGCGTATGGAGGAGATCGAATGCTGCAGGCGGTCTTCCGGGTGGACTTCGGGTCTCTTCCGGACGATGACGATTTCGAGTTGGACCGGGTCACCGAGGAGCTCGCCGACGATCTGCGGAGCGTGGGTGAGGTCGAACGGAGCACCATGTCCGCGGCTCCGGGCAGCAAAGGGACGCTGGAGCTCGCGCTCGGGTCGCTGAGCCTGCTGGCGGGCACCGATCCGGCCATCGTGCAGAGCATTGTCGACCTGCTGGTCGGTTTCCTGAGTCGCAACAAGGGCCGTACCGTGCGGCTCCGGGTCGCGGATGTCGACCTCACCCTGGAGCAGCCCACGCGGGCTGAGGCCGCAGAAGTGATACGGATCGCGCGGGCGGCGATCGAGCGACTTCCGCGCTGATGGGGCGTTACGCGCTCCTCATCGGGACTGCCGACTACGATGCCGATCCGCAGCTGAAAGCGCTGCCTTCGGTCCGGCATGACGTGCACCAGCTGAAGGCTGTCCTGGATCAAGCGGGACGGTTTGACGACGTGTCGGCGCATCTCGACCTGCCGGCGAAAGCCTTTGTGCAGACCGTCGAGGATTTCTACGGTGCTCGTCGGAAGGGTGACCTGGCGCTCTTCTACT
Organism: Actinoplanes sp. NPDC051494; assembly: GCF_044454705.1. Classification (NCBI taxonomy): domain Bacteria; kingdom Bacillati; phylum Actinomycetota; class Actinomycetes; order Micromonosporales; family Micromonosporaceae; genus Actinoplanes; species Actinoplanes sp. NPDC051494. Next base: position 29,486 of record NZ_JBITDZ010000002.1, read on the forward strand.
ATTCCGGGCACGGGGTCAAGCACGCGGACAACCAGTCGGTCTTTCTCGCCGCGAGCGACACGGTGACCAGCGGCCTGCATGCCACCGCGTTCGACACCGACGGCCAGCTGCGGCACCTGCTCAATCACACCCAGGCCACACACAAGGTGGTTCTTCTCGATTGCTGTTTCTCAGGCTCCTTCAGCGCCCGGGCGCGCCTCAGCGGGGGAATGCGTGCGGAACCCCGGCGTGGAAAGCATGAGCGGGGCACGTTCATTCTCACGTCCAGTACCCATCTGGAGGCGTCCAAGGTCCAGGGGCCGGACGAGCCGTCCGTCTTCACCGAAGTGCTGCTGGACGGTCTGCGGGGACGTGCCGAGGGCGGCGAGGACGGCTGGCTCACCACGAGCGAGCTGTCGCGGTACGCCATGGCGGAGATGGCCCGGCGCCGCCGGCACCATCCTGTCGAGTCCAGCGAAGGGGTCACCGAGGCGGCAAAGCTGGTCCGCACCGTAGAGGCCGGCAACGCTGCCGATCCCGCGGTGGGTGGCGGGGGCGACGACAATGCCGCGTTCGACGCCGACCAGTGGCGCAAGCTGCTCAGATATTACGTCGCCTGCCTGCGGCGTTCGGCGGTCCTTCAGTCGTTCATCGATCCGAGGGCTTCGAATTCCTACGTGGTGTTTCCCGGCGGCCCCGAGCGGGTCTTCACCGCTGCCGGTCCGGTCCAGTTGCCCGCCCAGATCGCGAAGCTCGCGCGGCAGGCCTCCGCGAACGGCAAGAGCCTGATCTACGGGTACGGGGTCACGGCCGTCAAACCCCAGCCGTGGGCGTCACCCGTGCTGGCACCGTTGCTGGTCTGCGACGTGAATGTCAGCCCCGACGGGGCGCTGCACGCCGTCTTCCCGCCGCGGCCCCACCTCGCTCTCGCCGACGCCCGCAAGCTGTCGGACATCGAGACCGAGCAGCTCACCGAGCGGGTGGCTCAGGTCTTCACCCCCGGTGACCCGGCGTCCCTGGTGGCGTCGATCGAGTTGCTCATGAATGCCCTCGGCCTCAAGCAGGTCGGCGCGATGGACCCCGCCGAGCTCACCGGCACCGTTCGGCCGGCTCCGGTCGACGGGGTTCAGAACGCCGCGATCCTGCAGTTCACCGAGGATGCCGGCGGTCCGCAGCGGGCACTGCTGCAAGACCTCGAAGACATGATCAAAAATCCCACCGCGATCAGCGGTACGGCCCTGGGCGCACTCGCCGAACCTCCTGCTGACACCCCGGGACGAGATGTCACGGTGGTGGCTCCTGACCGGCTGAACGAAGCGCAGGAAGAGATCATCGCCGCGGCCATGTCCCGCCGGATCACCGTGGCGCAGGGCCCGCCCGGCACCGGCAAGAGCCAGCTGGTCACCGCCCTGCTGGCCACCGCCACCGCCGCGAACGAGCGGGTCCTCGTCGGTTCCACCGGCAATCAGGCGGTCAGTTCGGTGTCCGACAAGGCGATCGCTCTGGTGGGGGAGGGCCTGCTCGTCCGTACGGGAAACAAAGCCGTCCGGGCCGCCGAGCCGGAGCTGCTCGCCGGTCTGCTGAGTACGGCCCGTGCCGCCGGGCGTGCGGCGCCGGACGAGCGGACACCGGCCGGCGAACTGAGGATCGTCTCCACCGAGATCACCTCGCTCCGCGCGCACCTCGATCAGCGGCGGTTGCTGGAGCGCGATCTCGCGGACCTCGCGCCGGAACGGTCGGCGAAGCCGCCGGAACTAGCCCTCCCCGACGCCGACGAGGACCTGGCCCGGCTCGTCGAACTCACCGATCGGGCGTCGACCAGCCGCCTGCTCGGCTGGTGGTACCGATGGTCGCTGCGCCGCCGGTACGGTGTGCGCGATCGAGCCGCCGTCGAGGATCTCGGCCGGCACGCCTGTATCGAGGCCCGGTGGCGCGACCGGCGCGCCGGGCTCAGCCGGCTGCCCGAGCTGGAGAAGGACTGGCGGCGGCTCACCGAGCTGACCGGGACCGAACGTCCGCGACACAGCGTGGATCTCCTCAGGGCACAGGTGATCCGCCGGGTCGCGGCGGGATCGGCGCTGCTGCGCAAGCGGATCGAGGAGCTTTCCAAGGACCGCCCGGACAAATACGCCTGCTTTCCCGAGCTGCTGACACCACTGCCCGGGTGGGCGACGACCGCGATGTCAGCGCGTCAGTTCCGGCCCACACCGGCTCTGTTCAACCTGGTCGTGATCGACGAGGCGGCCCAGTGCACCATCCCGGCGATCCTTCCGATGCTGTTCCGCGCCGATCGGGCTCTGATCATCGGGGATCCCCGTCAGTTGCAGCCGGTTGTCACGCTCTCGGAACGCGAGGATCTCGACCTTCAGGACCGCGCGGGCCTGTCCCGCCGTTGGCTCAACGACCGCGGCCTGACGTTCACCCGTCATTCGACGTACGACGCCTTCGCGCAGAGCGCCGGGTTCGCCTACCTGCTCGATGAGCACTACCGGTGTCACCCGGACATCATCGAGCCCGCGAACCGGCAGGTCTACCAGGGGCGGCTGACCGTGCTCACGGATCCACGCCGCCTCAACGCCGAGGCGGACCCGGCACTGCGATGGCGGCACGTCGCCGGCACGTTCGAGCGTGGTTACAGCGGGTCGGGTAGCAATCCCACCGAGGTCGACGAGGTCGTACGGCAGGTCGCCGAGAGTTGTGCGATGTTCCCGGACGCGAAGATCGGCGTTGTCACACCTCTGGCCCCGCAGGAACGGGCCCTGCAGCTGGCCCTGCGCCGGGCGGGGTTCGCCACCGCTGAGGTCACCTGCGGGACCATCCACAAGTTCCAGGGCAGTGAACGCGACATCATGGTGATCTCGGCGGTCGGTGCGGACGGCATCCAGGGGCCGACCCGGAACTGGCTCGTGCATCAGACGAATCTCTGGAACGTGGCGATCACCCGGGCTCAGTCGCAACTCGTCATCGTCGGTGATCAGTCCTGGTGGTCGGGCCAGCGCGGTCTCCTCGCCTCGGTGGCGCAAGGTGCGGGACGCGGCGCGTCAGACCACGGGCGACCGGTGGATGCCGCCGACCAGCTGCACGCGGCGCTCCGGGGGAGTGGCCTCACGGTGCGACGCGACGTCTCCGTACAGGGCTCGGTCCATGACCTCGTCGTGAGCGGTCCGGACCGCGAACTCGCGGTGCTGGTCGACGATCCCGCCGGCGATCCCGACGGCCGGGCGTTCCGCAAGGTCCTCGCTCGCCTGGACGTCACCGGTGGCCCCGCATCGGTCCTCAGGGTGCCGGTCTGGCGTTGCCTCGCCCAACCACGCGACGTCGCGGCGGAACTGGTCGCAGATCTGCTGAGCTGAGAAAACAGCAGGACCGGTCCCGGATACCCGCCCACGATGTCGTGGGCGGGCAGCAGCGGTGGTTACTTCCTGATCTTCTCCGGGATGATGCCGGCCGCGACGGACATCCGGTCGACCGCGTCCTGGCGGACGTGCAGGCCCGCGCCGATCTCGAGGACCTGCTCGCGGCTCAGCGGCACGTCGACCTGGATCGTCGCGTACACCTGGGGGGTCACCTGCAGGATGAGCTGCTGTGCTCCGCCTTCGAGGGGGTGCAGGACGGCCGGCTTGCCGGCGACAGTGAGCGTGTCGCCGGAGAGCTCGCCGCGGTACTCCTTCAGCTCCAGGTAGATGGCGATCTTGCCGGTCATGACCTCCGGGTCGTAGAGCTCGTCCGCCGGCGTCGACGGCTTGATGCCCGGCGGGCGGTGCCGGGCCGCCTCGGGGGCGAGGGTGAGGCCGGCGACGTTGTCGCGCTGGATGAAGAAGCCCTCGGGCACCGTGTCGATCTCGAACCAGCGGGACTGGGTGCCCCGGTAGTCGACGAGTTTCAGGCGGCCGGACGCGCTCGCGGTCACGACCGGGGGCGGCGCCGCGTTGGGGTTGCCGACCGGGGCGGTGCCGGGGCCGGCGAAGGAGAAGGCCGCCACGATCGCCGCGACACCGAACGCCGAGCCGGCGGTCGCCTGGGCGGTCCGCCGGCGCCGGACCGCGCGGCGGCCCCGGGCGAGGTCGGCCACGATGGCGTCCTCCGATGCCGCCTCGACCGGTCCACCGAGGTCCTCGGCCAGATGCGGGTCGCCGGCGGCCAGCAGCCGCGCGGGGTAGAGCATGGCGCCCCGCTTCGCGGCCACGAAGGCGTGGAACTCTGCGTCGCGCTCGGGTCCACCCGAGCCTCTTCGTTGTCTCACGTTCACCATGACCCCGGCGGGGGGAGGGCTGAGGTTGCACCTGCCGGACAATGGCCGTACCGGAACAATGGGGTGGGAAGGTAGCGATGCGCACGATCGGGATGCTGGGCGGCATGAGCTGGGAGTCGACGGCCGAGTATTACCGGCTCGCGAACGAACTGGTGCGGGAGCGGCTCGGCGGGGTGCATTCCGCGCGCATCCTGCTCGACTCCGTGGACTTCGCCGAGATCGAAGCGCTCCAGGTGGCCGGGCAGTGGAACCAGGCCGGCGATCTGCTCGCCGCCCGGGCCCGCGCCCTGGAGGTGGCCGGCGCCGACATCCTGGTGCTGTGCACCAACACCATGCACAAGGTCGCGGGCATCATCGAGGCGGCGGTGTCCGTCCCGCTGCTGCACATCGCCGACACCACCGCCACCGCCGTACGCGATGCCGGGCTGACGCGTACGGGACTGCTCGGCACCGCGTTCACGATGGAACAGGATTTCTACCGCGACCGGCTCACAGCGCACGGGATCGAGACGATCGTCCCCGAGGCGCAGGACCGTGCGACCGTTCACCGCGTCATCTACGACGAACTGGTCCGCGGCGTCGTCCGGGCCGAGTCCCGGGCCGCCTACCGCGAGGTCATCCAGCGGCTCGTCGCGCGCGGGGCGCAGGGCGTCATCCTGGGCTGCACCGAGATCGAGCTCCTCGTCGGCGCGGACGACAGCCCGGTGCCCGTCTTCGCGACCACGCGCATCCACGTCGAGGCCGCCGTAGCGCGGGTCCTCGCCCCGGCCTGACCCGCGGGCCGGGCCGGGGCGGGTGCTCAGCGATCGACCGGGCCGGCGATGTCGGTCACGCCCTCCCCGTCGCCCGGACGGCGGCAGGCCACCCAGCCGGTGACCAGGGTGATCAGCAGGGTCACGGCCAGTACCCCGTGGATCCAGCCCCAGCCGCCGGTGCTCTGATGCAGGACACCGAGCAGCAGTGGGCCGATACAACCGATGCCGTATCCCGTGCCCTGCACGACGCCCGACAGCACCGAGGCGTTCTGGGTGTCGGCCGCCCGCACACCGATGAGCGTGAGGCAGAGCGGGAAAGTGCTCACCCCGAGACCGAAAGCGGTGGCCCACCCGAAGGCGCCGGCCCTCGGCGCGAGCAGCATGCCCACATAACCGGTGGCCATCAACACCACACAGACCACCACGATGGGGTACGGGTTCCGCAGCCGCGTGGTCAGCGGCGGCACCACGAACGCCGCGATGAGACCGAGCCCGGCGAACCAGGACAGCAGCAGCGCGCTGGACGTGGAGCTGAGCCCCGCGTCGACGAGCATGGTCGGGAACCAGGTCACCAGCGTGTACACGTGCAGGGCCGTCATCGCCATCAGGCCGATCAGCCCCCGGAGCAGCGGGCTGCGCCACGGAATGCGATGCGGCACCGGAGCCCGCGTGTCCCCGGGCCGCCGCACCCCGCGGATCGAGGCGAACCACAGCACGGCGGCGACCGCGGTGACACCGGCCCAGGCCCCCGCGGCCGTACGCCATCCGTAGGCGTTCGTCAGCGGGAGGGCGATCAGCGGTGCCACCAGCTGCCCGACCTGCAACAGCACCATGTACATGGTGGTGACCGCCCGGAGCCGCTCCGGGAAATGCTCCTTCACGATCGGGATGAGGACCACGTTCGCGGCGCCCACGCCCGCGAACGCGACGACGGTGGCGATGATCATGACCAGTGGTGACCAGGACAGCGCCCGCAGCACGATGCCGGCGGTCGCGGCGCTCACCGCGATCGCGGCGGTACGTTCCAGGCCGAGCCGGCGGGCCAGCGGGGGAGCGGCGAACGCGGCCGCCGCGAAGCACGCCGTCACGATGGTCCCGATGGCGCCCGCCACCACCGGCCCGAAGCGCAACTCCGCACCGGCCTGCGAGGTCAGCACGCTGAAACCGGTGACGGCGGTGCGCAGATTGAGGGCGGTCAGCGCGACCGCGACGAGGATGCCCCGGCGCATACGCGCGGCCGGGTCGGTCGGAACGGCGGCGGGGATCACCACGACAGTGTGGCGATCCCCGCGACACCGCGCCACACCCCTCAGTGGGCCAGGGCGACCTTGATCACGGCGACCGCTCCCATTTTGTTGAGCTTCGGGGGAATGTATGGACCGTTCCGTTCATGAGCGACGCGGAGTTCCCCGATCCCGCCCTCGCCGTCGTGGATCTGCGCTCGGTGGTGTGCTGTGCCCTGTGGGCCGTCACCTGTGCCGCGTGCTGGGCATGCGATGTATGCCGGGGAATCGAACCCCCACGCCTGCCCCCGGCGCGCCAGGAGTGAGCCGGATTACCCGCCGGCTCCCGGGTTTGCGCACACCTCCACGTCGGTTACCTGCTCCGCGTCGGTCAGCCGAGCACGTCGACCTCCCAGTTGACCCGCTGGATCAGCGTGTCCACCTCTCGGACCTGCCGGGCCAGATCGTCGGCCTGGCGCCGTAGCTCCGCGACCGGTAGCGCCGGGATCATCGTCAACTCGGACCGCAGCTGCCGGTATCCGCGCTGACCCTCACCGGCCGCCGCGTCAGCCGCGGACGTGACCAGGCTATGGCGCAGGCGCAGGACATCTCGCCGGGCGAGCGCGTCTGTCAGGGTGCCGCCTTCGACCGGGGTCACGGCGTTGGTGCGATTGATCCGCCTGATCAACGACTCGAGCTCGGTGAGCACCTCGCCCGCCTCGGTCAGCAGAGAAGCTGCGTCCTCGGCGGGGTTCTCACCTTCCTGGAAACGAGCACTGCTGGTGATACGGGAGCGGAGCTGTTCGGTACGGCGCGACGCATCTGCGCGCAGCGCGAGAGCTTCGGCAAGTTTCATGGCAGCAGTATGCCGTCCAGGATCGGCGTCGGCTCGGATTTTCCCCGGCCACCAACGAGTAACAACAGACCCCTCGAAAGGTCGAACGGGGATCTCCGGGGATGGCTGACTCAGCTCGGGGTGATCCGGCAGTCGAGGATCCGCCCGTCGCTGGTCCCGACAAGGAGTCGATCGGCTCCTGCCACGGTCAAAGCCGTCGGGAAGATTCCGGGGAGGCACCACCGCCCGCGTACCGGGGCATCGAAATCCGAGGCCCCGCCAATTCCTCAGATTCGATCGAGGCGGGGGCAACGGCACGCCAGTCGTCGCGGCGCACCACCGCCACGTGCCCTTCTGCCCATGCGGCTCGGTCCTGCCAATCGTCCGGCGGCGCCAGCAGCAGGCGCAACTCATAGTCGTTGAGCCATTCCAGGCCGAGCACCTGGCGACCCAGCTCGTGCTCGAACAGCGACACCGCCGCGCTCGTCTCCAGGTCGAGCAGAAGCAGTTCGCCTTCGAAGAAGTAGCCGCCGTCATAGCTGCCGCTACCGACCGCCAGCAGCGGCAGCGTCGGATGGAACGCCAGCGCGACCGCCAGGCGGCCTTCGGCCATGACCGCCAGAACAGGCTCGCCGATCTCGGCGAAGGGCCGGTCTCCCAGAATCCGGTCGAGGCGCAGCTGCGGTTATGAGCTACCAGCCTGCAGGTACGAAAGTCCTTTGTCCGGGCTCAGCATCGACACTAGCCACTCACCCGAAGTGACGACGTTCGCCGACGGACGTGCCCGATCAGCGGCAGATCCGAATGCCGCCCCGATGGTCGCCGCCGTAGCCCCTATCATCGCCCCATGGCCGGCCCTACTGCTGCAGTTCTCGCACCTGGCCTACTCACTACGAGCCGCGTCGGCGAGTTTCGAAGTTGGCTTGCAGAGTCACTCACTCCCGATACTGATGGCGACTCGTGGTTGCTCCGGGAGCCTCGCCGCCTAGGCATGGAGAGCCCGCTGCAGACCGGGCCAATGCTCATCGAGCCGATTGCTTACGAAGGTGAGGACCCCGATGAGGCGGCATGCCTGGACCGTGCCCTCGGTTCCCCGCCAGGCATCGAGGTGGTCTTGGCTGCAGCTGTCAACGGCAAGGACGACCATCGCTTCCTCGCCCACCTCGCGGTAGCGATGGCCCGACGGTACGGGGGCCTGATCGACCTTGGCGGCCTACTCCCGGTGCCTCTGCCGCAAGGTGTCTCCGCTCTGGCAGCGTTGGAGTCGGGCATTGGCCTGCAACAATGGCAAGACCTCTCGAGGGCGACGATCGCGACCCTCGCCGGCCGTCGGCACGAGATCCCGTACCGCACAGTGGGCGACGAAATCGCGGTGTCCCATGTCGTTGATGCCGACCTGCTCGCCTTGTGGTTGCGGCATCCACTTTTCTGCATGGTGAAGTAAACGACTCGGGCCCCACGCGCCCGGATCGCGGCAGATCCGTGCACGTGACCCTCGAGCGCATGTCAGTGTGACGCCTGCATCCCAGGCCCTATTTGGCGCAGCACGCGGCAGCTGTGCATGTTCGCCCGCGACGCTTACCGTGGGCCCGCCGGACGGCTTACCTGACGGGTTGGTGGCTGACGCCACCAACCCGCAGCGTAGGGGGCATGACCAGCGACTACAGTCCGCGAGCCCTCAGTGGACCGCGAAGCGGATCTCCTTCAGGAATGCTAAGCGGCATCCCGTTGGTCCAGCCACTTCAGAATGGCCTCGGTCGATTCCTCCGGCTTTTCCTGTTGGATCCAATGTCCGCAGTCAAGACTGATCACTTCGGCGTTCGGCACGAATTCTGTCAGTCTTTCAGACCTCGCGACCGTGTCGCGGTCGCCGTAGATCATGAGGGTGGGCTGCCGGATGATCGGGTCCACGTCCGCCAGCAGGTGCCAGTTGCGGTCCAGGTTTCGGTACCAGTTGATGCCGCCCGTGAACCCTGTTGATGCGAAGGCGGAGACGAAGACGGCCAGTTCGGTGTCGCTCATGACGGGCTCACCGAGAGGGGTCTCCGCTCTGGCGAGGCTAATCAACGCGTTGCCCGGCTGAGGCTCTGCGAGGGGCACGTTCTTGCGGTACAGGTTCCGAAGGAATTGGAACGTGTTCTGCTCGAACACAGCTGCCGCGGCGCCCGGCTGCCGGTTGAAGTGGACGAAGTAGAAGTCGCCGCCGAGCACGGCTTCCATGGCCTCGATCCAGGGCCTTTCTCCGCGCTCGAGGTATGGCAGGCTCAGGTTGATCACCTTGTTGACCCGGTTCGGGTGCAACAGGGTCAGGCCCCAGACGACGGCTGCACCCCAGTCATGACCGACGAAAGTGGCATTGTCGTATCCGTAGTGATCGAGCAGTGCGATGAGGTCACCCGACAGGTGTGCGATGTCGTAGTCGGTGACCTCGGCCGGGCGGGACGAGTTGCCGTAACCCCGCTGGTTCGGGACGATGACGTGGTAGCCCGCTGCCGCGAGGGCGGGCATCTGATGGCGCCAGGAGAAGGCGTGCTCCGGCCAGCCGTGGCAGAGCACGATGGGGTTCCCGGTGTTCTGCCGGCCGGCTTCGAAGACCTCGAGTTCCACACCGTTGACGGAAATGCGGGTGGGCTCCGGAAAATCGGTTGTCATGCCGGCATCTTGCGGGCCGATACCGGTCACCTCCTGGCCGGTTTTCGTGGAAGTGTTGCCGGAGTGCGAGCCGACCGGTTGATGGCCATCCTCCTTCTGCTGCAACGGCGCGAGCAGGTGACCGCAGCGGAGGTTGCCCGGGAATTGGAGGTCTCCGAGCGCACCGCGCGCCGCGACCTCGACGCCCTGAGCATGGCCGGGGTGCCGGTGTACTCCGTGCAGGGCCGGGGCGGCGGCTGGCGCCTCGTGGGTGGTGCCCGCACCGACCTGTCCGGGTTGACCGCGGGTGAGGCCCGTGCCCTGTTCCTGGTCGCCGGCCCGGCCTCGTCTGTGACGCCGGCTGTGAAAGCGGCGCTGCGCAAGCTCGTCCACGCCCTGCCGGAGCCGTTCCGGGTGCAAGCCGAGGCGGCCGCGTCGTCGCTCGTCATGGACCCGCAGCGATGGGGGTCGAGCCGGGTCGAGCCCCGACCGCCTCGCTTCCTCGACGAACTCCAGGACGCGGTGATCCGCGGCGTCCAGATCCGGCTCGGCTACGTCGACCGCGAACACGCCGAAACCGAGCGAACCGTCCACCCGCTGGGCATCGTCGCCAAAGGACCGTCGTGGTACCTCGTCGCCGACACCGAGGCCGGCCGGCGGACCTTCCGGATCGACCGGGTGTCGTCCGTCGACCCGAGCGGCGATCCCGTGCACCGGCCCGTGGACTTCGACCTCGGCGAGAGCTGGCGCGCGATCGCGGCCGAGGTCGACCGCAAGCGAACACCCCTCGAGGCCCGGGCGGTGTGCATGCCCCACGGGATAGGCGTGCTCCGGATGGGATTCGGCACTCGTCTCGAGGTGGGCGGGTCCATGACCGACGGCCGCATCGAAGTCGTGATCCGCGGCAACGACGAATCCGTACTCGCCGGCGAGCTTGCCGGGCTGGCCGCATGGATCGAGGTGACCGGCCCAGCGGGTGTGCGAGACCAACTCGCCTCGATCGGCAACGCACTCGTCGAGCGATACGGCTGAGACCAGCCCGGACGTCGTACGGCAGAGCGACAACCGAGGCACGCGACCGCATCGAGTGGGTCTTCGCGCACGATCGGCAGCCGATGCACGGAGAGCCCGCTGCAGACCGGGCCGACGCTCATCGAGCCAATGCTTATGCGGGTGAGGACCCCGATGCGGCGGCGTGCCTGATTCCCCGTGCCTCCGCCAGAAGGCGTCTCCGTTCTGCCGGCGTTGGAGTCGGGCCTCGGCATCCACTTTTCCGCATGGTGAAGTAAGACGACTCGGGCCCACACGCGCGGATCGCAGCAGATCCGTACATCCGATCTTGTAACGGGAGTCTGGGACCTCGCCGAGAGTCGTCTGCGTGCCGGCGACGCAAGCTTCGTCGCGGATCTCGGCATCGCATTGTGGCGTCAGTACTGCCGGATCGCCGCAAAATACAGTATGCGGCGTCCTTACTGGCTTCGGCCCACACCGTCGCGGAGCTGGACCGTGTGTTCGATGCCGGCGGGTCGGAGGAACTGCGGGCTTGTCTCACGCAGGAATTGGTGCTGCGCGGGACCGAGGTTCGTCACCGGTGGGCTGTCTCGACACAGTCGCGCTTTCATCCGCTCGGCTGGTTGCCGTTGTCGTTGACGTCGGTCGAAGGACGTCCCGGGCTTGTCGGCGAAGCCCGTGCCCGGGCACGGGCTAACTCCTCGGTGGCGGGAAACGACCACGGCTGACGAGACGGCGATGCTTACCGCCGCGGTGGACAACTAGACCAAGGAATCCAATGGCCGTGTCGAGGCATCAAGACGGGGGCCGGTGCCTGCTCGGCAACGCAGGCCTGGCAGCAGTTGTTCGCGGCAGCCTCGGCTGGGGCGCCTACAACAGCGGCGAGTTCGGAGCGTACGGAAGACTCTTCGCGTGGCGCTCGCTCAAGACGCTGGCGGGTGCCCGACTAGACGCGCCAGCCAGCGAGGTCGAAGCGCTGGCACACCGCTGCTCATGGTATTCGTTCGCCGGCACCACCAACTGGTTCGAAAGCGTCGCGTGGGACATCGGCCTGGCGGTCCTCTCGCCGGACCGGCGCCGTCTGGCCGTGCTGGCCGCCACCGACACCGACTGAGCGACTCGGCTCTCAGCAAAGCCGGCTGCCAGCCACCATGGAGCCCGCCACAGCGCGTGACGTGCCCCGTGAGGGCTGGCGTGCATGGACGGCGGTATGTCCGTGCACCCGATCAAGCTGGGCGTCGGGGCAACGGGTGCACGGGTGATACCTGCCGCAGGTGGACGAGTATGTCGAGGGCTGCGGGTAGGTTGTCGACGGCGAGGTGCTCGAGGGCGTCTCGGGTGGGCTCGTAGATGCCGCTGATCACTCGGACTGTCGCGGTTGCGTTCCACCGGTGGTGGAGGTCGGGGGTACGCAGATCGAGCCAGAGCGCTGGCTGGGCTGCCGTGCCGAGTTGGGCGTCGAGCCAGTCCGGGGGCGGTGGGGGGACGTTGGCGATGCCGAGGTCGCCGTGGTGGAAGCCGATTGCCACGGCGACGTATCCGGGGCCGTACTGTTCGCGCAGCATGGTGCCGACGGTGGGCTGAGGGCCGCGCGCGGGTGCTATGCCGAGGGTCACCGGCGTTGCCGTGGTGTGCGCGATGGTGTCCCAATAGGCCGTGCGGACGCCGGTGCGCCGCTGATGCCCGGCGATCGCTGCGGCCCAGGTGCGAGCGTCTCCCGCGTAGTCGTCGCGTCCTGCGACGCTGCGTTCGTGGAAGTCGACGATCCGGCGCATCAGCGTCAAGACGACCTGGTCAGGCAGCTGTTCGACGATGGCGAGCGCGTCGCGGGCGTGTTGGGCGAAGGGCCGGCCCGGGTGGATGCCACGCGCGCGCTGTATGTGTTCGTCGGTCTGGTGCGCGGTACGGATGGGTTCCAGGTGGGCGGCGAGCACGGCCACCCGGTGCGGGGTGACGTCGCGGACGTGGTCGAGCACGGTGTCGTAGTCCGCGGGTCGCGCCTGCGCCGGCTTCACGCCGAAAATCCGGATCGAGCGGTCCGGATGATCGTGGTTGAAGGAGCGGATCCAGTCCAGTGCCGCGGCCATCTCCGCGGTCCGCCACGGGTGCCAGGCATCGGCCAGTGCCGCCGCGGCGGTTCCGGCGCCGCCGTTGACATACCTGTCGAGCCCCGCGGCGGCGCGGGCGTCGTCCTGCACGGCGAGCGCTTGGAAGCCATGGCGCGAGACCAGACGACGGAAGAGCTGCTCGCGTACTGCGAAGGTCTGGTGGGCGAATCTGGTGGACTCGCCGAGCCCGGCGATCGTCGCACCGACGCCGATCGCCTCCGCCAACTGATCGAGCGCCGCGCCGGACAGCGGCTCGGACAACCTGGTCATGCGCAGGCCCCGACGCGAACCTGAGTCAAAGCACGTGACCGGACCACCACCTCGTCCAGCATGGCCGCGAGGGCCTGATGCTGGTGCGGGCCGGGTCCGAACTCGCCGGGCTCGGTGGCCTCGGAGAACGTGAAGTCCTGGTGCAGTTCGGCCAGGATCAGCCGCAGGTGCAGAAAGTCCAGAGCGTTGTTCAGCGCGGCTGGGATCGAATAGTTGTACTCCGGCGTCACGAACACGAAGCCGTCGAAGCGGGCGACAGTCTCGGCCCAGCGGACGGTGTGCGCGTTACGGTATCGGCCGAACAGGGCCGGTTGCGGCTCGTCGAGCATCGGTGGCGCGAAGTCGGCCAGGTCGACGATGTCGAATCCGGCTCCGGGCTGTTCCTGTGCTGCCTGCGCAGCGACCCATTCGGCAACGATGCGACCTCCCCGGCCGGGACGCGTGCTGCCGACGATGATGGCGATCTGGACCATGGCACTCCTCGGGAGTAGCTTTACACCGGTCGGTGTAGAAGCTACTGCGATCGGTGTAGTTAATGCAAGCATCGGTGCAACCGACTAGAGTTGGTCGTCGTGACCGGTGGAAAGAAAATTGTCGGCCAGCCTGACAAGCATCGGGCGATCGTGGCCGGAGCCCTGAGACTCTTCGCCCGCGACGGCTACAGCCGCGCCTCCCTGGACGCGATCGCCGCCGAGGCGGGTGTTTCCAACCGCACCATCTACAACCACTTCGCCGACAAGGCCGACCTGTTCCAGGCGGTGATCCACGACAGCACTGAACGTGTCGCGAACACGATGGTCGACATCATCGATCGTCATCTCAGCAAGATTGTCGACCTCGAATCGGACCTGATCGACTTCGGGATGGCCTGGCTCGGCGTGCTGACCTCCGACCTGGCCCCGCATTTCGCGCTCATCCGCCAGATCAACGCCGAAAGGGAACATGTCCCCGCCGCCGCCCTGCGGCTCTGGCGGCAAACCGGCCCCGAACGCACCCGCCACGAGCTGGCCCAACGCCTGCGTCGCATCGCCGAGCGCGGTGACCTAGCGATCGAGGACCCCACCCGTGCGGCCGGGCATCTGATACTGCTCATCTCCGCCGACAACCTCATCGACCCGGATAACGACCTGCAAAGCCGGGACGAGACCGAAGCGATGATCACGGCTGGGGTGCATGCCTTCCTGCACGGTTACGAGCCCCGGAGCCTGCGCCCGCCTCGCTGACGGAAACCGGCGCACGGCTAGCCGTAAACGCCGGAAAGGACGTCACGTACTGCATCTCCACGGCTGAGCTCCCTGCCAAGCGTAGGTAACGCCCCTCTCAAGGGTTCGTTATGGCGTCGGAGTCCATTGCTGTACGGCAACCGTGATGTCGCCGAGGGTGCTGGGGTGTCCGTCTGTGTATTGCCATAGGGGCCAGGAGCATCCGGTCAGCTCGGCCCATCCTTGTTTTGTTGGTTCGGCGAGCTGTTTTTCCGCGATGGTTCCGATGTCGCCGGTGACTTCACCGTAAGCGAAGAGAACAGGATCGTTCAGAGAGCGCCAACGAACGAGAAATCGCTGGTTGGTGCACCCGTTCATCGTCGCTGGATAGGGATCGCTGCAAGTGTCGCTTCCGCACACCGACGTCCATTGGTCAGTAAAAGCGCGCGTGATTTCGGTCCAGTCACGTTGTTGCTGCCAACCGTCAAGCTTGTCAGGGAAGGTGGGGCCCTGGCCTGCGTGGAGGGTGTCTGAAGTGATGCCGGCGCTCCACGTTGCGGTGAGTCCCGGCAGGTTGATGGGTAGCCGCTCGTCTTTTTGGACATACCAGGCGATGACAGCTGTTGCCGCTGCTACGGCGAGGATGACGGGAACTGTAACTGCGACGGCGAGGCGGGCTGGCGAGGGCATGAAGCGAAGCTATCGATGACGGCGGTGGCCGGGATCCGCGAATCGGTGGTTGTTGTGTGTCCCACCGGGCATCCGCGCCTGGCGGTCTGCCGCCGACAGCGCGCTTCAGGCGATGCCGGACCCGCGGGGTCAGAGCCGTTCCGCAGCATCGAGAGCCGTTGGGCGAAGAAGTGCGGTCGCGCCGATAACCTCCACCCCCAGCAGGCGCCCGCCGGTATCGAAGTCGAGAACGATGTCGCCTCTTCCCGGACGTTCAACAACGACGTTCTCGACAACCGCCGCTCCGGCAATTTTCTCCAGCTCGAGGTAAGCAGCATCCGCCTCGTTGTCGTACTCCAACGCGCTGATCTGCCGTCGTCCGCGGAGGATGCTCAGCCTTGGGCCCGGAAGGGACGACCTCCGGCCCGCAGCCCGTACCCGGAAAGGGTTGTCATCTCGTCGTGCTGAGCGCCGGGTCGGGATTCTCGGCTTCCGGAGCCCGTGACTTGAGCAGCCGGCGCATGGTCACCGGCCCGGCCAGGGCGATGAACACCGCCAGCGTGGCGGGCACCAGGAGGCCGGCGGTCAGGTTCGTCGCTCCGGCGAGGTAGCCGATCGTGGCCGGGCCGGCCAGCAGGCCCGCGGAGCCGGAGATGGAGATCAGGGCGACGTTCGAGGGTGGGCCGCCCGCTTCGCCGATGGCGCTGAACAGGACGGGCACGATCACCGCGATGCCGGAGCCGGCGAGGATCCAGCCGGTCCAGGCGAGGGGCAGTCCGCCGGTGGCGGCCGAGGACAGGACGAGGGCGTAGCCGATGGCGGCGAGGGTGCCCGCGGCGAGCAGGGTGCGGGCGGGGCCGAGCCGGGCCCGGATCGGGTCGCCCAGCAGGCGGAAGATCGTCATGGCGACGGCGAAGACCGTGTACGACAGTGGCGCGAGTGCGTCGTCGGCGTTCAGGACCCGGGCGGCGTGCAGGTTGGCCCAGTCGATCGCGCCGGATTCGACGAGGTGTCCGCCGAGACCCAGGATGAACATCGCGCCGAGGACGAGTGCGCCGATCCGGACCGGGCGGACCGGTGTGCCGGTGCTGTCGACGGTCGTCTGTCCGGGTGGCGGCAGCAGTGGGCGGGTGAAGGCCGCGAAGACCACGGCACTGGCGAGGGCGGCGATGACCAGCATGGCCTGGTTGCCCAGCCCGAGGGTGAGGCCGAGCGAGGTGAGCGCACCCGCCGCCGCGCCGCCCAGGCTCCAGAATCCGTGGAACGACGAGATGATCGGCCGCCGGTAGTAGCGCTCGAGCTCGACGGAGTGGGCGTTGAGGCCGACCTCGACGAAGCCGACGCCGATCCCGTAGATCGCGCCGCAGACCAGCAGGGTCTCGTAGCTCGGGGCGAGGGCGGGGGCGACGAGGACCAGCTGGGTGGCCGGTCCGGTCCAGCGCAGCAGGCTCCGGCTGGTGATCCGGTCGGCGATCTTCCCGGCGGCCAGCATGGTCACCAGCCCGACGATCTGGATGAGCAGCAGCACGGTGCCCAGGCGCGCCTCGCCGAGGTCGAGGCGGCGGTCGACGGACGGCAGCGCGGCCGCCCACGCGCCCATCACGAAGCCCGAGGTGGCGAAGGTGCCGAAGACGCCGGTACGGGCACGGCGCAGGGCGGCGTTGTCAGGAAGCATGTCTTTCCTTGGCTCACAGTTATGTTCTTGCCTCGAACATAAACGCGGGAAGGTTCGCCGGTCAAGACTTTGTTTTTGCCGAGGACAAAATCTGCCATAATCGTGGTCGTGGTATCGACGACCAGCGCCGACCTGCGCGTTCACAACCTGGTGCGGCTGTTGCGGGCGGTGCACGACGCCGGCGAGCCGCTCACCCGCGCCGACGCGGCCCGGCTGCTGGGCATCGGCCGCAACACCGCCGGCGCACTCGCCGCCGAGCTCGAGGCGGCCGCGCTGCTGCACGAGGTCCCCGCCGGCGCCACGGGACGCGGGCGGCCGACCACCTCGCTGCTGCCGCACCCTGCCGGCCCGGTCGCTTTCGCCGCCGACCTCCGCGAGGACACCTGGACCCTGGCGCGGATCGACCTGGGCGGGCGGCTCACCGAACTGGCGTCCGGTGAGCACGACCGCACCCCGGCGGTGTTCGCCGAGATCCGTGCGGTCACCCGGCGCCACGCCGACGACCGGCTCGCCGCGCTCGGCATCGCTGTCGCCGGACCGGTCCGCCACGGCCGCCACCTGCACATCTCCCACCTGGGCTGGGACGACGTCGACCTCACCGAGCACCTCGGCGACGAGTGGCCCACCACGGTCGACAACGACGCCCGGCTCGCCGGGCTCGCCGAGGCCCGGCGCGGTGCCCTGCGCGGGGTCGGTACCGCGCTGCACTTCCACATCGACTTCGACATCGGCGGGACCCTGCTGCTGGGCGGGGACCCCCAGCGCGGTGCCGCCAACATCGCCGGCGAGTTCGGGCACATGCCGCTGACCGGCTCCGGGCTGTGGTGCCGGTGCGGTGTCCAGGGGTGCTGGAGCCTGCACGTGGGCACGAACGCATTGCTGCGTCACGTCGGGCAGGAAGCCGGTTACGGCCGCGGACGGGCGGCGGGGCTCGAGATCCTGGCCCGCGCCGAGGCCGGCGACGCCCGGGCCGGCCGGGCGGTCGACGACAACGCGGTCGCCCTGGGACACGGCCTCGGCGCGCTGGCCAACGCCCTGGACCCCGAGGTGATCACGCTGTCCGGGCTCGGCGTGGAGCTGATCCGGCTGCGCCGTGACCTGATCGAGCGGTCCTGCGCGGAGAAGCTGATGCGGTTCCGCCGGGCCGAACCACCGCGCATCCTGGCGGGCACCGTGGGGGAGACGGGCCCGCTGCGCGGGGCGGCCGAACTCGCCTTCGACACCGTCCTGACCCCCGCCTGGCTCCAGGCCCGATCGGCCGCGGTGCACTGAATGCCGCGCACAGCAACGATCCGCGGACCGTGGCACTGCCGTCGTCGAGCCTGGCCTTCAGCTGAGCGGAAGAGCTGCGGTCCAGCCGAGTCGGCCTAATCCATCCGTTGACCGTGGAGCACGCGTAGCGCGTCGAGTGCGACCGCGGTGAGCACGCCACGGCCGACGCCGGCGCGGCCGAGCTACCGGCTGGCGGAAGGCGACGTCCTCGACGGACCGGGGTTTCGCGCCCTGTTCACCGAGGACGGAACGTTCAACGACATGCCGAATGCGCTGACCTTCCGCGGGGACCAGATCCCGTACGCGCTCTCGGGCTTCGCCGGCGTTTTCCCCGACGTCCACCGGGAACTGCTCGGCGTGCACGCGGCCGGTGATGTCGTCGCCGTCGAACTGCGCATTCAGGGAACGCATCTCGGCGCGTTCCCGACGCCGATCGGCGACATCCCTCCGACCGGAAACCGGATCGACGTACCGACGGCGGATCTCTGGTATCTTCGGGACGGGAAAATCGAACGATTCAACTGTTACAACGCGGCGAATGTGCTGCTCGCCCAGACCGGGGCCACCCCCGATTTCGCGTCGGCGATCGAGGCCGCCAGGACAACCGCGACCGGGGCGCCTCAGAGCGGTCACTGACCGCCCGTGGTCCGTTGCTGCCAGCGCAAGGGATCGTCCTCCAGCGCGGGGCGGTCCCACTTCCCGAGGTTCGCGGCGGCCTCGTAGGTGGTGCGGAGGAACTCGGCGACCGCCCGGTCGGGATCCGGTGCGGCGCGCGCCACCTCGTACGGGAGCAGGAACTGCTGGAACTCGGTGCTGAAGTACGCACCCTCCGGGCCGACCGGCTGATCGGCGAAACCGTCGGGGGCGGGATAGGCGTACGAATAGAAAGCGCCCTCCGCACCGCCGCCGGGCCAGAAACCGCAGCTCGACAGTTCATGGGAGTAGCCCTCGACCATGACCCAGTCACCGCAGTTGGGGGCACCGCCGGGGTGCGGCGGGGCCGACCGCCCGGAGAACCTGGTGCAGGCGAGGTCCATCGATCCCCAGAAGAAATGCACCGGGCTGACCTTGCCGGCGAAGTGCGACCGGAACTCGCCGACCACCCGGTTCGCCTGCAGCAGTTGCCGCCAGAACAGGGTCACCGCCGGGCCGTCGTACGATGCGTGCTCATCATCCTCGGCGAAGGGGATGGCCGGCTCGACCTCGTTGGGGTAGGGCCGGATCGGCGCCTCGATCCCGAGCTCGCCCAGCAGGTCCATGATCTGGGCGTAGAACACGGCGACCGGCATCGGCCGCAGCGCGAAACCGCGGGTGCCGCCGTCGCTGTCGCGGATCTCGAGCCGGTGGCCGACGAAGTCGAACTCGATCTCGAAGCAACCCGTGCGGTACGGGATGGCCGACGTCGTCAGCCCGCGCGAGCTGACGTACAGGGTGACCTGCCACCAGTGGTTGACCAGGGGAGCGTGCGCCATGCGGATCTTGCCCACGATCTGGGTCCACATGTGCAGGGTGTCGCGGGTGGCGGTCCAGTCCGAGACCTTGAGGCTCGGCCAGTCTGACGGCATCGGTACTCCCATCGCTTGCTCACGGCACGCTAGCACCGGGATGCGGCGCGGGATTCCCGGCTCGAGCTCAGGCCGGACGTCAGGAGCGCGGCCGCGGTTGTCAGAGCGAGCGTTCTCCGGTGTGTGGACATCATGGGAACGCCTGTCGCGGGGGAGGGGATGGGGTTCCGCTCGGGTGGGCGGGTCAGCTCCGGGGCGTGCGACCGTGACCGGGAACCGCTTCACCGGATCGCTCCTGCCGCGCAGGCCGCGGCGAGGCCGGGGGCCAGGGGAGCGCGGGGGATCAGGGTCGCCTGCACGGCGTGGTAGAGATCGGGTTTGCCCGGCCACGTCGACGCGGCCGGCTGGTTGCCGCTGTCCAGTTCGTGGTGCCAGGAGCCGTGCTCGCGGTCGACGACGTGGTGCCGGATGTAGTCCCACCACCGCGCGTATCGAACCTGGTACCGATCGTCGCCCGTGCGGGCGTGCAGGACGGCCGCCGCGCCGACCGCTTCCGCGGCGACCCAGTGCATGCGTTGCCGGCTGACGGGTCTGCCGTCCCAGTCGGTCGTGTAGACGAAACCGGGTGCTCCGTCGACGGCCCACCCGTCGGCGGCGGCCCGGTCGAAGAGGGCGGCCGCGGCGGGGAGCATCCAGTCGTCGGCCCCGGTGCCGAGGGCTGCTTCGAGGTGCAGGACGAGCCGGGACCACTCCAGGGCGTGGCCGACGGTGGCGCCGAACGGTTTGAACGGATCCAGCGGGCGGTCCCGGTGATGATCGAGCCGTGGGCGCCAGGCCGCGTCGAAATGCTCCGGCATGCGCCACCCGCCATCGCGCGCCCACCGTACGGCGTTCGCGGTGATGGTCAGCGCCCGGCGCAGGCAGTCCGGGTCGGCGGTGGCGTCGTAGGCGGCGAGCATCGCTTCGACCGCGTGCATGTTGGCGTTGAGGCCCCGGTAGTCGTCGGCGTGCAGCCACTCGGTGTCCCACCGGTCGATGAACATCCCGTGGTCGTCATCCCAGAAGCGGGTCAGCAGGGTGTCGAGCGCCGTGGCGAGCAGGTCGCGTGCACCGGGGCGTCCGGCGATGGCCGCGGACGAGGCGGCGAGCACGACGAACGCGTGGTCGTAGCACGATTTGCCGGCCGCCGGTTGCCCGGCCGCCGGTTGCCCGGCCGCCGAGACGGACGGATACCAGCCGCCGTGGCGGGCGTCGTGCAGGACACCGGTGAGCCCGGCCAGTCCGGCGTCGGCCAGGGATCCCGCACCGGGTACGCCGAGCAGGTCGGCGAGGCTGTAGACGTGTGTCATCCGCGCGGTGATCCACGTGTGCACCGGCTTGTCGAGGTCCGGTGTTCCGTCCGGCCCCAGCCAGGCCGCGCCGCCGAGTGGGTGCGGGAATAGGCGGCCGAACTCGAACAGGCGCGTCATCTCGCGATCGAGCCAGCCGGCGGGTACGGGTGGTGCGGCCGGAGGCCTCAACGGTGCTCCTTCAGGGTCGCGGTGCTGCCGTCAGCATGCGTCGCGACCAACCGGCGGGTCAAGGTTAGATTAATTAATTACGTACTTGGCCGCGCGAGGGGAGGGGCAGACCCGTCCGCGGCCCGGAGGGCATCCCGGTCTGAATTAAATTAGTAATCTAATCTTGACAGCCGTGTAACGCCCGTCTCATGCTGGGCGCTCCACCGAGGCGGTCTGGTTGCCGCCCGTAACCAGTCATCAGGACGGACACCGGCATGATCAATAGAAGGAACTTCATCGGTCTCGGGGCGGCGGTGGCCGTGAGCGTGGTGGCCGGCTGCACGGGCGGCGCGGGTGACGACGACGGTGGCAGCGGGTTCGCCGGAGACGTCTCAGGTTCGATCACGGTGCTGACGAACCGCACGGATCTGGTGGACACGGCGCTGCCGGCGTACGCGAAGACGTTCGAGGCGAAGTACCCGGGTACGAAGGTCACCTTCCAGGGCGTGACGAATTACGACGACGACGTCACCACGCAACTCAGCGGTGGTGACTACGGCGACGTGCTGATGATCCCGGCCACGGTGGCGATCGGTCAGTACGGCCAGTTCTTCGAGCCACTGGGCACCGTGGACGAGTTGAAGGCGACGTACCGGTTCGTCGACCAGGGCGCCTACGACGGCACGGCGTACGGCCTGTCGCCGGGTGGCATCGCGAAGGGTCTCGTGGTCAACAAGCGGATCTTCGCGCAGGCCGGGATCACCGCCCCGCCGACCACCCCTGAGGCGTTCGTGGCGGCGCTGAAGGCGGTGGCGGCCACGACGTCCGCGGTGCCGTATTACACGAACTACAAGGACGGGTGGCCGCTGAGCGAGTGGAACAACCACCGGGCGGTGCTGTCGGATCCGAGCATCAACGACACGTTCCCGGCGGATCCGAACCCCTGGCAGCCGGGCAAGATCCAGTACCTCACCGACAGCCTGTTGTTCGACATCGTCCACCAGAAGCTGTCGGAGAAGGACCCGCTGACCACGAACTGGGAGTCCTCGAAGCCGATGCTGGCGACGGGGAAGATCGCGTCGATGCTGCTGGGGTCGTGGGCGGTGCCGCAGATCCAGGCCGCGGGGACGACCCCGGACGACGTCGGGTTCTGGCCGTTCCCGTACCAGACCGGCGGAAAGTTCCACGCCGCGATCGACGGCGACAAACTCGCCGCCGTCAGCAGGAACTCGAAGAACAAGGCCACCGCGAAAGCGTGGCTGGACTGGTTCGCCAACGACTCCGGGTTCGCCGCCGACCAGCAGGCCATCCCGCCCGCGATCAGCCGGCCGTTGCCGGCCGGGCTGCAGGCGTTCACCGCGACCGGTGTCGACCTGGTCGAGGTCCCCGCGGCGACCACGAACGCGGGCAAGGAGGACGACATCATCCGGGAGTCCGAGATCGACCTGAAGGGTGACATCTACCGGCAGAAACTCGTCGACGTTGCCCGGGGCGCGGCCAGGGGCACCAAGGACTCCTCGTTCGCCGACCTCAACGAGCGGTGGAGCAAGGCCCGAGCCCAGGTCATGAAGTGACCGGCGGGTGGTGGCGCCGGCAGTCACCCTGGCTGTACGTCCTGCCCGCGCTCGCACTGCTGATCGTCTTCACGTACGTCCCGGTCGGCAACATGATCTGGTACAGCTTCCACACGTGGGACGGCCTGGACGTCACCATGGACCCGGTCGGCTGGGCCAACTACGTCCGGGTCTTCACCGACGAGCAGTACTGGCGGGTGTTCCTGGTCAGCGGCTACTACGTCGTCGCGTCGTTCGCCCAGATCGCGGTCGCCCTGTACTTCGCCACCGTGCTCTCGTTCAGCGTGCGGTTCCGCAACCTGTTCAAGGGCATCCTGTTCTTCCCGTACCTGTTGAACGGGGTCGCGGTCGGCTTCGTCTTCCTCTACCTGTTCCAGCCCGGCGGCACGCTCGACACCGTCCTGACGGCGTTCGGGCTGGGTGGGCACACCGAGCTCTGGCTCGGCGACCCGGACCTCGCGAACTTCTCGCTGGCCGGCACCTCGATGTGGCGGTTCACCGGGCTCAGCTTCGTGTTGTTCCTCGGCGCGATCCAGTCGATCCCGGGCGAGATCTACGAGGCCGCCGAGATCGACGGGGCGAACCGGTGGCACCAGTTCCGGCACATCATCGTGCCGGGCATCCGCCGGATCATCAGCCTGTCGTTCATCCTGGCGATCTCCGGCAGCCTCGCGGTCTTCGAGATCCCGTTCATCATGACCGGCGGCGCGAACGGCACCCGCACGTTCGTGGTCCAGGCGTACGAGACGGCGTTCCAGTTCCGGCAGATCGGCCTGGCCTCGGCCATGGCGGTGGTGCTGCTCACGATGGTGCTCGTCGTCACCTGGATCCAGCGCCGGATCCTGCCCGACGACGAGGTGAGTCTGTCGTGAGACACGTGGCGCGTTCCGCGACGTACGCCGCACTGGTGCTGGCGTCGCTGGTGGTGCTGGTTCCGCTGGTGGTCGTCCTGTTCGCCGCGTTCAAGACGCACACCGAGTACAGCACCACCGGTCCGCTCACCCCGCCGCGGAACTGGTTCAACGTCGACAACTTCGTCACCGCCTGGACCGGCGGGAACATGCTGCGCGGGTTCTTCAACACCACGATCATCCTCGTGGTGTCACTGGCCGGCACGGTGGCGGTCGGCACGCTCTCCGCGTACGCGATCGATCGTCTGGTGTTTCCCTTCAAACGCGTGGTCCTCGGTCTCTTCCTCGTCGCCGCGCTGGTGCCCGGCGTCACGACCCAGGTGGCGACGTTCCAGATCGTCAAGTCGATGGGACTGGTCAACAGCCTCTGGTCGGCCATCATCCTGTTCCTGGGCACCGACATCGTGTCCATCTACATCTTCATCCAGTTCATGCAGTCGATCCCGAAAAGCCTGGACCAGGCCGCGATGCTCGACGGCGCCGGCCGGTTCACGATCTACCGCCGGATCATCCTGCCGCTGATGAAGCCGGCCATCGCCACCGTGGTGATCATCAAGGGCATCGCGGTCTACAACGAGTTCTACATCCCGTTCCTGTACCTGCGCTCACCCGACCTCAACGTCATCTCCACCGCGCTGTTCCGCTTCAAGGGCCCGTACGGGGCGCAGTGGGAGACGATCGCCGCCTGCACCATTATCGTCATCCTGCCGACCGTCGTGATCTTCCTGCTGCTGCAGCGCTTCATCTACAACGGCATCACCGCCGGCGCCACGAAATGAGAAACCGATGACCTTTGCCGAAGACCTCGGCGGGACCTGGACGCTGCAGGCCGACCCACCCGTGCCCGCGCTCGTGCCGGGATGCGTGCACACCGACCTGATGGCCGCCGGCCGGCTCGAGGACCCGTTCTTCGACGACAACGAGAAGTCCGTCGCCTGGGTGGGCCGCACCGACTGGGCCTACCAGCGCGACATCGCCTGGACCGGGATGCCCCCGGAGCGGCTCGACCTGGTGTTCGAGGGCCTCGACACGGTGGCGGACATCGACCTGGACGGCACCCCGGTCGGCTCGACCCGCAACATGCACCGCACCTACCGCTTCGACGTGACCGGCCGGGTCGACGCCACACCCCGGCCACTGACCGTGCGGTTCACCTCCGCCTACACCGAGGCCGAACGCCTCCGCGCCGAGCTGGGCGAGCGCCCCAACGCCTACCCGGAGCCGTTCAACTTCATCCGCAAGATGGCCTGCTCGTTCGGCTGGGACTGGGGGCCCACGCTGGTCACGGCGGGCATCTGGCGACCCGTGCGGCTGGAGGGCTGGAGCGTCGCCCGGCTCGCCGCAGTCCGTCCACTGGCGACCTGGGACGCCGCGGGTGGCCACCTGGATCTCACCGTCGAGGTGGAACGTGCGGCCTCCGGCGAGGGCCGCGAGCTACGGGCCAGGGTCCTGCTGGACGGCCGGGAGATCACCGTCGCCGACCCGGACGCCCGCGTGACGATCGACCTGCCGGACATCGAGAGGTGGTCCCCGCGTGGCTACGGCGACCAGCCGCTGTACGACCTGACCGTGGTGCTGCTGACCGCCGACGGTCTGGAGCTGGACCGGTGGCAGCGGCGCACCGGCTTCCGCGGCGCCGCGATCGACCTGGCCGGCGACGGCTTCGTCATCCACGTCAACGGCGAGCCCGTGCCGGCCAAGGGCGTCAACTGGATCCCCGACGACATCTTCCCGTCCCGGATGACCCGGGCACGGTACGAGTTGCGGCTGCGCGAGGCCGCCGCGATCGGGGTGAACCTGATCCGGGTGTGGGGCGGCGGCATCTACGAGGACCGCGCCTTCTACGAGCTGTGCGACGAGCTCGGGCTGATGGTCTGGCAGGACTTCCTGTTCGCCTGCGCCTGCTATCCCGAGGAGGAGCCACTTCGCTCCGAGGTGGTCGCCGAGGCCCGCGACAACGTGACCCGGCTGGCCGTACACCCGAGCCTGATCACCTGGTGCGGCAACAACGAGAACCTGTGGCTGTTCGCGGACGCGCGGCACGGGGAGCAGAGCTGGGGCGAGGGCTTCTACCTGGAGACGTTGCCGGCGATCGTCGCCGAGCTCGACCCGTCACGGCCCTACCAGGCGGGCAGCCCGTGGTCCGGTTCATGGGAGCACGAGCCCAACGACACCGAACACCGCACTCACCACTCGTGGGAGGTGTGGAACCGCGAGGATTACCTGAACTACCGCAACACGACACCGCGGTTCGTGGCCGAGTTCGGCTGGCAGGCACCGCCGGCGTGGACCACGCTGCGTGACGCGGTCTCCGACGAGCCGATGACACCCACCTCGCCGGGCGTGCTGCACCACCAGAAGGCCGAGGACGGCAACGGCAAGCTCGCCCGCGGTCTCGCCCCCCACTTCGGCGAGCCCGCGAGCACCGAGGCCTGGCACTACCTGACCCAGCTCAATCAGGTACGGGCGGTGGCCACCGGCATCGAGCACTGGCGCTCGTACTGGCCGCACACCGGTGGGACGATCGTCTGGCAGCTCAACGACCTGTGGCCGGTCACCTCGTGGGCGGCGATCGACGGCGCCGGGCGGTACAAGCCGCTGTACTTCGCGTTGCGCGAGCTGTACGCGCAGCGCGCGCTGACGATCCAGCCCCGCGACGGCGCTCTGGTGGTGGCCGTCCTCAACGACCAGCCGGGCGAGTGGACCGGCGATCTGCTCATCGAACGCCGCGACACCGCCGGCGCGCTGCTCTCCACCGCCACCGAGCGGGTGTCGGTGCCCGGCCGGTCGGTGATCCTGGTGCCCGCGGGGTCCGGCGACCTCGTGGTCGCCCGGCTCGATGACGCGCGCGCACTGTGGTTCGAGGACGTCACGAGCGACGACGCGGAGCTCACCGTCGAGGTCGAAACCGTCCCCGGCGGGCTCGACGTCCACGTGCGGGCGGCCGGCCTGGCCCGGGACATCCTGCTGCAGGGCGACCGGGTGCACCCGTCGGCGGTCGTCGACCGCGGTTTCGTCACCCTGCTGCCCGGAGAATCCACCACCTTCGCGGTACGCGCACCCGTCGAACTGGACGCCGCCCTGGTCAAGGCGCCGTGGGTGCTCACCGACCTGGCCTCGGTGCTGCGCGGCTAGCCGGGTTTCATGGCCGGGCGAAGTTCGCGGTGTGGCCGGGAGCGATCGAGGCCTGCACGATCAGCGCCGCGGCGCCGATGCTCGCGGCGTCGCGGGGCTGGGCGGACAGTTCCACGACGACCTCGTGACGATGCCGGGCATGAGCCGCCCGGGCCAGGTGCTCGCGCAGACTGCGCGCGTAGATGGAACCGGCCACGGCCATGCCCGGCCCGGTCAGGATGAGCCGTTCCAGGTCGAGCAGGTTCACCATCGAGGTCACCGCCACGTTGAGCAGCCCGGCCGCGGTGTCGATCACCGCGTACGCGTCCGGGTCACCGCTGACCGCGGCGAGGGCCACGGCGTCGTACGCGGTGGCGACGTTGCCGCCCAGCTCCAGCCGCGCCGCCAGGCCGGGATGTGCCCGGGCCGCGTCGACGGTGGCCGTCGTCGACGCGTACCGCTCCACGCAGCCCCGGTTGCCGCACGGGCACTCCCGGCCGTCGAACGCGATCGACAGGTGGCCCAGCTCGCCCGCGTCGAAGCTGGCACCGCGGAAGAGCGCGCCGCCGAAGACCAGGCCGGCACCGATCCCGGCGGACAGGTAGACGCTGCCGAACGACTGCTCGCGGCTGACCCGGCGGCTCCAGAACTCGCCCAGCGCCGCGGCCGCCGCGTCGTTCTCGACCAGGACCGGGACCCGGAGCCGGTCGGCGAGCTCGGCCCGCACCGCGTCCCACTCGGGGAACGACCCCTCGAGCGCGGGGTTGGCGGTCGGCGACACGATGGCCAGGCCCTCGATGCGCGACGGCGGCAGGTCGAGGGCGGCCGTGAAGTCCTCGAAGCGGGTCGTGAGCGAGCCGGTCAGGTCGTCGCCGCCGAGCGGCACCACCTCGCGGCCGATGACGCCGCCGGTGAGGTCGACGGCCACACAGGTCAGCGACGCGGTGCCGAGCTGGAAGCCGATCCCGAAGCGGTTGGCCGGGTTGATGGCGAGCAGCTTGCGGGGCTTGCCGCGGGCCGAGTCGGTCGAGCCGGTCTCGTGCACGATGCCGTCGGCGATGAGGTCACGCACGATGTTCGAGATCGACGGTTGCGTCAGGCCGGTCATCTCGGCCAGTTCGACCCGGCTGATGCCGACGGTGGAGCGGACGACGTCCACCACGAGGGCGCGGCTTCCCGGACCGGCCGCGGGTGCTTCACGACGTGCCATGGCGGTACCGTACCCGTCCGGCCGTCAGCGGGTGCTGTCGCGCACGACTATATGAGCCTTCGGTGCCTCGTAGACGTCGCCGGCGGCGGCACCGTCCATCGCCTTCAGGACGGCGTGCGCGGCCAGCTCCCCGATCCGCCCCACGTCGTGACTCATCGCCGACAGCGCCGGGACGGCGAGCTGGCACTGCGCGGAGTCGTCCCAGGCGACGACGGACACGTCGGCGGGAACCGCCAGGCCCCGCTCCTTGAGGGTGAGCAGCCCACCGAGGGCCATGACGTCGTTGTCGTAGACGATCGCGGTGGGCGCCGCCGGGGCCGTGGCCAGCAGCTGCTCGGTGAGCGCCCGGCCGGACTCCAGCGAGTAGTCACCCGCGACGGTGGTCACGGTGAGGCCGCGGTCGGCGGCTTCATTCTCGAAGCCACTGCGGCGCATCTGCGTGTGCGCCAGCAGCGGGGGCCCACTGACGTGTCCGAGCACGGTGTGTCCCCGGCCGGCGAGGAACCGCACCGCCTCCCGGGCGAATCCCGCGTCGTCGGTCCATACCGTGGGCAGTCCGGGCGCGGTCGACGGGTCGCCGATCACCGCGGCCGGGATGCCGAGCTCGCCCACCAGCTCCACGCGCTCGTCGCCCGGCTGCAGATCGACCAGGACGACCCCGTCGACCAGGTGCCGGCCGGCCCACTGTTCGTACGTGGCGATCTCGGCCGCGCGATCGGTGACCACCTTGACCAGCACCGATATCCCGGCGGGGGTCAGCACACGCTCGAGTCCCTCGAGGAACTCGTGGTAGTAGGGCTCCTCGCCGAGGACCTGGGAGGCTCGTGCCAGCACGAGGCCGATCCGCCGTGGTGCCTTGGTCACTGAATCTCTCCGCATCGTCAGAGATATTGAACCATCGGCTCCGCGGCACCGATGGCCGCCCCGCCGGGCCGGACCGGCGGGGCAGACCGGCGGGGCAGACCGGCGGGGCGGCCATCGTCAGCCGAGGGTCCAGCGCTGGTTGCTCTGGCCGTTGCAGGTCCAGATCTGCAGGCGGGTGCCGTCAGCGGTGCCCTGCCCGCTGGCGTCCAGGCACTTGCCGGTCGCCGGGTTGGTCACGGTCTGCGCGGTGGTGTTGTACGTCCACTGCTGGTTGGCGCTGCCGGCGGTGCAGTCCCAGATCTGCGCCTTGGTGCCGTCGGCGTTGACCCCGCCGGCCACATCGAGGCATTTGCCCAGTGCGCGCAGCGTACCGTCGGACGGCCGGGTCCATTGCTGAGCGTTGCCGCCGGCGTCGCAGGTGTAGAGCTGCACGGCCGTACCGTTGGTGGTGTTCGCGCCGGCGACGTCGGCACACCTGCCGCTGGCCACGCCCTTGATCTTTCCGGCCCCGGCGGCGGGAGGCGTCGTGGTCGGCGTACCGCTGACATTGATCTCACCCTGGTTGAGCACCCGGGGCAGGAAGTACGAGGCCTGGATCTCCGCGTTGGTGTTGCTGCCCTGCAGCTGCTCCGACCAGATCATGAAGTAGGCCCATTTCGGCTGACTGCTCAGGAACGCCGCCGTCGGCACCTTGCCCATCTCGGCGATCGCGATCGGCTTGCCCGCGGCGATGGTCTGGATCTGCGCGTAGTCCGCCGCCGACGGATAGTTCTTGTACCAGGCGTCGAGCGACACCACGTCCGCGTACGAGCTGCCGGGGTAGTACTGGGCCCAGTTGGCATTCGGGTTGTCCTGCACGTTCCACACCCAGATCAGGTTGTCCAGGCCCTGGCTGTCGAAGTAGTCGCGCATCTGCTGGTAGATCTTGGCGCCGCCGTTGGTGCCGGGGCGGTTGCCCCACCAGTTCCAGCTCTCGTTCATCTCGTGGAACGGGCGCCACAGCACCGGCACCCCGGCGTCCTTGAGCTGCTTGAGGTAGGGGACGACCTCGGCCATCCGGTTGCGCCAGGTGGTGTTGAGCGCGGTGCCGCCGGTGACGATGTCCTGGAACTGGGCGTTGGTGATCGTCGTCTTGACGCCGCCGTCGAAGGCGCAGGTGCTGCCCACGGTCGGCGAGCAGGCATGCCAGGTCAGCGCGACCAGCGACCCGGCGGACCACTGGGCCTTGGCCTGGTTGATCACGTTCTGGCGGTTGGCGACGTCGGCGGGGTTGAACATCATGTCGCCGCCCCACAGGCCGGGCCACTGACCGGTGATGGCGTTGGCGATCTGCGAGTACCGCAGGGGTGCGCTCGCGGGCTCCTTGTTGTGCTGGCCGGAGACGACGCTCGTGCCGGTGATCGACTTCAGATAGTTGATCACGGTGCTTTTCGGGGTCGCGGCGAATGCGTCCGCTGTTCCGGGCAGCTTGAGCATCGCGGCGCCGAGGACGAGCGCCGCGACGGCGGTGGTGGCCATCGCGATTCTGCGACGGGACCGGGGGTTCCGCATGGGGATTCTCCTGGGGGATGGGGATAGGAGATGAGGGATCCCGTTGAGGGTGAATCCCGTGTTACGGTGCTGTCAATAGTAAAGTAATTAATTTAAGGATAGGGGTTGATGGTGTTCGTGCCAGCCCAGCCCACACCGCCGGCCACCGGGGAGCGCACCCTCCCGGTCAGCTTCGCCGGCGACCAGTACGCGGTGACGGTCTACATCCCCGCCGGCGCGCAGCCCACGCTTCCGCTCCCCGCGATCGTCAACCTGCACGGCTCGCAGAGCACCGGCAGCGCGCAGCTGCGGTACAGCGACATGAAGAAAGCCGCCGACATCAACTCCTTCCTGGTCCTCGCGCCCAGCGCCGCCATCCCCGCCGCCTCCGGATTCGCCTGGAACGTGCCCGGCGTCGGGACACCACCGCCCGGGGCCCGCGACGACATCGCGTTCCTGGATCGGGTGATCACCACGGCGACCACGTCGCTGTGCCTCGACCCCGCACGGATCTACGGCGCCGGCTACTCCGGCGGCGGCCGGATGATGTCGGCATACGCCTGCCGGCGAGCGAACCGGGTGGCCGCGATCGCCGCCGTGGCGGGGCTGCGCGCCGGCCGCCCCGACCCCGCCTCCTGTGCCCCGGCCCGGCCCGTACCGGTGATCACGTTCCACGGCCGGCAGGACGCCACCAATCCGTACGCCGGTGGTGGCTCGCGGTACTGGGTTTACTCGACCCCGGCGGCCCAGCGGCGCTGGGCCTGGCTCAACGGCTGCACGAGCGGCCCGCGGACCACGACCATCAGCACACACGTCACCCGGACCACGTACACCGCCTGCCGTGACGGTGCGGACGTCGTGCTCCACACCGTCGCCGACGGCGGTCACACGTGGCCGGGCACCCCGATCGACAACGGCAACGGCACCGTGACCACGGAGATCAACGCCAACGCCCTCATGTGGCAGTTCTTCCAGCGTTTCACGTCCGGATCGGCGGGATGACGCCTCCGATACGGTTGATCTCGCCGAACGGACGGGTGGGGGCTGGGAAACAGATGAACCGGGTGCTGCTGGCCGACTTCCTCCGCGCGCGCCGCGAGACGCTGCAGCCGGAGGACGTCGGGCTTCCCCGCGGCTCCCGGCGCCGCGCCGGTGGTCTGCGCCGCGAGGAGGTCGCCGCGCTGGCCGGGATGTCGGCGGACTACTACACCCGCATCGAGCAGCGACGCGGTCCCCAGCCGTCGGAGCAGATGCTGTCCGCGCTGGCCCGGGCGCTGAACCTCAGCCTGAGCGAGCGGGATCATCTCTTCGACCTCGGCGGGCACGCGCCGCCGCGCCGGCAACCGCTGGACGACCGGGTCAGCCCCACCATGATGCGCGTCGTCGAGCGTCTGTCGGACACGCCCGCACTGGTGATGTCCCGGTTCAACGAGGCGCTGTTGCAGACCCGCCCGGCGGTTGCCCTGCTCGGCGACTACACCCGGTTCAGCGGCATGTCCCGCTACCTGGCCTACCGCTGGTTCACCGACCCGGCGCAGCGCGCGCTCTATCCCGCCGAGGACCACGACGTGCGGGGCCGGGTGTTCACCGTCGACCTCCGGGCGGCATACACCGCGGACCCCACGGGTACGGCCGGCGAGATCGTCACCGCGCTGCTGGCGGTCAGTCCCGAGTTCGCCGAGGTCTGGCGGCGGCACGAGGTGGACGTGACCCATCACGAGGACCTCAAGCGGTACCTGCACGCCGACCTGGGTGAGCTGGAGCTGTACTGCCAGCGGCTGGTGGACCCCGACCACGCCCAGGAGCTGCTGATCTTCTCCGCCCCGTCCGGCACGCCGAGCCACGAGAAGCTCCAGCGCCTGCTCCGGTAGTCCCTTGTCCAGGGACTCGTCGTCCGTG
The DNA here is from genome assembly GCF_044454705.1 of Actinoplanes sp. NPDC051494. Classification (NCBI taxonomy): domain Bacteria; kingdom Bacillati; phylum Actinomycetota; class Actinomycetes; order Micromonosporales; family Micromonosporaceae; genus Actinoplanes; species Actinoplanes sp. NPDC051494. The sequence continues at coordinate 61,474 of NZ_JBITDZ010000002.1, forward strand.
GACAAGAGCATCCCTTCCTCCGGGGGTCCGGCCGGCGCCATCCTTTGCCGGTCGAACAAAGCACGTTCCGGTGGCAAGGTCGAGGAGTTCCGATGAAGGCAGTGCGTTTCCATGAGTACGGCGACCCGGGCGTCCTGCGTCACGAAGAGGTCGAGCAGCCGGTCCCCGGTGCCGGCGAGGTGCTGATCCGCGTCGCCGCGACGTCGTTCAACGGCGTCGACGGCAACATCCGGGCCGGCTTCATGCAGGGCCCCATCCCGGTGACACTGCCGCACACCCCCGGCATCGACGTCTCCGGCACGGTCGAAGCGCTGGGCGCCGGCGTGACCGGCGTCGAGGTCGGCGACCACGTCATCGGGTTCCTGCCGATGACCGGAGACGGAGCGGCCGCGGAGTATGTCGTGGCTCCGGCCGGGATCCTGACGGCGGCGCCCACCGGCATCCCGTTGGCCGATGCCGCCGCCCTGCCCCTGGTGGGCCTCACCGCGTGGCAGGCACTGTTCGACCACGCCGAGCTGACGGCGGGACAGCGGGTACTGATCAACGGCGCGGGCGGCGCGGTCGGCGGATACGCCGTACAGCTGGCCAAGAACGCCGGTGCGTACGTGATCGCCACCGCGAGCCCGGGCAGCGAGGTACGCGTCAAGGAAGCGGGCGCCGACGAGATCGTCGACCACACCAGCACCGCCGTGACGACAGCGGTGCCCCCGGTCGACGTGGTGCTCAACCTGGCACCGGTCGAACCGGCACAGCTGACCGCGCTGCTCGGCCTGGTCCGTACCGGCGGGGTCCTGGTGAACACGACGGTGTGGATGCCCGCCCCTTCCGACCAGCAGCGCAACGTACGCGGCATCGACCTGTTCGTGCGCAGCGACGCCGGCCAGCTGTCCCGGCTGGTGGCGCTCGTCGACGCCGGTGAGCTGCACGTCGACGTCGCCCAGCGGGTGCCCCTGGCGGAGCTCGGCGCGGTCCACGCCCGGGCCGCCGCCGGCACGCTGCCCGGTGGCAAGGTCGTCATCGTCCCGGCATGACCGGCACCGTGTTCAGCCCGCCCGGCACCGCGGCCTACACGGAGGCGACCGCCTCCGTCCAGAGTGCGGCACCGGCCGGGGCGTTCACCGCCCGAGCCGTCGTGCTGGCCGACGGTGAGGTCGTCGAGGCGTGCGCCACGCACCGCCCGGACCTCGTCTGGACGCTGCGCGGTGGCGTCGTCGTGGACCGCCCCCACCTTCGTCGACACGTCGCGCAACCACAACGAACTCACGACGACCACACCCGCGTCCGCCTCGCCGCCGACCAGAAGGATTTCGCCATGAGAACACCGGCACTCATCACCGCAACCGACGACACCGTCTCGATAACGGTGCAGCAGCGCAGCGCGGCGACCCCCGGCGAAGCTTTCCGGACAATCGTCCCGATCGACCTGACGGCCGTCTTCCACCGGGTGGCGCCATTCCCCGGCGTCGCGAGTGTGGCGAACCAGACCGAACAATGGGATCACGTCGGTCCCACCCGGAACCCCCGGTTCGACGACGGCTCCCAGGCCGACGAACAGTTGACCGAATACGTCGAGGGCTCGAGCTTCGCCTACCAGCTGACCGGCTTCACGAACATCCTTTCCCGCCTCGCCACCGGCGTCCGCGGAGAATGGAACTTCAACCCCGACGGCGACGGCACGCTCATCCGCTGGACGTACGAGTTCAAGCCCCTGCCAGGACGCCGCTGGATCCTCGCCGGCCCGTTCACACCCCTGTGGCGCCGCTACATGGTCGCCGCTCTCGCCCGCTGCGTTCAGCTGGTCGAAGCGGCCCCCAGCCGCGTCGTTCAGGGCCGGGGCACCCATCTCGCATAGACGAGCCAGATGACTCTGCCGGTCAGCCGGAGAAGCTTGGCGGCGATACCAGCGTTGCTCGAGTTGATCATGGTCGCATGATGGCTCGGTCCGTTCGCGCGACTCCAGCTCCTGTCCGCTGAACGGACGGGAGCTGTTTCACCCCATGGGTTCGGTGCTGGGCGGGGATGTCGGTAGCCGTCGCGGGCCTGTTAGCGTGCGGCCATGACGGAGAGGTCGGCGGGTCAGCGGGCCGGTGGGCTGGTGTTCGCCGGGATCGTCGGGGCGGCGGCCGGGGCGGCGATCGCCGGGCGCCGGGGCTCACGGGCGGCGATGATGGGGGCGGTGGCCGGGGCGGCGGGGCTGGCGGTGGTCGAGGCTGTGGCGCGGCGCCGGCAGCGGCCGGGGGAGATCCCGGCGTGGTGGTCGCGGGTCGCGATGAGCGGTGCGATCGCGGCGCCGGCCGGGTGGCTCGGTGGCCGGATGGGCAAGAAGGCCGATCCGGTGACCGTGGGGCTGACCGCCGGGGCCGTGGCCGGGGCGCTCGGGTTGCGGCCGCAGAAAGTGGCGCTCGGGCCGGCTGTCGGTGCTGCCGTCGGGGTGATGTGGCGGCTGGCGGCCGGTCGGGAAGCGGCGCCGGCTGCCGTGGCGGCCACCGCGGTGGTCGGGTTCCGGTTGCTGTCGGCGGTGCTGTTCCGTGATCCGCAGGTGAGCCTGCTGGCCGAGCGGGTAACGGCCGAGAGCCTGCCGTTCGTGGTCCCGCTGGAGGCGCGCAACCGCTACGTCGGCGTCGACTATGTACAGGCGCTGGCCGAGGTGCTCGGCGGCAGCTACCAGGCGGACGCGCAGGACGTGGGCATCGTCGGCTCGCTCGACGATCTGGCCGGTCCGCGGTTCGACCCGGCCGGGGTGGAACCGCTGGTGCGTGAATTCTACGAGCGGACCACCCGGTTCCAGCTCGACATCGTGCCCGAGTGGCGGCTCTGGGTGCGGCCGGGCTATCTGCTCTACCGGACGCTGGTAGCCCGCCCGGTCGGGCAGGCCAACGTGCCGATGAACCAGCGGGAGACCCTGCGCGGCGTGCGCAGCCGGATCGACACGATCACCCCGGACGGCACCGGCCCGATCGGCGTACGGGGCTGGATCCGTTCCTTCGCCGACACCGACGAGCCGATCTATGTGGGCATCTACACGACCTACCGGCATGAGGGGAACGGCTATGTGAGCGTCGGTTTCCCGGTGCCGCATGGAAGCTTCACCGCGACGCTGCTGCCGCTGCCCCGCCCCGATGGCGGTCTGGTGCTGACCAGCCACAGCGAACTCGAGCACCCCGGCCACTATCTGACCTACATCGACCCGGAGACCCGCGAACTGACCACGCTCGCGGTGCCCGGCTTCGCCGAACGCCTCGACGTCTTCACCGACAACGGCGAACTGCGGGCCGAGCATGCCTTCACGCTGTACGGGCTGCCGTTCATGGTCCTGCACTACACGATCCGCCGGAAACCCTGACACCACCCACTCAGACCTCGAGTGCCCAGCTCACGAAGCGCAGCGTCGGCGTGAAACCGGCCCTCTCGTAGATGCCGAACGCTCCGACGGGATACTGCGAGTCGGCCTCCACGATGGCGCGGTCGTAACCCTCGTCGGCCGCGGTCCGCAGCGCGGTCCGGATCAGTGCGCCGGCGACGCCACGCTTGCGGTGACCCGGCTGGGTCGCGACGAACATGAAGCGGGCGTCGCGGATGCCGGTGGCCGCCGAGTCGGCGTCCCAGGACATCGTCACCAGCATGCCCACAGGGGTCCCGTCGGCCCCGTCGCGGAGCAGGAAGCTGACCGTGGGCCGGAACGTCTGGTTGGTGATCTTGCTCTTCCAGGAGTCCACGGGCATCGGTGCCCGCAGCGGGTCGTCCTTGAACGCCTCGTTGCGGATCAGCCGGAACTCCTCGTCATTGTGCTCCGACCACGGCTCGAGGCGTAGCCCGGCGGGGATCGCCGCCTCGGGGATCGCGTCGCCGAGGGAATGTTCCATGTGCTGCAGGTAGGTGACCGGCGTGAAACCGTGGGAGCGCAGAAGTTGCTCCAGACCGGCCATGCTCTCGGGTTTGTGGATGTCGACGGCGAGTTTCAGCGCCGGGTAATGCAGCGCGTGCAACTCCTTCGCCGCCGCCACCCCGGCCTCCAGCAGCCTGGTGCCGATGCCTTGGCGCCGGTACCCGGGGGCCACCCCGCCGTCCATGGCAACCCGATGGACGTCCTCCGCCCTCGGCTGGTATCTGGTCTTCATGAAGCCGACCATCACGTCACCGTCGAAAGCGGCAAGGCTCCCGCGTTCCAGATCCGTGTACGGGTCGATCAGCTCCTGGAGGGTGTCCTGCTCGTCGTAGTATTCGCCGACCTTGTCAACGCTCTCCATCGCGTTGAGCAGATCCGCGGACACCTTCGCGTCCCCGCGGGAGAGCGGCCGCCACGTAAGGTTGCTGATCTTTTCGCGCATTCGACGGAGGCTAGTCCCGCACGGGCGAGCTGACGTCCCATTTCCGGGGAGCACGGTTTGAGGGCAGAGGATGGGTACGGGAGCGGTCACCGTGACCTCCCGCGGTTCATGCTGGACCGGAAGCCGCTGGCCGACGGCACGGTATCCGTACTCACGGCAGCGGAGAGCCGGGCGCTGGAGTCGGCGACGTTGAGCAGGTTTCCGGCCGTCAACAGCCAGGAGATCGACTGGGAACGTGCTTCGCCTCGCTCGCGCATCCTCTGGTTCGAACACGAACACGGCTGGCCCGGGACGTTCGCGGACATGATGTCGTCGGTGCAGGCCACGAATGGCCGGGTGGCTGTCATGTGGGCCGGCGGAGGACTGCCGTCCGTCGTCGTTCCGGCTGCGCCGACGATCGAGCATGCGGAGGAGATCCTGGACGCCATCGCCCCGCCCGGCAGGCTGGGCCGCAGGGCGTCGATGCGGTCGAGCAGCATGTACAGGCCGGACTTCTTGACGACCATCAGGGTGTGGCTGCCGTTGGGCAGGTCGGCCACCGTGAAGACAGTCTGCTGGGACGGGCGGGGCTGGCCCTGCTCACGGCCGGTATTCACGGTCTCCACGAACTGGCCGTCGAGGTAGAGGCCCGGATCGCCGCCCTCAAGATGATCGACTACAGCTACACCGACGAGGGATAGCTCATCGTCAACGGCGGCCCGGAAGGCTTCGGCTGGGAAAAACCGGCCGCCGGCGACGTCGCCCTCGAACGGCGGTTGTTCCAGGCCACCCAGCAGTACGAGAGCCACGTCGACAAGGTGCAGGTGTTCCCGGAGGCCGCGATCTGGGCAGACCCGTCGGTCATCACCGGCACGAAGAACATCGGCACCGACTGGGACTCCTGGGTGCAGGGTCTCGACGGCATCGGCATGAAGCGGTACCTCGAGCTCAACCAGCAGGCCTACGATAGGTACAAGACCGGCAAGTGACGACCGGCGCCCGGTCCGGGGGATGTTGGTATCTTGCCGCGATGCAACCCGATGAGCTGCGGCAGTCCGCGACCGAGTACGCGCGTACCGAGGTCGCCCGTGGCCTCCTGACGTGCGCGATGATCGTGTCCGGCACGGCGGAGTACCTGCACGGGCAGGGCGAGCACACCGACCTGTACGCGCTGGCGTGGGAGATCGTGCCGCGTGAACTCGCCGCGCACCTCGCCGCCCAGCAGGAGTGGCCGGCGCGGACCGACAGCGACCGGCTCACCGACGCGTTCAACGCCCTTGACCTGGCCGGGATCGTGGCCCGGGAGGATTTCGCCTGCTGCCAGTCGTGCGGGACCAATGAGATCGGCGCCGAGGCCGGCAAGGAGACAGTGGCCCGCGGATACGTCTTCTATCACATGCAGGACGCCGAACGGGCCGCTCAGGGCGGGACCCTGTGGCTGGCCTACGGCTCCTTCGACGCCCAGGCTGACGACGCCCAGGCTGACGACGCCCAGATCGGCGAGGAGATCGCGGCCGCCCTGCGTGCCGAGGGCCTGGAGGTGGACTGGACCGGTGACGCCGGCCAGCGCCTGCATGTCCGGCTGCGCTGGGCGAAACGCCGGTACGGCCGGATGGCCGCCGTCCCGGTGAGCGCCGAGCCCGGCCGTACCGTGGAAATGCGGTTCGATCCGGACCGGCACCTGGTCCTGCCGCCGATGTCAGCGGCCGCGCTCGCCGCGCTCGAACTGCCCTGGCTGCCCGCCGACACGAGCGTGACGGTCGACGACGGGCAGCGGACGGTGACGATCCGGCGGGAGATGCACCGCCTGATCAGCGACGACGGCCGGGAAGCGGGCCGCTTCGAGGGCCTGCGACTGCTCGACCGCGCCGACGGCGGTCAGGTTCCCGACGAGCCGGGGCTGATCGAGGTCACCTACCAGTGCATGCCGAACGGCCCGCACCAGAGCGCCGCCCGGCCGATGAGCCTGCCCGAGATCCTCGCCGTCGTGCGGCGCCTGCCCGGCCGGCCGAAATCCTGGCTGTGCGCCATCCACGTGGCCGGCATCGTGCAGATGCGCTGGGAGGACGGACAGCTCTGGCTGGAGTCGCCGTTCGTGGCCGAGTCCGCCTCGGTCGGCAAGTACGCCCGCCTCGACGAGGCCGAGCGCATGCTCACGATCCTGGCCACCGAGAACCGCAACGCGATCCGCGAGCTCGACGGCGTCACCACCGAGCCCTGGTGATCACCGGAGTCCGAACTCCGCACCCGCCGCCCAGGTGGCCTCGGTGACGGTGTCCCGGTAGCGGACCCGGGCCTGGGCAGCCTTGGTGGCCTGGATCCGGGCCTCGTACAGCCCGCTCACCATCCGCGCGGACCGCGAGTTCCTCATCGGCGTGAAGATCACCAGTGACGAGCTCATCGGCGTGGTCTGCGACCTCGGCGCGCAGGTCCGGGCCTCGGCCCACCGGCGGCTGGCCGCCACCGGCGTCGACCACGTCCTCACCGTCACCGTCGAAACGACGTCAAGGCGCTCACCACCGCCGAACAATGGTTCGGCGAGGGCGTCGGCGCCGACTCGTTCGCCCTCGTGACCGTCGGCGCCGGCATCGGCTGCGGCCTGGTCGTCGGCGGCAAGCTGGTCTCCGGCTCCCATGGCGTCGACGGCGAGATCGGCCACATCAGCGTCGACGCCACCGGGCCAACCTGCCACTGCGGCAGCCGCGGCTGCGTCGAGGCCATCGCCGGCGCCGACGGCATCGTCCGGGCCGTCGGCCGTCCCGGATCGTCGTCTCCGGCGAAGGACTGTCCGCCGACGACCTGTTCGAACCACACATCCGGGCCAACTGCCCGCTCACGATCCGCCCGCTCCCGTTCGAGGAATGGGCCCGCGGCGCCGCCGCCGTCAGCATCAAGGACCTCGTCGCCGCCTGACGAGCGTCACCGGTGCTCGATCGGCAGGCGGGAGCGGGTGAGGAGGCCGGCGCCGGCCATGGCTACCAGGGGCACCACGAGCACCAGGGCCACCATCGTCCAGGGGACGTCGACGGGATACGGCAGCGACGGCGGCCAAACGGGGCGGGCGGCGTTGTTCTGCGCCAGCATCGCCGCGGTGCTCAGGGCTACACCGCTGCCGATGCCGAGCAGGGTGCCGAGGCCCGCGGTGGCTCCGGCCTGGCTCAGCGACAACATTCTCCGTACGTGGGGCGGGGCGCCCACCGTGGCCAGCGTCGTCAGGGTGGGGCGGCTGTCGGCCGCGGCCAGGGCCGTGGACACCGCCGTCGCCGTCAATGTCAGTGCCGCGGCGACGCCGAGCAGCAGGTAGAGGTAACGGTCGGGCTGTTCGTTGCTGCCTCGCTCGACCAGTGTGTACCCGGCGCCGAGCCCGCTCACCGTGGCCTTCACGGCGTTCGCCTCGGCCTCGGTGGGGGTTCGCGAGGTCGCGGCGATCAGCCCGGTGTCTCGCACGCCCAGCTTGAGTTTCCTGACCACGGCCGGCGACACGAAGGACTCGAAGTACGTGGTGTCGGTGGTGATCGCGTACGCCGGCACGGTGACCAGCTCGGAGTCGAGGTTGCTGCACAGGGCGCCGCAGCTCGACGAAACCGTGTCCAGCGACAGGGTGACGGTGTCGTCGTGGACCAGATAGGGCTTGGTGACCACCACACCGCCGCGGCGCAGCACCGCGGTCGCCCGTTCCACCCCGGCGCGGTCGGCGCCGAACAGTGCGGCGATCGCCGTGCCGTCGTCGACGACCATCGGCTCAACGGCGTAACCGTTCGCATGGCTCTCGGTGCTGCACCGCGGATCCCGCAGCGCCGCGTCGACCGCCGCCCGGGTGAGGGTCGCCGCACTGGTCCCGATCGGGCACGCGGCGTCCTCGTCCCAGGCGAGGGAGAGCCCACAGGTGCCCGAGCCCGGCGTCGCCGGCTTGCCGTCCGGGCAGACGATCGTGCCGTACGTGGCCACCGTGGTCGTGGGCAGCATGTCCGTCACGGCGGCGCGGACCGCATCGAGGGCCTCGGGGCGGGAGCTCTGCATGGTCACGGTGGCGTACCCGGCCGGCAGCGACGGCAGGTAGGCCTCGCGCAGCCGCAGCCCGTCGTTGACGGTGAAGACGCCCATCGCCACGGTGCCCGCGACGGTGGCCATGATGGCGGCCACGGCGGGTGCACCGGACGCCCGGTTGCGCCCGAGATCGCGCAGCGCGATGCGCAGGCTCAGCGGCATGACGCCACCGGCGCGGGCGAGGACGCCGATCAGTGCCGGGGTGCACAGCACGAACCCGGCCTCGGCCAGGGCGATGCCGGCGAAGACGGCGGGCCGGTTGCCGTACCAGGCGGCGCCGAAGGCGCCGGCCACCCCGGCGGTCAGCAGGCCCGCACCCAGCAGCCACCACCGGCGCGGGGAGCGGGTCTCGCCGCGCCGGGCGCCGAGGGCGGCGACCACGCTCTGCCGGGCGGCGGCGAGCGCGGGCATCAGGGCGGCGAGCATCCCGGCGGCCACCGCGGTGGCGGTCACGGCGAGCAGCTCGACGGGGACACCGGTGAACCCGCCGGGCGCGTACTGGAAGATGTGCTGCTCGGCCAGCGGCGCCGCGGCGAAGGCCAGGACGATGCCACCGATCAGGCCGGTGACGGCCGCCGCGGCACCGGCGAGGACGCCGTCGGCGAGCACGACGCGGCGCAGCTGGGCGGGGGTGCCGCCGGTCGCGGCGATCAGGCCGAGTTCGCGTTGCCGGCGCCGGGCGCCGACGGCGAACGCCGGCACCGCGAGCAGGACGACCTCGAACAGGATCAGGCCGCCGATGCCGGCCCCGGCGGCGTTCAGCCCGGCACTCCGGTCGAACTGATCGCCGCGCTGGGTGACCTGCATGCCGGCGTCGTTCAGTCCGGCCAGTCGCGAATCGTCGAGGTCCCCCGCGGTGTCCACACCGAACGTGGTGAACTTCCCGCCGGCGCCGGGCAGCTGCGCCGGGCGGAACAGCAGTTCCGCCCAGATGTTCTGCGGCCGGTCGACCACACCGGCCACGGTGTACGTGCGTACGCCCCGGTCGGCGTCGTCACCGACGCTCAGCTGGTCACCGACCGTCAGGCCGTACGTGTCCCGGGCCTTCTCGTTGATCAGGATCTGATCGCCGGTGGTGGCGGCGGTGCCGGTCAGCACCTCGGCGAGGCCGTTGTTGACCGGGTCGGTGAGGTCCAGCGCCAGCCCGTCGAGCAGCCGCGTGCGCCCCGCGCTGTGCAGGGTGACCCGGGTCGTCTCCTGGACGGCGACGTGTGATCCGGCCGGCAGTAGCTCGGCCACCGCGTCCACCGTCATCGGCGCGGTGGCGGACAGCGTGACGTCGGCCTGGCCCATCGCCCGGGTCGCCGCCTGCGCCGGGCTGAGCCGGAACAGGTCGACGGTCATGACGGCGAAGCTCAGCCACAGCACCGGCGTGGCGATCAGCGCGACGGTCAGGGCGGTACGCCCCCGGGCGCGGCGGGCCTCGCGCCAGGCGATGCGCAGTGCGGTGCGCCAGGACCTCACGGGGTGACCTCCAGCAGGTCCTCGGCCCGGCTGGAACCGGTGGAGTCCACCACGACACCGTCGCGCAGGAACACCACCCGGTCCGCCCAGCCGGCGTGCCGGGCCTCGTGGGTGACCAGCACCCCGGCCGCGCCGTCGTCGATCTGCCGGCGCAACAACCGCAGCACCGTCTCGGCGGTCTGCGAGTCCAGAGCGCCGGTGGGCTCGTCGGCCAGCACGAGCCGGCGCTGCCCGACCAGGGCCCGGGCGATGGCGACGCGCTGCTGCTGCCCGCCGGACATCTGGTCGGGGAACCGGGCGGCCAGGTCGGTCAGCTCCACCCGGGCCAGCGCGTCGAGGGCGAGCCGGCGGGCGCGGCGCACCGGCAGGCCGTCGAGTTCCAGGGGCAGCGCGATGTTCTCGGCGGCGGTCAGGCTGGGCAGCAGGTTGAAGTTCTGGAAGACGTAGCCGATGCTGCGGCGGCGCAGCTCGGCGAGCTGCGCGCGGTTCATCCCGGCCAGTGCGCGGCCTTCCACCAGCACCTCGCCGCGGGTCGGTGCGTCCAGCCCGCCGGCCAGGGTGAGCAGCGTGGACTTGCCGGACCCGGAGGAGCCCATGACCGCCACGAGTTCTCCGGGGGCGACGGTGAGGTCGATGCCCCGCAGGGCGTGCACGGCGGTCTCGCCGGAACCATGGACGCGGTGCACCCCGCGCAGCTGCAGCACGGTCATGACGTGGTCCGCTCGGAAACGGCCCGGGTGGCGGCGGCGGGCAGGGTCGCGGGCAGCGGTGGAGGCGTGCCGGCATGCCGTACGAGAGTGGTCTCGCAGTGGTCCAGCCAGCGGATCTCCGCCTCGGCCTGGAAGATCAGCGCGTCGATCACGAGCAGCCACGGCAGATCCCGCGGATTCTCGTCCTGCCGCTTCAGCCGGACGCAGTCCTGCAGGTGGCGCATGGTGGCGGTGCGCTGGCGCTGCACCACGGCCCGGATGTCCACCCCCGGTGTGGACAGGGCCAGCGACAGTTTGATGGCGAGCTCGTCGCGGGGCCGGCCGGCGTGCTCGACCGGGGTGGTGAACCACTCGGCCAGGTCGGCGCGGCCGACGTCGGTGATCTCGTACGGCCGCTGGCTGCCCTCGCCCTCCGGCAGGGCGCGCACGAGCCCGTCGCGTTCGAGGCGGGCCAGGGTGGTGTAGACCTGCCCGATGTTGAGCGGCCAGGTCGCCCGGGTGGCGTCCTCGAAGGCGCTGCGCAGCTGGTAGCCGTAGGCGGGACCGCGGCCCAGCAGGGCGAGGAGGCTGTGACGGATGCTCATGGATACCGAGTATGCATACCGGGTATGGCGTTGGCAAGGCCAATGATGGCTCATGCATCATTCAACGCCTCAGAATAGTGATCCACAATTGTTCACCCCAAGGGATGACAAAGTGTTCGGGCGGTGTGGTCTAGCATTTCTTGTTGCGCTTTATCCGATGCCGTAAAGGATGCGTTTTGTTGTTTCGCGACGGACTCTTCGCACCCGATAAATCATGCGATGCCAGCACGGCGGCCATTCTTTTCGCGGCCACCGACCGCGCCGCCGTCCGGGTCCATCCGGGCGACATCCTGCACGTCGACGCCCTGCTCCGCTCGGCGGCCGCCCCCGAGGACACCTGAGCTCACCTCCATCGACTCCCAGGTCTGTCGCAGGTGGTCAGGCGACCGGGACGTAGCCGACCTGGCGGGTGCCGCCGCCGTCGCGTTTGGCCTCGTACATGGCGGCGTCGGCGGCGCGCAGGAGTTCGGTGACGAGTGCGTCGGCCAGGGTCTCGTCGGTGGTGACCCGGTCCATGGACGTGATGCCGATCGAGGCGCCGACGGACACCGGGCCGGTGTCGGTGTCGATGGGCTCGATGATGGCCTGCTCGATCCGGGCCGCCAGCATGGTGGTGGCCGCCGGGGTCAGGTCGGTGCAGACGATCACGAACTCGTCGCCGCCCAGCCGGGCCACGGTGTCGGAGTGCCGCACGATGCCGGTGAGGCGGTGGGCCACGGTCTTGAGCACGGCGTCGCCGCAGTGGTGACCGCGCGAGTCGTTGACCGCCTTGAAGCCGTCGAGGTCGACGAAGAACAGCGTGGGGGAGCGGGTGACGGCGTGCCGCATGTCCTCGAAGAGCTGCGTCCGGTTGGCCACCCCGGTCAGGAGGTCGTGGGTGGCCTCGTGCCGCATGCGCTGGTGAGCGGCCTCCGCCTCGGCGGCGGCCCGGTGCAGCCGCAGCAGGATCAACGCCACCATGACCACCATCGCGGCCGCCGCGGGCGCCCCCTGCCAGCCATGCCGGGACGTGAGGGTCGAACCCACGCCCACACTGCAGAGCGCGCCGCCGAGCATGAGCGTCCGCCACCCACGGATCCCGGCCGTGCCGGTGGCCCCCGGGTCGGGTGCCGTCGCCGCGGCGCGGCTGGGGTGCAGCGCAGCCGCGGCCACCGTGGCGTTGATGACCAGGTAGGCGGCCATGTACCAGCTGCTCATCGAGGATGAGGAGAACGCCGGCACGTTCACCAGGTCGACGATGAGAGCGGTGCCGAGGGCGGCCAGCATCAACAGCTCCGCGACCGACCGGTGGCCGGGCACGAGCAGCAACGTCAGGCCGAGGGCCAGCAGTACGACGTCGCCGAGCGGGAAGAAGAACACCTGGAACAGGGTCCACCGGTCGGAAGCCGGGCCGGCGGCGAGCGCGGGCTGGATGAGGACCTGCCACGCGAACACCGTGGCGGCCGCCGTCACGACGGCGACGTCCTGCAGCACCGTCCGGCGGCTGCGGGACGCGGGAACCCGGCGCCGCATGATGCGTACGGTGGTGAGCGTGATCGGGACGTAGAAAGCCATCCAGAACAGGGGAACGGCGCTCGTCAGCCAGGGCAGGGCGAGCCGGTCACCCAGCTGCCACGCCATCGACCCGGCGAGGGCACACCCCAGCCCGGCGCACCAGGGCAGCCAGACCGGGCGTTCGGCGGGCCGCAGCGACCGGGCGCCGGCCACGCCCGCGACCGCGAGCAGCACCACGCCGGCCAGATAGCAACCGTCCGCCAGGCCGCTGTCCGGCCGCACGAACGAGGGCAGGGCCAGCACCAGGGATCCCGCGATCACGACCCATGACAGCAGGCCCCGCGTACGCGTCATGCCCCACCTATCGGCACCGGGCCGCCGACATTGAGCGCCGGCCACCGCCGCCAGGACGACCGGATCACGTCACGGGTTCATGTACGCGTTCTTCGCCATCCGCTGGTACGCCGCCTGCGCTGACGAGGAGGAGGTGATCTGCCAGTGCCGTTCCTTGTCGACGTCGAACCAGACGACCGCCTTGATCAGCGGGTAGGTGGTCCTCAGCGTCGGGACGACACCGTCGATCCAGGCGGCCTTGCTGCCCCCGGCCTCGTCGGAGGCCGTCTCGGCGATGATGATCGGCTTACCCTTCGCGGCCAGTTTGGGGTACAGGTAGGCGAAGTCGTCGCGGAAGCTCTGCCAGACGAAGTCCGGGTCCGAGGTGCCCCAGTTGTAGCCGTCGATCCCGGTCCAGTCGACGTACTGATCGCCGGGGTAGTACTTCATCGCCGGCGGGGATCCCGGGGCGTCCTCGTTGTTCGGGCACCACACCCACACCACGTTGGTGGCGCCGCGCGCGACGAAGATGTCGTGGATGTGGCGCCAGGCGGCGATGTACTTCGCGGGGTTGTGACCGCCCCACCCCTCGTCGCCGTTCATCTCCGCCGCGAAGTCGAGGAAGAACTGCTTGCCGAGCGCTCCGGCGGCGTCGGCCCGCTTCCTCAGCAGCGTGTCGTACCTGCCGTTGATGATGTCGTCGAACGCGATGTCGTTGGGTTCGACGTTGACCAGCGGGATCCGTCCGCCGGCGAAGTCCGCGGTGCTGACCGGCGAGTTGATCCAGTCGTCGGACGCGAAGTCGTAGTACGTGAGGTGCACGGCGGGCTTGCGCCCGATCCGCTTGTCGGTCTGCGCGATCGTGCCGTTGCCGTAGTAGTGCCCGAGCAGCGCACCCTGCGCGGGCACCAGGCCAACGGTGGGCGCGGTCCTGGCCGGCTTGGACGCGGTCGTCGAGGCGAACGCGTCGACCTGGGTCAGCGCCGCCACGACCGCCGCGGCCAGCACCAGTCCGACCATGGCGCGCCGGGCGGGCCGCCGGTCACGATTGTTGTTCATGACCACATCGTGACAACCGAACCATTAGCGGACGATGAAGACGGGCAGTTCCAGCTCGACCAGCGCGCCGGAGCCGTCGACGGGTACCACCCGGGCCCGCCCGCCGTGCAGGTCGGCGACCCACCGGACGATGGCGAGACCGACGCCGATCCCGGCCCGGCCACCGGTGACGCGGTCACTGAAGATCCGCTCCCGGTCCGGGGCGGCGATCCCCGGGCCGTGGTCGCGGACGCCGACCGTGCCGGCCGCGACGGACACCTCGACGACGGCCGCCCCGCCGTCCGGGGCACCGTGGCGCAGCGCGTTCTCGACCAGGTTGCGGATCGCCTGCGCCAGCAGGTCCGGGTCGCCGCGCACGACCGTCGGCTCGGTGCGCACCGCCACCGGCGCGCCAGCCGGTGCCATGTCGTCCACCACCTGCTCGACCAGCAGGTCCAGTCGCAGCGGCGTCAGCTCCAGCGGGCGGGTCCCGGCGTCGATCCGGGCCCGGGTGAGCAGCCCGGCGACCAGCCGGTCCAGGTGGTCGACCAGCCGCACCGCGTCGCGCAGCACGGCGGGTTCCGGCGCCGCCGCGCTCATGCCGCCCTCCATCGCCAGGCGGAGCGTGGCCAGCGGCGTCCGCAGTTCGTGGGCCGCCTCGGCCAGGAACTGTTCCTGCTGGTCCAGCACCCGCATCGACCGGCGCATGCTCTGGCCGGACAGCAGATGTCCGGCGCCGGCCGAGGCGAGCACCAGCACGGCGCAGCCCGCGGCCAGCCCGAGCACCAGCTCGGTGTGACCGCGTTCCTGTGGTGCCGGGTCGATCGCGACGAGCAGGACGGCGCCGATCTCGTCGGTGCCCCAGACCGGTGCGGTGGCCCAGCGCAGCGTGCGGCCGTCGGACGCCACGATCGTGGTGAGCACCGGTTCCTGCGCCTCGACCGTCGCCGCCCACAGCTCGTCCAGCCGGCCGGCCGGGGGCAGCGCGTCGTCGCGCTCCGGCCACAGCCAGCGGACCTGCGCGGGCTGCGATCCGGTGCGCTGCAGGACCGCGGTCACGTCGGAGACCGTCGCCAGGTCGTCCTCGGACAGCGGTTCGAGGTGCAGGACGCCCTCGTCGATCCAGACGGCGCGGGACAACCCCTCGGCCCGGCCCCTGAGCTGCGCGTCCAGGTCCTGGGACCCGGAGCGGGCGTCGATGGAGGCGGCGATGACGACGAGGGTGACCAGTGACACCGTGCTCAGCGCCGCGTACAGCAGGGTCAGCGCCCACCGCATCCGGCGCAGCCGCGCGACGGCGGGGCGGCCGGTGGTGGGACGGCCGGTCGTCACGCCGAGCCGCGGATGCGGTACCCGACGCCCCGGAGCGACTCGATGAGGTCGGGCGGGCCGAGCTTGCGGCGCAGCTGCCGGATCACCACGTCGACGACGTTGGACGAGGGGTCGGCCATCTCGTCCCAGCAGTGCTCGAGCAACTCGCCACGGGTGACCGCCTGCCCCGCCCGAGCCATCAGCACCTCGAGCACCGCGAACTCCTTGGCGGTGAACGTGAGCAGGACACCGGCCCGCCGGACCCGGTGACTCGGCACGTCCAGGGTCAGGTCGGCGACGGTGAGCTCCGGCAGCCGCGGGGGCTGGTCCCGCCGGCCCAGCGCCCGCGCCCGTACCACCAGCTCGGCCATGGCGAACGGCTTGACCAGGTAGTCGTCGGCGCCGTGCTCGAAACCCGACACCCGGTCGCCGACGGCCCCGAGGGCGGTCAGGACCAGCACCGGAACGGTACGGCCGGCCGCGCGCCACGCTTTGATCAGCACCAGCGCGTCCCCGTCGGGCAGGCCCCGGTCGGCGATCACACAGTCGTAGCTGTTGACCGACACCTTCTCGTCGGCCTCGGCCAGTGCGGTCGCGTGGTCCACCGCGAACCCGGCGGCCCGCAGCCCCGCGATGATGATCGGGCCGAGCTCGGGGTCGTCCTCCACCACCAGCAGCCGCATGATCGGCAATTCTAGGTGCTGCCGCCACCGTGTCGCGTACCGAACGGTCAGCCCTTGACCGCGCCCGCCGTCAGTCCCTCGGCGAGGAAGCGCTGCCCGAACGCGTACATGACCACCACGGGGATGCTGACGAGCAGGGACGCCGCGGCCAGCTGCCCCTGCGGCACGACGTCCCCGGCGATCATCGACTGCATGCCGACCGGGAGCGTCTTGTAGTCGTCCTTCGTGATGAACACGAACGCGAACAGGAACTCGTTCCAGGCGTTGGTCAGGGTGAACAGCGCGACCGCCAGCAGTCCCGGTTTGGCCAGCGGGAGCACCACCCGCAGGAACGCCTGGACCCGGGTGCTGCCGTCGACCAGGGCGGCCTCCTCCAGCTCGACCGGGATCGACGCGAAGTACCCGGTCAGCAGCCAGGTGGCGAACGGCAGGGTGAACGTCGGGTACGTCAGCACCAGCGACCACAGCGAGTCGGTGAGCCGGGCCCCGATGAGCAGCTGGTACAGCGGGATGAACAGCAGCGCGCCCGGCATCACGTACGTGAGCAGCACGGTGACCGTGAAGCCCTGCGCCCCGCGGAACCGCAGCCGGGCCAGCGCGTAGCCGGCCAGGGCGGCGCAGATCAGCGCGACCGTGGTGGAGGCCGCGGACACCAGCACGGTGTTGAGATACCAGCGGCCGAACGGCTGGTTGGCGAACAGGGCGCCGAACTGCTCCAGCGTCCACGGCGTCGGCCACAGGTCGTGCTCGCGGGTGACGACCTGACCGTCGGACTTGAAGGCGGTGACCGCGATCCAGTAGACCGGGCCCAGCACGAAGGCGAGCAGCCCGGCCAGCGCGACACCGGTCCCCACCCCCGACACCAGCGCCGGCGCCCGGCGGCCGCCACGGTTCTGCAGCGCCGAGACCCCCCGGCCGACCGCCGCCGCGATCAGCAGGATCACGCCCAGGAGCACGGCCGCCTTCCAGAAGATCCGCGGCGAGGCCCACAGCAGCAGACCGGTCACCGCCGCGGTGACCACCCACGGCAGGGCCGCCCGGATCCGCCCCGGTGTCCCGCTGTCACCGTCCTGGCGCAGCAATCTGACCAGGAAGAAAACCAGACCGGCGATGACCGGGAGCATGACGAGGGTGACCGCGGCCCCCGCGCCGTACTGCAGTTGCAGGATCGCCTTCGAATAGGCGATGAGCACGTACGGGGCGGTCACGTCGCCCGGGCCGCCCTGCGTCAGCAGCCAGATGAGGTCGAAGTTGTTGAACGTCCAGATCGACGACAGGGTCACCGTCACGGTGATCACGTGGCGCAGGCCGGGCAGCGTCACGTACGCGAACCGCTGCCACGCCGAGGCTCCGTCGATGGTCGCCGCCTCGTACTGGTCCGCCGGGATGGCCTTCAGTCCGGCGAGGAAGCAGATGGTGAAGAACGGCACCCCCTTCCACACGTTGACGAGGATCACCGACGGCATGGCCAGCGACGTGTCGGACAGCCAGCCCGCCGGCCAGCTGTCGATCAGGTGCGCGGTGGCCAGCAGCGGCCCGATCCCCGAACCGCTGAGCAGGGTGTTGACGCTGCCGAAGATCGGGTCGAGCAGCGCGCGCCAGCTGAACGCGGTCACCACCGTCGGCACCACCCACGGCACCAGCAGCAGCCCGGTCACCAGCGCCCGCCCCCGGCGCAGACGATGCAGCAGCAGGGCCGCGGCCAGGCCCAGGACGACCTTGAAGACCTCGGCGTACGCGGTGAAGACGAACGAGTTCCGCACGCCCGTACGGAACTGGTCGTCGTCGGTGAGGGCGAGGTAGTTGCCCAGCCCGACGAACACGGTGTCGGCTCCGTGCCGTTCCGTGGTGCTGGTGACGATCGACTGGACGATCGGCACCAGCACGAGCACCCCGACCAGCACGGCCGCGGGGGTCAGGAACAGCGCCGCCAGGCGCCAGTCCCGGCCCAGCCGCCGCTGGGTCGTCGTGAGCGAGCCCGATCTCACCGGGCCGGATTTCATTGTGGCAGCCCCTGCTGGGCGAAGATCTGCACCATTTTCGTGTGGGCGTCGCGTACCGCCTGCGCCGGTGCCGCGCCCTGGGCGACCTGTTGCATCATGTCGGTGAGGACGTAGGCCGCGACGACGGCCTGCTGGCCGGCGCTGGCCTGCTGCGGGAAGCTCAGGCCGTTCTTGGTGGACAGCGGCAGCGGCTGCTGCGACATCTCCCGCAGGATGGGGAACGCCGGGTCGCCGCCGGCGAAGAACGGGTCGGCGTCCCAGACCTTCGCCCAGGCCGGCATCGCGAGGCCGGGCGCCTCTTTCGCCACCCCGACCAGGGCGGGCGCGCTGACCAGGTATTGCGCCAGGAGCTTGGCCAGCCCGGGGTTCTTGGCGCCCTTGAAGACGACGAAGCCCTGGGACTGGCCGAGCAGCAGGGACTTGTCGGTCGCCGGGCCGATGCAGTCGGAGAAGACGTGGGTCCTGTCGTACACCGGATTCTTCTTGGTCTTGGAATCGGCGTAGACGCTGAAGCTGTTGCGGGTGTAGCCGAGGATCCCGGCCAGCCAGTTCTCGTTGTTGCTGGTGTCGGTCCAGCTGGCGACGCCCGGCGGCAGCATCGGCTGGTATCTCGGGTTGGTGTAGATGTCGCCGAGGAACGTGACCGCCTGCACCGTCTCGGGGGAGTTGAACGTGACCTTGCGGCCGTCGTTGGAGGCGATCGCCCCGCCGTACGAGTTGATCAGCGCCTCGATCATGCCGTTGCCGTCGCCGGAGCGGTTGACCGTCATGCCCCAGCCGAAGCGGCGTCTGGCCGGATCGGAGATGGCCAGGCACAGGTCGCGCAGCTCCTCCCAGCTGTAGACGTCCTTGGGGGCGATGCCCTTGTCCTGCATCCAGTCCTTGCGCAGGAACGACCCGATCCCGATGAAGTGGTAGGGGATCGCGAACCACTTGCCGTCGAACACGCAGAAGTTCTTGGCCTCGGCGCAGGGTTCGCCGTAGACGGCCGTCAGCGTCCTGACGACGTCCGTCACGTCCTCGAGGTCGCCCAGCGCGTGGAACTGGGCGATGAACCGCGAGTCGGTCATGAACGCCAGGTCGCGGGCCACGCCACCCTTGACCTCGGCGTCGATCTTGGCGACCACGTCGCCGGCGTCGGCCTGGACCAGGCTGTTCTCGATCGTCGTCCCGGTGGCCCCGGCGAACGCGCCGATCGACCGGTCGAGCATCTCGTTGGCTTTGGTCGAGTACAGCTTCTGCGACAGCACCCCCATCGAGGTGCCCTTCATCGACGCCGCGGCGTCGAGCAATTCCTTCGGCACCTCGGCCTGCACTGTGGAGGGTGTATCGGACGTGCCGCCGCACGCGGCCAGACCGGCCGCACCCAGCACGCCCGCGCCGGTCGCCAGAAAGGTGCGCCGGGACCACAAAGACCTGTCACTCATGACTGACCGCCTTTTCGTTCGAAATCTCGAACAGCGTTCGATATACCGTACGATGTAGGCGCGACGCTAAACGAGCACCGTGAGAGGTGTCAATGTTTCGATGCGGTTTCCGGCGGGGAACGCTGAGTTCGCTATCGGGACGGGGTCTGGTGCCCCATCCGGGCGGACAGCGTGGCCGCGCCCTCGCGAACCAGGCCGGTCCACTGCTCGTGCGTCCCCGGCGTCCAGCGGATGATCGGCGCGGAGATGCTCATGGCGGCGACGGCACTGCCGGTGTGGTCGCGGACCGCCGCGGCGACGCACCGCATGGCACTGTCGGACTCACCGTCGTCGAACGCGACACCCTCGTCCCGCACCCGGGCGAGATGATCCCGCAGCCGGTCCGGGTCGGTGATGCTGTCCGGCGTCATGCCCGGCAGGTCGCCCGCCGGCAGCACCGCGTCCAGGCCGGCCCGATCGAGATCCGCCAGCAGCACCTTGCCCACCGCCGTGCAATGCGCCGGCAACCGCAATCCGACCCCGGAGACCATCCGTACGGGATGCGTGCTGTCGACCTTGACCAGGTAGACCACGTCGGCGCCGTCGAGCACGGCCACGTGGACCGCCTCGTCGCAGGCCGCGGCGATCTCGTGGGTCACCCCCCGCGCCTCCCGGACCAGGTCGAGCCGGCCGGCGAACGCCGAGCCCAGCTGGAACAGCGGCATGCCGAGCCGGTAACGCACCGGCTGACCCGGGACGGCGATCAGGTACGAACGGGCCACCAGCGTGACGAGCAACTCGTGGACGGTGGTGCGGGGCAGGTCCAGCCGTTCGGCCACATCGCGGGCCGACAACTGGGGGCGGTCCAGGAACAGTTCGAGAATGTCGAGTGCGCGGGTGACCGCCGGAACCACACGGGGCATGTCGGGTGAATCCCTTCGTCGGTCTCGACCTATATCAACACACCGAGGACGGTCAGATGTCGATCACTATCCACCACCTGCGCGCCGGTGACACGACGCGCTGGGCGGTATGCCGCGACGGCCGGTGGGGTGCGCTCGACCGTACCCTCGGCGACCTGCTCGCCCTGCCGCTCGACGAGGCCCGGGCGGTGGTCGACGCCGCCGCGGACGCCGCCGGCGGCACCATGCCCGGCGACACGGTGCTGCCACCCGTGGACCGGCAGGAGGTGTGGGCGGCCGGGGTGACGTACCTGCGCAGTCGCGACGGCCGCAAGGAGGAGTCCGGGCACGGCGCCCTCTACGACCACGTGTACGACAGCGACCGGCCCGAGATCTTCTTCAAGTCCAGCCCGTGGCGGGTCGTCGGCGACCGGGACGCCGTCGGCATCCGCGCCGACTCCGGCTGGGACGTCCCCGAGGCCGAGGTCGCCCTGGTGCTCGGCGCGTCCGGCGAGATCTTCGGGTACACCCTGGCCAACGACATGAGCAGCCGGTCGATCGAGGGCGAGAACCCGCTCTACCTGCCGCAGGCCAAGATCTACGACCGCTCCTGCGCCCTGGGGCCGGCGATCGTGCCGAGCTGGACGGCCGGTCCCGGACCCTTCCCGATCGGGTTGCGGGTGCATCGGGCGGGCCGCGAGATCTATGCGGCGACGACCTCCACCGCGGCGATGGCCCGCGGCTTCGGGGAACTGGCCGGCTGGTTGTTCCGGGCGCTGAGCTTCCCGGCCGGTGCGGTGCTGCTGACCGGCACCGGCATGGTCCCGGACGCCGGCTTCACCACGCGGCCCGGCGACACGATCGAGATCACCTCCCCGGCGCTCGGGACGCTGACCAATCCGGTTGTCGCGGTCGGCGCCGCGGCCCCCCGGGATTTCGCTGGCAGTGAACGCCGGAAGACATAGCCGCCGCCCGAAGTTGAGCAGCATGTACTCAACTTTTTCGGAGGTACCCGGTGACCAGCAAACGACTCCCCGTACTGTTCCTCGACGACATCGTCCTGCTCCCGGGCATGGTCGTGCAGGTCGAGATGGACGAGGCGGCGCAGGCCGCCGTCGACGCGGCCCGCACCTCGTCCGGCTCCGAACTGCTCATCGCCCCGCGCCTCGAGGACCGCTACGCCTCGCACGGCGTCGTGGCCACCGTGCGGCAGATCGGCAAGTCCCGGGGCGGCTCGCCCGCCGCGATGCTGCGCACCGGCACCCGCGCCCGTATCGGCAGCGGTGTGACCGGTCCCGGCGCGGCCCTGTGGGTCGAGGCCGAACCGGTCGAGGCCGGCAGGCCCGGTGAGCACGCCCGCGAACTCGCCGCCGAATACAAGCAGCTGGTCGTCTCCGTGCTGCAGCGCCGCGAGGCCTGGCAGGTCATCGACTCGGTCAGCGCCATCGACGACCCCGGTGACCTGGCCGACACCGCGGGCTGGGCGCCATACCTGTCCAACGACCGCAAGCGCGAACTGCTGGAGACCCCCGACGTCGAGGCCCGGCTGACGCTGCTCATCGACTGGACCCGGGACTTCCTGGCCGAGTCCGAGGTCAGCGACAAGATCGACACCGACGTCCGCGAGTCGGTCGAGAAGCGCAACCGCGAATACCTGCTGCGCGAGCAGCTCAAGGCCATCCGCAAGGAACTCGGCGAAGGCGACGCCGCCGGCACCGACGACTACCGCGCCCGCGTCGAGGGGGCCGACCTGCCCGATTCCGTACGCGAGGCCGCGCTGCGCGAGGTCGACAAGCTCGAACGCGCCGGCGACCAGAACCCCGAGGCGGGCTACCTGCGGACCTGGCTGGACACCGTGCTCGCCCTGCCCTGGAGCGAGCGCACCACCGACAACACCGACCTGGCCGCCGCCCGCGCGGTGCTCGACGCCGACCACCACGGCCTCGACGAGGTCAAGGACCGCATCGTCGAATACCTCGGCGTCCGCGCCCGCCGCGAGTCGCGGGGCACGGCCAACGTCGGCGGCCGCGGATCCGGCGCGGTGATCCTGCTCGCCGGCCCGCCCGGGGTCGGCAAGACCTCCCTCGGCGAATCGGTCGCGCGCACCCTGGGCCGCAAGTTCGTCCGGGTCGCGCTCGGCGGCGTCCGGGACGAGGCGGAGATCCGCGGACATCGCCGTACGTACGTGGGTGCCCTTCCCGGCCGCATCGTGCGCGCCATCCGCGAGGCCGGCTCGATGAACCCGGTCGTGCTGCTCGACGAGGTCGACAAGGTCGGCAGCGACTACCGCGGCGACCCGGCGGCGGCGCTGCTCGAGGTGCTCGACCCGGCACAGAACCACACGTTCCGCGACCACTACCTCGACCTCGACCTGGACCTGTCCGACGTCCTGTTCATCGCGACCGCGAACGTGCTGGACTCCATCCCGCAGGCGCTGTTCGACCGGATGGAGCTCATCTCCATCGACGGTTACACCGAGAACGACAAGGTCGCCATCGCCCGCGATTTCCTGCTGCCCCGCCAGCTCGAACGCGCGGCCCTGTCCGCCGACGAGGTCACCGTCACCGACGACGCGTTGCGCGAGATCGCCGCGAACTACACCCGCGAGGCCGGTGTCCGCTCGTTCGAGCGGCTGCTGGCCAAGGCGTTCCGCAAGGTCGCCCTGCGCGAGCTGCCGGCCACGGTCGCGGCCGAGGACCTCAAGGACCTGATCGGCCGCCCCCGCTTCACACCGGAGTCGTCCGAGCGTACGGCCGTGCCCGGGGTGTCGACCGGCCTGGCCGTGACCGGGATGGGCGGCGACGTCCTCTACATCGAGGCATCCCTGCTGCCCGGCGACAAGGGCGGCCTGTCGGTCACCGGCCAGCTCGGCGACGTGATGAAAGAATCGGCGCAGATCGCGCTGTCCTACGTCCGGGCCCACGCCGACGAACTCGGCGTCTCACCGGAACAACTGGACCACCCGATCCACCTGCACGTGCCGGCGGGAGCGGTGCCCAAGGACGGCCCCTCGGCGGGCGTCACGATGACGACCGCGCTGGTCTCGCTGCTGCTGGGCCGCAACGTCCGCGCGGACGTCGGCATGACCGGTGAGGTCTCATTGACCGGCCGGGTGCTGCCGATCGGCGGGGTCAAGCAGAAACTGCTCGCCGCCCAGCGGGCCGGCCTCACCGAGGTCTACCTGCCGCAGCGCAACGCCCCCGACCTCGACGACGTCCCGGCCGACGTCCTGACCGCACTGACCGTACACACCGTCTCCGACGTCCGCGAGATCCTGGAAACAGCCCTGGAACCGGTCTCGGCGAACGTCACCGCGGCGGCCTGAGGGTTCCGGCGGCCCCGGGCCCTGGCCATGTCATCCATGGCCAGGGCCCGGGTGGGCGGAGGTCAGCTCCTGGCGCACCGCCTCACGAGCGATCTGGGTGATCACCTGGGTCTCGGCGCGCAGCCGGCCTCGACGGCCGCCTCGACCGCCGCACGGGTTTCTTCCGGCGGAACCTGGAAGACACCGAAGCCCAGTTGGGGATGGTGCGGCCGTCGTTGAGGGAGATGACCAGGATTACCGAAGTCATGGTTTCCTCGCGCGATCACCCTCTCCGGTCAGCTGACGGGCGCAGCGCGGATATCGCGGTCTCGGCAGTGGTCAGCGCCTCGGCCAGCGTCCGGGTGTTCTCCTGGACCTCCTGCAGGGCACGCCTGGCGGCCGCGACGGTGCTGCCGTGCCGGCCGGTCGTGCCGGATGCCGAGAGCTCCGTGGTGACCTCGTCGTTGAGGTAGCGCGTGAGCTGGGCCACGGTCTGGCGCAGGTCCCCGGCCATCCGGTTCAGCGCGGCGAGCACGTCCTCGACGTCGTCCGAGCCGGCCAGGCCCGGGTACCCGACCTCCGGCCCGGTTGCGTCGTTCAGCAACCCGACCGCTTCAGCCGCCACGGTCGCCAGTGCGGGCGCGTCCTCATCGATCGATGAACTCATGCTGACGCTGTACCCCGAGTAGGAGCCGCGCATTCACGTCAGGTCTCGCGCAAGTACCGGCGCCACGACTAGCGTGCCGGGACGATGAGGAACACAACCGAGATACGCCGCTGGGATTACCCCGCCGTTGCCGCCGGCCTGCTCGCCGGCGCGCTCGGTGTGGTGTGGGCCGGGTGGCTGGCCCGTAACTCGGGCGATCTCACCGCCCAGTACGCCTGGACCGACTTCGTCCGGCGCCATCCCGGATCGGCGTACAACTTCTCCTGGTACGGCGGGATGCATCCGATGTCGTACAGCGCCGTCTCGCCGTACCTGATGGCCTTGATCGGGGTCCGGACCACCGGCGTGCTGGCCTGTATCGCCTCGGCCGTGCTCGGTGGTCTGCTGGTGAGCCGTTCCGGGATCGGCCGGCCGCTGGTGCCGGCGCTCTGGCTGGCGCTCGCCGTCTGGGGAAACCTCGCCACCGGCCGGGTCACCTACCTGCTCGGCATGGTGTTCGTCCTGGCCGCCGCCATCGCCGTGCTGCCCGGTCCCGTGCTTCCCGGGACCGTGCTTCCCGGGACCGGCCGCCGCGCGCCCCGGCCGGTGCTCGCGGCGCTGTTCGGCACGGTGGCCACCCTGTGCAGCCCGGTCGCCGGACTCTTCGTCGCGGTGCTGGCCGCGGCACTGTTCCTGACCGGCCGCCGCCGGCCCGCCCTGTGGCTCGCTCCCGGGCCACCGCTGGTGATCGGGGCGACCACGCTGCTGTTCCCGTTCTCCGGCGTCCAGCCGTTCCCGCTGGGTTCCGCGCTGCTGACCTGCGCCGCCGCGGCCTCCGTCGCGGTGCTGACCCCACGGTCATGGCGGACGGTACGGGCCGGCGCGTGGGTGTACTGCGCCGGTGCCGCGTTGTGCTGGTTGCTGCCCACCCCGATCGGCAGCAACGTGCAACGACTCGCCCTGCTGGGAGCCGCGGCGATCCTCATCGGTGCCGCCGTCCTGCGGGAACGCACCGGCCGGTGGATGGTGGCGACCTACGTGGCCACAGCCGGGCTGGTGGTCTGGACCGTGGTGCAACCGGTCAACGACTACACCCGGATGGACGCGGTCGCCGACGCCCGGCCGCTGCTCGCCGAGCTCCGGCAGCTCGGCGCCGAGCGGGGACGCGTCGAGGTGGTGCCGCTGCGGACGCACGGGGAGGCGTTCGGCGTCGCACCGCACGTCAACCTGGCCCGGGGCTGGAACCGGCAGGCCGACGCCGGACGCAACCCGCTGTTCTACGACGGCACCCTGACCGCGGCCACCTACCGGGACTGGCTGAGGACATGGGGCGTCGGTTATGTGGTGCTGCCGAGCGCGAAACTGGACGGTGCCGGGATCGCCGAGGCCAGGATCGTCGCGGCCGGCCCGTCGTGGCTGTCGCCGGTGTGGCAGAACCCGGACTGGCGGGTCTACCGGGTCGAGGCCGCCACCGGGCTGGCCGGCGCACCCGCGACCGTCACCCGCGTCGACCCGGCGTCCGTCACCGTCCGGATGCCCGGCCCGGGATCGACCGTGCTGCGGGTGGCCTGGTCACCGTGGCTGACCGTCGAGGGGGCCTGCCTGGCGCGCCGTGGTGAATGGACCGAGCTGGTCACCCCGGCGGCCGGCACGTTCACCGTCGAAGCCCGGTACACCCCGCACCGGGGCGCGCCGTGCGATCGGTGACGGGAACGTGCCGTACGCGCGGGATTCAGGCCAGCTGGGACACCGCCGAGCCCATCACGTCGATGATGGCGGTGGGATCGGTGATCCCGGTGGCGTACACGTAGAGCGCCGTGTAGCCGAGCCCGGCCAGCTCGTGGCCGGTGCGCACGATGTCGTCGGCGGTCGTGGCCGGGTCCATGCGGGTGATCGCGGTCTTCTCGATGGTGTCGTAGTCCCGGTCGAGCTTGTCGCAGTGCGCGCGCAGCACGTCGAGTTTGTGGGCCGCCTCCGGCCCGGCGAAGATGTTGCACGCGTCGGCGTACTGCGCGACGAGCTTGAGGGTGCGCTGTTCGCCGCCGCCACCGATCATCAGGTACGGCCGGTCGCCCTGCAGCGGCTGCGGAGTGTTGAGGGTCCGTCCGAGCTGGTAGTACTCGCCGTCGAAGCCCTCCTCGGAGGGTGACCACATCTGCAGGCAGATGCGGATGGCCTCCTCGAGGCGGTCCATGCGTTCCTTGGTCGGCGGGAAGCGGAAGCCCAGCCCCACGGACTCGTCCTCGTTCCAGGCCGCGCCGATGCCGAGGCCGGCCCGGCCACCGGACAGCACGTCGAGGGTGCTGATGGCCTTGGCCAGCAGCGCCGGTTCGCGATAGATGACACCGGTCACCAGCGTGTGCAGGCGGGCGGTGCTGGTGTGCGCGGCGAGGTAGCCGAGCAGCGTGTAGGCCTCCAGCATGTCGGTCTCGGCCGGGCCGACGCCGTTGATCTGCCAGAAGTGGTCCATGACCGTGATCCGGGTGACGCCGGCACTCTCACCGTCGCGTACGTGCCGGGCCAGGGCCGGGGCCAGGGCTTTGGGGCCGCCGTCCCAGGTGAAGTCGGCGATGTGCAAACCCAGTTCCACGAGGTCCTCATCTCAGTCGGAGAGCGAGTCTTCACCTAACCACTACCGGGGGCGACGCGCCGTCGAGGACGTTGTTCACGAGGGCGGTGGCGTAGGCCTCGCTCAGGGGTGCGTCGGGGATGAGCAGGCGGTGGTAGCAGGCGCCCCAGAGCTGGTCGACGAGGATGCCGAGGTCGATGTCGTCGCGCAGTTGTCCCCGGTCGCGGGCCTTCTCGAACGCGGTCAGGGCCAGCGCGCGGCGGGGCGCGGCGTAGTGCTCGGAGAACGCCGCGGACAGTTCCGGGTCGGTCTGGGCCAGGCCGATCAGCCCGGCGAGGACCGTGCCGGTGCCGTCGTGGGTGAGCAGCCGCACGAACGCGCACAGCTGGACGGTGAGGTCGGCCCGGATGTCGCCGGTGTCGGGGAATTCCAGCTGGTGCTCGCTGTGGGCGAAGTAGGCCTCGGCGGCCAGGGCGCCGGCCGCGCCCGCGCCGCTGTGCTGTGTCGCCATCGTCACCGGCGGTTCCGGCGGTATCGGCCGCGCCGTCGCCGAACGCCTCGCCCAGGACGGCACCGCGGTGGTGGTGCACTACAGCGGCAACGAGGCCAAGGCCCAGGACACCGTGAAGGCCGTCACCGCCGCCGGGGGACAGGCCACCGCGTTCGGCGGCGACGTCGCCGACCCCGAGGCCATGGCCGGCCTGTTCCAGCACGCCACCGACACCTTCGGCGGCATCGACGTCATCGCGAACACCGCCGGCATCATGCCGCTCGCCCCGATCGCCGAGATGGACCTCGAAACCTTCGACCGGATCCAGCGTACGAACGTCCGCGGCAGTTTCGTCATCAGCCGGCTCGCCGCCCGGCAGGTCCGAGCCGGCGGGGCGATCATCAATTTCTCGACGTCGATCACCCGGCTGCAGATGCCCACCTACGGCGCCTACGCCGCGTCCAAGGGTGCCGTCGAGGCGATGACGCTCATCCTCGCCCGGGAGCTGCGCGGCCGCGACGTCACGGTCAACACCATCGCCCCCGGACCCACCGCCACCCCGCTGTTCTTCGAGGGCAAGAGCGAACAGGTCATCAACCACATCGCGAGCCTCAACCCGATGGAACGCCTCGGCATCCCCGAGGACATCGCCGAGGTGGCCGCGTTCCTCGCCGGACCCGCCCGCTGGGTCAACGGCCAGATCCTCTACGCCAACGGCGGCGCCGCCTGATCCGGCGTAGGTTCGCAGGATGGAATACACCCGCCTGGGTCGTAGTGGCCTGTCCGTGTCCCGGCTCGTGCTCGGCACCATGAACTTCGGCCCGGAGACGTCCGAGGACGACAGTCACGCGATCATGGACCGCGCCCACGAGCACGGCATCAACTTCTTCGACACCGCCAACGTGTACGGCTGGAAGCAGGGCGAAGGCGTCACCGAGAACATCATCGGCCGCTGGTTCGCCGGCGGTGGCAACCGCCGCGAGAAGACCGTGCTGGCCACCAAGTACTACGGCAGCATGGGGGACTGGCCCAACGACGACCTGTCCTCCGCGCTCAACATCCGCCGGGCCTGCGACGCGTCACTCAAACGGCTGCGGACCGACTACATCGACCTGTATCAGATGCACCACATCGACCGGACCACCCCGTGGGACGAGATCTGGGAAGCGTTCAGCGTCCTGCGCCAGCAGGGCAAGGTCCTCTACTTCGGCTCGTCGAACTTCGCCGGCTGGCACCTCGCCCAGGCCCAGGAAGCCGCCCGGACCCGGCACTTCCTCGGCCTGGTCAGCGAACAGTCCATCTACAACCTGCTGACCCGCTGGGTCGAGCTCGAGGTGCTGCCCGCCGCCCGCGAGTACGGCATCGGCGTGATCCCCTGGTCACCGTTGCACAGCGGCCTGCTCGGCGGGGTCCTGCGCAAACAACGCGAGGGCGGCGCCTCCCGCAGCACCTCGGAACGCTCGGCCGCCACGCTGGCCAAACACCGGGACGCCATCGACGGGTACGAAAAACTGTGCGCGGACCTCGGCGAGGACCCGGCGAACGTGGGGCTGGCCTGGTTGCTGGCTCAGCCCGGCGTGACCGGGCCCATCATCGGCCCGCGCACCGCCGCCCAGCTCGACGGCGCCCTGCACGCCCTGCGGATCAAGCTGGACGAACCCACCCTGGCCCGGCTCGACGAGCTGTTCCCGCCGCCGGGGACCAACGGCGCCAAGCCCGCCCCGGAGGCGTACGCCTGGTGATCAGACCAGCCCTTGGGCCTCGCCGGTGGGCGGCACCACCACCGGCGGCTCCTCCGGCGGCGTCGACGGCTCCGGATCGGTGCCCGGCTCCTCCGGCTCGACCGGCGGCGAGCTGACGTCCGGCGACTCCGGTGTCGTCGACGGTTCCGGCGACGGGGAGTCCGACGGTGACGCGGACGGCGTCGACGGCGACGGGCTGGGCGAGGAGGCACTGACCGACGGCTTCGGCGACGTGGTGCGCCACACGGGTGCACTCGTGCGCACGGTCACCGGCACGACCGTGGTGGCCGCGGGCTCGGGTGCGGCCGACGGCGGGGCCGACGAGACCACCAGGGCCGGCGCCGACGCGGCCGGCGGGGTCTCGCCGACCGCGGCGTCGGCCGGATGACCACCCGGGGTCTCGGCCCCGTTGGCGAGCTGCAGACCCAGCACGCTCAGCGCCACGGTGACGGCACCCAGCGTCACCGTCACGACGGTGCGCCGCCCGGAACGCGTCGTCCGGACCGCCGGGATCAACGCGGTGAGCGGCTCCGAGCACCGGCGCAGGATCTCGGCGGCCGCCGCCGCGGTCGGGCGCCGGGCCGGATCGTCCGCCGTGCACGCCTCGTACAGGCGGATGATCTCGCGGGGCAGCTCGGGGATCCGCGGCAACCGCGGCGCCGGACGGTTGTGCCGGGCGGCGATGATCTCCATGATGCTGGTGCCCGGCCACGCCCGCGAAGCGGTGAGGCACTCGAACAACAGCAGGCCGAGCGCGTACACGTCGGCGGCCGGGAACGTCGCCTCACCGCGCAGCTGCTCCGGCGCGAGCGTCGCCGGGGTGCCCCACAGCCGGCCCTGGGTGTCGACGGCGTTCTTGCCCGCCGCGGCCGCGATCCCGAAGTCGAGGACCTTCGTCCCGTCCGGGGTGAGCATCACATTGCGCGGCTTGACGTCGCGATGCACCAGGTTCTGCTCGTGGGCGACGGCCAGCGCGGTGGCGATGTCCGCGCAGATCTCGGCGGCCCGGCGCCACGGCAGGGCGCCGGTGCCCGCGATCCGGTCGGCCAGCGTCTCGCCGGCCAGAAACTCCATGATCATGTACGGGGTGCGCTCGCCGCCGTCGGTGACCTCACCGAAGTCGTAGACCTGGGCGATGTTCGGGTGGTTGAGCCCCGCCGCGGTGCGCGCCTCCTGCAGCACGGCGTCCGCGGCACCGGCGGCATACGATCCGTACGGGAAGAACAACTTGATCGCGACGTGGCGCCGCAGCGTACGGTCGAAGCCTCGATGGACCACCGCACTGCCGCCGCTGCCGACGGCCTTGCCGACCCGGTAACGTCCTGCCAATTCCTGCACCGCGAACTCCCCCGACACCGGCGCCATCACCCACCGCAAGAACCACGCCGCAGCTCTGCCCGCCGGCCCGGTGGATGTCCGCAGATCCTACCCTGCCGCCGCCCCGACAAAACCGCGCCGATCGATGGGTGCTGTCCGACGGTCGCGTCCCGCGGCCGGGGACGGGTCTCTAAGCTGGGCGGATGAAGGTTCTGTCCATCCAGTCAGCGGTCGCCTACGGCCATGTCGGCAACTCCGCGGCCGTGTTCCCGCTGCAGCGCCTCGGCGTCGAGGTCATCCCGGTCCACACGGTGAACTTCTCCAACCACACGGGCTACGGCGCCTGGCGGGGCCCGCTCATCCCGCCGCCGGACGTGGCCGAGGTCCTCCTCGGCGTCGAGGAACGCGGCGTGTTCCCGAGGATCGACGCGGTGCTGTCCGGATACCAGGGCGGGGCCGGCATCGCCGACGTCATCGTCGACGCCGTGCGCCGGGTCAAGGCCGCGAACCCCGCGGCGGTCTACGCCTGCGACCCGGTCATGGGCAACGCCAGGTCCGGCTGCTTCGTCGCCCCCGAGATCCCGGTCCTGCTGCGCGACCGGGTCGTGCCGGTGGCCGACATCATCACCCCGAACCAGTTCGAACTGGGCTTCCTCACCGGCACCGAACCGGCGAGCATCGCGTCGACCCTCGCCTCGGCCGACCTCGCCCGCGCCATGGGCCCCTCGACCGTGCTGGTCACCAGCGTGGAACGCCCGGACCGCGAGGAGGGCACGATCGAGATGCTCGTCGTGGACGCCGCCGGGGCCTGGATCGTGAACACCCCGCACCTGCCGTTCAAGGCCAACGGGTCCGGTGACGTCACCGCCGCCCTGTTCACCGCCCACTACGCGACAACCGGGGACGCGGCGGTGTCGCTGGAACGCACCGCTTCGAGCGTCTTCGATCTGATCGAGACCACCTACCGCTCCGGCGAACGCGAGCTCCAGCTGGTGCAGGCCCAGGAGTTCTACGCGACGCCACGGATGCAGTTCAGTGCCGAGCAGGTGCGCTGACCGCCTAGAGTGCCCGCGTGACTTCACCGCTGCGTCCTGGTGGTGGAGTACGTCGACGGGCCGAGCCTGACCGAGGTCATCCGGGATCAGGGCCCGTTGCGCGGCGGCAGCCTGCACAGCCTCGCGGTCGGTGTCGCGTCGGCCCTGGTCGCGATCCACAGTGCCGGGATCGTGCACCGGGACCTGAAACCGGCGAACGTGCTGTTCGCGCTGGGCTCGCCGAAAGTCATCGACCTCGGCATCGCGAAAGCCGTGGAGGCGACGAGTCACCACACGCGCGCGGAGGAGATGGTCGGCACTCTCGCGTACATGCGTTCCCCAGCTCTGGCCGGGATCGTCGGCCGGGCACTGGTCAAGGAGCCCGCCCACCGCCCGACCGCGCAGGAACTCCTCCTGGACCTGACCGCCGGACCGGACCAGGTTGCCCCGGTCCGGCCGAGGTGCACCGCGCGGTCGAGGCGGCACGCGGCTTCGGCAGGAGCCGTCGCCGGTGGCGCCTCGCCGGGGTCGCCGCGGCCGCCGTCGTCCCCAGAGCGTCGTCGTCCCGCACGGCCACGGCCACGCCCACCACCGCGCCGACGGATACGACCCGGCAGTCCGCCACGGAGCTCTTCGACCCGCTGACCGCGGCCGAATTCTGGTCGATCGTCGTCGGTGACGGCGACGACGGCTGCGCCTTCGACGACGGCCTTGTCGGGCGGACCACGTCGTTGACGGCTACTACGCGCAGATCTGTGCCGACTATGTCGCCAACCACTTCCTGGAGGACGACGCGGTCGGTCACTCCGACTTCCGTAGCCGGCAGTCGGGCACGCTCAAGGAACTCCCGATCGAGAAATCGGGCCGGCACCTGATCGCGATCGACGTGCTCAAGAACGCCGCCAAGCTGTCGGTGGACGGCAAGGTAGTCCTGACCAGCGACCTGTCCGGGGGCAGGACCTCGGGCCCGCGCCGGGCCGACGGCCGGGTCACTTTCGGCGCCTCCGCCGGCGGCGACACCAAGGTGAAGGTCATCTTCACCGATGCCCGCATCACCGTCGGCTGAGGCCGAACACCCGGCGGTAGGCGGTGGGGGAGCAGACGTGGCCGCGGTGGCTGCTGTCTGCTCCCGGCCACGGGTGAATCAGCCTGCGGAGCCTTCTCCGCCGTGGTTCCGTGGTGCTGTGCGAATATCGGTCATCGTTACCCTCGCAGCGTGATGGGGCGGTCAGAGCTGCACCGACCGCTGTCCCGAGGTGACTGCGCCTGCTCACAGGCATTGCGGGGCAATTCTGACATATGCCATCTTATGCGGCGACTGAAACGCCGGACTTCGGGTACGTCACCCTCGGCTCAGCGCCATGCGGGCCCGTCTGGCCGGTTGTCGTTCCACTCGATACTCAGGTCCCACTCGTATTCGACCGGGGCGGCGGGATGGCTGGTCCAGACCCGGATGACATTACCCTCCGCGTCCCTCGCGGACTCACTGATGGTCCCGCGCCCGCTGCGCTCCCGGACGAAGATGTCGTGGGCGCTGCGGTCGACGACGAACCTGACGGAGAACCTGCCGATCGGGAAATTGCGGACGTCATAGCGCAGCACGTCGAATCCGATCGACCTCAGTGGGTTCCAGAGCCCGCCGGGGATGCGGTACGACATGTTCCAGCGCAGCGGCACCTCCCGTGCTGGGGTGTCGAAGAGGACAATCCCGCGGCCCGGTGTCGTGCCACTCTGCCAATGCGCCGTCACGGCCCCGGTGTCGACCGTCAGGTGAGGCGCTACGGGGGTGGCCCTCGCGTGGGATTCCACATAGGGCGAGATGAGGGTGAGGGTGCGTCCCTCAATGGCGTGGTGGGGCCGGGTGAGGCGCCTTTCCAGGACGTGGTCGCCGTCAGCGTCCTTCCCGACCCAGACCGTCAGTTCCAGATCCTCGTCGAAGTCGGTGTCGTCGGCCGCGCGCTCCGGTGCCCATCCGCCGGGGGGCGTGACCGGAGAGGCCGCGTGATCATTCTCGGCCGGGGGCGCGTTGTTTCTTGGGCATAACAGGAAGGTGATTCCGGCCAAGAGGGCGGCGAGGGCGACAATAGGCGAGATCCATCGTGCGCTGGAGCTCAGGGCGAGGGCCAGGTTCAGTCCGGCGACGGCGGCGACGGCGGCCCACATTCCTGGTGAGGCGGCCCTGGACAGCCGTCGGAGCGTTCGGCGCAGTGCGGTGCTCGGCCATTTCATAGCGCACCCTCTGGGCTCAGTTCCAGATACCATTTGATCGGATCGATGCCAGTTCCGGGTGGCTCGAGGAGCGCGGAGAGATCTGCTATACCGATCCGGTAGGTGCGATCGTGTGCGTCGGCGGCGGCCTGTTCAAAGGCCACCCCTTTCGGTAGGTCGTAAGCCTTGAGGGTGCCGAGCGTGGTCGGGATGCGGAAGATGAACGTGACCGCGCGTGCGGAGCTGCGTCGGCCGTTATCCTCACCCGGGCTGGCGGGTGGAGGCATCCACTCGAAGCGCTGTCCGCCCTGGCGAAGTTTGTCCCAGTATCCTGGGCAGCGGTAGCGGACCTCCCAGCGCACGCTCCGCTGCGGTGGCGCGAACGTGATCAGGGCGCGTGGTGTCAGGGCGCTGGTGAGCTCGACGGCGGTCACCTGCTCGTGGCCGATGGCGCGTACGCGTGTGAGGTGCGTGACTACCTCACGCCAGTGCATTGCCTGCTCTCTACCTCTGCTGAACGCCTCTAGTGCGTACCAGTGGACGACCTCCCCCTCGCGAGCCATGGTGATGTGGCTTTCTTCGACGTGATCGCTGCTCGGCCGGGTGCCTATATCAAAAATGATCTGCATTTCGTCGCTGTACGGCCTGGTCGAACCGAAAGCCGCCTCGAGGGCGCTCCGAATGTTCTGTAGTTCCAGTTCGTAGCTCTCCACGCGATCCATGAGGGCATCCCGCTCCTGTTCGAGCATGAGATAGTCGATTATCGGAACTCCTGTTCCGTCGTTCCGTCGTCGATTCCTGCCGATCTGATATGTCAAAGGGGCGAAGCCTGCGCCAAGGATGACGCCGGCGATGATCAGACCCTGTGTCGTTGGTCTGCCAGTGGTGACGATTTGAATGGCGCTGGAGACCGCGCCGCCAATGGCCAGGATGGCAAGACCGTGTCGGCGGAAGGGATTCCGGGGCCCGTCGCCGTTGGGACTCCCGTTCTCGGGCGGCCGTTCGGTCATGGTGTTGAGTCGGGGGTGAGCGGACCACGATGCCTGCTAACGTGGTTCGGTCGCGGGGCAAAGGCGGGCCGCGGCGGCGGCTCGACCGTGCCGTTAGCAAGATGCGCATTCCGTTGTGTGGGAAACATCAGTGTGAAGTCTACGAAGACTGTTCGCCACCCAGATATGTCGGAAATCCTACTGTGCGAGGAGATGATTTTCCGCGCCGCCCATCGGTGCTTATCGGGTCATGATCAGAAAATGGAAAGACCAGGTGGACGGCATGATCCGGCGATTCCGAGAAGTCGTCATGTTCCGTGCCATTCTGTGTCCGGGGCCGCTTGGTAACAGCCGCGCCCGTCGCGGAGGATGGCCGCCGCCGCTCCGTCCATAGCGGATCCGGGGTATTACAGTGCCCGCGTGACTTCACCGCTGCGTCCCGAGGATCCGCGTGTTCTGGGCCGTTATGAGCTGATCGGCCGGCTCGGTGAGGGCGGGGTGGGTTCCGTCTTCCTGGGGCGGGATCCGCTGGAGCGGCTGGTGGCCGTGAAGGTCATCAGGGCGGAGTACGCGCGGGCCGAGAACTTCCGGGCGCGGTTTCGCAGCGAGGTCAACCGGGCCCGCGAAGTGCCCGCGTTCTGCACCGCGGAGGTCCTGGACGCCAATCCCGAGCACGCGACGCCGTACCTGGTGGTGGAGTTCGTCGACGGGCCGAGCCTGCCCGAGGTCATCCAGGACCGGGGCCCGTTGCGCGGCGGCAACCTGCACAGCGTCGCGGTCGGTGTCGCGTCGGCGCTGGTGGCGATCCACAGTGCCGGGATCGTGCACCGGGATCTGAAACCGGCGAACGTGCTGTTCGCGCTGGTTGCGCCGAAGGTCATCGACTTCGGGATTGCCAAGGCCGTCGAGGCGACCAGCCATCACACGCAGACCCAGGAGATGGTCGGCACGCTCGCGTACATGTCTCCGGAGGTGGATCTGGCGTTGTCGCCGGCCGCTGACATCTTCGCGTGGGGTGCGCTGGTGGCCTATGCCGCCACCGGCCGCAATCCGTTCGCCGGGGACAGCCCGGTGGCGACCGCGGGCCGGATCCGGACCCAGCCGCCGCTGCTGGCCGGGGTGCCGGCCGGGCTGGTGGGGATCGTCGGGCGGGCGCTGGCCAAGGATCCGGGGCAGCGGCCGACCGGGTGGGAGCTGCTCCTCGAGCTGACCGCCGGGCGCGACGACGACGCGACGGTCCCGGTCGAGGTGCACCGGGCGGTCGAGGGTGCCCGGGGGATCGGCCGGAGCCGGCGCCGGTGGTACCCGGCGGCGGCCGTCGTGGTGCTCCTCGCCGTCGGCGGGGCCTGGGTGGGAACGCGACTGGCGCGGGACGAGAAGCGGGGCGAGAAGCAGGACGGGACGACGGTCGCCGCCGCAGCGTCGTCGACCGCGGTCCGGCAGTCGGCGAAGGAGCTCTTCGACCCGCTGACCACGGCACGGTTGTGGTCGCCCTTCGGCGCGGAGGGCAAGGGCTGCGCCTTCGACGACGGCCTGGTCATCGAGACGACGTTCTCCCTACAGTGCGAATCCGGGCCGCACCGGATCGGCGTGGACGTGGTCAGGAGCATGGCGCAGGTGTCCGTGGACGGCAGGACGATCCTGACCGGCGACCTGTCCCGGGGCGAGGCCTCCGGTGCGCGGCACACCAGCGGCCGGGTGGCGCTCGGCGCCTCCGTCGGCGGCGGCGGTCCCGCGGTCACGGTGGTGCTGCGTGATCTCCACGTCACGGTCGACTGATGGGTGCGGACCTGCGCGTACGCTCGTCGGCATGGATGCGCCGGCCCGTGTTGACCTCAGTCTGGGCACGTGGCGGCGGGACCCGGGCACGGTCGTCCGGCAGGCCGTGCCGATGCCTGCGCAGGGCCCGGAGTCGCTCACGATCGTCGCCGGGTCCGAGGTGACCGGGGTGGCGACGGAGTGGCCGCCGCACGCGCACCCGATGCACGAGCTGGTGTGGGTGCGCGGCGGGACGCTCACCTCCCGGGTCGGGAACCGGATCTTCACCGTGCCGCCCGGCTGGGGGCTGTGGCTGCCCGCCGGTGTCACGCACGGGGGCCGGCTGACCGCCGGCGCGGAGCTGCACGACGCGTTCTTCGCCCCGGAACGGACCCCGGTCGCGTTCGCCGGGCCGACCTCGATCGCGGTGACCCCGCTGCTGGAGTCGTTGCTGCTGCGCCTGGCGCGCAAGGATCTCGACGCCGCCGCGAGGGCGCGGACCGAGGCGGTCGTGTTCGACGTGCTCGATCCCACCGAGCGGCAGTTCGCGCTGGAGCTGCCGGGTGATCCCCGGATCGACCCGATCGCCGAGGCCCTGCTCGCCGATCCCGCCGATGACCGTGGCCTGCAGGATTGGGCGGCGCAGCTGGGTCTCAGCGACCGGACCATCACCCGGGCGTTCCGCGGGGCGACCGGGCTGTCGTTCGCCCAGTGGCGTCAGGCGCTGCGGGTGCACGAGGCGCTGGCGCTGCTGTCCGAGGGTGTCGACGTCCGCGAGGTGTCCGAGCGGCTCGGGTATTCACAGCCGAGCACGTTCATCGATGCGTTCCGGCGCGTGGTGCAGGTGACACCCGGCCGGCTGTCCGGAATCCCGTATCACCTGTCCTGAGTCCGGGATTGCCGTCAAGCGGCCGGTCACCTAGCCTCCGTAAGGCAAGGCAACCCTTACTCAGCGAGGGCCTGCTGCCCCCGTGATTCGGAGCCCGACCCATGCCCACGACTTCTGAGCCCCTCGCCGGCCGGCGAGGGGCCACCGGGCCGTCAGCGGCACCCGTGTTGCGCGGAACACACCTCGATCTGCGTTACGGCCGGACCAC
Organism: Actinoplanes sp. NPDC051494; assembly: GCF_044454705.1. Classification (NCBI taxonomy): domain Bacteria; kingdom Bacillati; phylum Actinomycetota; class Actinomycetes; order Micromonosporales; family Micromonosporaceae; genus Actinoplanes; species Actinoplanes sp. NPDC051494. The sequence goes on from NZ_JBITDZ010000002.1 coordinate 98,910, forward strand.
CGTCGTGCACGGCGTCTCCGTCACCCTGACGTCCGGCCAGGTCACCGCACTGATCGGCCCGAACGGCAGCGGGAAGTCCACGCTCCTGCGCGCCCTGGCCCGGCTGCACCGCGCCGACGGCGGCGACATCACGCTCGGCGCCGCACAACGCCCGGTGTCGCTGCTCAACGTGCGCCAGTTCGCCCGCGAGGTCACCCTGTTCGCCCAGTCCCGCCAGGCCCCGCACGGCCTCACCGTGACCGAGGTCGTCGCGTTCGGCCGCCACCCGCACCGGCGCCGCTTCGCCGGGCCGTCCGCCGCCGACCGCACCGCGATCACCGACGCGATGCGGGTCACCGGTGTGCACGACATGGCCGCCCGGCCGGTCGGCGAACTCTCCGGCGGCGAGATGCAACGCGTCTGGCTCGCCGCCTGCCTGGCCCAGCAGACCGGCGTCGTCCTGCTCGACGAACCGACCAACCACCTCGACCTGCGCTACCAGATCGAGACCCTCGACCTGGTCCGCGACCTCGCCGACGACCACGGCGTCGCCGTCGGCATCGTGCTGCACGACCTGGACCACGCCGCCCGGGTCGCGGACACGCTCCTGCTGCTCGACGCCGGCCGCGTCCACGCCGCGGGTCACCCCCACGACGTGCTCACCGCCGAGAACCTCAGCGAGGTGTACGACCTGCGCGTCGAGGTCGAGACCGACCCGCGCACCGGCCGCCTGCGCATCGACCCCGTCGGGCGGCACCCCGCCCGCACTCGCACCACCCCAGGAGAGAAATCCGCATGATCAGTCTCACCCGCATGGCGGCCACCGCGGCCCTCGCCGTGACACTCACGGCCTGCGGCACCACGGACGTCGAGGAACCCCAGGCCGGCGCCCCGTCCGCCCCCGCGTCGCAGACCTGCGCCGACGACACCACCACGACCGCCACCGGCCCGGTCTCGATGACCGACGGCCTCGGTCGCAAGGTCGAACTCACCAAGCCCGCCCAGCGGGTCGCCGTCCTGGAATGGCAGCAGACCGAGGACGTCCTCACCCTGTGCCTCACCCCGGTCGCGGTCGCCGACGCCAAGGGCTACGGTACCTACGTCAAGGCCGAGACGCTGCCCGCCGACGTCGTCGACACCGGCGAACGCGGCGAACCCGACCTCGACGCGCTCTACGCCACGAACCCCGACCTGATCATCGTCGAGGCGTTCAAGGCCGACGACGAGATCATCACCAAGCTCGAGAAGCGCGGCGTCCCGGTCCTCGCCACCGTCGGCGCCGACGCCACCGGTCAGATCGCGAACATGAAGAAGGTCTTCTCGATGATCGGTACGGCCACCGGCCGCACCGAACGCGCCGACGCGGTCCTGCGCCAATTCGACGAGCACCTCGCCCAGGCCAAGACGAAGGTCGCCGCCGCGAACGTGACCGCCAAGGACTTCCTGTTCTTCGACGGCTGGATCGAGGGCGGCAACGTCGTCATCCGCCCCTACGGCAAGGGCGCCCTGTTCACCGAGCTCGGCGAACAGCTCGGCCTGACCCCGGCCTGGACCGACGCCGTCAACAAGGCCTACGGCAGCGGCGGCGTCGACCCGTCGTACGGCCTCGCCCAGACCGACATCGAGGGCCTCACCGCCGTCGGCGGCGCCACCCTGTTCTACTCCGACGACCAGACCCCGGAGAGCTACGTCCCCGAACTGCGCAAGAGCAGCATCTGGACCGCCCTGCCGGCCGTCAAGGAAGGCCGCGCGTACGCCTTCCCCGCCGGCGTCTGGGGAGCCGGTGGACCCCTGTCGAACGAGCAGGCGATCGACGCGTACACCGAGATCCTGACCAAGTAGTGAGCACCAGCGTCAACGACGGCCGCCGGGTGAGCGGGGCGGCCGTCCTGGCCGCCCTGCTCCTCGCGGTCGTCGCGGCCGGGCTGTGGCACATCACCCAGGGCACCTCCGGCATCGGATCCTGGGACCTGCTGCGCTACCTGCTCGGCGCCCGCGAGGACGTCGGCGGCGTACCCGTCACCGACGTGCTCACCGGCTCCCGCCTGCCGCGCGTGCTCGCCGGCATCGCGGTCGGCGTCGCCCTCGGCTCGGCCGGCGCCCTGCTCCAGTCGATCACCCGCAACATGCTGGCCGCCCCGGACACCCTCGCCGTCACCGCCGGCTCCTACTTCGCCCTGAGCGCCGTCGCCGCGTTCGGCCTCGCCGTACCCATCTGGGCCTCCGGCGCCGTCGCCTTCGCCGGCGGCCTGATCGCCGCAGGACTCGTCCTCGGCCTCGTCGGCACCGCCTCGGGCACCGCGTCGACCCGCCTCATCCTGGCCGGATCCGCCGTCGCCATGGCCCTCGACGCGGCCACCGCCATGCTGCTCATCCTGTTCAAGGAGAGCACCACCGGCCTGTACGCGTGGGGCAGCGGCTCGCTCGCCCAGCTGAACCTCGACGCCGCCACCCGCGCCGCCCCCGTCATCGTGGTCGTGCTCGCCGCCGCCCTGCTGCTGTCCCGGCGACTCGACGTGCTCGGCCTCGGCGACGACGCGGCCGCCTCCCTCGGCGTACCCATCCGCTCCACCCGGATCGCCACCGTGCTCTGCGCGGTGCTGCTGACCAGCATCTCGGTCACCCTCGCCGGGCCGATCGCCTTCGTCGGGCTCGCCGCACCGGTCGCCGTACGCCTCGTCGCCCACCGCGTCGGTGCGCTCAGCCGGCACGTCTTCCTCATCCCCGCCTGCGGCCTCGCCGGGGCCCTGCTGGTGCTCCTCGCCGACAGCGTCCTGCGGGCGGCCCTCGGCCCGCAGGCCGCCGCGTCCATCCCCACCGGCGTCCCGACCTCGCTGCTCGGCGCCGTGGTCATCGTCATCCTCGCGCTGCGGCTCCGCGACGCCGGGGCGGCCCGCGACGCACCCCGCACGCACGTCGCCATCCGTTCCCGCCGCCGGTTCCTCACCGTCGTGGCCGTCGCCGCCGTCCTGCTCGCCGCGACCGCCCTGACCGGCCTGCTCGCCGGCAGCCTGTGGCTGCGCACCGGCGACATCCTGCTCTGGCTGCAGGGCACCGCACCCGACCTGATCGCCCGCGCCCTCGACGACCGGGCCCCGCGGGTCGCCGCGGCCGTCGCCGCCGGCGCGGCCCTCGCGCTGGCCGGCACCGTCGTGCAGGGCACCGTGCGCAACCCGCTGGCCGAACCGGGCGTACTCGGCATCACCGCCGGCGCCGGCCTCGGCGCGGTGATCGTGGTGACCTCCGGCCTGGCCGGCGGGCGCACCACGCTCGTCGTCACCGCCGTCGCCCTGGGCCTGGGCACGTTCGCCCTCATCGCCGTGCTGGCCTGGCGCGGGGGACTGCTGCCGGACCGGTTCCTGCTCATCGGCATCGGGTGCGGCTACGCCCTCAGCGACATCAGCACGTTCCTGCTGCTGCGCGCCGACCCGTGGGACACCCCGCGCATCCTCACCTGGCTCTCCGGCACCACGTACGGGCGCACCTTCGCCGACGTCCTGCCGGTCGCACTCGTGCTGGTGGTCGCCACTCCGGTGGTCCTGGGCCTGCGCCGCCAGCTCGACCTGCCGGCAATCGACGAGGACACCCCCAGGATCTTCGGGGTACGCCGTGACGGCGCGCGCCTGTCGCTGCTCACCATCGCGGCGGTCGTCGCGGCGGTCAGCGTGGTCGCGGTCGGTGTCGTCGGCTTCGTCGGACTCGTCGCCCCGCACATCGCCCGCAGCCTCATCGGCGTCCGGCACGCCCGGATCATCCCGGTCGCCATGCTGATCGGCGGCCTGCTCGTCGGCGCCGCCGACACCCTCGGGCGCACCGTCATCGCCCCCGCGCAGATCCCCGCCGGGCTCATGATGGCGCTGATCGGGGCCCCCTACTTCATCTGGCTCCTGCGCCGCTCACGCCAGTGATGAAATCCCTGATGAGCGCACTGATCAGCGCGGGGCGCTCGGCCACGAGGTGATGCGAGGTCCCCGGCACGACGCACAACCGCGCGCCGGGGATGGACGCGGCAATGCGCAGGCTGTGGCCCGGCCGGATCGTGTCGCGGTCACCCGACATGATCAGCACCGGCGCCCCGATCCGGGACAGCTGTGCCGGATCGATGTGCGGTTCACTGGTCCACAGCCGGAACAACTTGGCCAGGACGACGTCCGCGTGCCCCGGCCCGTCCGGCGACAGCCGCTCGTAGTGCATCCGCTCGACGTCCGGGCCCTCCGCCCGCTCGATCGCGTCCAGCACCGGGCCGTCACCGGCCTCCTGCGTGAACACCGACGGATCCAGGTTCGCGCTGATGGCGGTCAGTGAGCGCACCCGCTCCGGGTGCTCGAGGGCGAGCAGCAGACCGATGATCGCCCCGTCGCTGTAACCCACGACGTGCGCCGGCCCGATCCCGGCCGCGTCCATGTACGCCAGGGTGTCGGCGAGCCCGCGCGCGTACCCGTACTCCTCGTCGATGTCGGCCGAACGGCCGTGCCCGGGACGCTCGAACGCGAACACCCGATGATCCGGCACCAGCGCGTCGGAGGGGGCCCGCAACGACTCCAGGGAACAGAAACCGCCGTGCAACAGCAGGACGGGCTCACCCGCCCCGGCCACTTCCGAGTACAGGTCGACACCGTTGATCCGCAGGTACGTCATGGCTCAGTCGTTCACGTGGGCGGTCATCGTGACGGTCTCGAACCGGCCGGCGGCGAGGTCCGGGGTGAGGGCCAGGTAACGCAGCCGGGAGTCCTCGGCGGGGTCGCTGCCGGTGGACAGCAGCACCCGGCACTGGTCGCGGAGCCGGTCGAAGAGCTGTTCCCGCTCCTCGTCGGTCCCGGCCCGCCCGGGTTCCTGGGCCATCCACCACTCGGGCGCGTCCTCACCGTTGGGGTAGCCACCCAGGGCGAAAACACTGTGCACCGTCGCCAGCTCGTCCCCCACGGCCATGGCGATGTCGCAGAGCGCGTCGTAGGCGTAGTAACCGCTGTTGCCCGGTGCCTCGACCTCCGGCGTGGCGTAGTAGTCGGCCCGCTCGTGGACGTCGATGTGTTCCGCCGGCGGCTGGTGCTCCGACGCGATCGACGGGTCCGGGACGTGGATCACCCGGCACTGCTCGGAGAAGATGGCCTCCGAGCCGTCCCAGAAGAACAGCAGCTCGCCGGACTCCGGATAGGGCAGGTCCAGCTGATCGCGGGGGATCGCCGCACAGTCCAGCGCGCCGAGGAAGGTGAGCTCGGCGGGCCAGCCGACGTCCGCCGGCAGGCGGGGCAGGCCGCCGTAGCGGAAGACGACCCCACCGTCGTTGGCCCGCTCGTGCAACGCGACCCGGGGACGCAGGGTGGCCAGGAACGTCTCGGCCATGGCCCCGGGGATCTGCCGCCCGGCCGCCACCTCGCGGAAGCGCTCCTTGAAGCCGGCAAGGACGAACCCGGTCTCTGTCACGCCAGGAAGCTACCACCGCCCCGGGAGCAGCCGGCGATCCAGCCAGGCGAAAGCCTCGTCCTGCATCGCCGGATCGAAGACGTGGCCCAGCCCCGGCCGGAGCTTGGTGACGAGGCGGTCACCGGCCCGCTGCGACGCCCACACCGCCCGCATCTTCGCGTACGCGACGTCGACCCCGGCCCCGGTGAACAACGTGTCGAGCGCGCCGTTGAAGACCAGCATCGGCCGTGGCGCGGCGATCGAGGCCACGTCGGGGATGTCCAGGAACCGGCTGAGACCGGGATGCACCATGTGGAACGCCGACCCGCCCCGCAGCGTGTTGTTGCCCGCGACCATCATCTCCTTCAGGCCGGTCATCCAGCAGACGGCGACGGTCGCGGCGATGTGGTCCGACAGCGCGGCGACCTGCCAGGCACGGTAGGAACCCATCGAGAAGCCGACCGCCGCGATCCGGTGCCGGTCCACCACCGGCAGCGCCGCGAGCAGACCGGCGGCTCGCGTGTCCTCGAACGCCAGCAGCCCGGCCAGCGACGAGCCCAGATGGAACATGTTGCTCGCCAGCGCCTGCTGCCCCGCGTAGTCCAGGCCACCGCGGTCACCCCAGCCGAGAGCGTCCACGGCGAGCACGACGTACCCCCGGGCGGCAAGCTCGTTGCCCACGAAACGACCCCCGAAATACCGTCCGGCACCAGCAGCGGGGCCCGGACCCGGCTGGTACGGGTGACATTGAAACGGATCCGCCGTTGCCGATAGCCGTCACGCGGCTGCTAGTCGACGAGCTCCACGTCGTACGGTGTCCGGTCCTCGGGTTGCCACAACAGTTCCCGCACCTGGGCCCGGGCCCGCCGCTTCCATGCGCCGAACGGGCCGTGGCTGTTGGCCTAGGACAGTGGGAAGTCGAGTTCCGCCTTGAGCTGCTCGGCGAAGACCGGCATGGTGCCCTCGACCACCGACGGCCCCTCCGGGGGAACGGCGGGCGATCCGGCGGCGGGAGTCCTCGCTGCGGCGCGACCGTCCGGATCTGGCCGCGCCGCTGCTCGAGCCCAGGTTCAGGCGACGTCGATGGCGTCGATCTCGGCGAAGTTGGCGCCCTTGCCGTACGCGATCGTGTTGTCGCCTGCTTTGAGGGTCACGGTGCGTTCGCTGAACTGCCAGTTGTCCCAGCCGGTGTACGGGTAGTCCACGGTGCCGGCGGCGGTGTTGTTGACCCACAGGGCGTGGCCGGCCGCGCCCGCGTCGGATCCGTTGGCGTATCGGGTGGACAGACGGTAGGTGCCGGCCCGGGGGACGTACACCGTGAAGGTGACCCGGCTGTCCTCGAAGTCGATGCCGCCGACCACGGTGCCGTTGCTGGCGCCGCCGGTCGCGTAGCGGGCGTTGGCCCGGGTGAAGGAGGCGTCCTCGGCCTCGTAGCGGATCTTGGCACCCTCCACGATGGGCCGGCTGCCCTGCCAGTCGAGACGCTGGGAGTACACCGCGCGGTAGGTGTAGTCCGGGTTCCAGCCGTGGAAGATGATCCGGTCCCTGCCGTCCGGCCCGGTCACGATGTCCTGGCCGCCGGGGCCGCGCACCGAGCCGGCGAACGCGTCGGTGGTCATCAGCGGTGCCGTGGCCTTGGTGTACGGACCGCGCAGGCTCGTCGCCGTGGCGTATCCGCTGAGGTAGCTGCCGTTGCCGAAGAAGTTGGCGGAGTAGAACAGCACGTACGTGCCGCCGTGCTTCCACAGTGTCGGCGCCTCGACGAGCGTGCCCTCGTACGGCTTGTTCTGCTTGATCAGCTCGGTCGTGGTGCCGGTGCGGCGCAGCCCGTCGGCGCTGACCTGCTGAAGGTGCAGCCAGGTGTCCTGGGCGCAGCAGTTGCCGTCGTTCTTCCACAGAAGGTAACGGCGCCCGTTCTCGGTGAACGAGGAGGCGTCGATCACCCCGCCGGTCTCCGGCGTACAGATCAGGCTGGTGTCGCGGGGCACGAACGGGCCGCCGGGTGCGGTGGCGGTGGCCGCTCCGATGCACTGCTTGCCGGAGGCGCGGTCGTGCGCGGTGTACCACATGACGAAGCTGCGCGGCCCGGTCGCGAACACCTCGGGTGCCCAGACGCCGTGGTCGCCGGACCCGCCGGACGGGAACGACCAGTCCGGGTCGGCCCACGCGCCCAGGGTGGGCAGCGCGTCGGTGGCCTGCACCCGCCAGGTGACCAGGTCGGTGGAGGTGGCCCACTTGATATTGCGGCCGTCGCTGTTGGTGGCGTAGGCGTAGTACGTGCGGCCGACCTTCATGACGTCCGGATCGGCGAAGTTCTGGTCGATGACCGGGCCGGACGCGACGGCCGCCGACGGGGTGGCCGTCGCGGTGAGCAGGCCGCCGGCCAGCGCGAGCATGGCGGTGACGGCGGTCGTCACGCGCAGGACGGAACCGTGCCGGGCACGGGACTGGATCATGGATGCTCCACTGAGGTCGGTGGGATGTCACCTCATGATGTTTCCGTCTGGTTTCCTGTCAAGCGGTGACTGTCAGGCGGTGACCTTGCCGGGGGAGCGGCGGCGCAGGACGTGGTAGGCGATCGCGGTGGCGGCACCCGCGGTGACGATGACGGCGGCGACGACGGGGTGCAGGTCCTTGGACAGGCTCGGGGCGCGGTCCGGTCCGGCGGCCCAGAGGAGTAGTCCGGTGAGGTAGGACCCGGCGAGAGCGAACGCCCACCCGCGCAGGGCCCGGAGTCCGGGGTTGCGCAGGACGGCGACCAGCACGACGGTGACCGGGACGATGGCCAGCATCGCGAACTGACCGATGACGAGCACGGGCACCGACCAGGCGGAGATGATGACGGCCCGGCTCTTGACGATCGACATGACATCTCCTTGATGTTAAACCATCTTGCATTAGTTACAGGCTATAACACCAGAAGGTGCAGGTCAATAACTCGCGTGAAGGTCCGTAACTCAGGTGGTACGCCGTGTGCATTTATATGCCGCCTATCGGGGTAGCGAGCCCAATTCCGGTGGTGTCGGACACGGGCGGACCTGCCACAGTGGGATGAGCCCTGATGATCAATTCCAATGATCATGTCGGGCTGTCTATTGAGATCCCTGCGAGTCTCCACTCGCCGCTGTGAACTGCGCAAACACGCGATGTGCCGGGCCGGGAGCTCGGGGGCGGACGACTGTGGGGTCGGTGGTCGGCAACGGAATGTTATGCGTCGGTTACAATTTCCAGAGCGTTCGGCCGGTGCCGGGGTTTCCGGTGACTCCGCCTTCCGGCAACGGGGCACTGTAACGGGGAGGTACGTTTGCGCATCGCAATTCTCGGGCCACTCGCCGCTACGCATCACGGGCGGCCGGTCGCTCCGACGGCCGCCAAGCCCCGCACGGTGCTGGGGTTGCTCGCCGCGTACGCCAACGACGTGGTTCCGGTGGAGACGTTGATCGCCGAACTGTGGCCCGACGCGCCACCGCGTAACGCCCGGACCACCACCCAGACCTACATCCTGGGCCTGCGGAAGCTCATCCATGCCGCCGCCGAGGCGGTCGGCGCCGTGCCGGACGCCAAGCAGGTGCTGGTCACCACGCCCGTCGGCTATCTGCTGCGGGTGCCGCCCAGCTCGGTGGACGCCGGGCACCTCGAGCGGTTGGCCAACGTCGGGCACCGCGCCCGGGAACGCCAGGACCACCAGGGGGCCGCGCGCGCCTTCGCGGAGGCGCTGAGCTGGTGGCGCGGACCGGCCTTCATGGACGTGCAGGCCGGCCGCAAGCTGCGGGTGTACGCCCAGCGGCTCACCGAGATCCGGCTCAACGTGCTCGACTGCCGCATCGAGGCCGACCTGCGGCTCGGCCGGCATCACGAGCTGCTCGGCGAACTGTCCACGGTGACCGCGCAGCACCCCACGCACGAGGGCCTGGTGGCGCATCTGATGCTGGCGCTGTACCGCTCGGGACGCCGGTGCGAGGCGTTGGACGCCTATCAGCGGCTGCGTGCCGCACTCGTCGCGGAGCAGGGCCTGGAACCGGCACCGGCGCTGGGCCGGCTGCACCGGTCCATGCTCAACGCCGACCAGGCGACGACCGATCTGACCGAGACCTGGCAGGCCACCCACGGTCCGGCGCGCCGGACCGCGCCACAGGCCCGCATCCCGGTGGAGGCAGCCGCGATGCCGTGGTCCGTGGCACCCCAGGCCTGAATCCGGGCAGCCTGACACCGGGTCGCGGGGTGCCGCTGCCCGGCGTCAGAGGGCGGCCGGGCCGCGCAGCGTCACCGGCAGCGCGGCCGGCAGGCGGCTGAAGCGGTTGCCGGTGATCGCGACGTCGGCAACCGCGGGCACCAGGGCCAGCCGCGGGAAGCGATGCAGCAGCCGGCCCAGCCCCTCCTGCAGCTCCACGCGCGCGAGGGGTGCACCGAGGCAGTAATGCGCGCCCGCCCCGAACGCGAGGTGCTCGCCCGCCGCGCCCCGCCCGGGGTCGAACCGCTCCGGGCCGGGCACCCGCCGCTCGTCACGCCCGGCGGCCTCCGTCGAGGCGAACACCGGTGAACCGGCCGGGATCGGCACGCCGTCGAGCACCACGTCGGTGGTGGCGTGCAGCATGCCCGCGAAGCCGGTGCCCGCCTGGGCGTAGCGCAGGATCTCCTCGACGGTGGCCGCGATGCCGATCTCACCACGGCGCAGCCGGGCCAGCTCGGCCGGGTGCTGGAACAGGGCGAGCAGCCCGTTGCCGAGCTGGGTAGCCACGGTCTCGAACCCGGCGACGGTGGTCAGCAGAACCGTCGACGCGAGGTCACGGTCGCGGAATCCGGTCCCCGCGGCGGTGATCAGCCGGGACACCGCGTCGTCGCCGGGCCGGGCCCGGCGACGCTCGACGAGTGTCAGCGCCGCGGTGTGCAGACCGGACATCGCCGTGGCGAAGGCGGTCATCGACGCTCCACTGCCACGCAGCGCGCGGGCCCACGCCTCGAACGCCGGGCGCAGGTCGGCGGGCACATCGAACAGCAGGAACAGCACCCGCAACGGCAGCTGGAAACAGTAGCGGCCGATGAGGTCGACCGGCGCGGGCGCGACCGGGCAACCGTCGAGCAGCTCACCGGCGATCCGGCCGACCGCCGGGCGCAGCGCCTCGGCCTGCCGCGCGGTGAACACCTGCTGCGTGACCCGCCGCCAGCGGGCGTGGTCGCGCGGGTCCGCGATGAACAGTCCGAAGTCGAAAGCGGCGCCGGGATCGGCGGCCCGCTCGCGTACGGGCCGGCGGCTGAAGCGGTCGTCGCCGAGCACCGCGCGTACCTGCTCGTGGCCGCTGACCAGGAAGCCGGTCGCCCCGCCGGGCAGCCGGACCCGCGCCACCGGGGCGTCACGGCGCAGCCGGGCCAGCTCGGGTGCCTGCTGGAAAGGGCAGACGGCGGCGAACGGGTACGCCGGTGCGGCGTTTTCGGTGCTCATATCGGAAAAGTAAGGCCGGGCGCGGCATCGTCGCAAGCCGATGTAATGGCGCTGTAGTGGTCCTGCAGTGATGCTGAAGAATGAATTCCCGGAACCGGGATAGCATGGCGAAATGGCGAACGACGACGCGCTGTACTGCTCGATCATCCTGTGGGACCTGTCCCGTTCGGGCCAGACGGTGGCATCGCTGCGGGCCTACCTGCGCGACAGCGCCGTCGACGCGTATGCGCAGGTCCCGGGGCTGCGGCAGAAGACGTGGATCTCGTCGACGGGCCCGGAGGGCGAGACGTGGGGCGCGGTGTATCTGTGGGACAACGCGCAGGCGTTGTACGGGCGCCCGCCCGCCGCCTCCCAGGTGGGTCGCCTGATCGGGTACATGCCGACCAGCCGGCAGTATTTCGGCGTCGAGGCCACGGTCGAGGGCGTCAGCACGGTCGGTGCTTTGATTCCCGGGCTGGGACTGGCATTTCAAGGCCCGGATGCACCGGTGCACGCCCGACCGCAGGAATACATTCCGCAGGGCGCGCCGGTCATTTCCTTCGACAGTTTCCGCCCGGCCGGTCCCAGCCGATGATCAGGCCAGGGTGTCCAGGACGGTCATGGCGTCCGTGCCGCTGAGCGCCTCGCAGGCCCGGCTCACCAGGTGGCAGGCGAAATACCGCTCCGCCAGCGACATCCCGGCGGTGTGCAGCACCAGGTACAACAGGCTGGTGGTCAGGCGTACCGCCAGGAACGCCGGATCGCCGCGCAGATAGTCCTGCAGCGCCCCGGACGCCCCGGCCTTACGGTGGAATCCGCTGGCCGCCAGATCGTCGGCGTGCGTGCGCGGGTCCGGCGGTGCCGCCACCGTCACCTCCCCACCGCGGAACGCGTCGAGGAAGTCCGGGCGCGTCACGGTGACCGCGGTGTGCCAGTGGCGGGCGGGTCCGTCGGGCAGTGTGCCGGCCCGGGCCTGGTCGAGCACCCGGGCGACGGTCGCGTCGATGCCCGCCTTCGCGGCGTGGTATCTGGCGTCCATGTCCGCGCGGGCGGCGCCCGGATCCCGGCAGGTGGCGAAGTACGCCTCGGCATGGGACCGGAGACTGAGGAAACCGAGCGGCACCCCGTGCAGCCGCACCGCCGCCGCACCCGGCGCGGCCGACGGGCCCTGCGTGGCCAGATGGGCCGTCAGCACGGCCAGCGCCGCGTGCAGCAGGGTGGAGCGCCGGCCGGCACCGAGGCCGGCCAGCTGCGCCACCGCCGGGGCGGCGCGGTGCAGCAGGCCCCGGGTGAGCGAGGGCAGGGCGGGCCCGCCGAAGACCGGCCCGGCCAGCGGCACCAGCCGGGCGGGCCGCACGACCGCGACGCCGGCCGTCGCCGCTGGACCGCCCGGTGGGGTGGGGGAGACGGCCGCGCTGTACCACCGCGTCAACTCCGCACCGTCGTGCGTCCGGGCCTGGACGTACAGCGCCGGCTCGCCGCGGGCGGTGACGTCACGTACCAGCAGAGCCCCGGTCCCGGGGTGCGGCAACCGGCCCGCGAGGGTGGCCACGGTGGCGCACCACCGCTCGGCCGGCACCGCGATCTCCAGCTCCCACCAGGTCATCCGGTCATCCCAGCTCCGGCTGCGACATCGCCATCTCGAACGCCAGCTCGATGAGGGTCACGCCGACGTTGCGCACCGGCAGCCGGATGCCCCGCTCGTCGCTGATCAGCCCGCGTCCACGCAGGAAGTCGACCAGCGGGGCGATCGCGGGACGGGTCAGCACCTCGTCGAGCTCGGTGCCGGTCGCCACCAGCCACTCGTCGCGCAGAATGCCGTCGAACATCGCCAGGCCCGCCTGCAGGAAGGAGATCAGCACCCGGTCCGAGCCGGCCGGCACGGCGATGTCGAAACCGGTCGGGTCCTGCACGTAGCCGTGCAGCTGGCCCTTGCGGTGCGACAGGAACTCCTGGTTCACCAGGGAGATCGCCCCGGAGCCCAGCCCGACGGTGTCGGCGCGCAGCTGGAAGTACATCGCCGCGAACGGGGAGACCTTGCCGAAGTACCCGGACGCGTACTCGCTGAGCCCGCCCGCGGTGATCTGCCGGCGGGCCTCGGTGAACAGGTGCTTCTGGTCGCGGACGTACGCGCTCTTCTCGTCGCGGTCCATCTTGCGGCGCATGAACGTGCCGGGGGTGGGCCGGAACGAGTACAGCGACAGGTGGTTGATCGGCAGTTCGAGCGCCTGGTCGATGGTGCGGCGCAACTCGTCGGAGCTCTGGTCCGGGAAACCGGACATGATGTCGATGGACACGTCGTCGAACCCGGCGGCGCGGGCCGCGTGGGCGATCCGGATCGCCTGCGCGGCGTTGTGGCGCCGGCCGAGGCGCTTGAGGCGGTCGTCGTCGAAGGACTGCACGCCGCTGGAGACCCGGTTGAAGCCGAGGCCGCGGAAGAACTCGAGCTTGCGTTCGTCCACGGTGTCGGGACTGCACTCGATGGTGGCCTCGGCGACCGTGCCGAGGTCGAACGCGTCGCGCAGGGCCGTCATCACCCGGGTCGCCTCGTCCTCGTCCAGGCTGCTGGCCGTGCCGCCGCCCCAGTAGACGACGTAGGGCATGGTGCCGGGCCCGGTCAGCTGGGCCCCGCGCGCCTCGATCTCGCGGCACAGCGCGGCGATGTAGTTCTGGCGCACCGAGTCGCCGGGTTTGCGCAGCAGGTCCTTGTTGGGGACCGCCTGCACCCAGTCGCAGAAGGTGCAGCGCGAGTGGCAGAACGGCACGTGCACGTACAGCATCAGCACCCGCTGGTCGGCGGTGCTGCTGGGGAGCTGGGGCCGGATGCCGGCGGTGGGTGCGAGATTCATGGGCCGTCCTTACCGTCAAGAGCTATCCGATGACCGGGGCACCCGCGACGAGGCCGCGGGTGCCCGGTGAGCAGTCCGTCAGGACGAGCAGGAGCAGCTGCACTCGCACGTGGTGCAGGACGCCGACATGACCTTCGCGACGACCTCGCTGTCCTCGAGACGGCTCTCGTCGAGGAACTCCGAGATCTCCAGGTCGTCGATGTCCAGCGACGACAGGTCGTGCTCGACCTTGGTGATCTTTTCCATGGTGCCACCTCTTCTGTATGGGTCGAAATGGTCCGGGGTGTCGGCCCCACCGCTGAAGTTAGGGATTGCTGCGAAGTGGTGTCAAGGAATTGCGCGCATTTTCTGGAGAAATAGAAAGGCGCTATATTCTCGCTACAGGATCGCGTCAATGCTGGCTCACAACGGGCCTATCCTGGGATGGAAACGACTACCGCTATTTGCTGTACGGCCAGCTCAGGACCGTTTTGAGCAGACGATGCATCCTGTTATCACTGCATCACAGAATTGTCAACGACGATTGTTGTGCGGCGTCGAGCTGCGGTAGCGTCGTCGCAGTCGGCGGTGCTGAAGACCGTTTCCGGCGATTCGGCAGAATGGTTGGCCGCATATCCTATCGGTGAAGGAGAAATTGTGGATTTCAGCAAGCCGGACCTCGCAGCGGTACGGACGGCGGCCGCGACGATCGACGCCAGAGCGGTACTCGCCCTGCCACTCGGTCAGGAACCCGCCGCCGGCCGGCCCGCGGCCGCACTCGCGTTGTGGCTCGACGAGTCCGTGTCCACCGAGGAGCTCATCGCCGCCGCCGAGGCCCGGTGCGCCGTCCGGGAACCACGCCTGCACACCTTCGTCCCGCTGTACACGACCAACCACTGCGACTCCGAGTGCAAGATGTGCTCGATGCGCAAGGGCAACGCCCGCATGGAACGTAAGTTCGCCGGCCGCGACCAGATCCTCGAACAGCTCGGCATCCTGTACACCCACGAGGGCATCCGCGGCGTCGGCTTCCTGACCGGCGAGTACCAGGACAAGTACACCCGGCTCAGCACCGCGTTCCGGATCGGCTGGGCCATGCGCTCGGCCCTGGACATGGGCTTCGAGCGCATCTACTTCAACATCGGCAGCATGGAACCGGACGAGATCGCCGTCCTCGGCGAATGGGTACGCCCCGGCGAGCCGGTCACCATGTGCGTCTTCCAGGAGACCTACGACCGGGAGACGTACCGGCGGTTCATGGGCACCACCCCGCAGGACGTCCCCAAGGCCAACTTCGACCGCCGCGTGGTCTCCTTCGACCGGTGGCTCGACGCCGGCTTCACCTACGTCAACCCCGGCGTCCTGGTCGGCCTGCACGACGACCTCGCCGCCGAACTCGTCGACCTCGTCGCCCACGGCGCCCACCTGCGTGAACGCGGCGCCACCGTGGACATGTCCCTGCCCCGGATGCGCCCGGCCAACGCCTCCCGCGACACCACCCGGATCAAGGACGACGAGTACCTGCGCCTGCTCGCCATCGTCGCCTTCGTCTGCCCCGAACAACGCCTCGTGCTCACCACCCGCGAACCCCAGGAATTCCAGGACCGCGCGGTCGGCATGGCCGGCGTGTTCAGCCCGGGCAGCCCCGACGTCGCCCCGTACCGGGCCGGCAGCCAGGCCCAGAACGACGAGAACACCTCACAGTTCCTCGTCGCCGACCTGCGCCGACCCCGGCACATCCTCAGCCGGCTGGAAGCCGCCGGCATGCCGGTCGACCATTTCGTCGACCCGGCCGGCACCGCGACGGTCACGATCGGTTGACCACCCGGCCCGGCCGGACCCCGGTCTACCTGCTGCACGGCCTGCTCGGCACCGCGTACGGGCACTTCGGCGCCCAGATCCAGGCCTGGCAGGACGACCACCGGGTGATCCCGGTGGACCTGCCCGGCCACGGCCGCTGCCGGCTCGACGCCGGACCCGGATACCTGGACACCGCACTGGGCTACGTCCTCGCGATCGTCGAACGGTTCGGACCGGGCCGCCTGGTCGCCGCCTCCTACCTGGGCGGGCCCCTCGCCGTCCGCACCGCCACCGCCCGCCCCGACCTGGTCCGCTCGCTGGTGCTGACCGGTTTCGCCCCCGGCCTGGACCGCGACGTGTTCCTCACCCTGCTGGCCGGCTTCGGCCGGCTCGCCGACGCCGACACCGCCCTCAAGGCCGAGTACGAACGCCTGCACGGCCCCCGCTGGCGCGACACCCTGACCCGGTTCACCGAACACGCCGGACACGACTACGAGCACACGGCCCTGGTGCGCCCCGGCGACCTGGCCACGCTCGACACCGACACGCTGCTGCTCAACGGCACCCTCAAATCGGTCGAACGGCTGGCCGCCGGGGACACCCGGCGCCTCGGCCCCCGGGTGCACGGCCACGTCATCACCGGCGCCGGGCACATCGCCAGCCACGACGCGCCACAGGACTTCAACCAGGCCGTCGAGGCCTTCTGGAAGGAGGGGGCGCGATGAGCGACGACCTTCGGGCCCGGCTCAGCGACCTCGTACAGGAGAACGACCCGCACCGCCCGCTGGACTCCCTCGAGTCGGTGGTGGTCCGGGCCTACCTGACCGATCAGGGATACGGCGCACCCGCCGAGGGCGGCCCCCGCAACATCGAGGAGTGGGCGGCATGGGCCGACCGGCGTTCCAGCGTTTCCTGACCACGGCACCGGCCACCACCGGCGTCCGGTGGGGAACCGCGTCGGCCAGCTGGGCCGACCTGGCGGCGAACCGCTGCGACGACGTCCACCCCGGCGGTGCCTACCTGATCGATCCGTCGGCGGGCCTGGACTGCCTCGCCGCCCTGTTCGCGGTCGCCGCCGTACCCGACACCACACTGCTGTGGGCCGCACCCGGCACCACCGGCGGCACCACCCGTCCCCTCGCCCCCGGCCTGTACGCGACCGAGGCCCCCGTCACCGGCGACGACCGTCCGCTCTGGGCGGTCGCCACCTCGGGCAGCTCCGGCGCCGCCAAACTCGCCATCGGGCACGCCGACACCTGGGAACTGACCGCCCTGCACTACGACAGTGCCATGCTGCGACCCGCCTTCGACGGGCGTACCCCGGCGACGCTGGCCACCTGCCTGCCCCTGCAGTTCTCGGCCGCGTTCTTCATGACCGTGCTGCCGAGCCTGTTCCTGCGCCGCGACCTCGTCGTCTTCGCCCCGCACGACTGGTCGGCGATCGCCGCCACCCGCGGCGACACCTTCGTGCTCAGCGTGCCCGCCGTCACCGCCGCCGCCTGCATCGGCACCACCGCCCCCCTGGACCTCGACCACGTCGCGCTGTTCCTCGGCGGCGGCCACATCACCGCCACCCGCCTCGACCTGATCCGCGAACGCTTCCGCGGGGTGTCGGTGTCCAACCTCTACGGCACCGCCGAGACCGGGGCCATCGCCGTGGACCCCGACCCCGGCCACAACCGCCACCTCGGCCGGCCGATCCCCGGCAAGGCCGTCTGGATCCGCGAACCCGACGCCGACGGCATCGGCCGCGTCACCGCCGCCGGACCGGACTGCTGCGCCTACGTGTGGCGCCCCGGCGAACCGGCCCGGCCCACCGGCGGCAGCGTCTCCGGCACCGACTACGGGCGCTTCGACACCGACGGCAACCTGTGCCTGGAAGGCCGCGTCGACGGCGGCGAGAAACTGCGCGGCGTGCTCGTCTACCCGCGTACGGTCGAACGGCACCTGCTGCGGCTGCCGGGCGTCGCCGACGCCCGGGTCCTGGTCGAACGCACCGACGCCGGCATGGAACGGCTGGTCGCCCGGATCGTCGGCGACGTCGACCCGGGCGCGGTCCGCGAGCACTGCACCGCACTCACCGAGACACACCGGCCCGCCGTCGTCGACGTCGTCAGCGAACAGGCCGCCGGCGCGGTCTACAGCGCGAACGGCAAGCTGCGATGACCGCCGGCACCCGGCGCTACAAGGTCCGCCCGGACGCCTTCTACGTCCGGCGCCCCGACGGTGCCCGGCTGAGCAACAACACCGGCTCGTTCACCATCCGCGGCGCGGGAGCCTACCGGCTCGTCGCCGCCGTCCTCGATGCCCTCGACGGTGACCGCACCCTCGACGAGATCGTCACGGAACTGCCCGCCGCGGCCCGCCGCTCCGTGCTGGAACTGGTCACCACGCTGGACCGCAACGGCTTCCTCACCGAGGTCCGCCACCCGGGTGAGACCGTGCCGGACTGGCTCCGCCGGCTGTACCCGGCCCAACTGGACTTCCTCGAGCTGCACGCCGACCATCCGGTGGCCCGCTTCCACCGGGCCCGCTCGGCACCGGTGCTGCTGGCCGGCACCGGGCTCGCACTGACCGCACTGCTCGCCGCACTGACCGAATTCGGGCTGAGCCGCCTGCACGTGCTGGCCACCAAGGACGATGCCGACACCGTGGACGACGTGCTCGCCGGCGCGACCCGCCGCGACGCCGGGCTGCGCTGCGAGGTCTCCTACGCCGACCCGCCCGACCTGGGCGAGCTGACCGCCCGCGCCCGGCGCAGCGCCGCGCCGATGGTGCTGCTGGCCGGCGACGACCTCACCGCCGGGCCCGGCGCGGCCGCCGCGATCGGCCGGCTGTGGGCCGACCTGCGCGCCGACGGCCGCGACCTGGGCGTCCTCGGCAGGTGCGGCGACTTCACCGTGGCGTTGCCGGGCGGACCGGACGACTGCTGGGCCTGCCTGCACCGGCGGCTCACCGCCCACGCCGTGGCCACGACCGCACAACCGCTGCCCCTGGCCGCCGCCCCGGCCACCATAGCCGCACTCCACCTGGCCCAGCACACCTTCGTGACGCTGGCCGGCGCCACCGTGCCCGGCTTCGACCGGATCACGACCGTCGAGCCGGTCGTGCCCGCGGTCCGGACCCACCAGCGCCGCCGGCACCCCCGGTGCGACCGGCACGGACCACCGCCCGCCGCCGCCCCGGCGCGCGAGGACGATCAGGTCCGCCCGGACGTCCCCGCTCCCGAGAACCCGCCCGAACCGGCCGCGGTCGCGGACCGGATCGTCACCGCGACGACCGGATGGCTCGACCCCGTCCTCGGCCCGCTGCTGGCGCTGGGGGAGCAGGACGCCGACCAGATCCCGCTGGCGGTCAGCCGGTGCCGCGTCGCCGAGCCGCACAGCACCGCGATGTCCCCGGCAACCGTCACCGTCACCTGCCGGGCACTGGCCCCCCGGGAGGCCCGCAACCAGGTGGTGCTCGCCACCCTGGAACACCTCGCCGGAACGCTCGCCGCCGGGGCACTGCCGGCGGGCTGGGTCATCGGCGCCGGCTGGTCCCGGGCCGAGGCGCACTACCGGGCCCGGCTCGCCGCCGCAGCCCAGGCCACCGCGACCGGTCCGGTCGAGCACGACGACACCACGCCGCACCCGGTGCGCGAGTTCCTCACCGCGGAGCTCGCCGCGCGGAACGTGACCTGGCGGCAGACCGGGGTGCACACCACGACGACCGGATTCGTCCGCGTCACCCTGCACACCGGCGCCGGCCGGGTCACCGGTCACGGCGTCGACGCGGGTCACGCCCACGACAACGCCCTGCTGCGCGCGCTCGGGGACGACGTCGCGGCCGGCGACGCGTACACCCCGGCCCACCTGGCACCGCCGCACCCCACCTGGACCCGGGCCCTCGCCGCCCTGGACGCCACCGCCCGGCCCGCCCCGACCCGCGACCTGACACCTCTGCTGGGCTTCCTCGACGGCCACGCCTGTCTCATCGCGACGCCCGGGAGCCGGCCATGACCACCGCACCCGTCAGCACCGCGGCAGGTATCGAGGGGCTCGGCGTCGAGGTGGCCGGCACCGGACTGCTAGCCGGGCACCTCGCCACCCGCCTGACCGCCCCCGGACACCCGGTCCACGTGCTGGTCGCCGCCCTCGACGAGGTCGCGGCACACCACGACACCATGGTCGAATGCGTCGGCACCGGCCGGTCGCTGCTGTTCATCGGCACCTGGCGGGCCCTGGTCTACATCGGCCCGCTCTGGGCCCCCGGGCGCCCCGGCTGCGCCCGCTGCCTGGTCACCCGGGTGGCGAACTCGTCGTTCGGCCCCGACCTGGACGGCGACGCCACCGCGGAGTACCCGGCCCGCGACCGCACCACCTGGACCCTGCCCCCGGCCGCCGTCGCGATCGTCGAACGCTACGCCCAGGCCGCGCTGACCGGCGCCCTGAGCGGCGTCGTGGTCGTCGACACCCAGGCCGGCACCGTCGAGCCGCAGACACTGCTGCCGGACTCGACCTGCCCCACCTGCGGCGACCTGCGCGGCGACACCGTGCCCGCGTTCACCCCGGCGGACGTGCCGCTGCCCAAACTCGCCCCACGCACGCTGCGTACCGCCCAACTCGACGCGGACGTGATCGCCCACGACTACCTCTTCCCGGGGCTGGGGCTGTTCAAGGAACTCAAACAGGATCTGCAGAGCCCGTACGGTGCGTGCTCGGTCGAGTTGTCCACCCGCTGGGGCCGGCGCGAACCCGCGATCGGCCGGGCCCGCAGTTACGCCGACAGCCGTACCGTCGCGGTCCTGGAAGGACTGGAACGCTACGCCGGTATGCACCGCGGCGGCCGGCGGGCACCGGTCCGCGCCGCGTACGCCGACGTCGCCGACCGGGCCCTGTACCCGCCGCGACTCGGCACCCACCCCGCGGCGTCCTACGCCCGCGACGGCTTCGCCTACCGGGCGTTCGACCCGCAGACCGTCGTCGACTGGGTGTGGGCGTACTCGTTCGGCACCGGCGAACGGATCCTGATCCCCGAACGGGCCGCCTTCTGGGGTCCCCGCCACGACGACGAGATCTCCTTCGGCTACGACACCTCCAACGGCTGCGCCCTGGGCAACTCCGTCGAGGAGGCGATCCTGCACGGCCTGCGCGAGGTCGCCGAACGCGACTCGTTCCTGCTCACCTGGTATCGCAAGCTGGCCCTGCCGGAGATCGAACTGCCCACCGCCGGCCCCCTGGGCGCCCTGCTGCGCAAGGCGAGGCTCTTCACCGGGTTCGACATCCGCTGCTTCCGCTCCACCATGGAATACCACCTGCCCACGTTCTGGCTGGCGGCGGTGAACCGCCACGCCGGCGGCCCGGCCGTGCTCGCCGGCGCGGGCGCCCACCCCGACCCCGTGCAGGCGGTCACCGGTGGGCTGCACGAGCTGATCGGCAGCATCCTGGCCACCCGGCACAGCTACCCGCGGCGCCGCGCCGACGGCCTGCGGATGCTCGCCGACCCGGGCCTGATCCGGCGGATGGAGGACCACTCGCTGGCCGGAGCACTGCCCGAGGCCCGGGACCGGTACGCGTTCCTGCTCGACGGCCCCGGCCCGGTGCAGGCCCTCGACGAGATCGCCGGCACGGTCGCCGAGCACGACCCCGACCTGCGCGCCGACCTGTACCGCACCGTGCACGACCTCATCGCCACCGGACTCGACGTGCTGGTGGTCGACCAGAGCATGCCCGAACTGACCCGCAACGCTCTGTCCTGCGTACGCGTGCTCGTGCCCGGTCTGGTGCCGATGACCTTCGGGCACGTCAACCGGCGTACCGAAGGGCTGCCCCGGCTCAGTGCGGGCACCGGTGTCCCGTACCGAAGCACCCTGGCCCCCGGACAGGAGGCCGGCGATGTCCCGCACCCCTTCCCCTGACCCGGTCACCGCCCACCTGCGGGCGCTGCGCGAGGATCCGCAGTCGGTGAACCCGCCCGGCTGGCACGCCGACTTCGCCGACGGACCCTGGCCGGTGAAGGCCTACCAGGGCGGCCACCGGTCGCCGCCGGACGGCTCGCTGGCCCGGGTGCTGCACCGGGCGGTCGCCGTGACCGCGGTCCGCGGCCCCGGCACGACCCTGCGCCGGGCGGTGCCCTCCGGCGGCGCGATGTACCCCACCGAGGTCTACGTCGTCGCCCCGCACACCGGACGGTGCTGGCACGTGGACCCGTACCGTGGCGACCTGCTCGCCCTGCCCGGCACCGGCCCGACGGCGCGGCTGCGCGCCGGGCTGCGCCTGGGGGAGCATGACCCGCTGCCACCCGTGCTGCTGATGCTCACCAGCCGGTTCTGGAAGAACTTCTACAAGTACGGCACCTTCTCGTTCCGCCTCGGCGCGGTCGACGCCGGCGTGCTGCTGGGCCGGCTGCGACGCCTGGCCACCGCCGAATACGGTACGGCGCAGCCGGTCACCACGTTCGCCGACGAGGTGCTCAACGAGTACCTCGGCCTCGACGGCGACCAGGAGAGCGTCTACGCGGTCCTGGGCTGCGGCCGTCACCCGGGCGACGCACCGGACCCGCCCGCCGGGCCGGTCACCACGGCGCCGCCGGTGCTGGAACGCTCCCGGCGCATCAAACGCACCCCCGTGTTCGACCTGCTGCACACCGCCGCCCGCACCGGCGCCCCGGAGCACCCCACCACCGGCCCGGCCCCGGCCGGCGACCCACCCGGTGCCGCCGCGATCCTCCTGCCGCCGGCGCTGCCGGTCGACCTGCTCGACGACGACACCATCGTGCGGCGGCATTCCAACGGCCGCCACTTCACCGGGGCACCGGCGACCGCGGCGCAACTGGCGACCGTGCTGCGCACCACCGCCGACCAGAGCGACGCCACCGCCGGCCTGCCCGGCACCGACAGGTACGTCGCCGTGCACCGGGTGACCGGCATCCCGGCCGGCTGGTACGCCCACCGCCACGACCGCCTCGTCCCGGTCGGCCGGGGCCACGACCCCGGCCTCGGCCCGTACCTGCAACAGGCACTGTTCGGCGACACCGTCAACGCCGAGCTCGCCGCGTTCACCGTGCACATCGTCGCCGCACCGCACGACGGCCACCGGTCGGCCCGCGCCTACCGCACCCAGCAACTCGCCGTCGGGGTCGCCCTGGAAGCGGTGACCCTGACAGCGACCGCGGTGGGCCTCGGCAACCACCCGTTCCTCGGCTTCGACGCCCCCGCGATCGACGCCGCGTACGGCCTCGACGCGCACACCGCCGGAGCGCAAGCGCAGATCTGTGCCGGCCCGGTACGGCCCGGCCCCGAATGGGAAGTGACGGTGAGGCCCCGATGACCGGGCAGTTCAGTCCCTACCTGCTGGTCCGCCGCGGCACCCTCGGGCCGGACGCCCTGCGCGACCTCGTCCCGCACACGTTCTGGGCGCTGGTCGACGAGGCCGACGCGGCGGCCCGGCGGCGCGCACCCGTCCGCGACAAACTCACCGACGCCCTGCACCCGCTCGTCCCGGCGGCCGCCCCGCGGGACCGCCGGGAACTGCTGGCCCTGCGCCGCGCCGTGCACAACGACCGGGCACCCCGGGACCCCGTCCCGGCCGGCCTGCTCAGCGAACCGCTGCGCGACCTGCTCGAGGAATGGACCCGGGAACGGCGGGCCGCCGACGACCTCACCGCCCGCATCGAGCGGGCGCTGGCCCGCGAACTGGACGCCGGGCGCCGCGCGCTGGCCGCCCTGACCCGGCACGAGGACTTCGCCCGCGGTGTCCAGCTGTCCGGCGAGGACATGTACCGCGACGTCATGGCCTACGCGGCCGACCCGTTCGACCCGACCCGCAAGCCCAGCCGGACCCGGCGCGCGGAGAGCACGCTCACCAGCTTCGCCTACCGGGTGGCGCTCAAGCCCTCACCGTTCGGCACCTTCACCGAGATCGGCGCCGGACCCTGGCCTACCGGACCCACCGGCACGGACCGGCGGGTCCAGGTCCGGCTCAGTGTCGGCCTGCTGCAGTGGATGGTGCACCAGCTGCACCGCATCGACGGCGCCGACGACCTGCTGCGGATCCGGTTGAACAACACCCTGACCGTGCGCGACGGCCGGGCCGAGTTCATCCGCCGGCCGATGGAGGGCGCCGACTACGGCTTCGACGCCGACCGGGTGGTCTCCGCCCGCGAGACCGCTCTGCTCCGGCTGCTCATCACCGCCCTGAACCACGTTGACCAGGGCGACGGGGGCCTGACGGTCCGGCAGCTCGGCGACCGGCTCGTCACGGCCGGGCTGAGCGCCCCGGCCGCCGCCGACACCATCACCCGGCTCGTCCGGGCCGGTCTGCTGCACCGCGGTCTCGGCCTGCCCGACCAGACCACCGATCTGGCCGCCCGGGCCGAGGCCCTGCTGCGGCGGACCGGCACCGCACAGGCGCTCGCCTGCGCCGACATCTTCGCCGGGCTGCTCGCCATCGAGGCGGCCTACGGCCCGGCCCCCGCGTCGGTCCGCACCGGGCTGCTCGCCCGGCTCCGCGAGCTGGTGCACCACTTCGCCGAGGTCTGCGGCGGCCCGCCACCGGCCCGCGAGGCGATGCGCGCGGCGATGTACGAGGACGCCGGCACCACCGCACCCGCCCACTCCTGGACCCCGGACATGCTGACCGGCGACACCACCAACCTCGACCTGCTGCAACGCCTGGTCCCCGTGCTGGACGACGCCACCATCGAGAAACTGGGCCTCTACCGGTTCTTCACCGACCGGTTCGGTGTCGCCGCGCAGGTGCCCTTCGTCGAGCTGTACCGGCAGTTCGCCGACCTGAGCCCGGCGGCGGCCAGTGCCGTGATGTGCGGGGTGCAGGACACCGAGGCCACCGCCGTGCACCGCTACCGCGACGAGTTCTTCGACCTGCTGCGCGCCCGGCTGGCCGCCGACCCCACCGCCGAACAGCTCCGCCTCGACCCGGCCGAGCTGCACGCCTTCGCCGACCGGCTGCCCGCCTGGGTGCCACCGTGGCGCTCCGCGGCCTACCGTGTGCAGTTCGACCGGGCCGCCGGCACCACCGTGGTCAACGGCATGACCACCGGGCACGGCGTGTTCTACTCCCGGTTCTGCGACCTGCTCGAACCGGACGGCCCCGGCGGCTGGAGCCTGGCCACCACGCTGCGCGACCACATCGCCCGGACCAGCCCCCGGCAGACCGACATCACCACCGTGCTCGGCCTCAACTTCAACCTGCACCCCGGTCTCAACCCGCTCGAGCTGGTCTACCCGGGATCGGTGGGCACCCCCGGCACCCCGGCGGCGCTGACCCTCGCCGACCTCACCGTGCGCACCGACCCCGAGCACCGGCGGCTCGTGCTGGTGTCGCGCCACGACGACCGGCCGATCGACCTGGTGCCGCTGAACTTCCTGTACCCGGCCGCCGCCCCGCCGCTCTACCGGTTCCTGTGCGCGTTCGCACCGACGCGCACCTACCGCGGCGGGCTCTGGGACCAGCTCGACCGCGTCCACCGCCCCGGCCCGGGCTACCGGCCCCGGCTCGTCCTCGGCGACCTCGTCCTGGACCGCCGCTCGTGGCGCTTGCGCACCGCACAACTGCCGGCACTGGCCGAGGTCGAACGCTTCGACAGCACCGGACTGGCCACCTTCGACGCCTGGCGGCGCGCGACCGGGCTGCCCCGTGAGCTGTTCTTCCGGATGCTGGCCGCCCCCGTGCTGCCCGCCGGCGACCGCGACCTGCTCGCCGAGACCCGCCAGTGGGCGCTGGAGGCCCGCAGCGCCCGGCTGCACAAACCGCACTACCTCGACACCCACAACCCGTTCCTGACCCACGTGCTGGCCAAACAGGCCCGCGCCATGCCGGACGGCACGGTCCTGCTGCAGGAATGCCTGCCCGTCCCGGCCCACCAGCACACCCTCACCCCCGCGGAGGAGTTCTTCGTGGAGTACAACCGGGAGGCCCCCGATGCCCGATGAGGTCTGGAGCAGCCTGCACGTCCACCGCTTCGGCGGCCAGGACGACCTGCTCACCGATGCTGTCGCCCCCGTCCTGGCCCGGCTGCGCGAGCAGGACCGGGTCCGGCGGGCGTTCTTCCTGCGCTACTGGGAGGGCGGGCACCACGTCCGGATCCGGGTACGCACCCCGCGCGCCCAGGCCGCGGCGGTGACCGCGGAACTGACCGCCGACCTGACCCGCCACCTGCGCGAGCACCCTGACGACGTGCCGTTCGACCTGGACGAATTCCACCGTGAGGCGCAACCCACCATGGCCGCCCTCGAAGGCGTACCGGCCGGCCCGATGTATCCCCCCGGCACCGTGCGCGCCGCGGCCTACGAACCCGAGCCCGGCAAGTACGGCGGCCCCGCCGGCGTCGCCATCGCCGAGCGCTTCTTCGACCGCAGCTCCACCGTGGTCCTGGCCGCCCTGCCCCGGCTGACCGAACGTCCGGCCCGGCGCCTCGGACTCGCCTTCACGATGATGCTGCGCGGGCTGTGCGCCGCCGGGCTCACCCCCGGGCAGATCGCCGCGTTCTTCAGCCACTACTGCCGGCTCTGGTCCCCGTACGTGTTCGACGAGTTCCTCGACACCTGGCCCGCCCTGCTCGCCGAACGCCGCGCGGCCGTCACCGAGCAGGCCCACCGGATCCTGGCCGGCCCGCACCGCGACGCCTACAGCAGCGCGGTGGGTGACGCCGTCAACGCCGCGCACGCCGACCCCACCGTGCTGCCCGCCGTCACCCTCGCCGGCCCGGACGCCGGCCCGGTCCGCCGCCGCGACGTGCTGCTCGCCAGTTACCTGCACACCCACAACAACCGGCTCGGCCTGTCACCCGAACGCGAGGCCCTGCTCGGTTTCCTCGGCCATCACGTCGCCACCGCGTGCGCCGGCACCCCCGCGGACCCGGACCTCATCGACCGGATCCGCACCCACCGGGCCCGCCGCCTGGCCACCCTCACCTGACCCGACCCCACGGAGGACACCCATGGACGTGACCGCGCGACCGTACCCGTACGCCCGGACCAGCCCGTTCCTCGAACCGCCCGAGTGGGCCTGGATCCGCGCGAACGAGCCCGTCACCGCCGTGAAACTGGCCAGCGGCGACCCGGCCTGGCTGGTGACCCGCTACGAGGACGTCCGAGCGGCGATGCTCGACCCGCGCTTCAGCCGCACCATCAACCGCCCCGGCGCCTCCCGGGTCGACACCGGCTACAAGGCCGACGCCGCCAGCCCGGTGTTCACCTTCGGCGGATCGATCAACGAACCGCCCGGGCACACCCGCTGGCGGCGGATCGTGGCCAAGGCGTTCACCCAGCGCCAGGCCGACGCGATGCAACCGCACATCGCCGCGCACACCGACCAGATCCTCGACACGCTCACCGCCCGCGGCGACACGTTCGACCTCATGGCCGACTTCGCCTACCAGCTGCCCATCCGGGTGATCTGCGACCTGCTCGGCATCGAGGTGGACAACCGGCCCGAGTTCACCGCGCTGGCCGCCAAGCTCACCCGCCGCGACATGCAGTCGTCGTTCGCCGACTTCGGCGAGGCCCTCGGCGGCATCGGCCGGTACGCCGCCACCCTCATCGCCCGCAAACGCCGCTCCCAGGGCGACGACCTGCTCAGCAAACTCATCACCCTGCGCGACGAGGACGAGTCCCAGCTGTCCAATGAGGAACTGATCTCCACCGTCATCCTGCTGCTGATGGCCGGTTACGAGAGCACCGCCGTCCAGCTCGGCAACGCTTTCTACGCCCTGCTGCTCAACCCGACGCAACTGGCCCTGCTGCGCGAGCGCCCGGAGCTCATCGCCAACGCCGTCGAGGAACTGCTGCGCTGGGCCCAGATGGGCACTGGATTCGCGGTGGCCAAGCACGCCACCGCGGACATCGAGCTGGGCGGCGTCACCATCCCCGAGGGCGCCACCGTGTTCGTGTCACTCGGCTCGGGAAACCGTGACACCTCGGTGTTCGGCGTCGACGCCGGCCTGCTGGATCTGACCCGCGAGCGGGCCGGTGCGCAGATCGCCTTCAGTTACGGCCCGCACTACTGCCTCGGCGCCGCCCTGGCCCGCACCGAGATGCGTGAGGCCATCTCCCGCATGCTGGCCCGGTTCCCGCGGCTGCACCTGGCCGGCGATCCCGGCGACGTGGTCCTGGCCAGCAACCTGTTCACGTACTACCCGCGGGAGCTGCCGGTGGCCGTCGGCGGTGCCCGGTGACCGGTTCGCTGAGTACGGGGTCGCTGAGCACCGCCGCGCTGCCACCGGGACTGTTCTGGGACGCCGACCGGGGCCGGCTGAAGGTCCGCGACCCCCGCCTGGCCGAGATCGCGCTGCGCGACCCGCACATCATCACCGGCGTCGACCACGGCAAGAGCGCCGGTGCCGGCACCCCACCGCCCCTCGGGCAGGCCCCGACCATCACCGAGTTCTTCGAACTCTGGTACACCGTCGGACCGCGCTACCAGCAGTTCAACACCGAACTTCGCAAGGTCTTCACGGTACGGGCGGTGGCCCCGTTCGAGCCGGCCATGCGGGCCCAGGCGACCCGGGCGGCGGCCGCGCTGCCACCGGCCGGGGACCTGGCCCGCGACTACCTCTCGCCGTACCTGATGCACAGCACGTTCCTGCTGCTCGGCGTCCCGGAACCGGAGTGGCCGCGGCTCACCAAGGTCGCCCGCCTGGTCATCCACCTGTTCAAACAGCAGCTGCTCGGCGTCACCGGGCACGGCCCCCGCGAGGCCGCCGCGTTCGCCACCGCCATGCACTACCTCGAGCAGCTCACCGGCCGGCTGCTCACCGGGCCGGGCGAGGAACCGTTCCTGCTCGCCGCGCGCCGGCTGGCCGGCCTCGACCCGGGCCCCTGGCCGATCGCCGCGCTGATCGGCCAGCTGCTGATGGCCGGCATCGAACCGATGATCGTCGGGTCGAGCATCGCCTGCCGGGACATCTGGTCCACCCCGCGGCTGCGCACCGCACTGCTGACCGGCACGGTCGCCGCGGCCGACCTGGCGGAGGAGGTGCTGCGCCAGCACCCGCCGTTCGGCAACATCTTCCGCTTCGTCGTCCAGCCGTGCACCTGCCTCGGGGTGCCACTGCCGGCCGGCACCATCGTGGCGATCGACGTGGCCGCGGTGAACCTGCACACCACCCCGGCCGCCGACCCCGCCCACGGCTGCCCGGTGCGCACCGGCGAGGTGCTCACCTTCGGCAAGGGCACCCACTACTGCCTCGGGTCGCACAGTGCCCGCCTCCAGGTGGCCACGGGACTGGACCGGCTCGTGCACGAGCAACCCGGCCTGCGGATCGACGGGGAGGGCACCCGCATCGACACCCACAACAACCTCAAGGAGGTACGGGCCGTCCCGTACCGGATCGGTCCCGGGGCATGACCGTCGATCCCGGCCCGGCCACCGTCCCGGGCCTGCACCGGCGCGCCGGCACCGGCCAATGGATCGTGCGCACCCACGCCCTGGCCGATATCGTGCTGCGCGATCCGCACGTCGGCATGGTGCTGCGGCCCGACCGGAGCGCCACCGAACTGCCCGGGCCCGGCGACGTCCCCACCGTGACCCAGTTCTTCGCGCTCTGGTACCACCGCGGCGCCGCCCACCCCACGTTCGGCAAGGTGCTGCGCCGCGCCTACGCGCCCGGCGCGGTCAACGGTCACGCCGGCGGCTTCGCCGCGCTCGCGACCGCCCGCGTCGCCGCCCTGCCCCCGGCCGGTGACCTGGTCAGCGCCTACATCGAACCGTTCTGTCTCGACTCCACGCTTCGCCTGATGGGCTTCCCGGCGGCCCGCTGGCCGACCCTGACCAAGACCTACCACGTCATGATGGCCGTGGTGCGCCGGCGATTCCGCGGCGGCGAACCGGCACCACGGCAGGCCGCCGCGTTCGCCGCCGCGCTGCGCTACCTGCGCACCGCGGTGACCGAGCTGACCGATACCGGTGACGCACCGCTCGCCGACGGCCTGCGGACATACGCGCGGGCCCACGGCGCGGATCCCTGGGCCGACGTCGCCACGGTGGCCCAGCTGCTGGCCGCCGGGGTGCCCCAGGTGACCACCGCCATCGGCGTCGCCTGCCGGGCGGTGTACCGCGACCCGGCGCTGCTGGCCGCCGCCCGGGCCGGGGACACCGACATCGCCGGCATCGCCGAGGAGGCCATGCGCCTCGCCCCGCCCTTTCTCGGCGTGTACGGCTGGCTGACCGAGGACTGCGACTGCCTCGGGGTGCGGCTCACCGCCGGCGAAGCGATCGTCGTGGACATCCCCGCGGTCAACCTCGACCCCGCCAGGGTCGATGACGCCACCGCGTTCTGCCCGGCCCGCAGCCGCACGGACAACGTCACGTTCGGCAAGGGCGGACACTACTGCCTCGGCGCGGTCAGCGCCCGGCTCCAGGTGACCGCCGGGCTGACCGCGCTGGTCCGGCACGAGCAGGTGCACCCGGACCTCGCCGGATACCGCCTGGGCGACGACGGGTTCGCCCAGACGGTGCACGCCCTGCCGTACCGGTGACGTCAGGCGGTGGGTGGTAGCTTCGTGAGGTTGTTCTCGGCCGGGGAGGCTCATGGGATCCACCGGCGACCCGCTGGTCCGGGCCGCGGTGCTGGGTGGACTCCGGCAGCGGGCCTGGTCCGTGCTGACGGTGTCGGCGTTCCTGGTGCTCGCCGCCGCCGGGGCGGCCGGCCCGATGTTCGCCGAGGCCTCCGACAACGCCACCTTCCAGGCGAACCGCGCCCGGATCCCGCCGACCGCCCGCGAGAACGACGCCCCGGTCGTCCGGCTGTCGGCGAACGTCGGCACCGGCAGCCTCGACCAGGTGCCCGTGCTGGCGGACCTGCGTCAGGTGCCGGGGCTGGGCGAGCCCGATCTCACCGGCGGCTCGGCCGGCGCCGAGGTGTCCACCCCGGACCCGTGGGAGTCCACGGTGGGTGTGGGCGACCGCCGCGAGCGTGGCCGGTTGTTCGCCGTCGGGACACCCGCCGCCGAGCTGGTCGCGGTCGGCGCCACGGCCGGGGGTGGGGGAGTCTGGCTGCCCGAACCGATGGTCGCCGGTCTCGGCGTGCGACCCGGGGACACCGTCGAGATCGCGGTCGTCCGCGGCGCGTCCGGACAGCCCCGCCGGGTCTCCACACCGGTGGCGGGCGTCTACGCCGTCGACACCGGCGGCCGCCTGCCGGCCGATGCGCCCGGCAGCCGGCACTGGGCGGTGCGGCAGGGCGACACCCCCGGCGACACCGAGTACCGCACCCTGCCGGCGTATCTCGTGATCGGTGACGTCGCCACCGTCGAGCGGCTGGCCGTGGCCGTGGACGACCAGATCTTCTGGTCGGCCGAGGCCGCCCTCACGCCCGGCGTGACGCTGGCACAGGCCCGGCGCACGGCCGGTGCCGTGGAGGACCTGCGCCGGCGGTACGCGACCGTGGTTCCCGCCGTGGGCGAGAGCCCGCTGACCCTGCGCTTCGCCAGCGGCATCGGCCGCATCGTCGCCACCGCCGGGCAGACCACCGCGGCGGTACGCCACCGCATCCGCCCCGTGCAGTGGGCCGCGACCGCCGTCGGGGTGGCATCGGTGCTGGCCGTGGCCCTGCTGTCGGCGCGGCGCCGCGAACGGGAGCTGCGCCACGCGGTCGCCACCGGGATGTCACCGGCCCGGATCAGCGGAGTGTGGCTGCTCGAACATCTGCTGCCGGCGGTGCTCGGAGCGGCACTCGGCTGGCTCGCCGCCTGGCAGCTCGTGCGGCTCCTGGGACCGCCCGGAACCATCGAGGAGTCGCTGCTGCCGGCCGCCCTGACCGGTTCGGCGGTCGTCCTGGCCGGACTGGCCACGGTCGGCGCGGTCGCCGCGTCCACAGCGGCCCGCCGGGTCCGGCCCGCACCACCCGCCACCGCGCGGCGCACCCTGCCGTGGACGACGATGCTGGTGGTCGTCACCCTGGTCGCCGTCGCCGGGCTCACCGGCACCGGCAGCCCCGCGGGCGGCGTGGACCTGCTCGTCCCGCTGCTGGTGCTCGCCGCGGCCGGCCTGCTCTGCGGGTGGATCCCGGGCCGGCTGGGCCGCGCCGCCCGGCTGCCCACCTCGTCGGCCCTGGCCGCGGTGTGGCTCGCCCGCCGCCGGCTGGGCGCCGGCGGGACCGAACGCCGGCTCGCCGTCGTCGTGGTCACCACCGGTCTCGGGATGCTGCTGTTCGCCCTGTCCGCGGTGCGGGCCACCGAGGTCTCCGTCGACGACCGGATCGCGGTGGCCGCCGGCGCGGAGGGTGTCGCCACCCTGGAGGGCTCCTGGGAACTCGACGACGCGGCGGTCCTGTCACCCGCCCCGGATCCGCTCGGGACACCACCGGCCGGGCCGCTCGCCGGGGTCCGCGTCCCGCCGCTGCCACCGGGGAACACCGTGGTCTGGCGCGCCGACGTCACGACGCCGCTCGACGACGACCAGAAGGACCTGCTGATCATCGACCCGGCCCGGTTCGGTGACGTCGCCCTGTGGGGCCGCGGCGCGGACCTGGCGGCGGCGCGCACCGCCGTGGCGCAGCTGGCGGCCGCACCGGTGGACGAGGGCGGGGCGGTCCGGGCGATCGCCGTCGGCGACCCCGCCTCGGCCCGGGTCACCACGGTGCGGGCGACGGTGGGTTACGCCACCGAGGACCTGACGGTGGCGGCCCGGGTGGCCGCTTTCCCCGGGATGCGGGGCCGGGCGATGTACGTCGTCGCCGCCGGACCCCTGTTCGCCCGGCTCGGCGTCGACGACCCCCGGCTGCGGCCCCGGACCCGGCAGAGCGGCACCCTGGCCATCCAGACCTTCCTCTGGAGCTCCGCCGGCGCCGCCGGGGTGCAGGCCGTCACGGCACCCCGGGGCGTCGTGCCCGAATACCTCACCACCGCCACCCAGCTGCGGCAGGACGCCCTGTACGTCGCCACCGGCCGGGCCCGCGGCTACCAGGTGGCCATCGCCGGCTACCTGGCCCTGCTCGCGGTCCTGACCCTGGGCATCTACGCCCAGCGCACCGCGGTGCTGCGCCGCCCGTCGGACCTCATGCTGGCGCGGATCGGATTCGGGCCGGCCCGGATCCGGCGGGCCCGGGCGCTGGAGTTCCTGCTGCTGGCCGGCGTCGCGTTCGCCGCGGCGGTGGCCGGCGTCGCCGCGCTCACCCCGATCGCCGCCCGGCTGCTCGACGACCAGCCCGGACTGCTGCCCCGGTTCGAGTTCCAGCTCTCCGCGACCGGGCTGCTCGTCACCGCGGGCACCGCCGCCGTGGCCACCCTGCTGGCGGTGGCCCTGACCACGGTGCGCTCGGCGAGCGCGGAGGAGGACGCCTACCGTGACGACTGAGGTGGTACCGCTGCTGGAGGGCCGCGAACTGCTCCAGCTGTACGCCGCGCCGACCGGGGCCACCCCGGCCCTGCGCGGCGTCGACGTGACGGTGACCGGCGGCCGGATCAGTGCCATCATCGGTCCCTCGGGCAGCGGCAAATCCACGTTGCTGGCCGTCCTCGCACTGCGCGAGCGGCCCACCGGCGGCGAACTGCGGCACCGCGGCGTCCTGGTGTCCGGCCTGTCCCGCCGCCGGCTGCACCACCTGCGGCGCCGGGAGATCGGCTGGGTGGCGCAACGACCCACGCACAGCCTGTTCCCCCAGCTCACCGCGCGCGAGCAGATCGAGCAGACGGCCCGGCTCCGCGGGGTCCGGTGCGACGTCGACGCCGCCCTGGCCGAGGTGGACCTGACCGCCCGGGCCACCGCCCGCCCGTCCGTGCTGTCCGGCGGCGAGCAGCAACGGCTCGCGGTCGCCGCGGCCGCGGTCGGGGCACCGGCCCTGCTGATCGCCGACGAACCGACCGCCGAGCTCGACGACGAATCCGCGGCGCTGGTCCTGCGGTTGTTCCGCGCCCGCGCCGGGCAGGGCAGCGCCGTGGTCCTCGCCACCCACGACGTCCGGGCCGTCACGGCGGCCGACACCGTGCTCCGCCTGCGCCACGGGGTGCTGTCCGGCACCCACGACACCGGGCAGGACCGCACGGCGACGATCGACGGCCTCGGCCGGTTGCAGCTGCCCGAGGAGGCGATCCCGCTGTTCCCCGGCGGGCGGGTGGTCGTCACCGTCACCGGCGGGCACGTCGAGCTGCACCGCCCACGGGACCGGGCATGAGCGAACCGGTGGTCGAGATCCGCGGGGTCAGCCACACCAGGGGAGCGGGCTCCGCCGCGACACCCGTGCTCCGGGAGGTGGACCTGACCCTGGCGCCGGGAACGACCGCTGTCCTCGCCGGCCGGTCGGGCTCCGGCAAGTCGACCCTGTGCCACCTGGTCGCGGGCGTCATGACACCCACCACCGGACAGATCCTCGTCGCGGGCCACCCGGTCCGGGCGGCCCGCGGGCGGACTCCGGTCACGGACTGGGCGACGGTGTCCCTGCTGCCGCAACGGCTCGCCCTCGAACCCGGCCTCACCGTCGCCGAGAACGTGCTGCTCCCCGCCGGGCTGCGCGGCCGGCGACCGGCCGGCGACCTGCTGGACCGGCTGGGACTCACCCCCATCGCCCGGCGGCCCGCCCGCGAGACGTCCCTCGGCGAACAGCAGCGCACCGCCCTGGCCCGTGCCCTGGTGCTGGACCCCGCCGTCGCGGTGCTCGACGAACCGACCGCGCACCAGGACGACGACCATGTCCGGCTGATCCTCGACGTGCTCGCCGCCGCGGTCGGCTCCGGCATGCTCGCCCTCGTGGCCACGCACGACCAGCGGGTGATCGACGCGGCCGGCGTCGTCGTGCGGATGGCCTCCGGCCGCATCGTCCCCGGGCCGGCCTGACCGGCGGGGCGGCACCGCAAGGTTTTCGCAAGGTGTCCGGCCCGGGCGTCACCGATACTTGAGGCCAGTGGTCGACACCGCCTGACGGGGGTGAGCGGACCGGCCCCCGGCCGGCCCGTTCCACAGGTGGTCAGAGACCCGGTACCGCCACCTCGCCGCGCGCGGTGCGGGCGAGGTCCAGATAGCGGTCGGCGGTGCTGCCGTCACCGTGGGCCCGCAGCAGCGCGGCGAGGTCACGCAGTGCCAGGGCGGTCCCGGTGGGGTTCTCCATGAGGACGAACCTCGCCAGGGACGCCCGCAGGTGCTGTTCCGCCTCGGGCCCGTCGACGGTCCGGGCGCGGGCCCGCAGCGCCAGCGCCTCACTGCGCGGGTCGCCGTACCGGCGGAAGCGTTCCAGCGCGGCGTCGAGGTGGCGGGCCGCGTCGGCCGGGCGGTCCCGGCCGAGCTCGGCCAGGCCGAGGGTGAGCAGGGCGTGGCCCTCCCAGACCTGGTCGCCGTGCTCGCCCAGCACCGGGATCGCCGGCTCCAGGTGCCGCACCGCGGCGGTGAAACGGCCGTGCTGCTGATAGGCGTAGCCCAGGGCGCGACGGGTGTACGCCTCCCACAGCGGATCGCCCCGGTCGGTGAAGATCTTCAGGCAGTCCGTGTACAGCCGGACCGCGCCGTCCAGGTCACCCTCGACCACGTGCAGGCCGCCCCGGCTCAACAGGGCGGCCGCCTGCCAGTCCGGGTTGCCGATCTCGTAGAACAGGGCGACGCACCGGTCCAGGGTGCTCGCGGCCAGGTC
This sequence comes from Actinoplanes sp. NPDC051494, assembly GCF_044454705.1. NCBI lineage: Bacteria > Bacillati > Actinomycetota > Actinomycetes > Micromonosporales > Micromonosporaceae > Actinoplanes > Actinoplanes sp. NPDC051494. The sequence continues at coordinate 133,899 of NZ_JBITDZ010000002.1, forward strand.
GAAACGCCCGTGCGCCCGGTAGACGTTGCCGAGGCTCAACAGCGCCATGGCGTGCCAGTCGAGGTCGCCGAGGCGCCGGAACGTCTGCACGACCCGTTCCAGGCCACGGACCGTACCCGACCAGGGGTTCAGCATGCCGGGTTTGACGGTGACCGCCAGCGGCACCCCGGCACCGTCCGCGTCGGGTGCGGCCACCAGCCGGTCACCCACCTGATGCGCGGCCTGCCGGGCACCCTCCCTGGTCAGCGCCCAGTCGTCCCACTGCGACCACAGCTCGAACGACAGCGGTACCAGGATGCCGGTCAGCGACCACCCGGTCTCCAGGACCGTGCCGGCGCTCTCGGTGACCTCACCGGACAGTGCCGAGCGCAACGCCGGCACCCAGCCCAGGGGGTATTTGTGCCCGGCCGGGCGGCGCGGCGCGGTGGGGTCCCCGGCCATCAGCCGCTTCTCCATACCGTCGAAGATCGTCATCCAGGCGTCGAGCGCCTCGGTCCGGGCGGCGTGCCGTTCCGCGTCCGAACCGGCGGCACCGGGCAGCTCCCGGGCGTACAGGGTGATCAGGTCGTGCATCCGGTAGCGCTGCCGGTTGGCGTGGTCGCGGCCGACGACGTCGAGCAGGTGCCAGTCCACGAGCCGCTCGAGGATGTCCGCCATGTCCGGCTCCGCGGCGTCGGCGAGCGTCGCCGGTGCCCACGCCGGGAACGACAGCCCGCGCATCTGCCCGAGCAGGCGGAAGATGTCCTGCTCGTCCTGCCGCAGGGCCCGGTAACTGAGCGCGATGCTGGCGCGGACCGTCAGGTCACCGACGGCGAGCTCGTCCAGCCGGCGGTGCTGGTCACCGAGGCGCTCGGCCAGGTCGGCGAGCATCCAGTGCCGCCGCGCGCTGAGCCGGGCACCGGCGATGCGCAGGCCGAGGGGCAGATGCCCGCACATGGCGATGATGTGCCGGGCCGCCTCCGGTTCGGCCGCCACCCGGTCCGGCCCGGCCGTGCGGGCGAGCAGGTCCAGCGACTCCCGCTCGTCGAACGCGGGCAGCCAGATCCGTTCGGCCTCGAGCCCGGCCAGCGGTGTCCGGCTGGTCGCGATCACCGCCGAGCCGGTTTCCCAGGGCAGCAGCGGTCGGACCTGGCTCTCGGTGACGGCGTTGTCGAGCACGAGCAGGATGCGCCGGCCGGCCAGATGCGCGCGGTACCGTTCGGCCGGCCCGGCATCGCCGCGGTCGTCGAGCCCGAGCAGGCCGACGACGTGGGTCAGCGCCTCCGGGCCGGAGACCGGCCGGCCACCGATCCCACCGAGATCGACGAAGACACACCCGTCGGGGAACCGCGCGGCGAGCCGATGAGCGGCGTGTACGGCCAGTGAGGTCTTGCCCACGCCGGCCTGACCGGTGACGACGGCGAGACCCCGGGCCCCCGGCCGGTCGCCCAGCGCACCCATCAGGTGGTCCAGGTGGGCTTCGCGGCCGGTGAAGTCGGCGACGTCCGGCGGCAACCGGACCAGGGCCGGAGCCGCGGGTACGGACTCGGCGGAGCTGTTCGCGCGCAGGATCTCCCGGTGGGCGCCGGCGAGGTCCGGGCCGGGGTCGGCGCCCAGGTCCTCAGCGATGCGGTGCCGGGTGGACGCGAACAATGTCAGGGCCTCGGCGTCACGCCCGGTGACGTGCAGGGCACGCATCAGCGCGGCGGCGAGGCCCTCCATCAGCGGATGTTCGGCCAGCAGGCCACCGAGCACGGTGATGACCCGGGCGGGTTCCCCGGCCGCCAGCTCCGCCCGGGCCCAGGTCACCGCCGTCTCGGCCCGGCGGTGCAGCCAGGCCGCCCGGGTCCGCTCGACCCAGTCGCCGTGCAGGCCGGCCAGGGGTTCACCGCGCCACAGGGCCATCGCTTCGCGCAACTGCTCCACCCGTACGCCGGGGTCGGCGGTCAGCGCCTCGATCCGCAGCACATCGACCCGGCCGGGATCGATGTCGAGCTGGTACCCACCGGAGCGGCGGATCAGCGCGGCCGGGGTGCCGTCCGCGGCGGCGGTGTCCGTGATCAGCCGGCGCAGCCGGGCGATATAGGGATACAACGCCTGGCGGGCCTGCGGCGGGGGATCGTCGCCCCAGGTCCGGTCGATGAGGGTGTCGATGGGCACGGGGTTCCCGGCGTCGGCCGCGAGCGCCGCCAGCACCGTGCGTTGCCGTGGCGCTCCCGGGTCGACGCGGTCCGCTGACCAGATCTCCACCGGACCCAGCAGGCGGACCTCCATGCGTTTCCCCTCGTCAAAACTGTCGGCTGATCAAATCATGACAGCCGTAAGCTCCTCCGAGCCGGTCACCGGCGGCGCTGGTAGATTGCCGTGCGTCCATCGATGCCGCCAACCGGGAGCGAGACGACGGCGTGCCAACCAGGCCTCTGCGTTCCCACGATCCGCGTGCCGTCGGTGGCTACGAGCTGCTCAGGGTGCTCGGGGAGGGCGGCATGGGTGCCGTCTACCTGGCCCGGGGCCGCGACGGCCACCTGGTCGCCGTCAAGATCATCAGGCCGGAGTACGCGGCGCAGGCCGAGTTCCGGGGACGGTTCCGCAGCGAGGTGAACCGGGCCCGGCAGGTGCCCCCGTTCTGCACCGCCGCGGTGCTCGACGCCGACCCGGACCACCGCACCCCGTACCTCGTCGTCGAGTACGTCGACGGCCCGGACCTCGCCGGCGTCGTCGCCGACCAGGGCCCGCTCACCGGTGGCGCGCTGCACAGCGTCGCGGTCGGCGTGGCCACCGCGCTGGTCGCGATCCACGGTGCCGGGGTCATCCACCGCGACCTGAAGCCACGCAACGTGCTGTTCGCGCTCGGCTCGCCGAAGGTCATCGACTTCGGCATCGCCCGGGCGTTCGAGTCCACGAGCGAGCACACCCGTACCGATCAGATGGTCGGCACGCTGTCCTACATGGCGCCGGAACGGCTCGACGGCAAAGCCGTCACGCCCGCGGTGGACGTGTTCGCCTGGGGCGTGCTGGTCGGCTACGCGGCCACCGGGCGCACCCCGTTCGCCGCGGACACCCCGACCGTGACCGCCGTGCGGATCCTCACCGGCGAACCCGACCTCACCGGCCTGTCCGGCACCCTGCGCGACCTCGTCGCCCGTACGCTGGCCAAGGACCCCGCCCAGCGGCCGACCGCCCAGGAACTGCTCGACACCCTGCTGGCCGCCGGCCCGGACGCGACGACCGCGGGCTCCGCACGCCGCCCGGCCCCGCCCGTGTCCCGCCCGGCCCCGCCCGCGTCCCGCGCGGCCCCGCCCGAGCGCCGGGCCCGGCCCCGCCGTCGCGTCGCCCGGATCGCCGGTGCCGTCGTCGCGGCCGGGCTGCTGGCGGTGGCCGTGCCCCTCGGGATCGACGCCGCCGGCAACGCCCCGGAGTCCGTCGACGCCGTGTCCTCGCCGCTCGGCGTCGTGCCGGCGTCCACGGACCCGGCGCTGGACACCTCCTGGGTCGACCCGCTCACCGCCGACGGCAACTGGGAGAAGGTGTCCACGCGCGCGTACAGCTGCACCCCCGGGAGTCGCGGGCTGACCATCGCCGGCTCGCAGGACTACGACGGGTTCACCTGCGCGGGACCGAGAAAGGTCTTCAGCGGTGACCACTCCGTCGCGGTGGAACTCGACGACCTCAGCCCGCAGGCCTGCGCGCAGATCAGGTTCCGCCGGTCCGGCAGCGCCGGGTACAAACTCGAGATCTGCCGCGACGGCTCCCACCTCGAGGTCACGGACCCGGACGGGAACGCACAACCGATCAGCCGTACGGAGGTGCGGCTGACGTTCCCCGCCCGGCACCGGATCGTCATCGACATCGTCGACGAGGTCGCGGCCGTCCGGATCGACGGTGACAAGGTCCTGGCCACGGTCATCGACTCCCGGATGGCGAAGGGCTGGGTGGAGCTCGGCATGTCCAACTCCGCCGCGAACGACGAGGGTCGCGCACTGTTCGCCGATCTCGCGATCACCGTGCCCTGACGTCCACATCGGAATCATCTCCCCGGATCGTGCCACCGCCGCCCGGGAATTGATCACCGTGGGGAGGACGCTGGCAGCCTCGACCCGTGAACAAAGCAATCACGGGATCCCGCGGTGCGGGCCTGGTACTCGGCGCGGCGTTGTTGTGGGGCACGATCGGCCCGTCCCAGGTGCTGGGCGGCGGTGACATCGACCCGGCGGCACTCGCCGGATGGCGCCACGTCGTCGGCGGGCTGGCCCTGTGCGGCCTCGCGCTGCGCGACCCGGCCGGGCTGCGCCGGCTGCGGGAACGCCGGGTGTGGACGCTCGTGGTGCTGGCCGGTGTGGTCGGGGCCGTCTATCAGGTCAGCTTCCTCACCGGGGTGTCCCTGGCCGGCGCCGCGATGGGCACGGTGCTCGGCGTGGCGACCGTACCGCTGTTCTGCGGCCTCGCCGCCCGCTGGTTCGACGGCCAGCGCCTGACCCGCAGCTGGCTCATCGGCTCGGGCCTCGCGGTCGCCGGGTCCTGCCTGCTGCTGGCACCGGCGGCCGGCGCCGAGGTCGAACCGGCCGGGCTCGCCTGCGGGCTCGCTGCGGGCGCGCTGTTCGCCGGGTACACCACCGCCGCGAAACGGCTTGGCGCCACCGGGATCCCGGTGTACGCGGGCACCGGCGCCGGCATGCTCGTCGGCGCCCTGGTCCTGACGCCGGCGATGGCCTCCGGGATCGGCGCGCTGGCCCAGCCCCGGGTCCTCACCGTGATCGCCTGGCTGGGACTGGTCACCACCGGTGCGGCCTACGCGATGTACGGCGCCGGCCTGCGCAGTGTCAGCACCGGCGTGGCCGGCACGCTGAGCCTCGGCGAACCGCTGGCCGCGGCGTTGCTGAGCACGACCCTGCTGGGCGAGTCGCTGACCGTCGCCGAGGTGCTGGCCTGCGCGGCGATCCTGACCGGTCTGCTGATCACCAGCCGGGTCACCGGCCCGGCGGCGGCACCGCTGGTCAGCAGCGCGGTCGGCGTGGTCGCCATGCCGGTGCGGATCCCGCTGCGGCCCGACCTGGTGGGCCGGCCCCATCCTCTCGGGCGGGGGGTGGCGCGCCCGGGCGAGCAGGCGGAACCGACCGTGAAGTACACCCGGCGCTCCCTGGTGCGGCCCGAGGACCACGCCCTGCTGCGCCGGCGGGACTGAGATCCGCTTCCCGGACAGGCACTGAACGCGGACGGGCCCGGTCGGATGACCGGGCCCGCCTCGTACCGTCGGATCAGCCGAATGCCTTGATCAACCGCCAGTCCACCGACAGGACCGTCTTGACCACGGGCCCGGTGGCGGTCTTCGACGGGTAGTACAGCCGCACCTGGCCGTCCACCGCCGACACCTCCCACAGCTCGGGGATCCCGTCTCCGCTCGCGTCGGGGATGCTGATGATCTCCTTGACCGCGGGCTCCTGCCAGCCGGTGCCGTACGTGACGTCGCCGGCGCGGGAGGCCGCCGCGGACTTCAGCGAGTCCAGGCTCACGCTGCCCGCCACCGCACCCGGCAGGCCGTGCCGCAGGTACAGCGTGCCGGTGTCGAGGTTGCGCCACAGCAGGTCCGGCGTGCCGTCGACGTCGACGTCGGTGATGGTGACGATGCCCCGGCGCTCCCAGACCGTGGTGGCCATCGCGGTGGCCTCCTGGAAGCTGCCGCCGGTGTAACCGCTGAGCACCCAGAACGCGGTCGCGGTGCGGATCGCCAGGTCCTGCTTGCCGTCGCCGGTGATGTCACCGACGGCCTTGAGCTGCGTCCAGGTGGCCGGATCCGGGGTGTTCGACGGCAGCAGGACCTTGAGGCGCTGGTCCACGTTGAAGCTGCCGTACCCGTCACCGGGGTACAGGTAGAAACCGCCGTCCGGGGTACGGGCGAACAGGTCGGTGATGCCGTCACCCGGGTACACGTCCGAGTGGTGGGCGATCAGGGCCGACCTGCCGGTGGCCGCGTCGTACCACTGCCCGGCGGGGTTGATCTTGCCGCCGGTGACGTAGGCCGCCGCCAGTGACGTGTACAGCTCGCCGTCGGTGTCACCGGACAGCGTGCGCAGGTTGCCGCTCTCGTTGACCAGCAGCAGGTCGGCGATGCCGTCGCCGCCGGTGTCGTAGGGGCCGTCGCCGATGTCACGCGGCGGCACGTAGAACGTGTACAGGGTCGCGGCGCTGCGGTTGCCGGCCGCGTCGTAGGCGTACACGACCAGCGTGGTCGGCCCGGCGTGCCGTGGCTTCAGGGCGGTCACCGTGGCCTTGCCCGATGTGGCGGTGATCGTCGTGCTGTCGATGTACTCGAACGCGTAGGCGAACTTGACGGCGCCGTCGGCGGTGAACGTGACCGCCCCGGTCCCGCCGAACTTCACCGTCGCCCAGGTGGCACCGTCGGCGGTCGCCGCCGGGAACACCACGCTCTCGACGATCGGCGCCGCGGGAGCGGAGGCGTCGATGATGAAGCGGCACGGCTCGGTGGTGCCGCCGGGGAAGAACGTCGACACCAGGCCGCCGGAGTCCTCCGCGCGGACGTCCCACGAGTAGACGCCCTTGTCGACCAGGCTGGTGCTGGGGATCGTCAGCGTGGCCTTGCCGGCGCTGTTCGGGGTGACCAGCGTGCCGTCCGACACCGTGCCACCGGTCTTCCACCAGCGGAAGCGCAGCTTGCTCAGGTTGCCGTCCGGGTCGGTGGCGGACGCCGACAGCACGATGGTGGTCTTGGCGATCGTGACGCCGTTGCCGGGGCCCGGTTCGCACTCACCGCCGGGCGAGGTCGTACCGCCGGTCGGCTCCTTGGGCTTGCGGTTGTAGACCGCCTTCAGCTCCGCGGTGTCGGCCTCGAACTTGCGCCAGGTCTGGGTGTCGCTCTCGCTGGTGGCACGCATGCCGAGGGTCAGGTTCGACGCGCCGGCGTCCGCGGCCGCCTGCGCGCCGTCCTTGACGTTGAACGAGACGTACGCGTTGGCGCAGGCGCTGGCGGAGTAACCGTTCGCGAACGACAGCTTCTGCTGCAACGCGATCCAGCTCGGCTGCTTGTTCCAGGTGGTGCCGGAGGAGATGGCGCCGGTCTGCCAGAGCTGGAACTCGCGGTCGGTGCAGGACCAGGAGTGGTTGTTCAGCACCTTGAAGCTCGCCGAGCTGATCTCCGCGCCCTTGATGGTCTTGTCGAAGCCCATCCGCCAGAACGAGCGGGCCAGGCCCTTGGTGTCGCTCTCGTAACCGACCCGGGCGTCGGGCGTCTTGCCGTTGAAGCCCACCCCGTTGAGGAAGTTGCTGTTGGCGTTGGGCTTGTGCACGAGCGCCCAGGCCAGCGTGTCGCTGATCATCGTCGGGTCCAGGAACAGCGGGAACGTGGCGGCGGGGTCGGTGAGCAGACCGGTGGCCGCGACGTCGAGGTGCAGCTCGGCGCTGCCGGTGCCGTCACCGTCGAGGCGCGTGGGCATCGGGGCCTGGCGCGATCCCGGTTCCAGTCCGCCCAGGCCGGAGAGCGCGAGCACGTCGGCGCTGGTGGCCACCGCGGTGCGGGCCGCCTCGGGCGACTCGGGGTCCTTGCCGGAGGAGTCCCAGGCCAGCGGCGTGGGCACCGAGCCGATCTCGGCCTGGCTCGTCGCGTCGAGCACCCGGACGCCGCCGGTCTCGGCGTCGTGGCGGAAGATCGCGGTCGGCGAGCTCAGCTTGTAGCTCAGCGTGCCGAGGGACGGGGCCGTCGCGGCTTCGCGGTTCTTGACGATGAGCGCGTTCGAGAACCCGCCTTCCCTGCGGGCGACCAGCAGCAGGTCCACCCCGGGGCGGACCTCGGGGTACAGCGCGCGGCTGCCGTCGAGCACCGGTGCCGGTAACGCGCCGGGCCACGTGTAGGTGAGGGTGTGGCCGTCGGCCTCGGTCTCGGCCAGCACGGTCTCGGCGGCGCCGGGATCGCCCCCGCCGGAGAAACGGACCGGCGTCACCGGGTTGGCGGGCCGGATCCCCAGCGGGCCGTCCTGTGCGGCGAGGGTGTTGTCGATCGGCGCCCAGGAGCCGGCGGTGTTCCGCGCCCGCACCGGTACCGCGTTGATCGTGGTCTCCAGCTGCCCGTCCGGGCGGGCCCAGGTCAGCGACGTGGTGGTGGTGAGTTTGTCGATCAGCACGTTCTTGCCGCCGGCGACGGCCTCGGCCATCACCACGGCCTCGTCCTTCACCCCGGCGACGGCGGCCGGACCGGCGACGGGGGCCGGCCGGGCATCGGTGTCCTCGTGCGGCCACCACGGCACCGACGCGGCGATGAGGACGGCTGGCAGAAGGCCAAGGGTGCAGGCCAGCCTGGTGCGGGTGCGCACGAAGGGACTGAACAGGCGGGGCACGGTCACGGCGGTGTACTCCCGTGTGGACCAGAGGGAAAGGGCAGCGGCTTGGAGAGCGCGCACACGATCGCACAGCCATCGATCTTCGCGCAGGGTTACTCATTCGTTACACAGCAAAGGGTTTCGGAAGCAGTTACGCCCGGCTGATTCCCTTTTGGACTGGTACGGGCGGGATGCTTGCACCACTTTGCGCACTGCTAATAGAAATATTCGAATACTTCACCGGAAAGTCATTTGGTCAAGATCGCCAGGTGGCGTGGATCACATTCATAACTATCAGTGACCTTGTCTGTGACGCAGGGCTGAAGGGACAGTGCCTCCGCACCCGCCTCGCCCGGCGTGTGCCTCGACGTGCTTTGGGAGTCGACACTTATGCGTGGTACAGGTCCCCTATCCTGGCGGACACGCCATCGCGCGCTCGTCCTGCTGCTGGTCACCTCCCTGGTGGTGACCACGGCACCGGCCGCCGCACTCGCCGTCCCCGGACCCGGCATGGACCGCGACAACGCCGTGGTCGACCTGCCCGACCTGCCCGAAACCGCACCGATCGGCCAGGACGAGGAGGCCGAGGCGAACCTCACCACCGCCGACGAGGTGCCGGTCGACCCGTACACACCGACCTCCGTCACCCCCTGGCAGCAGGACAGCGGCGTCGTGGACCTCACCGGCGTCGCCGCCGGCGAGAGCGTGCCCGTCGACGACCTGCCCGTCTCCCTCGGCGTCCCGGACGGCGCCGACCCGGCCGCGCTCGCCGGCGACTGGACCGTCGACCTGGCCGCCCCCGAGACCTCGCAGACCGCGGGCGTCTCCGGCCTCATCATGAAACTCACCCCGCCGGCCGCCGCCGACCCGGCCGCCGAGGTCGCGCTCAGCGTCGACTACACCACCTTCGCCGACCTGTACGGGCCCCAGGCCGCCGACCGCTTCGGCCTGATGCTGCTGCCCGACTGCGTCTACGACACCCCGGGAGCCGGCGACTGCGCACCCGTCGAGGGCGAGGAACCCGGCAGCACCGAGGCGGCCCCGTCCAGCGAGTCGGCCCCGTCCAGTGAGGCGACCCCGTCCAGCGAGGTGGCGCTGTCCAGCGAGGTCTCCCTGGTCCCCGCGTCCGACGCGCTCGCCCGCAGCGCCTCCGCGAAGAGCACCACCCCGCACCGCATCGTCAGCGGCACGGTGCCGCTCGGCAAACTGCTCGAGCCCACCACCGCGGCCGGCTCGACCGCCCGCGCCGCCGTCGAACCGTCCACCTCCGGCGTCGTCGGCGCCCTCGACACCGGCGCCTCGGCCTCCGGCGACTTCACCGCCACCCCGCTGCTGTCCTCCGGCTCCTGGGCCTCCGGCTCGTCGTCCGGCGCGTTCACCTACTCGTACCAGGTGCAGGTGCCCGAGACCGCCGGCGGCCTCACCCCGCAGATCGGGCTCTCCTACTCCTCGCAGTCGGTCGACGGGCGCACCTCCTCCACCAACAACCAGGCCTCCTGGATCGGTGACGGCTGGGACTACAGCGCCGGCTCGATCACCCGTACCTATGCGAACTGCCGTCAGGACTCCAAGAAGGACGGCTCCAACAACGCCAAGCACCGCACCGCCGACCTGTGCTGGGGCTCCAAGAACGCGACCCTGTCGCTGGGCGGCTCGACCACCGAGCTGGTCTGGGACGAGACCAAAAACAAGTGGTTCACCGCCAACGGCGACGGCTCGGTCATCAACCTGGAGAAGGACACCAGCCTCAAGAACGGCGACGCCGACGGCGAGTACTGGATCGTCACCACCCGCGACGGCACCAGGTACCACTTCGGCCGTAACCGCCTGCCCGGCTGGACCACCGGCGACCCGGAGACCAACTCCGTGCTCACCGTCCCGGTCTCCGGCAACCACTCCGGTGAACCCTGCTACAAGGGCCCGACCAGCGACGACTTCAAGAAATCCTTCTGTACGGAAGCCTGGCGCTGGTCGCTGGACTACGTCGAGGACATCCACGGCAACGCCATGAGCCTGTGGTGGGCCAAGGAGACGAACTACTACGCGAAGAACTTCTACTTCAAGGGCCCGGTCAAGTACGACCGTGGCGGCTACCTGACCCGCATCGACTACGGCCAGCGCGCCAACACGCTGTTCTCCGCCGCCCCGATCGGCCAGGTCGCGTTCTCCGTCGACGAACGCTGCTACACCGTCGGCTCGGTCACCTGCAGCGAGTCCAACTTCGCGAGCAAGGACCCCGGCAAGTACCGCGTCTGGTTCGACACCCCCGCCGACCTGCGCTGCGAGGCCGGCAAGATGTGCTGGAACGCCGGCCCGTCGTTCTTCACCCGCAAACGCCTCGACAAGATCACCACCTCGACCCAGCGCGTGCCGGGCTCCACCGCCCGCCAGACCGTCGACGAATACCAGCTCAAGCAGTCCTTCCCGGTGCTGCGGACCGGCCCGAACACCGCGCTGTGGCTCGAGAAGATCACCCGCACCGGATACGGCACCGACGGCGCGAAGACCGCCCTCAACCCGGTCAGCTTCGAGTCCAACCTCGAGGACATGCCCAACCGGGTCAAGGAGGACGCCCGCCCCGGCTTCTCCCGCCTGCGCATCGCCCGGGTCATCAACGAGTACGGCGGCGAGACCGTCGTCACGTACAAGCAGCCCACCGGCGCCTGTGCCACCGGCAGCGGCCTGCCCGGCAAGAACGACACCGCCGAACTGAAGGCCAACACCCGGCTCTGCTACCCGAGCTTCTGGCATCCGGACCCGGAGGCCGAGGAGATCGACTGGTTCCAGAAGTACGTCGTCGACACCGTCGAGGAACTCCCCAACGTCGACGGCGCGTTCAGCACCATCACCGGGTACACGTACAAGAACGCCGCCTGGAAACTCGCCGAGGCCGAGTTCACCAAGAAGGCCACCCGCACCTACTCCGAGTTCGCCGGCTTCGAGCAGACCACCACGCTCACCGGCGCGGACGAGAGCGACATCGGCAGCAAGCAGACCAAGTCCGTCGCCCGCTACTTCCGCGGCATGGGTGACAGCGTCTCCGTCAAGGACATCGCCGGCACCGAGATCGCCAAGGACCGCGACCCGTTCGCCGGCCGCATCGCCGAGGAGCTCACCTACAGCAACCCCGGCGACGCCGACGACGACTGGCTGACCCGCAGCGTGACCGTCCCCGAGGCCACCCAGCTGGCCAGCCGGGACCGCGGTGACGGCCTCAGTGACCTGCGCGCCTGGCGGGTCACCGAGCCGAGACAGCTCACCTACACCCGCTCCTCGGGCACCGGCGACGACAAACGCACCGCCCGCACCACCGAGACCCGCACCACCTACGACGACACGTACGGCCTGCCGACCCGCATCGAGTCCCTCGGCGACACCGGCAAGGACGGCGACGAGTCCTGCACCGCCCTGGAATACGTCCACCACACGGCCAAGAACCTCATCGGCCTCACCAAACAGGTCCGCACCAGCCCCACCACCTGCGCCGCCGCGACCTTCGACACCCTGACGTCGCTGGGCTCCGGGATCCGTACCGCCTATGACGGACAGGCGTACGGCGCCGCGCTCGCCGACACGACGCGCGGCCTCGCGTCGCAGACCTGGTCGTTGAAGGCCGACGGTTCCGGTTTCCAGAACGACGGAACCACCGCTTTCGACGCCATCGGCCGCGTGACCCAGCGGACCGACCCGGACAACAAGAGCACCGCCATCACGTACGACCCGGCCGCCGGGCAGGCGTACAAGGTCACCGAGCGGAACTCGCTCGGCTTCGACCAGACCCAGACCGTCGAACCGGGCCGGGGCACCGGACTCACCACCACCGACGCGAACGGACGGGTCAGCCAGTCGAAGTTCGACCCGCTGGGGCGCCTGCTCGAAGCATGGGGGCCGGGACGCACCCCCGCCGCCAACGCGGTGCCGGACTTCAAGGCGGTGTACAACACGCCGGCCGGCAAGCCACCGTTCATCACCACCCAGACGCGCGGGCACGAGAACCGCGTCCAGACGTCCGTCACGCTGTACGACGGACTGGGCCGGGAACGCCAGACCCAGGAGAACGCCACCAACGGCGGTCGCCTGATCACCGACACGCTGTACAACAGCTCCGGTGAGGTGTGGCAGACCAACAACGCCTACTACAACGAGGGTACGCCGAGCGGCCAGTTGTTCACGCCGCTCGCGGACACCACCGTCCCCAACGCCACCCGTTACACCTACGACGGTCTCGGCCGGGTGACCACGGAGATGCCGGTCCTGCGCGGCACCGAGACACCGGCGCGGGCAACCGGGTACTCCTACGACACCGACAACTCGACGGTGATCAACCCGTCCGGTGCGGCCTCGTACCGGATGTACACCGATGCCCTGGGCCGGACCACCCGGGTGGACACGTTCACCGACATCGGCCGGACCGAGTTCACCTCGATGCGGTACCAGTACGACTCGCGTGGTCAGCTCGTGAAGGCCACCAACTCCGCCGACGCGGCCAACCCCTGGTCATGGACCTACGACCAGCGCGGCCGCCAGCTGACCGCCACCGACCCGGACACCGGCGTCACCCGCACCACGTACGACAGCCGGGACCGTCCGCAGGCCGTCACCACCGCCCGCAACGTCACGCTGTGGAACGAGTACGACGAACTGTCCCGGCCGATCCGCCAGCGTATCGGCGGTAGCACCGGAGCCGTTCTCGGCGAGTACACCTACGACACGGTCGCCGGTGGCAAGGGCCTGCCCGCCTCGGCGACCCGCTACACCGACGGTCTGCCATACACCCAGACCGTCGGCGGCTACACCACCGACTACCAGCCGACGTCGACCACGCTCACCCTGCCGCAGACCATCGCGGACACCTGGGGCCTGAAGAGCTCCTACACGTACGGGTACACGTACACCGACACCGGCCTGCCGGAGACCCAGTCCCTGCCCGCCGTCGGCTCGTTCCCCGCCGAGAAGCTGGTCGTCCGCTACACCAAGGACGGGTTGCCGCTCTCGCTGTCCGGCAAGGACTGGTACGGCTCGGAGACCACCTACTCGCCGTACGGGCAGGTGGTGCGCTCCACCCTGGGAGCCCAGCCGTACCGGGTGTGGGCACTCACCTCGTACGACGAGGCCAGCGGCGCACTCACCGAGCAGCAGGCCTACCGCGAGAACTCGACGGACAAGGCCCTCGTCGGCGGCAACCTCGTCTCCAACCGGGCCTACACCTACGACAACGCCGGCAATGTCACGTCGATCCGTGAGCGGTCCACCGGCATCCAGGAACGGCAGTGCTTCACGCACGATCCGCTCGGCCAGCTCAAGAAGGCATGGACCGCGAAGGACCAGGAGTCCTGCGCGGCCGGCCCGGTCAACGCGGACGGCACGCCGAACGTGGCGGCCGGCACCGACAACGCGGGCTACTGGCAGGAATATGAGTACGACCTTCTCGGCAACCGCACCAAGCTGGTCGAGAAGGACCTCACCGGAACCGCCACCAAGGACAGCACCAGCACATACACCTATGGCAAGGCGGACGGCAGCCAGCCGCACACCCTGAGCAAGGTGACCAAGAAGTACGTCACCCCGGCCGGTGCCGCGGTCACCGCCGAGGCGGAGCGGCTCTACGAGCTGACCGGTGAGACCAAGACCGTCACGTCGCTCCAGACCGGTGACAAGCAGGAACTGGCCTGGACCGCGGACGGCAAGGTCGAACGGATCTCGGGGCAGGGCACCAACGGCAAGACGCCGTACGTCGGCCTGGCCGACAAGTGCATCGACCTCAAGAGCGGTCTGGCCGTCGCCGGTACCGCCATCCAGCTGTACGGCTGCAACGGCTCCATCGCGCAGAAGTGGTCGTTCAAGCAGGTCCCGGGCCAGGCGAACGTCAACCTCGGCACCATGGTCGGCTACGACACCTGGTGCCTGCAGCCCGCCGCCAACACCGCGGGCTCGGCCCTCCAGCTGCAGAAGTGCGACGGCGGCACCGCCCAGCGACTGCAGCGGACCACCGCCGGCCAGCTCACCCACACGGCGTCGGGCCTGTGCGTCGCGGTCAAGGACGCGGCCACCGCGAACTCCACGCTGATCGTGCTGGCGGCATGCGACAACACCGCCGCGGCCCAGCGCTGGGAGGGGCAGAACGAGACCCGCTACATCTACGGCGCCTCCGGAACGCAGCTGCTCAGCATCCAGGGACGCCAGGCGACGCTGATGCTGGGTGAGGCCCAGATCACCGTGCAGAAGGGCGGTGTGCTGGTCAACGTCCAGCGCACCTACGCCGCCCCTGGCGGCGCGGTGATGCGATACGCCTACGGAACCGGTTCGACCGGCGTGGTCGCGCTGGTCGGCGATCACCAGGGCAGCCCGTACGCCGAGGTGCAGCTCAGCGGTGGCATGACGGTGCGGCTCCGCAAGCAGGACCCGTTCGGCAACCAGCGGGGTGCCGCCCCGCTGGGTGTCAACATGCAGACGAACGCCGGCTTCCTCGGCGCCTCCCGCGACGACGCGTCCGGTTACACCCAGCTCGGGGCGCGCCTGTACGACCCCGCGGTAGGCAGGTTCCTCTCCGCCGACCCCGTCGTCGACCTGTCGGATCCGATGCAGTCCAACGGGTACGCCTACGCCCACAACAACCCGTCGACGCTGTCCGACCCGTCGGGTATGTCGGTGGCGTTGACCGCCTCGGAGATGGCCGCCGCACTGGCCGGCGCGGGGTTGTCCGCGGCACAGGTCTCCCAGGCCCAGGCGAACATGGGCCGCTCGCTCACGTCGGTGATCCTGTCCGCGGCTTGGTCGATGCTGCAGGACTTCATCGGCATCACGGACGCCATCAACTGCTTCGGCGGTGACATGTGGGCCTGTGGAAGCCTCATCATCGGGGCGATCCCCTGGGCGAAGCTCGGCAAGATCCCGGCGGTGCTGAGAGCCATCGACCGCACCATCGCCGCGATCCAGGCCTGGCGTACCGCTAAGAAGGCCGCCGAACTGGTCCTCGCGGTGGCCAAGGCCGCGGAGACGGCTGCGGTCAACGCCAAGAAGGCGGCGATCGCCCGGGCCAAGAAGGCCGCACAGGCCGCTCAGAAGAAGGCCGCGGACCGGCTCAAGACGACGAGCGCCCGGGCCGCGGACGCGACCAAGAAGACCGGTAACCCGGTCCAGAAGCAGGCACAGGCCAGGGCCAACCCGAAGGGATCGTCGGCTCCCGCGAGCAAGGGTGCCGGCAGTTCCGGAGCGAGCAAGCCCGGTGGATCGTCCGGCGGTTCCCAGCGCAGCAACGGCGGCTCGAGCGGTGGAGGCGACAGCGGTAAGAGCGGTGGCGGCAAAAGTGGTGGTGGCGGTGGTGACAGCGGCGCCAGCGGCAGCTGCAACAGCTTCGTCCCCGGCACCAAGGTCCTCATGGCCGACGGCTCCACCAAGCCGATCGAAGAGGTCAGGCTCGGCGACAAGGTCAGGACGACCGACCCGGAGACGGGGAAGACCCGCGTAGAGACCGTCTCCGCCACCATCAAGGGCCAGGGCGTCAAGCATCTGGTGAAGATCACCGTCGACACCGACGGTGCACGGGGCTCGGGCACGGCGGATGTCACGGCGACCTCCGGTCACCCCTTCTGGGTGGCCGAGCTCGGCGACTGGGCCGACGCCACGGATCTGCGATCCGGTCAGTGGCTGCGCACCAGCGCCGGAACGTACGTCCAGATCAGCGCGATCAAGCGGTGGACCGCCAGCCGCGCGACCGTCCACAACCTCACGGTCAGCAATGTCCATACGTACTACGCGCTCGCCGGCAGTAAACCGCTCTTCGTCCACAACGACAGCTGCTCGATCGCGCCTGACAAGAGTGGCAAATGGACGGCCCCGAAGGACGCCGGCCACCGGCTCACCTATGAACTGGTGGACAAGGACGGCAACAGCAAGGTCGCCGGAAGCCTCTGGAGCGGTAACACCACCCCGGAGGAGGCCAGCATCGACGGCGGCTGGAACAGGCAGGCCGTGGTCAACACGGAGAACCGCCTGATGCGGATGTTCGGTCTGCCCTCCAAGCACAACATTCCGAACGACCCGTACTTCGGGCTGCACGCCGACGTCAAGATCGAAGAAGGCGACGTGCTGAATCTCTGGGGTGGCAAGGACCCCTGCGGTCGTTGCAAGAACATGATGACGGAGTTCATCAATGACATGGGTGCCGACATCATTTACCATGGCCCCGGCGGAACCTGGCCGTAGCGATTAAGGAATATGCGATGGAGCTCTCAATCGAAGAGTTGCAGGAAGAAGAGCTCACCACCCATGGAGATTTCTATTCGCTGGCTCTCTTCCGGGAAAACGGGTCGGAGGTCGAGGGCCTCGAGGTCCAGCGGACCGTCGGTGGGATCTACGGTGACCCGGCGACCGGCGCGGTGCCCTACTGCGTGGTCACCGCCGGTCACGGCACCAACTACGGGGGCATCGAACGGGTGATCTGGTCGGACGCCTCGGTGGAACTGGTCTTCACCGAGGCGGCCCGCGAGGTGCTGAGCTTCCCGGACCGCAACGTCGTCCTGAGGCTCGACATGTCCGAGACCGACCGGGCAACGGTGAAGGCGGGGTTGCGCCGGGCCTTCGTCCAGGGCGACATTCCCTACCGTCAGCCCGAACTGGTGAATTTCGGCTGACCTCGCCCGTCACGCGCTGAACGGATGACACGAACCGCCCGGGCAATTCCTCGGGCGGTTCGCCATTTCCGAGACGTTCACCTGGCGTCCACGTGGGACCCTTAGCGTCCTTCTCGCACCGGAACCGACGCGAGGAGCCCGTTGTGACGCGCCAGAGCCATGTCCGTCCGGGGGCCGGGACCCGGGGGTCCCGGTCCGGTTCGCCGACCGGCGGCCGGCTGCCCGGCGAGGTCGAGGCGTTCCTGGCGTTGCAGCGGCAGATCGGTAACGCGGGCGTCGGGGCGCTGGTCGGCCGGGATGTCATCCAGCGGGCCGATGAGGCGACGACCGTGGACGGGGACGACTTCTTCGACGCTCGCTCGCAGCTGTCGGCCGTATCGGCGCCGGACAGCGACGTGTTCTTCGACGCCGAGGACGGCCGGTCGCAGGAGGAGGTCGGCGCTACCACCCTGGCCGACGTGGCCGAGGTCGCCCGGCAGAGCCTGGAGAGCCAGTCCGACGTGTCGATCGACCCCGCGCAGCTCCTGGCCACCCTGACGCCGCCACCCAGCCCGCCGCCCAGCCCGGAGCCGGCGGCGGTCGGGGAGGAAGCCGCCGCGGGGCCGAGCCGGTTCCGGCGGGTCGTGGACGGGGACGAGGCGAAGATGACCGGGGCCGGGCTGGCCACCGCCGGGCCGTTCACCGGGTTGGCCAACAATGCCTCGCCGTCGCTGGGACTGATGGCGGGGGCCACCGGTGGATCCAGTCTGACCGCGGCCGGGGACGCCGTGAGTGAGCTGCTCAAGGGGCATCGGTCGGCGACCGGGTACGACGTCGTCAACTGGCCCAAGGTGATCGGTGGGGTGCTGGCGTTCGGCGGGCTGGCCGCCGCCGCGGCCGGGACCGGGCTCGGTGTCCCCGGGCTGCGGGCCGGCGGGATGATGTCGCAGAGTGCCGGCCTGCTGATCAAGAGCGCGGGGGAGGGCTGGAAGTTCGAGAAGGGCAGCACCCCCTGGAACAGCCTGCCCGACAGTGACATCGCGAAGGCCGCCGGCGCGTTCGCCGCCTCGGTCGCGCCGGCGCTCGCGGCCGGTGCGTTCCTCAGTGAGCCGGAGCTCGCGAAGATGCTGACCTCGTCGGCGCTCGCCTCCGGCACCACCGGCTCCCAGCTGCTCAAGGCGGCTCTGTGGTTCGCGGCCGGCAGCGGGGCCGGCGACTTCGCCAGCGAGGTGGTCAAGGGCGTGCACGACGGCAAGGTCAACCCGGCCAAGATGTGGGGCGGTCTGCTGCAGGCCACCGGCGCGTTCACGTTCGCCGGCGGCGCGCTGTGGCGCAACCTCGACGCCCGTAACGCCGGCCTGGTGCTGCAGGCCGCCGGTCTCGTCTCGAAGAGCGTGGGGGAGGGCCGCAAACTGGAGAACTCCCCGGCCGGTGCCTGGCCCGGCGCGCTGACGAAGAAGAAGGTCCCGGCCAGCGCGGTCTGAGCCTGCGCGAGGCCGTTCCCGGCGGCGGGGCGAGTGCCGGTCCCACCTGCGCGTGCGGCAGGATGCAGGGCACCGCCGAGCAGGATCAGGGGACCCGTGAGCAACGAACTGAACGCCCTCGTCAAGCGTGTCGAGGTGACCGATCCGGCACTCGCCCGGGAGCTGCGCAAGCAGCTCGAGGCGATCACCCGGCGCCGGGAGTTCGGGCTGGTCTTCGAGCGGCACCTCCCCGAGGCTGTCACGCTGGCGAACCGGCGCATCGCCGCGGGGGACAAGGTGCGGTTCCTCCCGCCCCGCGGCAGGACAGGCGTGGAGTCGGACGCGACCTGGACGGTCACCCGGGTCAGCGGGGCCAAGGGTGCGCGGGTCGCCGACCTTGTCGATCCCCGGACCAGGGAGGAGACCAGCCGGGCCGTCGAGGACCTCGTCTATCTGGCCGACTTCCGGGATCCGGTCTACCCCGGCCTGGAGCTGATGGAACGGGTCGGCAACGGCGGGGACACCCCGGCGCACGTCGTCATCAACGGCGAGAACTTCCACGCGCTCGAAGCTCTCCTCTTCGCCCACCAGGGCACCGTCGACGTGCTCTACATCGACCCGCCCTACAACACCGGCGGCAAGTCCTCCTGGCTGTACAACGACAACTACGTCGACGGCGACGACGCCTACAAGCACAGCAAGTGGCTCGCCTTCATGGAACGCCGCCTGCGCCTGGCCAGGAAGCTGCTGCGCGACACCGGCGTGCTGTTCGTGAGCATCGACGACGCCGAGCAGCACCGGCTGCGCATGCTGCTGGACCAGGTCTTCGGCGAGGACAACTTCGTCGACACGCTGGCCGTCGAGATGTCCACCACCTCCGGCCCGAAGACGGTCAACGCGCAGCAGGGCACGATCGTCAAGAACGTCGAGTTCGTGCACATCTACCGCCGATCGGCGGCGTTCGACCAGGTCAAGCACACCCCGCTGCTCGACGGCATCAACCTGTACGACACGCATTACACGGTCTGGCTCAACGAGGACGGCACGCTCGGCTCCCTGGTGGAGAAGATGCTGGCCGACGACGAGGTGGCCGCCGAGATCGACCGGGCCGGGCTGCTCGCGCGTGGCTCGTTCAGCGTCACCGCCATGGACCGGCTGCTGGCCGTCTCGGAGGTCGCGCGGGCCTTCATCACCGGCAACCTGAGCCGGATCGCCCGGGTCGACCGGCCGCCGGTGTCGGCCGCCGGGCGGTCCACCGCACCCGGCCACTGGACGACGTTCGAGGCGGACCACCGCACCTACCTGCTCACCACGCTCGCCAACGGCAACCTGCAGTCGCTCATGCCGCTGGCGCTGAACTACCGGACCTCCGACGACTACAAGCCACGCTTCGGCCGTACGGTGATCCGCGGTGATCTGTGGAAGGGTTTCCACCAGGACATGGGCAACGTCGCCAAGGAGGGCGGTGTCGCGTTCGCCAACGGCAAGAAGCCGATCCGGCTCATCAAGCAGCTGATCCGCTGGGCCAACAACGCGCCCGACGCGGTGATCCTCGACTTCTTCGGTGGCTCCGGGACGACCGCGCACGCCGTGATGGCGATGAACGCCGAGGACGACGGGCGCCGGCGGGCGATCGTGGTCACCAACAACGAGGTCAACGAGAAGGTCGCCGCCGAGCTGCGCCGCAAGGGCCTGCGTCCCGGCGACCCGGAGTGGGAGGCCCGGGGCGTCTGCGAGGACATCACGGTGCCCCGCCTCCGGAGCGTGGCGACCACGGCGAACATCGAGTTCTTCCGGCTGACGTATCAGAACCCGGCGCTCATCGAGCTGCACCTCGCGTTCGAGGCCGTCGCGCCGCTGCTGTGGCTGCGGGCCGGCGCCGAGGGCCGGCGCATCGACCTGCCGACCGGCACCTACGACGTCGCCGACACCTACGCGGTGCTGTTCGACATCGACGCGACCCGCGCTTTCCTCGCCGCCGTCGAGAAGGCCGGGAACCTGCGGTACGCGTTCGTCGTCACCGACGACGAGACCCAGTACCAGGCCGTCGCGTCCCAGCTGCCCGCCGGCGTCGTCCCGGTCCGCCTGTACGAGTCGTACCTGCGCACGCTGCAGATCAACACGGAGAGGGTGTGACCGGATCATGCGGTTCACGCTGAAGGAGTACCAGTCCGAGGCCGTCAGGCAGATCCTGAAGGCGCTCGGCCGGGGCCGGCGCGACTGGCACGAGGACGGCGACCGCACCGCGTTCGCGTTGTCGGCGACCACCGGCTCCGGCAAGACCGTCATCGCCGCGACGGCCATCGAGGCGCTGCTGCACGGCTCCGACGAGTTCGACGTCGAGGCGGACCGGACCGCGGTCGTGCTCTGGATCAGCAAGGACCCGGCGCTCAACGAGCAGACCCGGGGCCGGTTCATCGAGTGCGCCGACCGGATCCCGCCGGGTGACCTCGTGCTCCTGGACAAGACGTTCCCCGAGGACTCGCTGCAGTCCGGCACCGTGTACTTCATCAACCCCGACAAGCTGGGCAGGAACGCGGACTTCGTCAAGCACACCGACGCCCGTCAGGTGACGTTCTGGCAGCTGCTGGCCAACACCGTCGGCGACCCGGCGAAGACGTTGTACCTCGTGCTCGACGAGGCGCACGAGGGCATGAAGGCGCCCAGCCGGGACGAACGCACGATCGTCCAGAAGATCATCAACGGCAACGGCGCGAACCCGCCGGCCCCGATCGTGTGGGGTATCTCCGCCACCGTCAGGCGCTTCGACGAGGCGATGGCCCGGACCGCCGACATCCGGGCCAAGCTCCCGAACATCACCATCGACCCGGTCGCGGTCCAGGACTCCGGGCTGCTGAAGAACGCGCTGACCCTCGACATCCCCGACGAGCCGGGCGACTTCGAGACAGCGATGGTGCGCGACGCCACACTCGACTTCGTCCGGGTCTGCGAGCGCTGGGACGCGTACGCCGGGCGTGAGGGGCTGGAGAAGCCGGTCGTGCCGCTGCTCGTCGTCCAGATCCCGAACAAGGCCGAGGGCGAGCGGAACACCGAGAAGGGCCGGCAGGACGAGAACGCGTCGATCCTGCGGGTCCTCGAGACGATCCGCGGACACTGGCCCGACCTGCCCGCCGACGGCGTGGCCCACGTGCTCGGCGACCGCGCCACCCTCGAGATCGGCGCGTATAAGATCCCCCGCGTCGCGCCCCAGGACGTGCAGCACGACGAACGCGTCCGGGTGCTGCTGGCCAAGGACGCGATCTCCACCGGCTGGGACTGCCCCCGCGCCGAGGTGCTCGTGTCGCTGCGCCCGGGCAAGGACCACACGTACGTGACCCAGCTGCTGGGCCGCATGGTGCGCACCCCGCTCGCGCAGAGCACCAGCGACGACCGCCTCAACGCGGCCGCCTGTTATCTGCCCCGCTTCGACGCGGCCACCGCCAAGATCGTGGCCGAGGAGATCATGGGCATGCGGGAGCCCGGGAACGGGCCGTCCGGCCCCGCTATCCCGCGGGTGCTGCTGCGCCCGGTGCTGCTGGGCTGGAACCCGGACGTTCCCGGCGAGGTACGGGCCCTGATCGAGAGCCTCCCGTCGTATGCCCGGCCGACGGCGGTCCCACGGCCGATCAAACGGCTGCTCAAGGCCTCACAGGCGTTCGGGCAGGACGGCCTCGTCCCGAACGCCGACAAGGAAGCGCACGAGATGTTCTGGGGCGTGCTCGACACGCTCGCCACCCGCCACGCCGGCCTGGTGGAGGCCAAGGCCCACGACATCCGTACCGCCGACGTCCGCCGGATCACCGCCGAGCGGGGTGCCACGGCGGTCGGCTACACGAGCACGCAGCGCGACGCGGACGCGGCCACCGTCGACGACGCGCTGCGGCACGTGCGGCGCATGCTGTCGGCGGCGGTGGTCAACCGCTACCTGTCCCGCAACGCCCAGGCCGCGATCACCGCCGCGTACGCCGACGGCGAGGACCCCGGTCAGGTCGACATCACCGGCCTCCGTGCGCAGGTCGCGGCGCTGGGACTCATCGAGACACCCGACGGTGAACCGAGCGTGCCCGAGGCGGTGGAGAACGCCGCGGACACGCTGGTGCGGTACTGGCTGACCACGAAGGCCGGCGGGATCGACGCGCTGCCCGACGCGCGCAGGCCCACGTACGAGGCGATCCGGCAGATGGCCCGCGAGCCGGAGCCCGTACCGATCCGGATCAGGACCGAGGAGCAGGCCGACACGGTCGACACCGACCGGGTGCCGCTGCCGACCGCGCGGCGGCACGTCCTGTCCGACCCGGACGGCAGGTATCCGCTCGACGTGAAGCTGAACCGGTGGGAGCGGGCGGTCATCGCCCAGGAGACCGGCCCGGACACCGGCATCGTGGGCTGGTACCGCAATCCGTCGGCGGCCGGGGAGAACTCCCTGCGCGTGCCCTACCGCGACGGCACGGCGTGGAAGTCGGTGCAGCCGGACGTCATCGTCGTCCGGCGGGACACCGCCGGGACGCTCCGCGCCTCGATCATCGACCCGCACGGCGCCCATCTCGGCGACGCGTCACCGAAACTGAGGGCGCTGGCCGAGTACGCCGACCACCACGCGGACCGTTTCGAGCGGATCCTCGCGCTGGGGATCGAGAAGAAGGCCGGCGACCAGCAGGTCCTCATCGGTCTGGACCTCAAGGACGCGGGCGTCCGCCGGGCCGTGTACGAGGCGCCCGCCGACGCCGACAGTCTCAAGGCGCTCTACGAGAGGCACGGCACGGTGTACGGCGTCGTCCCGGCCTGATTCACCAGTTCAGGACGCCGTGCTCGTCCCGCAGGGTGCCGCTCGGGCCGCCCGCGCCGGCGGTGGCCAGCTGGACGACGGTCCGGGCGCTGTCCACCGGGGAGCGCCCGATGCCGAACGCGGCGGTCATGTCGGTGGCGGTCGCGCCCGGCTCGAGGGCGGTGAACGTGATGTCCGGGTGGGCCTTGGCGTACTGCACGGTCAGCATGGTGGCCGCCGACTTGGACGCCGCGTACAACGCGAGCGGCAGGCCGTACTCCGGGCGGTCGGGGTTGGTGACCGCCCAGAAGGACCCCAGGCTGCTCGACACGGTGACCACCCGGGGGTCGGTGGCCCGGCGCAGCAGGGGCAGGGCCGCCTCGGTGACCCGGACGACGCCGACCGCGTTGGTGTCGAAGACCTGGAGCGCGGTCGGGCCGTCGATGGGGCCGGCGCCGAGGATGCCGGCGTTGTTCACCAGGACGTCGAGCCGGCCCTCGGCGGCGTCCACGGTGGCCAGGGCGGCCCGCACCGACGCGTCGTCGGTCACGTCGAGCCGCACGAAGTGCGCGCCGATCTCCGCCGCGGCCTTCTGGCCGAGGTCCGGGTCGCGGGCGCCGAGGTAGACGGTGTGGCCCAGCTCGACGAGCTGCCTGGCGGTCTCGAAGCCGATGCCCTTGTTCGCGCCGGTGATCAGGGTGACGGTCATGGGTCTCCTTTTGTACCGATCGGTCGGAGGCTCACCGTAGCAAGTTTTGTACCGATCGGTTGGTGACCCGGGTCACCTTTTGTACCAAGCGGTAGAGTGGTGATCATGCGTACCGACCCGCCGGCCACCGGACGACCCCGGGCCTTCGACGAGGACACCGTCCTCGACCGCGCCACCGAGGTCTTCTGGCGGCACGGCTACGACGGCGCGTCGCTCACCGCCCTCACCGCCGCGATGGGCATCAACCGGCCCAGCCTGTATGCCACGTTCGGCAGCAAGGAACAGCTGTTCCAGCGCGTCCTGGCGCGATACCACGACAAGCGGATCGCCGAGGTCCGCGCCGCCCTCGACCGGCCCACCACGTACGCCGCGATCGAAGCCTTCCTGCGCTCCAGCGCCGCCGGCCTCACCGCCGCGACCCACCCGCCGGGCTGCCTCACCATCCAGGGCGGCCTGGCCTGCGCACCGGAGAACGCCGCCATCACCGAGGTCCTGGCCGCCGCCCGGGCCGCTACCGAGGACGCCCTGGAACAACGGCTGTCCCGCGCGGACGACCTCCCCGGCGGCATGGACGCCCGGGCCCTGGCCCGCTTCGCGATGGCGCTCAGCGCGGGCCACGCCGTGCACGCCGCGTCCGGCGCGACCTGCGACGACCTCCAGGCCTCCGTCGACATCGCGCTGCTGACCCTCAGCGCACCCCGCTGAGCGTCTCCCGCTCCCACAGCAGCTCGAGCAGCTGCCCGACCGCCTTGTCCCGGTGCCGCCGATAGGTGTTGAACGACAGGTGCAGCGACGCCGCCACCCGCTCCTGGGGAAGGCCGGCGCCCAGGAACGTACGGGTGATCAGCTCCCGCAACGCCGGCGTGAGCGTGGCAACAGCCTCGTCGAGCAGTTCCCGCAGCGCCTCGGCGGGCGCACCCCCGTGCCGCTCGACCATCCGCGAGCGCACCAGCGGGTTCGCCGCCAGCCGCCCCGGCGTGCGCAGGGCCGCCCGGACCGCGTCGGCGAACTCCGGCCGCGACAGCCCCGCGGGCCGCACCGGCGCACCCACCTGCCGGGCATGCAGCAGATCCGTCCACTCCTCGGCACCGGTGCGCCGCCAGTCATGGGCGAACACCCCGGGACCGGCGCCGGGAGCCGGCCGGAAGTCCAGTGACGCCATGGCGGGCGCCCACCGCTCGGCGTCGTCGAACGCGGCCACCAGGCTCCATGCCGTGTCGTCGCGGATCAGGATGATGTCCAGCATCTGAGCGGCGACGAACAACGTCAGCGACGGCGACGGGGCCTGCCCGTGGTCGCGGTCGAGGAAGAAACGCCAGACCCGGACCCGCTCACCCGGCCGCGGCGGACCGTCCGCCACCACGTGGTGCCACATCGCGTCGGTGCCCGGATCCACCCCGAGATCCGCCCCGGTCAGCTCCAGGCACGCGGCATAATTACGCAGCTCACCGTCCCCGGCGCGGAAGACCCGGAACCCCTCGGGCCGCCGCCGCAGCCAGACGGCCACCAGCTCGGCCCGCTCCCGGCCCTGCCACCGTTCGGTCATCGCGACGATCGGCGCCCGGTCGGCCTCGCGCAGCCCGTCGGCATACGCCCCCATCGCCGGCGGCAGTGAACCCAGTGCGGCGTGCCGGGACCGGGCACCGTTGAGCACGACGGTCGACACGACCAGAGACAACTGCTCCCGTACGTCGTCCATCGCGCGGATCTGATCACGGAACGCGGCGAGTTTGCGGCGGTACAGATCGGCGTACCGGGCCGGGTCCCGCCAGCGCAGATCGGCGGTGATCGCGTCGCGGACCACATCGTGCGGGTACAACCCGTGCCGGGACTCGTCGACGAACACCTGCTCCCGGAGCCACCCGAACAGCTCGCCGGCGTCCCCGCCGATCATCGTGCGCAGCAGGTCCTCGGTGGTGACCAGCGCCAGCGCGCACACCTCCAGCGCGGTGCGGTGCCGCGGGCCCGGCACCCGCTCGATCATCCGGGCCAGCAGCGCGCCCACCACGTCGGGCAGGTCGTCCAGGCTCCGCGGCACGGCCCCGCGCCGCACGGCGTCCACCAGCATCGACAGGGTGAGCGGATGGCCCCGGCTGATCCGTACCAGCCGCTCGTGCAACGGCTCGCCGACGCCCTGGGTGCCCAGGTAGGCGCGCGCCTGTCCGGGTGACAGGTTGCCGAGCTCGACGACCCGCATCAGGTCACGCCAGGCCGGGTCCGAGCGCCACCGGGCTCCGGGACCGCGCCGGCCGGCGATCACCACCAGGCAGGTCGCCGGCAGCGACGGCAGATAGTGCTCGCGGATCCAGTCGTCGAGGGGTTCCAGGAGTTCGTACGTGTCGATCAGCAGGAGGTCGCCGGCCGGCGCCGGCAGCGCCTCGCGGGCCAGCGCCAGGTGCCGGGCGGCGACCCGGACCGGATCGAGGCCCTTCTCGGTGGCCAGGTCGGCGAAGACGTCGAGCAGCGCGCTCTTGCCCACCCCGCCGGCGCCGTGGACGAAGATCACGCCGGGCGCGCCCAGCGCGTCGCGGAACACCGCGACCTCGTCGTCACGGCCCGCGAACGACCGGCGCCGCAGCTCCCGCAGCCTCTGCCCCAGTGACGTCACCCATCGACTCTAATCAGCGGTTCCCAGCAGGTTGGGCAGCAGGTGGGCACCGCGTGGGCTGCCGGTCGCCGGCCGTCGCGACGACGATCGGGGCATGACTGCAGCAGACGACTTTCCCGACAACTGGGGCCGCTGGGGTGCCGACGACGAACGGGGCGCGGTCAACCTCGTCACCGACGAGGTCCGCGCCCGCGCCGCCGCCGAGGCCCGCACCGGCCTGAGCGTGTCGATGGCCCGGGTCACCACACCGTTCCCGCTGACCGGCGGCCCGATGGCGCCTGCCACCGCGTCGACGACCGCGGTGCAGACCGTCATGATGTTCACCGGTTTCGGCGCTCCCGCGCTGGCCGAGGTGATGGTGCTGACCACCCACCACGCCGAGGTCACCCACCTCGACGGGCTCGGGCACTGGGCCGAGGGCGGCCGGGTGTACCCGGGCCTCGACGTGACCGGGACCGCGGGCCCCACCGGCGTGCGGCACGGCGCCGCCGACGTCTACGCCGACGGGATCGTCACCCGCGGGGTCCTGCTCGACCTGGCCCCGGGCGCCCGGCTCGCCCCGGCCCACCCGGTCACCGCCGCCGACCTGGACGCGGCGGCGGCCCGTGCCGGCGTGCGGGTGCTGCCCGGCGACGCGCTGGTGGTGCGGGGCGGCTGGGACCGGGTCACCGACGGTGACCAGGCCCTGCCGGGCATCACCGCCGGCGCGGTCCGGTGGATGCACGAGCGGGGGATCGCGGTGTACGCCGGCGACGTCGGCGACGCCCGGCCACCCCTGCCGGGGGAGCTGCCGGGCGCCCTGCACCGGCTGGCGCTGGGCCGGCTGGCGATCCCGCTGATCGACGGCCCCGACCTGCGGGCCCTGGCCGCCACCTGCGAACGCCTGCACCGGTGGACGTTCCAGTTCGTCGTCGCCGCGCCGCGCATCGCCGGGACGACCGGCCTGCCGGTCAACCCCCTGGCGGTGTTCTAGCTATACGTCGAGACGCAGGTCGGGATAGCGGCCGGCCACCGAGCGCAGCCGCCAGCGGTGCGGGAACACCGCGAGCAGGGCGTCGTCGCGGACCCGCGTCATGACCTCGACGTTCGCCTCGGTCCGCAGCACCTCGCGGGCCTCCGGGTCGGTGCGCGCCGCGATCTCGTACGGCAGGTGGTCCAGCTGCACGTGCACACCGAACTCGGCCTCGAGGCGGTACGTCGCGACCTCGAACTGCATCGGTCCCACCGCGGCCAGCACCGGCGCCTGGTCGCCACGCTGGTCCGAGCGCAGCACCTGGACCACGCCCTCGCCGTCGAGCTGCTCGATACCCCGCCGGAAACGCTTGAACGCCGACGTGTCGGAGGTCCGCACGACCGCGAAGTGTTCCGGCGGGAACGACGGCAACGGCGGGTACTGCACCGGCGTCGTCGTGTACAGCGTGTCACCGATCCCGAGCGTGGTGGCGTTCACCAGGCCCACCACGTCGCCGGGGAACGCCTCGTCGATGGTGTCGCGGCCCTGTCCGAAGATCTGCTGGGCGTACTTGGTGGTGAACGGCCGGCCGGTGCCGGCGTGCGTCACGATCATGCCGCGCTCGAACCGGCCGGAACAGATCCGCATGAACGCGACCTGGTCCCGGTGCGACTTGTTCATGTTCGCCTGGATCTTGAACACGAACCCGGAGAACGCGCCGTCGACCGGCTGTTCCGGGCCGGCCACGGTGGGCCGGGCGGACGGCGGCGGCGCCAGCTCCACCAGCAGGTTCAGCAGCTGCCGGACCCCGAGGTTGGCGACCGCCGCACCGAACAGCACCGGCGTGCTGGTGGCCCCCAGGAACGTCTTCTGGTCGTGGTCGGCCTCGGTCATCGTGAGGAGTTCCAGCTCCTCGGCGGCGGTCTCCCAGTCCGCCCCGAACTGCTCCGCGGCCCGCGCCGCGTCCATCTCCTCCTCGATGGCCAGGTCGGCGCCGCCGGGGGAGCGCTGCATGCGGGTGAACACCCCGGTGCGGCGGTCGATCACACCCTGGAAGTGTCCGGCGATGCCCACCGGCCACGTCAGCGGCGTCGGCTTCAGCCCGGTCTTCTCCTCGATCTCGTCCAGCAGCGCGAGCGCGTCCTGGCCTGGCCGGTCCCACTTGTTGATGAACGTCAGTACCGGGATGTTGCGCTGCCGGCACACCTCGAACAGCTTCAGCGTCTGCGGCTCCAGGCCCTTGGCCGCGTCCAGCAGCATCACCGCGCTGTCCACCGCGGTCAGCACCCGGTAGGTGTCCTCGGAGAAGTCGGCGTGCCCGGGCGTGTCCAGCAGGTTGATCACGGTGTCGCGGTAGGAGAACTGCAACGCCGCCGAGGTCACCGAGATGCCCCGCTGCTGTTCCATCGCCATCCAGTCGGAGACCACACCCCGGCGGTCACCCTTGCCGTGCACGGCGCCGGCCTGCCCGATCACCCGCGCGTGCAGCGCCAGCGCCTCGGTCATCGTCGACTTGCCGGCGTCCGGGTGCGAGATCACCGCGAACGTACGCCTCCGGCCCGCCTGGGCGGCGACCCCCGCCGACGACACCGGTACGTTCTGACTCACGATCCGCTCCCCACGATCACATTCCCGAGACCCCACCGCGCGTCCGGCGGATGACACCTGGAGCACGGTATCCCCTCGTGGGCGGCGCCGAGCCGCACCGGTCCGTGATCGCTCTCACCCGCGCCGGGCCGGCCGGACCAAGTTTAGAAGCCCGTACCCGGGCCGTTCCGGGGGACCCCACCGCTGTCGCGCTCGACGACCGGAAAGGCTTTCATGATGGTCAATGTCTGATCACTATGATCACCGGCATGGCATTGCGGGTTCTCCAGGTGAACTTCAAAGCACGCGACGACAAGGCGCTCGCCCGGTTCTGGGCGGACGCGCTCGGCTGGCACGTCGCCGGCTCGGAGCCCGGCGCGACCAACGCCCTGCCGGACGGTTTCGTCCGGCGCGACCCGGTCGGCATCGGGATCGACGTGATCGCCGTCCCCGACCCGGCCACGGTGCGCGACCGGGTGCACCTCGACCTGGCCACCACCTCGCTCACCCATCAGGCGGAGCTGGTCGAGCGCCTGAAACAGCTGGGGGCGACACCCGCCGACGTGGGGCAGGGCGACGTGCCGTGGACCGTCCTCGCCGACCCCGAGGGCAACGTGTTCTGCGTGCTGGAACCCCGCGAGGTCTACCGCGACACCGGCCCGATCGCCACGGTCGTCGTCGACTGCGACGATCCCCGCGCCATGGCCCGGTTCTGGGACGCGGCACTGGACTGGACCCTGCTCGAAGTCACCGACGAGCACGCGCGGTTCCGCGCCGCCGACGGCACCGGGCCCTATCTGGAACTGCTGCGCAGGACCGGCCCCCGATCCTGGTGGAACCACGCCCACCTCGACCTGATCCCGCACCCCGGCGAGCAGGCGGCGGACGTGGCCCGGCTGCACGCCCTGGGCGCCACCGGCCTCGACGTCGGCCAGGGCGCCGTGCCGTGGGTGTGCCTCGCCGACCCCGAGGGCAACGCGTTCTGTGTGCTCGCGCTCACCTGAGCCCGCTCAGGCCCGGTGGTGGACCCAGACGTTCGGCTCCACGTACACCGCGTGGTCCTGCTCCACGTCGCAGTGCACCGGGGTGAGCGCGCCGGGCACGGCCACCGGCCCGGTCCGGTCGAACGGCAGTCCGGTCCACGACCGCCACTGCTCCAGGGAACCGGCCGCGACCATGCTGCTGTGCGCCACGTTGACGATCCGGCCGCCGGCGCGCACGTGCACCCGCAGCCACGGGTCGGCGGGCAGGCCGTCGGCGCGGGTCTCGTACGCGTAGTCGTCGATCGGCCTGGTGCTCTGAGCGGGTTTGCCGGTGGGCCGCACCGGCGCGATCAGGTCGGCGAAGCCCAGTCGGGCCGCGTTGTCGCGCAGCGCCGCCAGCATCCGCCCGGACAGACCGCGCCCGCGCAGGTCCGGCCGCACCGTGATCTCCAGGGCCGACACGACGGTCGGCCCGGTGCCGGCCAGGCGG
Source organism: Actinoplanes sp. NPDC051494 (assembly GCF_044454705.1). Lineage (NCBI taxonomy): Bacteria > Bacillati > Actinomycetota > Actinomycetes > Micromonosporales > Micromonosporaceae > Actinoplanes > Actinoplanes sp. NPDC051494. The sequence goes on from NZ_JBITDZ010000002.1 coordinate 164,374, forward strand.
TCCAGTGCGGCGGTACGGATGGCCCAGTCCCAGCCGTTCTCGGGCAGTCCCTCGCCGATGTCGCCGGTGAACGACAGCGGCACCGAGTGCGCCTTGGCCGCCACCCGGCCGGTCGCCCCGTCCACCGCCAGCAGCGTGAACTCCGGCCAGAAGTCCTGGTAGTGCCGGTAGAAGAACGCACCGGTCGGGTCCTTGGTCACGAACGCCGGCCACAGGCCGTCGAGCTGCTCGACCAGCTCCGTGCGACCGGTCAGCGGGGCGATGGTGAAGTCCATGCGGGACAGGATGTCAGCCGGGCCCGGCCGGGTCACCCGCATTGATCCCGGCGACCGCGGTGAGCGTGGCCCGGACCCGGGCCCGCAGCCAGGCGTGGGCGGCGTCGGTGTCGTAGCGCTGGTGCCAGCTGCAGATCATCGGGGGCGCCGGCGCGGGGAACGGCAGCGGCTCGGTCCGCAACCCGAACGCGTCGACGAGCGGGCCCCAGGTCGCCCCCGGCGCGGTCAGGACGGCATCGCTGCGGCTGATGACGAGCAGCGCGCTGGCCGCGGTGCCGACCGACGCGAGGACCCGCCGGCTGAGGCCGTGCGCGGCGAGCAGGTCGTCGACCGGGTCGGTGAGCCGGCCCCGGCGCGAGACCAGCAGGTGCGGCTGCGCGGCGTAGGCGGTCAGGTCGAGACGGCCCGCGTACGGGTGGTCGCGGCGCAGGATGGCCACCACCCGGTCGTGGCCGACCGTCTCGGACCGGAACTCGGGCAGGTCCGGTGCGGTCGCGCCGATGGCCAGATCGATCCGGCCGTGGCGCAGGTCGTCGGTGTCGGACGCGGGCTCGGCCAGGAACCGCAGGCGCACGCCGGGGGCGAGCCCGGCGACGGCGTCCAGCAGTGCCGGCGCCAGCGCGGTGGCGAGCGCGTCGTGGGCCTGCAGTGTGAACGTGCGGTCGAGCCCGGCCAGGTCGAGCTGCCGGCTGGGGGCGAGCACGTCGTGAGCCTGCCGCACGAGCTCGCCGACCTGGTCACGCACGGCCAGCGAGTACGGCGTCGGGGTCATCGTGCGCCCGGTGCGCACCAGGATGTCGTCGCCGGTCAGCCGCCGGATGCGCCCCAGCGACCGGCTGACCGCGGGGGAGGACAGCCGTAGCCGGTCGGCCGCCCCGAGCACGCTGCCCTCGTCGAGCAGCGCGTCGAGCACGGTGAGCAGATTCAGATCCAATTGCATGAAAGTAAATCCTAGCTTACCAAGAGTGCACTGGACTTAATCGTGGCGTGGTTCGAAGGTAGACACATGACCAACGAGCTGCTCGAAACCACCATCGCCGCGGTCCGGGAAGCGGGCACCCGGATCCGCACCCTCGGCACCCGGCCCACGACCGCCGAGGCCCTGACCGCCGGGCTCAAGGCCAACGACGACGCGGTCACCGAGGTGCTCGAACCGCTGCTGACCGCCGCCCTGCCCGGCTCCGGCTGGAACACCGACGAACACGGCGAGGGCCCGATGCCGGCCGGCGACTGGTGGGTCGTCGACCCGGTCGGCGGCAACCTGCACGCGCTCTACGGCCTGGCCGACTGGAACATCGGCGTCAGCCTGGTGCGCGACGGGCGGCCCGTCCTCGCCGTCCTGCACATCCCGCTCACCGGCGAGACGTTCACCGCCGTCGCCGGCGAGGGCACCCTGCTCAACGACGAACCCGTCCACGTCTCCACCAAGACCGACATGTCCCTGGCCCTGGCCGTCACCGGGCAGGCCCGGCCCACCCGCGACCCGGCCGCCGCGCGGCGCGCCGGCGCCGCCATCACCGCGATGATGCAACACGCCCTGTACGTCCGCGCGTCGGTCCCGGTCGGCCACCAGCTCGCCCAGGTCGCCGCCGGCCGCCTCGACCTGCTCTGGCAGTTCGACAACCTGCGCTCGCACATCGCCCCCGTGCTCATCGCCCAGGAGGCCGGCGCGACCGTCACCGACCTCGACGGCAAGCCGTGGCAGATCACCAGCACCGGATACCTGGCCGCCGCGCCGGGCCTGCACGCCGCCGCCCTCGACATCCTGCGCCCCCTGAGCTGAGAGAAGACCACCATGGAAAAGCTCCTCGACCAGGTCAAGGCCGTCGTCCTCCAGGCCGGAGAAGCACTGCTCGACGGGTACGCGGGAACGGCGCGCCCGGCCTCCAAGAGGGACCTCGCCACGGCCGGGAGACGCCTCGACGACCTCGTCACCGGCATCCTGAGACCCGCGCTCGCCGACCTCCGCCCCGGCGCCCGCTGGGTCGGTGACGACCGGGAGACGACCGCGCTGCCACCCGGCGAATGGTGGGCCGTCGACCCGATCGAGGGCGGCGTCAACTACGTGCACGGCATGGACCAGTGGGCGGTCACCGTCACCCTCGTCAGCGACAACGTGCCGGTTCTGACGGTCGTCCACCAGCCGGTCGGCAACCGCACCTGGACCGCGATCCGGGGCGCCGGTGCCTTCCTCGACGGCACGCCGCTGACCGTGTCGGCGAAGACCGACCTCGGCGCGTCGATCGTCACCACCACCCAGCCCCGCACCCGCAACCGCCAGTTCGGCGACACCGTGGCCACCCTGCTCGACACGGTGCTGCTCGTCCGCGCCACCGTGCCCAGCACGTTCCCGCTGCTGGACCTCGCCGCCGGCCACGTCGACGCGTACTGGCAGGACGAATGCGATCTCATCGGCGTCGCCGCGGGCGTCCTGCTCGTCACCGAGGCGGGCGGCGTGGTGACCGACCGGCACGGGCAGCCGTGGCGACCCGGGCACACCGACATCCTGGCCGCCGCTGCGGGCGTACACACAGAATTGCTCGAGGTGCTCTGATCATGGAACTCACCGTCCTCGCCGCGTCCGGCGCGACCGGCCTCGAACTCACCCGCCAGGCGCTCGAACGCGGCCACACCGTCACCGCGATCGCCCGCACCCCGGCCCGGATCACGGTCCCGGACTCGCCCCGGCTGATCCGGGTGGCCGCCGACGTGCGCGACCCCGCCTCGGTCGCGGCGGCCCTGGCCGGTCAGGAAATCGTGCTCTCCGGCCTCGGCATCGCGAGCGGCGACCAGCCGGGCGCGCTCACCGCCGGAGCTCACGCCGTCGTCGCGGCCCACCCCGGCCGGATCATCTGGCTCGGCGCGTTCGGCACCGGCCCGTCCGCCCGCGCGGCCGGTGCCGCCACCCGTACCCTGCTCAGCCTGATGGGCGACAAACTCGTCGACAAGGTCACCGCCGACGCCGCGATCCTGGCCGCCGGCGGCACCGTCCTGCACGCCGGGCAGCTGTCGAACGGGCCGGTCAGCACGACCCGGCGCACGGTCGGCCTCGACCGGGCCCCGAAACGGTTCTTCCCGGCCCGGGTGAGCCGCGCCACCGTGGCCGCGGCCATGCTCGACGAGGCCGAGAACGCCGCCCACCCCGGTGCGGTCGCGATCCCGCTGGAACGGTAGCCACGCGCAAGGGCCCGGCCGGGAGTCGCACCTCCCGGCCGGGCCCCGCGCTTCACGTCACCCGCAGTGCCCGCCGATCCGGGCCTTGGGGACGGTGTTGCCCACCACCATGTCGACACCGGTGTAGATGCACCGACCTGCCGAGGTCCCCTTGTTGTGAATGGGGCCGGCGTAACTGATGTAGTCGTCAGCGTCGAAGTTCACGTCCTGGTCCGGGGTGTCGATGGGGTCACAGCTGGCGTACGTGGAGCCGGTGCCCGCCGCGCAGCGGAAGAGCCACAACGTCATCGAGCGCCTGGCGCCCGTCGTGTTGGTCGCCTTCGCACAGTTCTTGCCGGTGGAGGAGTTGTAGTAGACGTACAGCGTCCCGTAGGTGCTGCCGCCGGCCTTGATGGGCGCGGAGTCGATCAGCGTGCCGTCGCAGCTGCCGGTGGCCGCCGAGGCGGGCGACGGGCCGGTGAGCACGAACAACGGGCTCAGGAGCAGGGCGGCGACCAGGAAGGCCTTCCGCAGCGTGATCATCGGAGTCTTCTTTCGTTCGGTGGGTGGCGTGCTCAACCGCAGTGGCCCCAGAGATCGGCCCGGGCGTAGTCGGTGCCGACCTCCATCTCGGCGCCGGCATAGATGCACCGGCCCGCGGAGCTCCCGAGCGTGTACACCGGGCCGGCATAGCTGCTGAACACCCCGGTGTCGACGTTCTTGTTCTCGGTCGCCTTGTCCGGGGAGTCACAGGTCGCCTGCGTGCCGGAGGAGCCGACCTTGCAGCGGAACACGAACACCGACATCTGGTGGGCGGCGCCGGTGTTGTTGGTGGCCTTGGCGCAGTTCTTCTTGGTGCTCGAGTCGTAATAGACGCGCAAGGTGCCGTACGTGCCGTTCCTGGACTTGATCGCCATGGTGTCGATCAGTGAACCGGAGCAGTTGCCGGACACGTCAGCCGAGGCGGGCGACGGCGCCGCCGCGAACGTGAGCAGCGAGGTCAGGAGAAGGACGACGGCCAGGCCGGCGTTTCGCAGATTCCTCATTTGACGTTGTACCCCCGCGCGTTCCAGAACGCCGTCGGGTTCGGGTTCTCCAGCGTCGAGTCGTTGACGCTCTTGGCCGCGAGCTCCCGGCGGCCCAGGCGCATCTCGACGTGGGTGTGCGCGGCACTGCTGGAGCTGACCCCGTGCCAGGCCTCGGTGGCGATCTTCTGGTCGCGCTTGATCGTGTCGCCCTCGGCCAGGCTGTCCAGCGGGTCACTGTGCAGGTAGATGACCGTCTTGTCCAGGGTGGCGTTGTAGACCGCGATGGTGGACAGCCCACTGCTGCCGTTCGCGCCCCGGACGAGGTTGATGACCTCACCGGAGACCAGGGCCCGCACCGGCGAGCCGATGCCCCGGGCGATGTCGATGCCCTCGTGGCGGCCCGGGGTGTTCACGTACCCGTCGAAGCCGCACGTGATGCTGCCGCCGCTGGCGTTGTACAGGCTGTAGGACAGGTTCTCGTTGCCGGTGCTGTTGGTGCCGAACTTGTGCGACGCGTTCTCGTTCTTCAACGTCGCGTTGAGGTTGCCCTTGGCGCCCGAGGCGATACCCTGCGCCGCGCCGGCGTAGCCGCTGTTGAAGTACACGGTGACCGCGCCGGACGTGCGGTTCCAGAACGACGCCGCGTCGTTCTTGACGCAGTCGCCCTTGCCGTTGCCGGCGCCCTTGAACTCGTAACAGCTCGGCTGGGTGTCGCCGTAGTCCTCGACCGAACCGGTGAAGTCGGACACCGACCCGCCCTGGTCGCTGTTGTAGTACAGGCAGAACTCGCCGGAGTCGCAGACCCCGTCGCGGCCCGCGGCCTGGGCGGCGGTGGGGACCACGGTGACGATGCCGGCGCCGACGAGCGCGGCGATGGCGATGGCTTTGAATCTCTTCACAGCAGAACTCCTTCTCAGAGGGAACGCAGGTATTCCTCGTAGGTGACCTTCGAGACCTTCGGGCCGTCGTCGGTCGCGTTGTTCGCCAGGCCGTTACGGCCCTCGTAGTACGAACCGACCTGTTTCTGCGCCGAGGCCGACAGATCGGTGTCACTGATCGCGATCGCGTGGATGTGCATCGGCCAGTCGCCCTGCGACGGCGTCCGCAGCCAGGCCGCGAAACCGACCTGACGCAGCGCGGTGACCGCGGCCGTGCGCTTGGCGGCGGTCAGCGCCTCGGCGTCGAGGTCGAGGGCACCGCCGCCGTCGTGGGTGCCGGCCGAGGTCGGATCGGTGCCGGGGGAGTACGAACCCTGCTCGACGGCGAACGTGAGCCCGGAGCGCACCTGCGCCGCCTTGAGCATGGCCAGGGTGCGGGCGTTGACCGGGAAACCCTGGTGGGTGGTCCGGGCGCCGACCGACACGATCCCGGTCAGCGTGAACTGCCCGTCACCCAGTTTCGTCAGCGACGTCTTGCCCGGCAGCCCGGTGGCGTCGATACCGCTGTAGCCGAGCTCCTTCTGCCACTGCGCGTACGCCGTGACCGTCCGGGTGCCGAAGTGTCCATCTACATAGGACGCTTCAAGCAGCCCCAGGTTGCGCAGCGCGGTCTCGACCAGCTTGACGCTGGGCCCGGCACCGGCGGTGACAGCCGAGTCCGCCTTGGCCGGATCCCACTGGGCGGCCTTGAGGACCGCCTCCATGTTCACGGCCGGCAGGGCGGCGAGCGCTGTCCCCGGCTGCGGGAGCAGCGAGAGCGCGGGAACAGCTGCACCCAGCGCCAGCAGGGAACGACGGGAAAACTTCACTTGCTCCTCCTTCAGCAGCATGTCGGCGTCTGCTGCTGAGAGAGGCTAGGAAGGTCCCGTACATCGACCGTGGTACGCGACGTGTGCGCTCGATGTACGCCCCGCCGGTACCGTCCCGGTCAGTCGTCGTGCCCGGCGGCGATCGCGGTCAGGAGGGCGGCATCGGTGTACCAGCCGGCCTCACGCTGCAACCGCAACGCCTGGCCGGCATACATGATCGCCGCGTCGGTCAGCCCCCGGTCGCGGCTCACCTCGGCCAGTGCGCCCAGGGCGGCCCCCTCCAGACCGCGGAAGCCGTACCGGCGCGCCTCGGCCAGACAGGCGCGCAGATCGGGGACGGCCGGGGTGGGCGTGGCCACGAACCCGGCCTGCGACCAGCGGTGCTCGGCCAGCGCCAGCGCGATGGCGTGGCTCAGCGCCAGCGACCGGGTCTGCGCGCCCGCGGCCATCCGGTACGCGGTCCGGTGGTACTCGATCGCCCGCTCCCGCTCACCCAGGGCGTCGTGCACCTCGGCCGCCTCGTGCAGCACGAAACCGAGATCGCGGGCGTCCAGCCCGGCCGGGATGGCCAGCGCCTGCCGCACGTACGGCAGCGCGGTGCCCGGCATGCCGAGCCCCCGCCAGGCGGCCGACAGGTTGACCAGCGCCGAGATCCGGCACGACACGTGATCGACCTCCTCGGTGATCCGCAGCGCCCGTCCGGCCTGCCGGGCCGCCTCGCCGTACTCCCCGCGCAACAGGTCGAGCCCGGCGGTGTTGGTCAGGATGATCGCCTGACCGATCCGCGAACCCTGCTCCTCGACCACGGCCAGGGCCTGCCGGAACAGGTCGGCGGCCGTCTTCAGCTCACCCTGCTCGGCCCGGTACGCGCCGAGCAGCTGCAGGGTGCGGCCCTCGTGCAACCGGTCACCGCGTTCCCGGCTGATCGCCAGCGCCGCCTCCAGCTGCTCGACCGCCGCACCGAGGTCACCGAGCTGGCCGTGCAGCGCCGCGATCGAGCCGAGCGCCACCTCCTGCGCCTCGGGCCAGCGGGCCTCGCGGGCCAGGCGCACCGCGTCCTGGTACCGGGCCACGCCGGTGGTGAAGTCGCAGCGCCCGTCGGCGATCCGGGCGAGCGCGATCTGCGCGGCGGCCCGGCCGTGCAGGTCCCCGGCGGCGACCGCGGCTCGCTCGCCGGCCTGCGCGACCGTCGTCCAGGTGTCCAGGTCGACCTGGGTCCACAGGTGCCGGCCGACGGCGTCGGCGAGCCGGATCGCGGCCGGGCCGTCACCGTGCGCGCCGGCCTCCCGGCAGGCCGCGACCAGGGTGGCGAGCTCGTCGGTGAACCAGGCCCGGGCGGCCCGCACGTCACCGCCGAAGGGATCGGGTACCACCGGGGCCCGCCCCGGCAGCCGCAGCGCACCGGGTTGCAGCACCCGGTCCGCCGCGTCGGCCGTGTCGGCGTAGAAGTCGTACAACCGGTGCAGGGCGGCGTCGCGGTCCCCGGCCCCGATCGTGGCCGCCTTACCGCGCGCGTACTGCTGGATGAGGTCGTGGAACGCGAACCGGGCACCGGTCGTACGCTGCACGAAATGCGCGTTGACCAGACGCAGCAGGTCCGTCCCGAGATCCGCGTGCGAACCACCGGTGAGCGCGGCGGCGGCATCGGCGGTGAAGGTCGGCCCCGGCACCAGGCTGAGCAGGACCAGCAGGCGTTGCTGCGCCGCGGTCAGACAGCGCAGCGACAGGTCGAACGCCGCCATCACCGTCTGATCCGGATCCCCGGCCGTCCCCAGGGTGTCCACCCACGCCCCGGCCCGGTGCCGGGTCAGGTAGCCGGCGAGGCTCTGCTCCGGGTCCTCGGCCACGTTCGCGGCGGCGATGCACAGTGCCAGCGGCCACCGTCCGCACCGCTGGGCCAGCTCCCGGGCGGCGCCCGCCTCGGCGTGCACCCGGCCGGACCCGACGATCCGTTCCAGCAACGCGAACGCCTCGTGGTCGGTCAGCGCGGCCAGCGGGATCTGCTGGGCGCCGTGCCGGGCGATCAGCCCGGACAACCGGTTACGGCTGGTGACCACGACCGCGTTGCCGTCACCGCCCGGCAGCAGCGGCGCCACCTGGGCCGGCGAGACGACGTTGTCGAGCACCATCAGCAGGCGTTTGCCCGCGAGCAGCGAGCGCAGCAGCGCCCCGGCCTCGTCGACGGTGCCGGGCACCCGGTCCGCCTCGACCCCCAGCGACCACAACAGCCGGCGCAGCGCCTCGGCCGTCCCGGTCACCGGCTCGGTGGCACTGAAACCGCGCAGGTCGGCGAAGATCTGCCCGTCCGGGAAATCCTCGCTGTGCCGCCGCGCCCAGTCGACGACCAGCGCGGTCTTGCCGGACCCGGCCGGGCCGACCACGGCCAGCACCGGCAGCCGGCCCACCCGCCGGGCGGCCTCCAGCGCCTCGTCCAGCGCGGCACCCTGCTCGGCCCGGCCGGTGAAGTGCCCGGACCCGGACGGCAGCTCGGCCGGCCGGGCCACCGGCGGCGCCTCGGCGGCCCCGGTGGTCTCCGCGACGGGCGTGGGCAGGTCGAGCCGGGGATCCTGACGCAGCATCGCCTGGTGCAACTCGGCCAGCGGCGGCCCGGGCTCCACACCCAGCTCCTCGTCCAGCGCGGTCGCGGTGCCGCGGTACACCGCGAGCGCGTCGGTCTGCCGCCCCGAGCGGTACAACGCCAGCATGAGCAGGGCCACGAAGCGCTCCCGGAACGGATGCCGCTTCACCAGCGAGGTCAGCTCGCCGACGAGCTCGGCCGCCGCACCGCGGGCCTGGTCGAGCCCGATGCGCTGCTCCACGGCCAGCAGCCACCGCTCCTCCAGCCGGGCGGCCTCGGCCTCGATCGGTTCCAGCTGGGCGGCGTCACCGAACGCGGGCCCGCGACGCAGCGCGACCGCCTCGGCCAGCGCCTCCCGGGCCGCCTCGGCGTCGTCGCGCCCGAGGGCCCGCTGCGCGGTCGCCAACAGTTCGGCGAACCGGTCGGTGTCGATCCACACCCGATCGGCGTGCAGGCGGTAACCGGGCCGGCCGTTGCCGCTGATCAGCTCCTCACCGAGGATCCTGCGCAGCCCGTGCACATAGGTCCGCAGGTTGTTGCGCGCCGAGCTGGGCGCCCGGGAACTCCACAGTGCCTCGACCAGCTCGTCGGACGGCAGCTCCAGGCCCGGGCGGCACAGCAGCAGCGCCAGCAGGGTCCGCTGTTTCGGCGGCCCGGCGGGGACCGGGACACCGTCGATCGTGATCACGATCTCGCCGAACACGTGGATCCGGACCCCGTGAAGATCAATGTCAGCCACCCCTGTGAACTTAGACCCGGCGGCAAACCGATTCGTTTGAGGCGTCACGCCGACCGTGCTCAGAGGTGGGCGCCGAGGGTGAAGGCCCGGTCGCCGGCCCTGCTGAGCGTGGCTACAGTAGCGTCCGGGAATCGGGGGAGGACTGCATGAGGAACATCGACGAGGCCGAGGAATGGCTGGACTCGTGGGCGACGAGTGTCGACGCATCCGCCGCGCGGGCGGTGGAGTTGTCCCGCCGGGTGGCGGAGCTGACCGGGGAGGCCCGCAACCGGGACGGCTCGATCACGGTCGCCGTCGGGTCGACCGGTCAGATCGTGCGCCTGGACCTCACCGCGCACCCCGAGCTCGCCCGCGAGCTGACGGACCTGATCGCCCGGGCCCAGGCCGACCTGTCCGCGAAGGTCGCCGCCCAGGTCCAGGACACCGTCGGCGCCGACACCGAGACCGGCCGGGCCGTGATCCATGCGTACGACGAGCGCTTCCCCGCGCCCCGGCCCGAGGACGACGAGCACCGTGGCCGGTGACGAGGTCCGGTTCCCCGCGCCGGAGGTCGAACGGCATGCCGGCAGCGTCGACCGGATCGCCGAGTCCGTCGTGCAGGCCCGCGCCGCGGTCAACGAGGTCACCATGGACAACGAGGCGTACGGCCAGCTCTGCCAGTTCCTGCCGGTCCTGCTGAACCCCGTGTTCAGCCAGGCGGTCAGCGCCATGAACGACGCGACCGACGCGCTGCGCGAGACCGCGGACAACCTGCGCGCCGCGGCCGCGTCCGTCACCGCGACCGACGCCCGGGTGGACGAGCGGATCACCGGCGCCGGCGCACCCCTGCTCGACCTGCCGCTGTGAGCACCAGCCCGCTGGTCGCGCCGGTCCAGGACTCGACCCGGTGGTACACCGGGCTGGGCCTGGTCGAGGATGCCGCCGACATCACCAACGGCATCCAGAACAACAGCTGGGTCGACGGCAGCCTCGGCGGTGTCGGGGCGAGCCTCGACATGCTGTCGCTGGCCGTCGACCCGCTGGGCACGCTCGTGTCCTGGGGCGTCTCCTGGCTGATGGAGCACGTCAAGCCGCTCAAGGAGGCCCTCGACTGGCTCGCGGGCAACGCCGACGAGGTCGCGAGCCACGCCGCCACGTGGGCCAACGTCGCCGCTTTCACGGCACAGTCGCGGCAGGAGTACGCCGACCTGCTCCGGACCGAGGTCTCCGGCTGGTTCGGGGCGTCCGGGGACGCGTACCGGGAGCATGCCGGCCTGCAGATGCAGGTCCTGGAGGGCCTCTCCAAGGCCGCGGAGGGCATCTCGTCCGCGGTCGAGGGGGCCGGCCTGCTCGTCGCGCTGGTCCGCGGCATCGTGCGGGACCTGATCGCCGACTTCGTGGGCACGCTCGCCGTCCGGCTGCCGCAGTGGCTGGCCGCGGAGGGCCTCACCCTCGGCCTCGCCACCCCGGTCGTCGTCGGCCAGGTCACCACGCTGGTCGCCACATGGGTCAACCGGATCTCGGGCTTCATCCGCGGCCTGCTCAGCAGCCTGCGCCGGCTCAGCCCCATGCTGGACCGGCTCGCCGGCATCTTCGAGCAGCTCAGCGGCCGCAACCGGGCCCTGGCCCGCACCGACCCGGACGAGTTCAAACCGCACCTGCCCAGCGGCTCCGAGTTCGTCGACGGCGACTTCAGCCCGCAGGTCGCCGACGCCTACCGGCGCATCCGGGACAGCCCGGGCGACACCCGGCTGGCCGCCGAAAACACCGGGCTGGACGAAGCGGTGCTCGAACGGATGCGGCAGAACCTCTTCGTGCAGAAGCACGACATCGCGACCGGCCCGGACACCGTCGAGCACGGCTACTTCACCCCGGACGGCCGTCTCTCCGGCCTCTGGGACAAGGCCACCAGCAACACCCTGACCCCGGCCCAGCGTGAAGAGTTCCGCATGCTCGCCGCCCACGAGTACGTCGAGAACAGGCTGATGGAGGAAGGGCTGCCGTTCCGGTCGCCGGACCCCGCCGTGTGGGACGAGGACAACGTGCCCTGGCCATCCGCCGACCACCCGTCGGCCCACGACCTGTCGGTGCTCGAAGGTGTCCCGAAAACGCCCTTCCGGCACTGGGCCCGATGGGGGATCGACAGCGAGGGCCTCGAGATGGACCCCGACCTGGGGAACCTCGAAACGGTCGTCGACCGCGTTCTGCGAGGATTGGGCCGATGACACCCGATGAATCCGTACGCGCCACCGCCGCGCGCCTCGCCGCCGTCGACTGGCAACGCCACGGCTACCGCACGTGGTCCAAGGCGAAACTGATGCTGGAATACTTCCGGCGTGTCGCCCTGTGGCTGGACGCCTACGGCTGGGACGAACCCGTGCCCTTCTTCGACCTCGCGGTGTACATCGACCCGAACGTCCGCGCCGACCCCGAGGTGGTCGCCGAGGCGGTGCGCCGGGCGGAACCGGGCGGCTGGAACGCCGAGCAGGTGATCCCGTTCATCCTGCACTGGTCGGCGCTGCGGGCCACGCCCGGCGTCACCCTCCCCCCGGACCTGCCGGACCCGTACGAACCGCTGCTGCTGCTCTTCGAACGCGACGGCGGTTTTCACACCTCCAACGGGTACGCCGAGATGGAGCACCTCTCCGTCCCGATCGCCAAGTGGCGCGATCGTGCCACCCGGCCACCGCTGCCGAGCCTGGACGAGGCCGCCCTCGACGAGATCGACCGGGCCGGTTCGACCCGCCAGTTCGGCTACGTCATGGGCCGCGACGACTGACCCACCCACGTCAGAGACGGGGGTGGGCATCCTCGATCCGGTCGGCACGCACGTAACTCAGGAACATCTCCTGATCGCCGGGTGGCAGGTCCGCGAACGCCTCGTACGCGATCTGCCGGGTCCCCGGTGTCCCGGCTGACAGCAGACCGACGATCGCCGCCCACGCCAGCGAGACAAATCCGTGCAACCGATCATCACGGAGTACGGGCGCCCGGCGCAGCTCGGCCACCGTCATGTCCTGGACCGGGGGAGCAGGCGGCAGCCTCGTTCTCGTAGCGGGCGACCGGATCGCTCATCGAACCCGCCATGCTGAGCCAGCCCGCGTCCCGATCCTCGCGCGGATGCGACATCTCATGCAGCAACGCGCCGTACGACGCGTCGGGGTCGAAGATCATCTGTCCCGGGCGGCCCGACGACGGGGCGGGCCCGTACGCCATCGCACCCTCCAGGCAGGACCACCTCGACACCCGCCGCCCCGGACGATCTTCGCCGGTGGCGCACCGGACCGCACCGAAGTACGACGAGGCCGGCAACCGGATGGGCCGCGACGACCGATCCCGGCCCCGGCGCGGTCCTGGCAGATCAAGGACACATCCCTCACATAGACGCATCTGCATGTTTAGCTCCGCGGGTTCCTATCTCGGGGGAGGTAAACACACATGTCCTCTGCGCGTGGTTTCGCGCGGGCCCGCCGGACAGCGGGATTCACCGCCTTTCTTCTGATCGCCACCCTGGCGCCACCGGCACATGTGCCGGCCCACGCCGCGCCGGGCGACGTACCGACCGTCACCGCTGGTCAGGGCCCGCAGCAACGGGGGATCCCGGCCGCCGCCGCCGAGCCGGGAGCCGTCGACGAGAATCGGCGCCCACCCGTCGTACCCCCCTTGGTGTCAGCCGGTGGGGCCGCCGAGCGGGTGGGAAGGTCCGATGTTGCCCGGGCCGCGGCCGCGGCGCCGGGCGAGACGTTCGTCAACGTGCTGCTGCGGCCCGGGTTCGTCGTCGGCGACACCTCGCTGGTGACGTATTTCGACGTCGAGGACCAGGGCTTCGATTCGTGGCGGGTCGATCTGTTCGACGCCGCATCGCAGACCCGGCAGGAGTCCGTCGTCCTGGGGCGCGACCAGCTCGGCAACGACGGCTGCGGGGAGCTGCGCGAGTACTGCAAGTCGCTCGGGGCGGCCGAGGGCTGGCAGCTGGACGCGGCGAGGAGCTACTTCGTCACGCTCACCGGTGTCTACCCCGACGGTGAGGTGCCGTCCGCGAAGTCGCCGGACGCGCAACCGCGTACCACCGTCGATCCGCCGGCGATCCCGGACCGGCAGGCGGCCGGGTGTGGGTGTTCCGCCGCGCTCGGCATGACCGACGCGAGCCAGGCGGTCCGCGCGATCGGGGTCAACACCGGCACCGGCGGGTTCACCCTCAGCGAGGCCGACCTCGCCATGCGGTCGTTCGGGATCCCGTTCTCGTCGGGCCGGGCGTACTCGTCGCTGAACACCGGACCGTCGGCGTTCGGCCCGGGCTGGGCGTGGATCTACGACATGAAGGTCACCGTCACCGGTGACGACGCGCTGGTCCGCGCCGAGGACGGCTCCGACACCCTGTTCAAGGCCGACGGCACCGGGTACGCCCGCCCGCCCGGGGTGCGGTCCATGCTGCGCCGCGCCGGGACCGGCTGGGAGCTCGTGACCCGCAACAACATCGTGTTCACCTTCGACGCTCAGGGCCGGCTGGTGTCGATCCTCAACCCGCGTCAGGTGGGGCTGCGGTTCGCGTACACCGCCACCGGCCTCACCGTCACCGACGCGTCCGGGCGCAGCGCGGTGGTCAAGCTGACCGCCGGCCTGATCGAATCGATCACGCTGCCGGACGGCCGCAGGACGCAGTACACCTACACCGGCGGGCTGCTCACCAAGGTGCGTGACGCGGCCGGGCAGGACTGGCAGTACCGGTACAACGCGGCCCGTCTGCTCACCCAGGCGATCGACCCGCGCAAGGTGGTGACCCTGACCAACGAGTACGCCCCGGACGGCCGCGTGTCACGCCAGCTCGACGCCCTCGGCGCGGTGACGACGTTCGCCTGGGACGCCGCCGAGCAGGAAGCGAAGACCACCGACGCGGACAACGTCGTGGTCTGGGACGGCTACAAGGGCAACGTGCTGCTGTACTCCCAGCGCGGCAACGGTGACACCAACAACCACCGCTACGACGGCACGCTCAACCGCAACCTCGTGGTCAACGGCAACCAGAACCAGCACGAGTCCCGGTACGACGCGGCGGGCAACCTGATCGAACAGTTCGCACCCGACCGCCGGTTCAGCGAGAAGACGCAGTACGACGCGCGCAACAACCCGGCCACCCACGTCGACGCCGACGGGCAGACGTGGAAGGACGAGTACAACGCGTTCGACGAACTGGTCAGGACCACCGACCCGGAGAACCATTCGATCACCCACACGTACGACGAGCGGGGCCTGCGCCTGACCACCACCGACCAGCGCGGCAAGGTGTCGCGGTGGGAGAACATCGCCGCCGGTGAGCCGAACGCCGGGCTCACCCGGGCGACCATCTCACCGGAGGGCCGCCGGGCCGAGTACGGCTACGACACGGTCGGCCGCCAGGTCACCGTCACCGATCCGCGCGGCACCGTCGCCGGGGCCCGGCGGGAGAGCTTCACCACCCGCACCACCTACGACAACCTCGACCGGGTACGCGCCGTGCAGGCACCGGGCAAGAAGAAGCCGGACACCAGCGAGTACGACGTGGCCGGCCGGCTCACGAGGACCACCACCCCCGGCGGGGTGTCCGTCTCCTACGCGTACTTCGACAACGGCCTGCCCAAGGCGACCTACGAGGCCCGCCGCACGCTGCTCTACACGTACACCGCCGCGGGGCGCCGGGCGAGCGCCGCGGTCGACATGAAACACGAGGCCGACCTGGTCACCAGCTGGGCGTACAACGCCAAGGGCCTGGTCGCGTCGGTAACCTCACCGCGCGGCAACGTGCCCGGGGCCACCAAGGCCGACTTCACCACCTCCTACTTCTACGACCACGACGACAACCTGATCCAGATGCGCCGGCCGTACCCCGGCGGTCAGGTCGCGGTGAAGGACTACCGGGTCGACGACCTGGACCGCAGCGTCGAGACGGTCGACGAGCTCGGCAAGGCGTCCACGAACGAGCGGGCCAACAGCGGCCTGGTCACCGGCGCCAAGGACAGCCTCGGCCGGACCACCACCATGGCGTACGACAAGGCCGGCCGCCAGACCGGCATCACCGACGCCGGCGGGGCCCAGAACCGCACCGAGTACGACGAGGCCGGCAACCGGATCAAACAGATCTCGGCGACCGGCGGGATCACCACGTACACGTACACCGACGACGGCCTGCTGTCCTCGGTGACCGAACCGCGGGGCAACGTCGCGGGCGCGGACAAGGAACGGTTCACCGCGCACTTCGAGTACGACCTCGTCGGCAACCAGGTGCGCAGCATCGACGCGCTGGACCATGTCACCACCGCCACGTACGACGCGCTGAACCGCACCGTGGCCAGCACCGACGCCAACGGGCACGTCACGCGGTACACGTACAACGACGACGACCAGACCCGCACCGTCACCGCGCCGAACGCCGAGTTCGACGCCGACGACCCCGAGGAGGAATCCACCCGCTACGAGTACGGCGACGACGGGTTGCTGACCTCGGTCACCGACCCCCGGGAGAACCGCACGACGGTGTACTACGACGAGGCCGGACGGCTGGTCCGCAGCACCGACCCGATCGACCGCAGCACGTACGCCAAGTACGACGCGGACAGCAACCGGATCCAGACGCTGACCCTCGACGAGGACGAGGAGATCGAGGACCTCAGCGCCAAGCAGCTCGCCGCACGGACCATCGTCGACGAGTACGACATCGTCAACCGCCTGGCCAGGCGGACCGAGGGCACCGGCGGACCGGTGTACACGTGGGCCTACGACGCCAAGGACCGGATGACCTCCTCCGGCGACCCGCTCGGCGTCCGTGAGCTGGCCTACGACGACGAGGACCAGATCACCGCGGTCACCCGCAAGGAGGCCGGCCGCCCGGACGAGACCTTCGGATACGGGTACGACGCGCGCGGCAACGTCACCAGCCGGCGGTACCCGGACGGCACCACCGTGTCCTACGGCTACGACGCGGCGAGCCGGATCACGTCGCTGACCGCGGCGGGCGCCACCTGGGGCTTCGGCTACGACGAGGCGGGCCGGCGGACCAGCACCACGCTGCCCGCGGCGACCGGGCTGAGCGAGCGCCGGGTGTACGACGACGCGGGCCGGCTGACCTCGATCGGCACCGACCGCACCGGTGCACCCGTGCCGGGCGTCCAGGACCCGGTCTCGAAGTACGACCTGACCCTCGACGCGGTCGGCAACCCGAACCGGGTGGTGACCACCCGCGGCGGTATCGCCGAGTCGGTCGCCTACAGCTTCGACGAGGCGGATCAGGTCACCTCGGCCTGCTACGGCGTGGCGTCCTGCACCGACAAGACGGTCAAGCCGGTCGGCCGGATCGACTACCGGTACGACCTGAACGGCAACCGCACGAAGCAGACCCGCACCGGGACCGCCGGCAACGACGAGACCGAGTACGAGTACGACGACGCCGACCAGCTCGTCGAGGAGGAGGTCGAGGGCGGCAACCACGAACGCGAGACCGAATACAAGTACGACGCCCGCGGCAACCAGATCAAGGCCGGTGGCGACAGGTTCGAGTACAACCTGGACAACACCCTCGCCAAGGCCACGCTGTCGTCCGGGCAGTCCACCACGTTCGGCTACGACGCCGGTGGCCTGCGCGTCGCGTCGACCTCGACGTCCGCTCAGCAGACCTCGACCCAGCGCTGGTCGTGGGACGTCGCCGGGACGCTGCCGCAGATCGCGATCGACACCGTCGAGCGGGGCGGCACGGTCGTCGAGAAGCGCGGCTTCACGTACGGGCCCGACGACGAGCCGCTGGCGTTGCTGGACCCGGCGAGCGGGGTGCACACGTACACCCACGACTGGTTGGGTGGCACCGCGAACATGCTGTCGCCTTCCGGCGCGCTGGAGAAGGGTTACGACTACGACCCGTACGGCAACCCGCGGGCCGGGCCCACCGTGGCCGGTCAGCAGCTGCCGGGCGACAGCGTCGAGAACCCGCTGCAGTTCACCGGCGCCTACCAGGACTCCACCTCGGGCGACGGCAACTACTTCATGCGGGCCCGCAACTACGACCCGGGCACCGGCCGCTTCGACAGCCGCGACGCGATGCCCACCGGGGCGGGAGCGACGTCGGCGTACACGTACGCGTCGAACAACCCGGTGGCGTACTCCGACCCGACCGGCATGGTCCCGGATGCCGGGCCGACCACCACGGCGGCCACGCCCGCGGCCGCGCAGGGCCCGTCGCCGGAGGATCTCGCCAAGGCCAACCAGCTGCAGTCCAAGAGCACGCTGGACGTGATCCTGGAGGCCGGCGGCCAGATCCTGATGGAGTTCCTCGGGATCAACGACATCATCAACTGCCTCAAGGGTGACCTGGTCGCCTGCGTCTCGATGATCGTCGGGGCGCTGCCCTGGGGCAAGATCTTCAAGGCCAAGAAGATCGCCGAGGCGATCTTCAAGGCCGGCAAGGCCGTGGTCACGTTCTTCCAGGAGCTGAAGTGGGCCCGGGCCATCATCAAGGGCGCCGAGGACGCGGCCAAGGCGGCGAAACAGGCCGCGGCGGCAGCGGCCAAGGCGGCAGCCGACAAAGCCGCGGCGGCGAAGGCCGCCGCGGACCGGGCGGCCAAGAAGGTGGCCGCGGAAGCGGCGGCGAAGGCCAAGGCCCTGGCCGCGAAAGCCAAGGCGAAGACCAAGAAGGACGCCGGGGACGGGTCGGCCTGCCCGCTGCCGCACAGCTTCGTCGCCGGCACGGCGGTCCTGATGGCCGACGGGACCAGCAAACCGATCGAGGAGGTCGAACCCGGCGACACCGTCAAGGCCGCCGACCCGAAGGCCGGCGAATCGGAGTCCGGCGAACCGGAGTCCGGCGACCCGAAGTCCGGCGACCCCGCCGACCGGCAGGTCACCCGCACCATCCGCACCGACGACGACGAACAGTTCGTCGACGTCACGGTCACCGGCACCGACGGCGAACAGCACACCGTCACCACCACCGAGCACCACCCGTTCTGGTCGGAGACCCGCAAGACCTGGGTGGACGCCGGTGACCTGCGCGCCGGTGAGCTCCTGCGCACCTCCGCGGGCACCTACGTGCAGATCTCCGCGGTCCGCTCCTACGAGCACGAGGAACGCACGTACGACCTGACGGTCGACGCGCTGCACTCGTACTACGTGCTCGCCGGCGAGGACTCGCTGCTCGTCCACAACTGCGGGGGCAGCGCGACCACCAACGGCCGGCCGCACTCGTCGAAGTGCGAGTGCGCGGACGGCGCCGACCCGCGGATCCCGAACAACCCGTGGGGCGGGCGGGGCAAACCGGCGACCCAGGCACAGCACGACGACCTGCGCGACGAGCTCATGGACGCCAACCCGGGATGGAAACACGTCGCCGGCGGCCGCGACCGCAACACCGGCGACGTCCTGCCCGAGGTGGTGGAACCCGGGGCCAACAACCGCCGGGCCGACCTGAAGTTCGAGATGGAGGACGGGTCACCGGTCTTCGTGCAGACGGTGACCACGTACAGGAACGGCGCGATGATCATGGAAGAGTTCGAGGCCGCCCACGACCTCAGTAAACTCGGGCTCGTGATCGCGGTGCCGAAGGTGGGCTGAGCCCCGCCGCGGCGGACAGGGGAGTGAGCGGGTGGCCGGATCGAGAACCAGGCAGATACAGCTCCTGCTCACCCCCGTCGACGAACAGCGCATCGCGGATCGCATCCGCGCCGAGTTCCCGGAAGCCGTCTTCCTGGACCAGCGCGGATGGTCCGAGCCTGCCGAGCCCCCGGTCCGCGCGTCAATCGTGGACTGCAGCTCGACGGCGGCGATCTGGGACCGGTCCGTCTGGCCGGAGCTCACCGGCGTGCGCCACCCCAACGGCACCGTCGACGGACCGACCATAGGGCCGGTCGTCCAGTGGCTGCGCAGCCTGGAACGCACCCCGGGCCGGCTGTCGACCGGCCGCTGGGCGGCGTCCTTCTCGGACCGGACGCCACCGGCGATGCGCACGTTCGTGAACCGGATCTGGCGGATCGCCGGGCAGGAGACCTCCAACGACATGCGCTGGACCGGCGACGACGACACCCCGGTCCGGGCGTACCACGTCGGCCACGACGCGCTCCGGGCCTGCCGGGCCGGCACCCTCACCCTGATCGGCGACCCCACCCTCATACCCCGCTGATCTCGTTGTTCCACATCCGCAGCACCGTGCACCGGCCCTCGTCGTCGAGCGTGCCGACCCACAGGTTGTCGAACGTGCCCAGCTCCCGGTAGGTGCCGATGCCCTTGACCGCGAACGTGTCACCGTTGATCGCGAGCAGCTCCCACGCGAAGGACCAGCCACCCTCCTGCCAGGCCGCCCGGGACTGCCACCCCCGCACGATCGCGTCCCGGCCGATCCAGGCGGTCTCGTACGGCCATTCGTACGATTCCGCACCGGGCGCGAAGATCGCGGCGATGTCCCCGGGCGCGGTGCTCCGCCACGCCGTGACGTACCCGGCGACCCAGTCCGACACCTGCTGCTCAGTAATGGTCATGCGGTGAGCCTGCCGCCCGGGCCGCGAACGGGGCAGGACGTGTCTTCCAGGGTGCGCGGCACCCCGGCATAACCTGGGAGACGTGCACAACAGTGCCGAGGTCAAGGCGTTCCTCAGTGCCCGGCGGGCCCGGATCAGCCCCGAGCAGGCCGGTCTGACGAGTTACCGCCGCAACCGGCGGGTGCCCGGGCTGCGGCGCGGTGAGGTGGCCGACCTGGCCGGGTCCGCCGGCGACGACGGCCTCCGGCTGCTCGCCGGCTGGGGTGGGCTGCCGGTACACGTTCCGGCGGCACCTTCCCCGCCGTCCTGAACCGCGGTTCGCTGGATGGCATGACGATGAAGAGCGCACACCTGGGCACCCTGGAAGTCTCCCGCATCGGCCTGGGCGCGATGACCATGGCCGGCGTCTACACCAGCGAGGGGAAACTCGACAACGACGAATCCATCCGTACGATCCATCGCGCCCTTGATCTCGGGGTGACCCACATCGACACCGCGGAGGTCTACGGCCCGTTCCTCAGTGAGGAGATCGTCGGGGAGGCGCTGCGGGGCCGCCGGGACCAGGTGCGGATCGCCACCAAGTTCGGCGTCGTCGGCGACAGTTCCGCCGCGGGGGTGAGGACGGCCGTCGAGGGGTCGCTCAAGCGGCTCGGCACCGATCACATCGACCTGTACTACCAGCACCGCGTGGACCGCAACACCCCGATCGAGGAGACCGCCGGTGCGGTCGCCGCGTTGATCGCGGAGGGCAAGGTGCTGCATTTCGGCCTGTCCGAGGCGTCGCCGGCGACCATCCGCCGGGCGCACGCAGTGCAGCCGGTCTCGGCCCTGCAGACCGAGTACTCGCTGTGGACGCGCGACGTGGAGGCGGAGATCCTGCCGCTGCTGCGCGAGCTCGGCATCGGCTTCGTGCCGTACTCCCCGCTCGGGCACGGCCTGCTGACCGGGCAGATCCGCACGGTCGACGACTTCGCCGACGACGACTGGCGCAAGACCAACCCGCGCTTCATCGGCGAGAATTTCCACCGCAACCTGGCCATCGTCGACGCGGTACGCGCGATCGGCGCGGAGATCGGTGCGACCCCCGCGCAGACCGCCCTCGCCTGGCTGCTCACCCGTGGTGACGACATCGCCCCGATTCCCGGCACGCGGCGGGTCTCCCGGGTCGAGGAGAACACCGCAGCGCACGCCGTGGAGCTGAGCGCGGATCAGCTGGCGCGGCTGGACGCGCTCGAGCCCGCCGCCGGGGACCGCCACGACGAGGTCAACATGGCCTCGATCGACCGCTGAGCCGTCGACCGCCGGCCCGGGTCAGGAGCACTGCCAGGTGTAGAGGCCGCCGTCACCGTTGAGGGGGGAGCCGAGCGCCAACCCGCCGTCGGACACGTCGATCGCCTCGCCCTGCGAGCCACCGGCCTCGG
This sequence comes from Actinoplanes sp. NPDC051494, assembly GCF_044454705.1. NCBI lineage: Bacteria > Bacillati > Actinomycetota > Actinomycetes > Micromonosporales > Micromonosporaceae > Actinoplanes > Actinoplanes sp. NPDC051494. Next base: position 185,787 of record NZ_JBITDZ010000002.1, read on the forward strand.
CCAGCTCGACGGTGACGTCGTCGCGCAGCACGGTGCCGCCGCCGGCGATCCAGCCCCTGGCGTTGACGGCGTGGGCCGGGGCGTGCACCGGGAGCTGGGTCATCCGGCCGGTGCGCAGGTTCCAGCGGGCGATCGTGCCGGAGTCCCACAGGTTGCCGGTGGCCCAGTCGCCGCGCGCGGCGTTGACGGAAGCGGCCTGACCGGCGGCCGCCCGCAGCTCGACGCCCCTGCCGTCCTGCTCCCAGGCGTACGAGGTGAGGTCCTGGGTGTTGCGACCGGTGGCGATGCTGCCCACGATGATGCCGTCGTCGGTGAAGCCGGCGATCCCGGCGCCGTCGGGCAGGGGGAGCTCGGTGGCCGTGGCCGAACCGGCCTTCCACAGGAAGACGGGACCGCTGGTGTCGTCCTCGGCGGCGGTGCCGGCGAGGATGTCACCGGTGGCGTTGATGAACGCGGAGCTGTAGGTCCACGGGCCGGCCGGGGCCTTGAGCTCGGTGGGCACGCCGTCGTCGTAGCGCAGGACGGTGTCCCAGTGCCGGCTGCCGCCCAGCGCGACCACGACGCCACCCTCGTTCACGTCACTGACCGTCACCGAGTCGGTGGGTTCGGGCAGGATCCGGGGCTGCCCGTCGGTCCACAGCACCGGCGTCGAGTCCGGGATCCCGTCGACCTTGCCCGCGGGGGTGCTGGGAGTGCCCGCGGCGTACTCGGACCGATTGCCGATGATGAACCGGCCGGTGGGGTCGATGGCGATGCCGTCGACCGCGTCCAGGCCCGCCGGCAGGGCGAGCTTCGTCGCGGGGCACACCAGCGTCGCCCGTTCCGGTGCACCCGCGCCGGCGGCGACCTCCACGGCGTCCGGGCCGGCGCGCAGGGCCGTCACGGCCGGGATCCCGGCCAGCAGAGCGGCGGCCAGGGCGGCACCGCAGCCGAGCTGCGCGGCACGCCGCCGGGCGACCCGGCGGCGGCCACCGGTGACCAGGTCGTCCACCCGCAGTCCGGTGCCGGGCACGTCGACCGCTGCGAACCGGTCCCGTACGTCGTTGTCGTTCATCGTCATCCCTGGCTCCTCGTCGTTTCGAGACTGACACCGAGCGCCTGACGGAGGGTGGCGAGACCCCGGGCACACTGGCTCTTCACGTTGCCGGCCGAACACCCGAGCGCGTTCGCCGTGTCCTCGACCGACAGGTCGTCGAAGTAGCGCAGCACCACCACGGCCCGCTGGCCTTTGGGCAGCGTGCGCAGCGCGGTGAGCAGCTCGTCGCGGACGACGACACCGTGGTCCGCAGCGGCCACCGTGCCGGCCGACGCGGTGGTGTCGCCGAGGCGCACCCGCGCCCACCGCCGCCGCCGCTCGTCGAGATACCGGCGCACGAGGATGCGGTGCACGTACCCGTCCATGTTGTCGGCCGCGACCACCCGTTTCCAGCTCACATAGAGCGTGGTCAGCGTGGCCTGGACGATGTCGTCCGCCCGGTGCGCGTCACCACAGAGCATGTACGCCGTACGGTGCAGGCGCGTCAACCGCCCGCTCACGTACTCGGTGTACTCCCGTTCCAGCTCGGGCCGCATCCCATTCCCTCCGTCAGCCGCTGTCTCCCCTATGTCGTGGCCCGCCGCGCGGAAGGTTGCATGAGCCGTGGCCACCGTCGGGGCGAGGTTCGCAGATGGCGGCAACTCGCCCCGGTCCGGCACGTCCCTGATTCGACACCCGAAGCGTCATGGTATCGATACCCTTCGTGGTGATGGCAGCTCCGGACGGCCGGTGGGGAGGCGTTGGTGACTGTCGCCGTCATCGTGCCAACCTCGTCACCGGCGCAGGGGATCTCATCCGCTACAGCGCCTTGTCGCCGGCCTGGCCTCTCGGGGCAGGCTTCAGGGGGATGCGTGGCGGACGCGTACGGGCCCTGGGGCGACTGGACCTTGCAACAGTTCATCGTCGAGGCCGACCGGCCGCCGCGGGTGGTGTGCGACGGATTCCGGACCGTACGGTCGATGGGCCCCACCGAGGTCCTCCCGGCCCCGCGCTGACGCACCGGGCCGGGAGACCTGCTCAGGCGCTCGTGCAGACCGTGCCGTTGAGGGTGAACACCGACGGGAAGACGTTCGGGCCGCTGTACGACCCGACGAAGCCGATGCTGGTGGACGCCCCGGCGGCGAGGCCGGTGTCACTGGTGGCGCGGACCGTGCGGCCCGTCTCGGTCCAGGTGGCGTTCCAGCCGCTGCCCAGGCTCTGCCAGGCGGTCGGCCAGGTGAACGCGAGTGTCCAGCCGCTGATCGGCCCGGCGGCGTTGTTCGTGATGTCGATCGAGCCGACGTAACCGTTGCCCCAGTCGTTGGTGTCGCGGAATGTCACCGTGCAGGCCGCCGTCGCGGGGCTGGTCGTGGTGAAGGTCAGCGGCGGCGAGGCCGCGGACAGCCGCCCGGCACCGTCACGGGTCAGGACGTTGACGGTGTAACGATGCCCCGGTTCCAGGTTGCGGACGGTGAGGGACGTGCCGGTGGTCTCGCCCAGCAGCGCGCTGACGCCACCGTTCTGGCGGTACACCTCGTACTTGACGCCGGCGGTGACGGCCGGCCAGGAGATCGTCGCGGTGCGGTCGGTCACGGTGGCGGTGGGCCGGCCCGGAGCCTGCGGTACGGACCCCGCGGCCCCGGACGGGTGCAGGGTGACCAGCGAGATCGAGTACGCCGGCAGCGTCTGCCCGCCCGCGGTGCCGGCCGGGGCGGTGCTCACGGATCCGGCGCCGTTGGTGAACGTGGCGACCGAAGGGGTGCCCGCGGCCGGGGTGAAGCCGTGGTAGTTCAGCGCCACGGTGTGCGCCGCGTCCGGGTCCTTGTTGATCAGCAGCACCGCGACGTCCCCATTCGGCCGGCGGACGGCGTGCGCGGTGACCAGGTCGTTGTCGGTGCCGGTGCCGACGAAGCGGTCACCGGGCCGCGCGAACGCACCCACCAGCGACAACGCGTGGTACGGGGCGAACGGCGTGTTCAGCGGTGGCTGGCACACCGTGTTGTCGGCGGTGCAGTTCCCGCTGGACAGCAGCCCGAAATCGTCGTAGTCGGTCTGCCCGGCCACCGTGGAGACCTCACCGAGACCGTTGTGGACGTTCCACCACTGCACGGTGAACACACCTTGGGCGAGCAGCCCGCTGTACACGTCGGCCAGGAACAGCGCGCCCGGCTGGGTGTTGCGCCCCACATCGACGTTGACCTCGGTCAGGCTGATGCCGATGTCGTTCGCGCCCGGGCCCGCGTACCGATCGATCTGTTGCCGTAGCAGGTAGGTGGCGTCCTGGATCTGGGCCGGCTTGGTCAGCGTCTCGGCGGGGGTGGCGCCGCCGGGATACCAGTGCACGTCGACGAAGTCGATGGCGGCACCGGCCAGCGTGAGCACCTCCTGGTTCCAGGTCCCGGTGTCGCCGGAGCCGACGATGCCGTCGGGCCAGTTCCCGGGCGTGGTCAGCACCGCGCCGATCTTGATGCTGGGATCGACCGCCTTCATGGCCCGCGAGTACGCGACGACCGTGGCCGCGTACTCCCGCGGGCTCTTGTCGGCATGCTCGTCGGCTTCCCACGCGGTGCCGTAGTGGCCGTTGCCGTAGTTCTCGTTGCCGATGGTCCAGTACGTGGCGTCGTAACCCTTGGTGACGTTGGCGTACCGGACCCAGTCGGCGGCCTCCTGGGCGGTGCCGGTGCCGTAGTTGGCGATGATCATCGGCTCGGCCCCGGTGCGCCGGGCGCCGGCCATGAACGTGTCGAAGTCGGTGTCCGGGGCCACGTAACCACCGGGCGCGGTGTGGTCGCGCCAGTGGTAGATGTCGGCGTAGGACCCTCCGGGATACCGCAGCATCCGTACGCCGGCGTCGTGCAGCAGGTCGGCGACGGCGGGGGTGCCGAGCTGGGAGTCCCAGATGGCGTGGTTGACGCCGATGGCGGTGTCACCGACGGTGGCGAGCCCGGCCCGCACGTCGACATCGACGCGGGTGTCCGGGGCGGCGGCCTGGGCGGGGGTGGGGGCGGGCAGGACGGCGACCGCGGCGAGCAGGACGGTGCTCGCCAGGGTGCGCCGCAGGAGCGATCTCTGCATAGGGTTCTCCGGGGGAGAAGGATGTTGGGAGCGCTCCCATCCTCAGTCCTGGCAGAGACGCATGTCAATGAGCAGGCTTCCGTGGCCGGCCGGGTCTTTCACGACCCGGCCGGCGCGGGCAAACTCAGACGACCGTGGCGCAGATCGCGTACGCCGTCACCGATCCCCCGAGGCCGCCCTGGTTGGTGGCGGTCCAGGTGGTCTGCGACGAAGGATAGTTCCCGGCGAGCTGGCCGCCGCTGGTGACGGTGCCACCGCCACCGATGACCTTCTTGCCCGCCGGACAGGTGGCGACGGAGCTGCTGCTGCCGGCGGTACCCGTCACGAGCGCGTACCCACTCACCCCGTCGGCGCCGGCCGGCCCCTGGGCGCCGGTGGCACCCTGCGGGCCTGCCGCTCCGGTCGGCCCCTGCGCTCCGGTCGCGCCTTGCGGGCCGGTCGCGCCTTGCGGGCCGGTCGCGCCGGCCGGTCCTTGGGTGCCGGTCGCGCCGGTGGCACCCTGCGGGCCGGTGGCGCCGGCTGATCCTTGGGCACCTGTCGCGCCTTGCGGGCCGGTTGCCCCGGCCGGTCCTTGGGTGCCGGTCGCGCCCTGCGGGCCGGTTGTCCCGGCCGGGCCCTGCGCGCCGGTCGTGCCCTGGGCACCCGTTGCGCCGGTGGAACCCTGCGCGCCGGTTGCGCCTTGGGCGCCTGTTGCCCCGGTCGCGCCTTGGGCGCCGGTTGCGCCGGTCGTGCCCTGGGCGCCGGTTGCGCCTTGGGGGCCTGTGGTGCCGGTGGCGCCCTGGGGGCCGGTTGCACCCTGCGCGCCGTCTGCTCCGGCCGTACCCTGGGGGCCGGTCGGGCCCTGCGCGCCTGCTGCGCCGGTCGCACCCTGGGGGCCCGTCTCGCCGGTGTCACCCTTGGCGCCGGTGTCTCCGGGCAGGCCCTGCTGGCCCTGCGGTCCCATCGGCCCCTGTGGACCGACCGCACCCTGCGCGCCGACCAGGCCGGCCAGGAACTCGGTCACGGTGCCGTCGGCGTTGCCGTCCAGCGAGCGCCAGATGTCGAAGGCCGAGTCGCCCTGCCGGCCGGTCGCACCCTGGGCGCCGACCAGTGACGCCAGGAAGTCGTCGAGGGTTCCGGTGTTCGTGTCGCTCCAGATGTCGTACGCGGACCTGCCGTCGAAACCGCGCGGGCCGACCAGCGAGCCGAGGAACTCGTCCACCGTGCCGGCATGGCCGTTCGCCAGCCACAGCTGGTAGGCCGAGAACCCGTCGGCACCCCGCTCACCGATCAGGGAGGCGAGGAAGTCACCGACCGTGCCGCTGTTCCCCTCCTGCAGCCACAACGCGAATGCCGACAGCCCGGCCTCCCCGCTGGCACCCGTCGCCCCGGTCGCACCTGTCGCCCCGGTCGCGCCCGTCGCCCCGGTCTCCCCGGTTGCGCCAATCGCGCCGGTCTCTCCGGTTGCCCCGGTTGCCCCGGTTGCCCCGGTTGCCCCGGTTGCGCCGGTTGCGCCGGTTGCGCCGGTTGCGCCGGTTGCGCCGGTTGCGCCAGCAGCGCCTGTTGCCCCGGTCGCACCATCTGCGCCCGCCGCACCATCTGCGCCCGCCGCACCATCTGCGCCCGCCGCACCATCTGCGCCCGCCACACCATCTGCGCCCGCCGCGCCGGTGGCGCCAGTCGCACCAACGGCTCCGGTTGCGCCAGCTGCCCCGGTTGCCCCGGTCGCGCCAACTGCGCCTGCCGCGCCGGTTGCGCCTGCCGCTCCTGTTGCCCCGGTGGCGCCAGTCGCACCAACGGCTCCGGTTGCGCCTGCCGCTCCGGTTGCACCCGCCGCGCCGGTTGAGCCGGTTGTGCCGGTCAGGCCGGTGGCACCGGTCGCACCCTTGGGGCCGGTCAGGCCGATCGGGCCGATGAAGCCCTGGGCGCCGGTCAGCCCGGTCGCGCCTTTGACTCCCGGTAGGCCTATGACGCCGGGTAGGCCCTGCAGTCCCTGCGCCCCGGGGAGGCCGATCGGGCCGGACGCGCCCCGTGCTCCGGCCGGGCCGACCGGGCCTGACGGACCGGCCGGGCCCGCCGGGCCGGTGGCGCCCCGAGGGCCTGCCGGGCCGGCCGGGCCCGTTGTCGCGGCGGCGCTGATCAGGCCCTGGATGCCGGGTACGCTCTGCAGCCCGGGCGCCGCGCCGCGACCGTTCGAGGTGGACCGGCCCCTCTGGACGACCCGGTTCCAGGAGATCAGGATCCCGTCCGTGCACCGGCTCCCGGCGGCATAGTCGATGACGCTCACGACGCCGGTCGAGATGTTGGCGCACGCGTAGATCAGGCCGCCGGTGGCCGATCCGGCTGAGGCGGAGCCGGGTGAGCCGAGCACCAGCGCCGCGGCCGCGGCGGCGCCGACCCCTGTGCGCATCATGTTGATGGTCATCGAGATCCAGCCTCTGATCGGGGGGAGTCAGGGAGAGCTGGTTTGAAGATATGGGCCCGGCCTTGCACAACGGGTCATCGTTCGGTAGCCAGAAGGTTGCTTAGCGTGACGCTAATCTCTCGCCGGGTCAGCCGGCCTGGGTGAGGATGTCGTTGAAGATCTTCTGGATGACGGCCTTGGTCTCCGGGGCGCTGTACGCGCCGACGCCGACCTGCCACGCCGGGGTGCCATCGGCGGGGGTGAAGTGGCTCATGTCCAGGGTGTAGCGGCCCCGGTTGTCGCGGGGCGTCTCGATGTACGAGGTGTACCCGTCGACCGTCTTCGCCTTGGTCGTGACGTTGAACCATTCCTTGCTCAGCTGGTCGCGATCGCTCTGGGCGCACGGCGCGGCGCACGGGCGCAGCATGATCTGCAGCCGCTGGGTGCGGTCCGGCTGGGGTGCGTTCGAGTCGAACGGGTTGCCCTCGTCGATGCAGACCCAGGCCTTGGCGTCCGGGATGCTGATCTTGCCGGGCAGGCAGCCCCAGGTCGGCGGCACCCGGAACGCGAACGGGTAGCCGTCGAGCGCCATGGTGAACGTGTCGGCGCCGGCGGCGTAGGAGGGGCCGACGAGGGTGCGGGCCGGGGTCGACCGGAGCGTGGGTTCGGTGCCGGCCGCGCTGGGGGAGGCTGTGTCCGGGGCCGGGGTGGAGGGCCGGGCCGGTGCCGAGTACGGCGTGAACGTGGGGAGCGTGTACGGGTCGTCCCGGGTGCCGCTGTCGGACAGCACGGCGAAACCGAGAAGGCCGGTCACGCAGCAGACGAGCAGCAGTGAGCCGACCATCAGCGCGATGCTGGCGGCCATGCCGCGGTGCTGCTGCGGAGCCGGGCCGATCGAGCCGCTGAGCCAGCCGATCGCGGGGGCGCGGTACTCCACCTCGACGACCTGGCCCGGGTAGACCGGCACGACCGTCTCGGCGGTGCCGATGCGGGACGGGATCAGGTACGGCACGTGCACGTGGACGTGGTACTGACCGGGCGGCACGGGCACGACGGTGCGGCCCCAGCCGATCGGGACCCGGTGCCCGTTGATCGCGAGGAACGGCTTGAACAGGCCGAGGATGAACGTCATCCAGGCGTACTTGGCGGTCAGCGCGATGGCACTGCCGGCCGGACCCGCGGGCGGCTGCGGTTGTTCGGACATGGTGGTTCCTTCCCCCCGTTGAACCCGCGAAGTGTACGTAGCCGGGCGAGGCCGGTGTGCCCCGGCCAGTGGTACCGGACGGTGCGGCAGGAATCGGGCTCTTTCTTGGGTTTGGGCTGTTCAGCGGGGTAGCGTCCGGCGCTGTTGCCCAGCGAGGAGGTCGAACGCGTGTCACCGGTCTCACGTCGCGGTCTGCTCACGATGGCCGCTCTGGCTGCCCTTCCGGCCGCCTGTTCCCGCCCAGTATCCGAAGTGTCCGTTTCATCACCCTCGCCGGCCGGATCGCCGCCACCGCCGTTGTCGCCGTCGCCGTCCGCGTCGCCGTCCGCGGTGAGCAGCCTCGGCCCGGCGGCCACGGTCACCGCGTCGCCGGCCCCGTCCGGGTCGCCCGAGGAATCGGCCGCGACGCGCAAAGCCACCGGCGACAGCGGACGCAGTGGCCCGGTGGCACCGGCCGACGGCACGGTGATGCTCGGCGCGTATCTCAGCCTGAGCGGCCGGTCGTCGGCGCAGAGCCTCGCGCTGCGCCGCAAGCAGCTCGGCCGGGACCAGCCGATCGTCCATCAGTTCTGGGCCTGGGACGAGGCGCTGCCGCGTACCCGTCAAGGGGTCGGGTCCGGCAGCACGCTGATGATCTCCTGGCACGGGGTGGCCTGGAAACGGATCAACGGCGGCGGCTCGGACAAGCTGATCGCCGCGGCCGCCCGCAATCTCGCCCGGCAGGGCAGACCGCTGCTGCTGCGGTGGGCCTGGGAGATGAACGGCGACTGGTTCGAGTGGGGCGGCGCCGGCAACGGCAAGGACCCCGACGGGTACGTGAGCGCGTGGCGCCGCATCCACCGCATCTTCGCCGACGAGGGGGCGGACAACGTGTCCTGGGTGTGGAGCCCGAACTGGAACTCCAGCCCCGGTGACTCGTGGAACGCGCTGCGCAACTACTACCCCGGTGACGACTATGTGGACTGGGTCGGCGTGTCCGGCTACAACTTCTACAAGGAGTCACCGCGCACCCTGTTCACGCCGGTCGTGAACGCGTACGGGGCCCGTAAGCCGATCATCGTCACGGAGACCGCCGCGATCGATTTCGGTGGCTCCACCAAGGCGGACTGGACCGACGACCTCGCCGCGTACGTGCGCCGGACCCCCGAGATCAGCGCGCTGGTCTGGTTCGACACCGACACCCACAACGACACGAACTTCCGCGTCGACAGCACGGACGGGGCCCTGGCCGCGTACCGGAGGATGGCCCGGGACGCGCACTTCCAGGGGTGACCCGATTGGCCCGATCAAAACAATCTGGATTGGCTCTTGAGAGGGTCCAATCCGGTTCTTAAGGTTCACCACCATGACACGTGTGGACTTCTACTTCGACGCGGCTTGCCCGTTCGCCTGGATCACCTCGCGCTGGATCCTCGAGGTTCAGCCCCTGCGCGAGCTGGAGCTGCACTTCAAGCCGATGAGCCTGTTCGTGCTCAACGAGGGCCGGGACCTGCCCGAGTGGTACCGCGACCTGGTGAACCGCTCGCTCGGCCCGGCCCGGGTGGTCACCGCCGCCGCCGAACGGCACGGCCCCGGGGTGCTCGGCGACCTGTACACGGCCCTCGGCACCCGGATCCACCCACGGGGCGGCAAGGACTTCGACGTCGTGGTCGCCGAGGCGCTGGCCGAGGTGGGGCTGCCGGCCGGGCTCGCGGACGCCGCCCACGACGGTGCCCACGACGAGGCGCTGCGCCGCAGCCACCACGAGGGGATGGATCCGGTCGGCGCCGACGTCGGCACCCCCACCCTGCACATCGACGGGGTCGCGTTCTTCGGCCCGGTGCTGAGCAGCATCCCCCGCGGCGAGACGGCGGCGGCACTCTTCGACGGCGCCCGGGCGCTGGCCGGCTTCCCCGACTTCTTCGAGCTCAAACGGACCCGTACCGGAAAGTTGTCGTTCACGTGACAAGCACCGCGTGCCGAGCGGAGTGGTGGTTCGCGGCGTAGCCTCGATGCCTGAGCCCTTCGACGCCAGAGGCTCGGCTGCCCTGGACCCCGGTGGTGCACCGTGCGGCAACTCCAGGAGGCGTCATGCCGGAGGCCCTTGTCTTCTACCATTCCACCTTCGACCTCGCCGCTCTTGCGCCGGTCCGGCGGGCGGTGGCGAGCTGGCTGTCGCGGACCGGTATGTCACGGGACCGGGCGGACGACATCACGCTGGCCGTCGCCGAGATGCTCGGCAACGCCGTCGAGCACGGCGGCGGCGGGGGGACCGTCCACCTGAGCCTCGCCGACCGGTGTGTCCGCTGCGTGATCAGTGACGTGGGGCCGGGGCTGCCCGATCGGGTCGACCGTCACCGGGCATCCCGGCCCGGTCCCACGGCGGTGGGCGGTCGTGGTCTGTGGCTGGCGTTCGCCCTGTGTACGGCGGTCCGGTTGTCGTCCTCGGCGCTCGGCACCCGGGTCGAACTGATCGTGGACGTGTGACGGCCCGGCGACAGGTGTGGCATACCGCCGGGACTGTGAGACGCTGGGGTCGCACTCCACGACCCGCCTTGGCCCTCAGTTCCGAGCCGTTGCGCTGAATTCTCTGCCGACGGTTCGGAGAAGGCGCGATGAGCAGTCCTCGGATCGATGGATGGTCGGGCACGCTGCATGAGCTGTGGGCTGCGGCGATGGCCGCACCGGACCGCCTCGAGCTGGGTTCGCGGCTGCTCGGCGTGCTGCTCGGCCTGCCCGGTGCGGTGGCCGCCGCCGGCCTCGAGCAGGACCCCAAAGGGCGTACCGAGCGGCTCCGGTGGGTGACCCCCGGCGGCCGGGAGCGGCCGTCGTTCGATCTCGAGCGTCTGGTCGCCCGCCGTCTCGAACCGGTTCTGGTGCGCCGGATCGACGGCTGCGTGGTGGCCGTCGCCGGCTTCGCGGGGGCGTCCGGTGCGGTCACCAACCTCTGTGTGGTGTTCGGCGGCCCGGTCCCGGCGGCGGCGCTGGCGGCGTACTTCGCCCGGATCGTCGAGGTGGGCCTGCGGGCGATCGAGCGTCTCGACCGGCAGTCCCGGCTGGAGGAGGCGCAGGGCCGCGATGCCCTGCTGGCCGAGGCGTCGTTGCAGATGGATGCGGTGCTGGACGTGGCCCGGACCGGGTACGGGGTGGCCCGGATGGTGGTCCCGGCGGTGGCCGAGGGGTGTCTGGTCTACCTGGTCGACGGCACCGCGGTCACGCTGGCGGTCGGGGTGCACGTCGATGCCCGGCGCCGCTGGCCGGGCCAGGTGAGCGGGCGTCACCTCGGCTGGCTGCACGACCTGGTGGTACGGGCGCTGGCCGATCCGTCCGGCCCGGCCGCGGACCTGCGGGAGCTGTCGCCCGTACAGGCCGGGGCGCTGGGGGCGCGGTCGCTCAGGGTCACGGTGCTGCGCGTCCGCGGCCGGCTCCTCGGCGCGGTGGTCTTCCTGTTCGACCGGCCCGGTGACCGGATCCCCGGCCCGTCGTTCCTGCTGGACCTGACCCGGCGGGCGGCGCTGGCACTCGACAACGCCGAGCTGTACGAGCAGCGCCGGCGTGACGTCGTGACCCTGCAGAAACACCTGCTGCCGGCCGTGCTGCAGACCGCCCCCGGCGTGCAGACCGCCGCCTCCTACGCGGTCGCCGACAAGACGCTCGAGGTCGGCGGGGACTTCTACGACGTGGTGCCGCGGGCGGACGGTGGGTGCGCGGCGATGATCGGCGACGTCTGCGGCCGCGGCGTCGGCGCGGCCGCCATGACCGGTATGGCCCGGCACACCCTCAGCACGCTGCTGCACGAGGGGATGTCCGGCGAGCGCGCGCTGGCCCGGCTCAACGAGGTGCTGTGCCACGACGGATCCTGGCGCTTCGTCACCGGCGCGGTGATCACGCTGTCCCCCGAGCCGGACGGCGGGTTCGCGGTCCAGCTGGCCTCGGCCGGGCATCCCGCACCGCTGGTGATCCGGGCCGGCGGCGACGTCGTCACGGCCCGCGGCGGCGGGGTGGTGCTCGGGGTCCGCAACCCGGCGCGGATCGGCAGCTCCCTGCTGCATCTGGCCCCGGGCGACACGCTGCTGCTGTTCACCGACGGGCTCACCGAGTCCCGCGACGCCGGCGGGGTGATGTTCGAGGACAGCGGCCTGCTGCCGGCACTCGCAGGCGCGCCGGACGAGCCGCTGGACGTGCTGGTCGAGCGGCTGAACCGGCTCGCCGCCGCGTTCAGTCAGGGCGGGGCCGACGACATCGCGGTGCTGGGGCTGCGCGCGACCCGCTGACTCCGGCGCCCCTCCGTTCTGATCAGCGCGGCGGTCCGGCCCCGGCCGGGCCGGTGCCCCGTCTCACCGGACCGTCTCACCGGACCGTCTCGGCGGCCCGCACCGGCTTGCCGAAGAGCCACCCCTGGGCCAGGTCGCAGCCCTGCGCGCGCAGCCAGTCGCGCTGGCTCTCGGTCTCCACCCCCTCGGCCACGACACGCAGGCCGAACGCGCCGGCCATGGCCAGGACCGCCCGGACGATCGACTCGTTCGGCCCCTCGGTGCCCACGTCGCAGACGAACGAGCGATCCAGCTTGACGATGCCGACCGGGAGCCGGTTGAGATAGCTCAGCGACGAGTACCCGGTGCCGAAATCGTCGACGGCGAGGGTGATGCCCATGTCGCGCAGTTCGGTGAGGGTGGCCAGCGCGGTCTCGACGTCCTGCATGACCCCGGACTCGGTGATCTCCAGCCAGATGGCCTCCGGCGGCAGCCCGGTCCCGGCCAGCACGTCGCGCACCACCGCGATCAGCTCCCGGTCGCGCAGCTGGCGCACCGAGACGTTCACCGAGATGTGCAGGGGACGGGCGTCCGGGCCGCGTTCGGCCCGCCAGGCCGCGAGCCGGCCCGCCGCCTCGCGCAGCAGCCAGGCACCGGCCTCGACGATGAGGCCGGTCTCCTCGGCGATCGGGATGAACCGCAGCGGCGACACCAGCCCCAGCTCCGGGTGCTCCCAGCGCATCAACGTCTCGAAACCGTCCACCTCGCCGGTCGCCAGATCGACGATCGGCTGGTACGTCGCGTACAGCTCACCGCGCTGCAACGCACCGCGCAACGCCTGCTCGAGCGTCATCCGGTCCTCGACCTCGGCGCGCATGGCGGTCTCGAACAGGGCGTACGCGTTGCGGCCCGACCCCTTCGCCTTGTACATGGCAGTGTCCGCGTCCCGGATCAGGTCGAGCGCCTCGGCGCTGCCGCTCGTGCGGGCCACCCCGATCGACGCGGACACCGCGACGCTGCCGACGGACAGGTCGAACGGGCGGGTGAACAGGTCGAGCACCCGGGTCGCGACCGCCTCGGCCAGGATGCTGTGCGACGGGCTGGCGAGGGCGATGACGAACTCGTCGCCACCGATCCGGCAGACCAGGTCGGAGCTGCGGACATGCGCGCCGAGCCGGCCGGCCACCGCGCACAGCAGCTCGTCGCCGACCCGGTGCCCCCAGTGGTCGTTGATCATCTTGAAGTGGTCGAGGTCGATGAAGAGCAGGCTGATCTCCTGCCGCTCGGCGACCGCCCGGTTGCCCCAGGCCGTGATCGTCTCGCTGAGGAGCTCCCGGTTGGGCAGGTCGGTGAGCAGGTCATGGGTGGCGCGCCGCCGGATGAGGTCCTCCGCGCGGGCCCGGGAATTGTTGGACCGGACCACCCGGAACAGCACGGCCAGGATGAGCAGGGTGCAGAGCACGACCCGGACGGCCCGGTCCAGGACCCCGCCGGCCGGTTCGACGATCGCGGCGATCACCGGGCTCAGCAGCACCAGCGCCAGCAGCGTCGTCCGTACCCGGGACAGGTTGCGCGCGATGATCTGCTGCGGTTCGGTGAGGGTCCGCATGGAGGGATGCAGCGTCGCGGCACCGAGCAGCAGGAACGCGCACGAGTACAGCACGTCGACAAGATCGGCGGAGACCACGGCGAGCTCGCCGTCGCGGATCGTGAAGAGCAGGTCGCCGGCGAACAGGCTCGCCGAGCCGAGCGTGAGCAGCCACAGCGCGGGCGCCCGGACCCCACCGGCCAGCGCCAGCTGCGCGACCAGGACGATCAGCACCACGTCGATGACGGGGAAGAACGAGTTCGCCAGCTGCGGAACAGGCAACCCGGTCCGCTCGACCGAGGGCTGCACCAGGTAGGTCCACGCCATGAACGCGGACGCCACCCCCACGAGCACCGCGTCGACCCAGGCCGGGTCGTCCGCGTCGGCCCGGCGGCGGCGTAGCAGACCGGTGAACGCGTACGCCGCCATCAGGTAGCCCGGGACGATGAATGCGTCGGGGATCAGCGCCATGACGGTCGGCGGTGACGTGTTCGCGCCGGGCACCAGGACCCGGGTGATCAGCCCGGCCAGGAACAGCAGCGCGGAGACGCACATGTGCCGCCACGGGGCCCGGTCGGCGGGCAGGGCGATCCGCAACGTGCCGTACCCGATCGCGGCCATCCCGCCCAGCACCCCGACGAGGTTCAGCGGACCCCGCAGCGGCTCCGGCCCGGCGGCGATCAGCGCCACGATCAGCGCCGACCAGGCGACGAACACCCACGCGACAGCCGCACCGCGCCGTGGCGGCGCGTGCTCAGGGCTCACGTCCCCCCGATCGGCACCGCGGTGGCACAGCTTAGGAACCGGCGATCATGGTGACCAGGGTGTCGACGAGGTCCTCGGCGGTGAGGTCGCCCCATTTGGGGTCGGCCAGCTGCGTGCTGACCTCCATGCCGGCGATCCCGCTCGCGCTGCTGATCAGCAGCGCCCCGTAGCGGCGGGCGTGGTCGTCGCCGACCAGGGCGGCGACGATCGCCAGGAACTCGGTCTGGCTGTGCCGGGCGGCCCGGGCCAGGGCGGCCGGGTCGCCGGGCGGGTTGCTGAACATCAGTTTGTAGAGGTGCGGCCGGGTGCGGCCGATGTCGATGAGTGCGAGCAGCGCGCCGCGCAGTTTCGCGGCGGGGGGCAGGGTGGGGTCCGCGCGCAGGGCCTGGGTCCGCTCGCCGAGCTGTTCCCAGGCCTGGGTGCCGATCGCGATCAGCAGGTTCTCCTTGTCGGCGAAGTGGCCGTAGGGAGCTCCCCGGGTCACCCCGGCGCGGGCGCCGACCGCGCGCAGCGTCACCGCGTCGAGGCCGCCCTGGTCGAGCAGGCCGGCGGCGGCGTCGAGCAGGGCGCGGCGGGTGGCGGCGGCGGACTCGGCGCGGCTGGTCATGGCGGTCATCCTAGCGAATCTGCGATGACAGTGTCATCCGAATCACTTGACATTGTCATCTGAAGCGCGCACGCTCTTTCCTATGACAACGTCATCTGAAAATACCGGCCTCGTGGTCGTGACCGGGGCGTCCACCGGGATGGGCGCCGCCACCGCCCGCGACCTCGCCCGCCGCGGCTTCCACGTCCTCGCCGGGGTGCGCCGCGACAACGACGGTGAGACCCTCCGGGCGACCGGCATCGAACCGGTGCTCCTCGACGTCACCGACGGCGACCAGATCGAGGCCCTGGTGGCCCGCGTCGACGGCGACCCGCTCGGACGCCCGCTGCGCGCGCTGGTCAACAACGCCGGCATCCCCGGCGCCGGCCCGGTCGAGGCGACCCCGATCGGCGACTGGCGCCGTATCTTCGAGGTCAACCTCTTCGGCCCGGTCGCGGTCACCCAGGCACTGCTCCCCGCCCTGGTGCGCGGCGGTGGCCGGGTCGTCAACATCAGCTCGCTGAACGGCAAGCTCTCCATGGCCGGCTACGGGCCGTACGCCAGCAGCAAACACGCGATGGAGGCGATGAGCGACGCGCTGCGCAACGAGCTGGCCCCGTACGGCGTACGTGTGGTGGTGGTCGAACCCGGCGGCGTCAAGACCGAGATGGCCGGCACCGGTCTGTCCGGCCTGAGCCGGCTCGCCGCGGGTATGACCGCCGACCAGCAGGCCCGCTACGGCGAGCTGGTGCGGGCGCTGCCCGCCCACGTCGCCGCGTTCACCGAGGCCGGTGTGACCGCCGAGGCCGCCGCCCGCACGATCGCCCGGGCCGTCACCGATCGCCGGCCCCGCACCCGCTACGTCATCGGTGCCACGGCCGGCTTCCTGATCGGCGCCGCCCGCTTCCTGCCCGACCGGGTCCTCGACCGGATGACGACCGCCGACCTGCGCAAGCACTACCCCACGGCGAGCGCCGGCCGGTAGCCACCCCCCGGCAGGGTGTGGCTGCGCGCGCAGAACCTGCCGATACTCGATCCATGGACAGCAGACGACAGCTCGGCGCGTTCCTGCAGACCCGCCGGTCGCAGATGCAGCCGGCGGCGGTGGGCCTCACCGGGTACGGCGACCGCCGCCGGGTCCCCGGTCTGCGCCGCGAGGAGCTGGCCCGGCTGGCCGGGGTCAGCGCCTCCTACTACGCCCGGCTGGAGCAGGGCACCTCGCAGAACGCGTCCCCGGAGGTCCTCGCCGCCATCGCCCGGGCACTGCGGCTCGACGACGCCGAGACCCGGCACCTGTACGACCTGGCGGCCGGCACCCGGGCCCGGCCGGTGACCCGCCGCCGCGCACCGGAACGGATGACCGCCGAACTCGCGCAGCTGATCGAGGCGATGGGGGACACCCCGGCGCTGGTGCTGGGACGGCGCGGCGACGTGCTGGCCTGGAACCGGACCGGGCACGCCCTGTTCGCCGGGCACCTCGACCCGGCCGCCCCGGACCTGCCCCGCACCCGGCCCACCACGGCCGGGCTCGTCTTCCTCGACGAACACACCCGCGATCTGTACGCCGACTGGCCCGCGAAGGCCCGGGCCGTGGTGGGGACGTTGCGGCTCGCGGCCGGGCAGCACCCGCACGACCCGGCGATCCCGGCGCTGATCGGGGAGCTGACGGTCCGCAGCCCCGAGTTCGCCGCCATGTGGGCGGCCCATCGGGTCAAGGCCGGCGGCGAAGCCGTCTACGAGATGCGGCACCCACTGGTGGGCGCCATGACCGTGACACAGCAGGCCCTGCGCACCGAGAACGGCCGTACGGTCGTCGTCGCCACCACCGAGACCGGCTCGCCCTCGCGGGCCGCGATGTCCCTGCTGGCGCACAGCAGCGTGTTCGGCAGCTGACCGCAAGGTTCTTTCTCCCCGGGACGTGCGGCGATGCCGTGCGCCCGAAAACCCTCAACGGAACGACGAAAGGCAACCATGAACGAGATCGAACTGGGCGATGTCTCCGTGACCCGGGTCGAGGAGCAGCACGGCCCGATCATGCCCACCGCCGCGTTCTTCCCGACGATCCCCGGCGAGACATGGCGCCGGCACGAGGCCGACCTGGTCCCCGACCACCTCGGCGGCGACATGGTGCACGCGGCCATGCAGACCTGGGTGCTGCGCAGCGAGGGCCGCACGATCCTCATCGACACCGGCATCGGCAACGACAAGCACCGCCCGGCCGTCCCCGCCTGGGACCACCTCGACCTGGACTACCTCGGCAACCTGGCCCGCGCCGGGATCCGCCCCGAGGACGTCGACGTCGTGGTCAACACCCACCTGCACGTGGACCACGTCGGCTGGAACACCCGCCTCGTGGACGGACAGTGGGTGCCGACGTTCCCGAACGCGACATACCTGATGCCACGCGCCGACTTCGTGTTCTGGGACCCGGCCAACAATGCCACCATCGCCGGTGGCGTCAACGAGAACGCGTTCGCCGACAGCATCGCCCCGGTGCACGCCGCCGGCCAGGTCCAGCTGTGGGAGGGCAGCCACACCGTCGATGCGAACCTGACCCTGGAAGCCGCACCCGGGCACACCCCCGGATCCAGTGTGCTCAAGCTGAGCTCCGGCACCGACCGGGCACTGTTCGCCGCCGACCTGATCCACACCCCGCTGCAACTGACCGAGCTCGGCCACAGCAGCTGCTTCTGCGAGGACCCGGCCACCGCCCTGGCCACCCGCCGCCGGTTGCTGGGCTGGGCCGCCGACACCGGAGCGCTCGTACTCCCGGCCCACTTCAGCGGCCACGGTGCGCTGGAGATCGAACACCGCGGCGACGCGTTCGCCGTCAAACGGTGGGCCCCCTTCGACCGGCTGTGAACCCGCCCGCCGCGCTGTAACCGTGATGTAACCAGTCGTACGGCCCAGGTTGGGTAGATTGCAGAGATCCTTGACAACGTAGATCCCTTCATCGGCACCGCCGCGACCGACCTGCCCCGCGCCCAGGGGCTGGCGGCGTCGTGGTGGTGGCCGAAGCCGCAGGTCGGCAACACCCATCCGGGCGCCACGTCACCGATGGGCATGGTGTCGGCGTGTGCGTATTCCGGGGCCTATCCGACCGGTTACGGGCGCTACACGAAGGGCACCGAGGGGGTGCCCGAGGAGATGTTCGACCGTCTCCAGGCCTCCGGGTTCACCCATTTCCAGCAGTCCGGCACCGGGGCCATCCGCAAGTACTACAACTATGTCCGGGTCACGCCGATGGTCCAGCCGCTCGACGAGCTCGGGCAGGCGTGGCCGCTGCACGACGAGGTCGCGACCGCCGGCTACTACGCGGCGACCCTGGACACCGGGGTGCGCAGCGAAATCACGGTGGGCGAGAAGGTCGCCGTGCACCGGTACACGTTCCCGGAGCAGCGCAGTGCCCGGGTGGTGATCGACCTGTCCATCGGCGGTCTGGCCATCGACCTCGGCCGCACGGTGCCGCTGCGGGCCCAGGTCGAGAGCATGGGGTACGGCCGGGCGCAGGGCACCGTCGTCATGGAGGGGGTGCCGCTCTCGGTGTACATCGAGGTCGACAGCCCGGGATGGCGCCAGATGCTCTGGTACGACCGGCGCCTCGTCGACGGGGGGACCCGGCTCGACTTCGACAGTATCCGGCACACCACGCTGCGCCCGTTCGGGTTGATCTTCATGGGGCCCTCGACCGCGGGCCAGAGCGTCGAGGTTCGCCTCGGCTTCTCGTTGCGTGGGTGCGACCAGGCCCGCGCCAACCTCGAACGCGAGTGCGGCCCGGCCGGCCGGGCGTTCGACACGGTGCACACCCGGACCCGGGAGCGGTGGCGCGACAACCTCGGCAAGGTCCAGGTCGAGGGCGGCACCACCGCCCGGCGCACCGTGCTGTCCACCGCGCTGTACCACTCCTTGATCAAACCGTGCGTCGCCGACGACGAGAGCCCTTTCTGGCCCACCTCGGGGCCGTACGCGTTCGACATCTGCACGATGTGGGACATCTACAAGACACAGCTGCCGTTGCTGGCGGCCATTGCCCCGGAGCGGCACGCGGCCGTCCTCGAGTCGCTCATCCGGGTCTGCGAGGAGGAGGGCAACTTCCCGATCGGCTACCGCATGGCCCGGGGCGCGGACCGCTTCTTCCGGCAGGCGAGCGCGCTGGCACACACCGCACTCGCCGACGCGTACGTGCTGCGCCCGCAGAGCCTGGACTGGAGCTGGGCGCTGGTGCACATGGTCGACGACCTGCGCCGGATGTACGGCGAGGATTTCCGTGAGCACGGCGTGGTCCATCCGATCACGCACACCCTCGACCTCGCGTACGCCCATCACTGCACCGCCCAGGTGGCGCGGGCGCTCAACGACCACCGTCTCGCCGACGACCTGGCCGAGCACAGCCGGGGCTGGGTCAACGCGTTCGACCCGGCCACCGGCCTGCTGCGCGACTCGGAGTTCTACGAGGGCGGCAAGTGGAACTACTCGTTCCGGCTGGTGCACGACATGGCCGCCCGGATCGCGCTGGCCGGCGGCGACAAGTCGTTCATCGACATGCTGGACCAGTTCTTCGGGTACGGTGCCGGGCCGGTCACCCAGCCGGGGGTCCGCCCGTCACCCGCCGAGATGCGCCGCGGGTACGCCCTGAACCGGTTCGAGGGGCTCAACAACGAGCCGGACATGGAAGCGCCGTGGGCCTACCACTACGCGGGCCGTCCCGACCGTACCGCTGACGTGGTGCAGTCGGCTCTGACCTGGCAGTTCGGCACCGGGCGCGGTGGGTTGCCGGGCAACGACGACTCCGGCGGCCTCAGCTCGTGGTACGTCTGGGCGTCGCTGGGCCTGTTCCCCGTCGCGGGGCAGAACCTGTTCCTGATCAACGCGCCGGCGTTCGAGCGCGGTGCGATCACCGTCGGTGACCGGGAATTCGTGGTGGAGACGAGCGGTCACCGGGAGACCCCGATCGGTGCCGACGGCATCGACCGCACGCCGGCGACACAATATGTTCAGTCGGCCACCCTTAACGGCAAAGCCTTGCATGGTGCACACTTAGCCGCCGCCGACCTGCATCGGGGCGGACGGTTGCACCTGAAACTGGGTCCTGAGCCGTCAGCCTGGGCGCAGGGAGTGCGGCCCCCCTCCGTGTCGGATCTGCACGCACCCTAGGACCCCTCATGAAACACCCTTCTCGTCGCCTGGTCATCGCCGTACGGGCCGACCCGGTCATCTGCGGGCACTCCGGTGAGGCCCGCAACCTGGCCGAGGTCGCGCTCACCCGCGGTTTCGACGATGTGCGACTGCTCACCTGGCCGATCGACGCCCTGGAGGCGGCCGGTCTGCCGCTCAAGCCGCTGGACCGGCTCCTGCCGTACAGCCCGGGCATCACCGTGGAGCGGCCCGAGCCGGTCGGCGACTACCGGGTCCCGGACGGGCGCCACCTGGCCGGCCTGACCGGGCGCCTGGTCGAGCTGCTGGCCGAGCCGGTGCCGACGGTGTGCCTGTCGATGTACCTCGTGCCGCACACGGCCGTCGTCGTCGACGCGGTCACCGCCGCCCGGGCCGCCGGTTTCGACCCGGACGTGTACACGATCGCCAAGGCCGTCGGCTCGGACGTCACCAACGTCATCAAGTCGTGCCTGCGCGACGGCAGTTTCGGTGCCGCGATCGCGCTGTTCACCACGTTCCTGGCGAACGACGAGGTCACCGCGGTCTCGGAGTACACCCGGGACGAGATCATCGCGTCGGCGGAGGAAGTGGACGCCAAGTGCGGCACCCGCTTCGCCGAGCAGTGCCGCAGCCGGGTCACGGTCAGCTATCCGCCCATCGACACCAGCGCCTACCTCGACATCGACGAGACCACGGTCGACGAGGCGCTCGCCGCCCGGGGCCTGACCCGTGACGGCTACGTGCTGTTCCTGTCCCGGGTCGCCCGGGCCAAAGGCATTTACGACCTGGTGACCGCGTACGGCCAGATGCGCTGCCGGGACGATGTCAAGCTCGTCGTCGCCGGCACCGGCCCGGCGCTGGAGCACGTCCAGGCGATGGCCTCCGAGGACGATCAGGTCATCTTCCTGGACGACGTCGACGACACCGAGAAGGCCCTGCTCATGCGCGGCTGCGCGGCCTACGTCCTGCCGACGAAGCCCGAGCCGGAGTTCGTCGAGACGTTCGGCATCGCGCTCACCGAGAAGATGCTGGCCGGCGGCGGCCCGATCATCACGACGCTGACCGGTGGCACCGGCGAGGCCGTCGGTGACACCGCGGTCATCGTCGAACCCGGTGACGTCCTGGCCCTGGCCGCCGCGGTCGACGCCGCGGTCCTGGAGATGTCCGCCGAGGAACGCAGGGACCGCGAGGCTAAGGCCCGGGCGTACGCGCTGGCCTTCGACCGGGGCCGGGTCTTCGACGACCTGTTCTCCCGGATGACCCCGGGTTCCGCCTGACACCCCGGGTTCCGCCTGACACCACGGTCCGGGGGGGGGGGGGGGGGGGGGGGGGGGGGGGGGGGGGGGGGGGGGCGGGGGGGCGGGGGGGGGGGGGGGGGGGGGGGGGGGCCGGGCGGGGGGGGGGGCGGCCG
>NZ_JBITDZ010000002.1:207207-347681 GCF_044454705.1 Actinoplanes sp. NPDC051494
CCGCCTTGCCCGGGGGCCGCGCGCCCCCCCGCCCCCCCCCCGCCCCCGCGCCCCCCCCCCCCCCCCCCCCCCCCCCCCCCCCCCCCCCCCCCCCCCCCCCCCCCCCCCCCCCCCCCCCCCCCCCCCCCCCCCCCCCCCGGTCCGGGCCGGGCGCCGAGCTCGCGGTCCAGCACGTCGGCGAGCCGCCCGTAGACCGCCAGCGCCTCGGCGCTGCGCCCGGAGCGGTGCAGCGTCACCATCAGGTGCCCCCACAGCCGTTCGCGCAGCGGATACCGGGTGGTGGCCTCGCTCAGTTCGGCCGCCATGCCGCGCAGCCGCCCGAGCCGCAGCCGGGCCTGGACGTGGTCCTCGAGCGCGGTGAGCCGGGTCTCCTCCAGCCGGGCCGCGGCCGGGGCCAGCCAGTCGGCGCGGTCCAGTCCGTCGAGCACCGGGCCGCGCCACAGCGCCAGCGCGGCCGCCAGCCGGTCGGCCGCCTCGCCGGCCCGGTCCCCGGCCAGGGCGGTGGCACCGCCGGCGGCCAGCCGCTCGAACATCGTCGCGTCGCACTCGTCGGCGGCCACGTCGAGCAGGTATCCGGTGCGGACCCGGGCCGGCCGGTCGGTGGTGAGCAGTCCGCGCAGCCCCCACACGTACGAGTGCACGTTGGCGCGGGCGGACGCCGGGGGCCGGCCGGGCCAGAGGCAGTCCACGATCTCGGCGGTGCTGACCACCGTGCCGGCCCGGACCAGCAGCAGGCTGAGCAGTTCGCGTTGCTTGCGGCGCACGGGGGTGACGGGCCGTCCCGAGCTGTCCTCGACCTCCAGCGGGCCGAGCATCCGGATCAATGTCACTGCAACTCCAGCGGGTCGGTGCGGCCTGCGCCGCGCTAAGCTGAGCTGGTCCTGAGGAGGTCGCCGAACCCATGCCCGGCCGCCAGTCCATCGCCGATCGGCTCAACCACCTGTTCGCGGTGGTGCGCCCGGCGGGGCGGACCCGGCCGTTCAGCAATCCCGAGGTCGCCCGGGTGGTCAGCGACCGGGGCGACGTGCAGATCTCCCCGCAGTACCTCTGGGCGCTGCGCAACGGCAGCCGGGACAATCCCACCGTCAAGCAGCTCGAGGCGCTGGCCGCCTTCTTCGGGGTGCCGCCGGCCTATTTCCTGTCCGACGAGCGGGCCGCGGACATCGACGAACAGCTCGCGCTGCTGGCCGCCGCCCGGGACGCCGACGTGCGGGAGATCATGCAGCGCAGCAGCACGCTGTCGGGGCCGGACCGGCTCGCGGTGCTGCGCATCATCCAGCGGCTCAGCGGCGAGGACGCCGGGCATGCGGATGGTTCCCCCGCCTGATCCCATCCGCATGACCCGCCCCCGTCCCGTCTCCTCACAGTAGATGCGCATTGCTCGATGTGTCTACTGTCAGTAGATGGACGCAGTGGTAACCTTCGATCGATGTCACATGCGGGCGCGGTCAACGGGGCATTCGCCACGATGGGGGTGCTCCTGCTGTCGACCGCCTGCACGGCGCACCGCCGGGCGGCCCCGGACTCCCCGTCACGCACCGCGCTGACCGCGTCGCTGGGCACCCTCGGCGTGTCGTTCCTGGTCCAGTCGCCCGCCGCCCGCGACGTGCAGAACACCCTGCTCGTCAACCTGGGCCAGCTCACCGGCAACGGCACCACGCTGATCGCCGCGTACGCGATGCAGGTCATGATGCTGCACATCCTGCACGGCCGGCCGCGGGCCACCACGCTGGCCCGGCGCTGGCTCCTGCTGCTCCTGGCCGCCCTGATCGCGCTGACCGGCTTCTTCCTCGCGACACCGACCACCGCCGACGAGTTCACCTCCCCGGACGCGCCCGCCGGTGTGGTCACCTACTACCTCGTCTACACCGGATACCTGGCGGTCACCCTCACCGCGATGGTCCTGCTCCTGCGCCGGTACGCCGTCCGCGTCACCGACCGCTGGCTGCGCCGGAGCCTGCACCTGTATTCCTGGTCCTGCGCGGCCGGCATGCTCTACCTCGTCGGGCGCATCGGCGCACTCGTGGTGAGCCGCGCCGACCCGGACGCGGTCCTCACCGGCGACCGGTACGGCGGGCTCGAGTTCCTGGTCGCCGCCGTCATCCCGGGGCTGGCGATGGTCCTGGTCCTGGTCGCCGTGCTGCTGCGGGTCACCGGCCGGGCCGCCGACCACCGGCGCGCCGAACGCCGGCTGCGCCCGCTGTGGGAGGCGGTCCGCGCGGCCCGCCCGGAGAGCGTGCTGCCGGTCTCGCGCCGCGGCGCCGGGCTGCGGCTGTACCGCTGCGTCGTGGAGATCCAGGACGCGCAGCTCGCCGCCGCCCAGAGCCTCACCGCGCCGGTCCTGGCCCGCATCGACGCGGCCGTGGCCGACGAGGGCCTCTCCGGCGACGAGGCCGAGGTCACCCGCGCCGCCGCCGTCCTCGCCGCCGGCCTGGCCGCCCTGCGCGCCGGCACCCCGGAACAGGCCGATCCCGTCTCGGCGCGGCCGGGCAACGACGAGGAGGATCTCGCCGAGGTGGTGCGCCGCCTCGAACGGGTCAGCGCCGCGTTCACCGGCTCCGGCCTGGTCCACCGCTTCGCCGAGGGCTGACCCGGCCCGGGGCGCATCTGGTGCCCTAGTCGTCCAGGGTCCGCCGGAGGCGTTCCACCACCGGGTCGTCCCCGTGTGCCCCGGTGCGCAGCGAGCGGTGCAGGATCAGCGAGGCGATCAGCTCGGCCTCCTGCTCCTGCACGTCGCTGTAGACCGACCGGCCCAGCACCGAGCGGACCATCTCGGGATCCAGGTCCGGCAGCAGCGCCGCCGTCCCCCCGCCGCCCAGCACCCCGTGGTGCCCGGCCAGCATGTGCCCGACCTCGTGCAGCACGATGTGGTCACGGTGGGTCCGGGAGGCCCCGGCGGGAAAGCCGACCACGTCGCGGTCGGGCATCTCCAGCCACAACCCGCACGTGCCCCGGGGCAGCTCGTCGACGTCCAGCGCCAGCAGCTCCACCGGCCGCCCGGCGCGCTGCGCCCGCCACCGCTCGAGGAACCCGGCGAGCTCGAACGGGGCCGGGATGCCGACGGTACGGGCCAGCCGGCGCACCAGCCCCGCGCAGCGTCGCCGGACGGCCGGGGACACCGGCCGTCCCGTGGTCATCGTCGTCCCCGGATCGGCGCCACACCCTCCACTGTAGGCGCCGCCGGGGACGGCGTGGTGCTACTGGCTCACGCCCGGGATCGCGTACACCCGGGCCCAGTCGATCTCGTAGATCGCCGCCTGCACCGAGGTGCCGCTGAGGTTGTCGAGCTGGATGGTCTGATACATCGGGCCCGGCGCGCACTGGATGCAGTCGTCGTCGAACGTGAACCAGACCACCCCGTCGAGGTATCCGGTCAGGCCCTGCGGCGACCACTCGAAGCCGAAGTTGTGCCACTGGGTGAGGTCCACCCCGCACTTCTCCGCGTGCTCCTGCGTTCTCGGCTGGTGGTTCGGATAGTGCAGGTAAGCCCCGGCGCAGGCCTCACCCGGCGCACCGTTCTCCAGGTAGTCGTACTCGGCGCCCTGCGGCCACTGGTTGCTGGCCGGCCACGTGATCAGCAGCGGGTGGTACTGCTCACCGTTGTCCGCCGCGGTCGCCTGGGAGCGGGCCCGGACCTCCCACCGCCCGTACTTCTGCGAGCGCCTGCTGCCGAGCCAGCCGGTGTCACCGTTGGCCTCGCCGGTCATCCGGGCGAAGCCGCCGAGCACCCGGGTGTTCTCCTCGCACCGGCGGCCGTTGCCGTTGTGGCCCGGCCCGCACGAGTTCACCGCGCCACCCTGCAACTTCCACTTCGACTGATCCGGTACGGCGGGAGCGGCCGCACTGCCGTACGAGAACTCGTCCGACTCCGGTAGCGACGTGCCCCAGCCGAGCCGGCCCGCGGCGGTGTCCCCGGCCGGTGTCGTCGGCGGGGTGGCCGGGGGAGTGGTCACGGTGCCGGCGGGGCGGTAGTCGCATGCGGTCGAGCGCCACGTCATACCCGCCGGGGCGGTCAGCTGGGCGGTGATGTTGGCCCGCGCCGCCGTGGCCGGTGCGGTGAAGTCACCCGCGACCCGGGTCCACTGCTCGGTGCTGCTGCCGGCCACCGCTACCCGAGGCCCCTCGGCGTGCCCGAGATAGGTGTTCGTGGTGGAGTACCAGTCGACCTGCATGGCCACCGCCGGTGCGGTGCCCGGCCCGCTCACCCAGGTGTCCATCGCGAACGTCCACACCTCGCCCGGGGTGACGTCCTTCTGCGGCAGGTACATCTCCGGGTCGGCGCCGTTGGCACTGGGCTGCACGTACGCGTAGTCGGCGACCACGTGGGCGCCGACCGCCACCCGGCCCGGTGTCGCGCCCGTGCCGTGCCGGCCCCAGCCGGACAGGTCCCGGTCCAGCACCGGGTTCGTGCACGTGTTGACGACGGTGCCGGTCGCCCCGGCGGCGTTCTGCCGCGCCGCGGTGGCGGCGAGCGCCCCGCAGGTCGTCCCCATGGTCACCGCCGCGGCGAGCGCCATGCCGGCCCGCCATCGTGAGATCCGCACGATCGTTCCCCCTTCACGAAGGACAGTTGTCGCGCGGAGTCTCCCGCCGGCACCTACGCACGCCGCTACACACCGGCGGTGAGCTCTCAGTGATCGGATTTCCAGAAGCCGGAGAACGTGATCCGGTCCTTCGGCAGGCCGATCTGGTGCAGGTGCCGGCGGCCCCGGGTGGCGAGCGTCGACTCGCCGACCACGAAGCCGTAGCCGCCGGGGTCGAGGGCGTCCAGCGACTCCAGCGCGCGCAGGGCCGCGACGCCCGGGACGGCACCGTGGTCGTCGCGGTCGGCCCAGGTGATCGTGACGCCGGACGGTCCGGTGAGCTCGCGGCGGTCGGCGGCGGTGGGGACCTCCTGGAAGACCCGTCCCACGGTGTCCGCCGGGAGGGACCGCAGGATGCCGGTGACGGCGGGCAGGCCGCTCTCGTCGGCGACGATCGTGAGGTCGGTGGCGCCGGCCGGTGGGGCGAACAGGATGCCCTGGTCGAGCACGGCGAGGGGTTCGCCCGGGGTGGCCGCGCAGGCCCAGATCGCGGCCGGGCCCTCGGGTTCGCCGCCGGGGCCCCGGTGCACGACGAAGTCGATGTCCATCTCGGCGTCGGCCGCGCGCAGGTCGGCGACCGTGTAGTTCGAGCAGTGCGGGCGGGTCTGCTCGGGGACCTCGAGGAACTCCACCCACCACTTCTTGCCCGAGATCTCCGGCATCGCGAACTCGGTCTGGTGGGGCAGGCGCAGGAACAGGCGGAACCAGTGGTCGTAGCGCATCCAGGGGAACGCCGTGAGCGCCTCGCCGCCGACGGTGACGCGGTGCATGTGCGGGGTGAGGCGTTCGGTCCGGAGGACTTCGACGCGATACAGCTGGGGGTTCTTCGGAGCCGTCCGAGGCCTTTTCGCCATGATCAAAGGTTAGCCTGGCTAACTCGACCCGGCATCCGGGCATAGAAAGAGGCCGGGCATCCACGGGGGAAGACGTCCGGCCTCTCTGTCTAATGTAATCACGCGCCCGCCGGTCCCGGCTACCCGGGGGGCGGGATTCGATTCAGAATCGCACCCCGCCGTGCCGGTAGTCACCGACCGTGCCGGCCGCCTTGGCCACCAGGGCGGCGCCGAGGTCGACGTGCAGGTCCTCGGCGAGCTCCAGCGTGCGCAGCACGATGTCGGCCAGCTCCGCGCTCAGCGGGTCACCGGCCGGCCGCGGGTCGAGGTCCAGATCGGTGTCCCGGCTGCGGATCTCCTCCACCGCCTCGGCGGCCTCGGAATGGATGAGCGCCAGTTTCGTCGCGATCACGTAGGCCCGGCCGGACGGGTGCGCGGCCGCGATCTCGGCGGTCCCGGAGAACAACCCGATACCCCGGGCGTACGCGGCGGCGCTGCGCTGGGCGGCCGGCAGCACCGCGGCGAGGGCGGTGATGCTGTCCATGGTGCTCTCGGCGTTGGGCAGGATGGGCGTGGGCACGGTCGGTCCTCCAGGAGGCTCGGTCAGCGGACGGTTTCGCGCACGACGGGTGACTTCAGCGCGCGGGCGACCCGCACCAGTTCGACGATCTCGCCGTCGAGATCCGTGCCGCCGGCCGCCGTCATCTCGTACACCTCGGGTGGGGTCCGGCCCTGGGTCTTGGCGCGGGCGGCGTCGCTGAACAGGGCCGCCTGCACGCCGGCGTGGACCTGCTCCGGGGCGAGGCCGGCGGCGGCACCGCGCTGTCGCACCGCCGCGGCGACCCGGGTGTCCAGGTACGGGCGCAGGGCCAGCCCGCCGTCGCGGATCTCGACGACCCGGCGCACGAGGCGGTATTCCAGGTCGCCGAGGCCACGCCGCGCGGTGGCCTCCAGGGTGATCTCCGGTGTCGCGTCGCGCATGAGCGACCACAGCGGTTCCAGCTGCCGGAACGTCACGTACCGGCGGACGCGCGTGACGACCCCGGCGACCCGTGGCCCCCACGAGGGGATGGTCAGCCCGATCAGCATCAGCAGCGACCCGGTCGCGGTGAGCACCGGGGACAGCGACTCCTGGACCCCGGCCGGCACCAGCGTCACGCCGGCGCCGCGGGCGACGATGTACAGCGCCTTCTCGACGGTGTAGACGACCCCGAAACCGCCGCCGACGGTGACCAGGCGCAGCCCGGCCCGCAGGAACGTGCGCGACGTCAGGTTCGCGAACCGCCAGGACAGCCGCATGATGTCGACCAGGGCCACGGTGAAGTAGCCCAGGTAGACGAGCATGTACTCGGTGATCCAGGGGGCGTCGCCGTACCGGGTGGTGAAATCGGTGGTGGACACGTCGACCGGGGCGAGGACGAAGAAGACGGTCATCGCCGCGGCCGCGACCGCCACGGTGAGCAGCCGGAGCCGGGTCCGGCGGGGCCGCGGGCCGGAGACCGTCCAGTGCAGCAGCAGGATCTGCACCGACGCGGCGAAGCCCAGGATGCCGCAGTGGGCGATCAGCCGGGCCAGGTTCGGCACCCCGGTCAGCCGGTCGAACGCGAGGTAGACCGCGGGCGTGTTGACCGCCGGCGCCCAGATCAGGAACAGCAGCATCGACGCCAGCGCGCGGCGGGTCGGGCTGCCCGGGTCGCGCCGCAGCGCCGGGAGCTTGTAGGCCAGGGCGATCGCGGCGAGCAGCGCGACCGTGGGGTACAGAATGCTAGCCACGGTCACGGCGCTCCGGGTTCTCCAGCGTGTGGGCCAGGCGGTCGAGGACGTCGGAGAAGGCCGGGTCGGCGGGGGTGGGCGGCGCGACGTGCATCGTGGTGCGCCGCAGGATCAGCGAGGCGATCATCTCGGCCTCGCGTTCCTCGACCGCGGTGTAGTTGGTGCGCCCGAGGACCGCGCGGACCAGCCCGGGATCCAGATTGGGCAGCAGCACGCGCGACGCCTCGGCGTCGACCACCGGTCCGCAGAGGTGGCCGCAGACCAGGTGCCCGAGCTCGTGGCCGATGATGTGGTTCTGGTGCAGCGGGCTGGTGTCCTTCTCGTAGAAGATCGCGTCGAACGCCGCGGTCCGCACGGTCAGGCCGCACGGCCCGGACTCGGGCAGGCTCTCCGCGACCAGGTGGATCGGCCGGCCCTGGCGGCGGCTCACCAGGTCGCAGAGCTCGCGGATGTCGAGATGCCCGCCGGCGTCGAGGTCGTCGAGAATGCCTTCGCACTTACGTCGCAGTGCCCGTTCGCCCATGTCACCTTTCCTCGTACGGCCTCGCGGTGCTTCAAGGGGGTCAGTCTGCCCGGTCGGGGCCGGTGCTGACACCCGGCAGGCCCTCGAGCTGACGGCACCGGTGCACCAGCTGCTCGATGAGCCGGGTGCTGTCCACGGACAGGCCCTGCTGCTGCAGCACCCGGCGCAGGGCCAGCTGCTCGACCCGGATCTCGCGCAGGTCGTTGAGCAGGTCGATCTGCTCCTGCACGGCGCGGGTCGTCTTGCTGTCGATGAAGAAGCCGGGGTCCACGCCGAACGCCTTGGCCAGGGCCGTGATGTGCGAGGCGCGCGGGTCGGTGGTCACCCCGCGCCGCATCTCACCGACGTAGGCGGCGCTGATCGTCACCGGGTGCGGGTCCATGGTGGCCGCCTGGTTGATCTTCCCGGCGATCTCCTTGGTGGTGTACCGGCGGCCGGTCTCGCCCTCCTCGCCCAGCTCGGCGGCGGTCGGCCGGATCCGGTCGAAGAGGAACTCCAGCTTCTCCGCCAGGGTGTCGAGGTGTGGCAGAGCGGCTGGGTCGAGCCTCTCCTCGGTCATCGAGGGCACCTCCGGTGAACTCTCGGTAAACAGCCGTGTCGCGATGGCGTCGCCGGGAGAACGTGCGTTGACAGCACACTCCATTGTGGGCGTATGCTCACACCCTATCGCACCACGTCTGTTGCCTGATACAGCAACGTCAGGCAACAAACGTTTATCGCTGAGCTGATGCGGCGGGCCGCGGGTGGGTTGGGGGCGTTCGCTGCTTCAGGCGGCACGGGGGAGCGCCCCCACCCACCCGTCAGTTCCGGCGGCCGGGGCCCGGTGGGGGCCGGTGCGTTAGGTTGAGGAGTGGCCTCGCTGCGATTGGACGACGTCGGCAAGCGGTACCCGGGCGGTCCGTGGGTCCTGCACCAGGTCGAGATGGAGCTCCCGGAAGGCGGATCCGTCTCGGTGCTCGGCTCGAACGGGTCGGGAAAATCCACCCTGCTGCGCCTGCTCGCCGGGGTGTCGCGGCCCACCCGGGGCCGGATCACCGGCTATCCCCCGATCATCGGGTACGTCCCCGACCGTTTCCCCGCGTCCGACGCCATGGGCTCGCTGGCCTACCTGGTCCATGTCGGCCGGATCCGCGGGCTGGGCACCGCCGCCGCCCGCCGGCGCGGCCAGGACCTGCTGGAACGCCTCGACCTCGTGGGCGGGATCCGCACCCCGATCCGCGCGCTGTCCAAGGGTAACGCCCAGAAGGTGGCGCTCGGCCAGGCGCTGATGGTCGCGCCCGGGCTGCTGGTGCTCGACGAACCGTGGTCGGGTCTGGACGCCACCGCCCACGAGGTCCTGGCCGCCGTCATCGGCGAGGTGGCCGGCGACGGCGGCACGGTGGTGTTCACCGACCACCGCGAGGCCGTCAGCAGCGCCTACGCGAGCATGAGCTACCGGATCGAGGCCGGCCGCGTCCAGTCGGTGCGGGTGGCGGGGGCCCGGGACCGCGTACCCCTCGTGTCCGTCGTCCTGACCGACCCCGGCCGGGCCCGCCGGGTGGACTGGCCGGCCGTCGACGGCGTCGCGGCCTGCGCCGGCGAGGACGGGCAGATCCGGATCCGGGTACGCGCCGACGCCGCCGACGACCTGCTCCTGAGCGCGCTGCGCGACGGGTGGTCCGTCGCCGAGGTGCGCCGCGGACCGGCCGGGCGGGAGGCGGGCACGTGGTCGCGCTGA
Source organism: Actinoplanes sp. NPDC051494 (assembly GCF_044454705.1). Taxonomy (NCBI): domain Bacteria; kingdom Bacillati; phylum Actinomycetota; class Actinomycetes; order Micromonosporales; family Micromonosporaceae; genus Actinoplanes; species Actinoplanes sp. NPDC051494. The sequence goes on from NZ_JBITDZ010000002.1 coordinate 216,637, forward strand.
TCCGGTACAACCTCGCCGCGGTGCTGCACGGGCAACGCTACGTCGCCCCGCTGCTGCTGTTCGCCGTGGTGCTGTCGGTCTTCACGATCAACGATTCCGGCGCCCTCACCGGCTCCTACACGGTGTCCGCGGGCTGTCTGCTGGTCGCCATGTGCTGGCTCACCGTGACGATCGTCAACCACGAGGATCCGGTACGCCGGGCGATCCAGGCCGTGGCGGCCGGTGGCGCGGGCCGGGTCCTGCTGGCCGAGCTCCTGCTCGCGCTGCTGTTCGGTGCCGTCCTCACGGTCACCGGTCTGATCTTCCCGATCGTGGCGGGCCGGCACCGCTACGGCCCGGCCGACCTCGGTGCCGGCGCGCTCGCGGAGCTGACCTGCGTGTGCACCGGCATCGCGGTCGGTGTCCTGTGCTCGCGGCTGGTGGTGCCCCGGCCCGGCTACTCGCTGCTGCTCGCTCTGGTCGTGGTGATCGCGGTCCCGCTCACGCCGGTGCCGCCGGTCAATCCGGTGCTCAAGCTGCTGTCCACCGCCCGCCCGGCCGGCGACATGCTCGGCCCGCTGACCGGGTACCTCGCCGTCTCGGTCGTGCTCGCCGCCGCATGCGTCACCCTGACCCGGTTCCTGGCCGCTCGCCGGGACTGACCGCGGCGGCCCGGCGCAGCGCGGCGGCGATGTCACCCGTCCGGGTGAGCTGCTCCGGGGTGAGGGCGTCGACGAACAGCTCCCGGACGGCCCGCAGATGCGGCACGGTGGCCGCCCGGAACGCGCTTTCCCCGGCCGGTTCGAGCAGGATCTCCGCGCCCCGGCTGTCGGTGGCCGCCGGCTCCCGGCGGATGAGCCCGCGCCGCTCCATCCGAGCGAGGTGATGCGACAGCCGGCTGCGTTCCCAGCTGATCGCCGCGGCCAGCTCGGAGGAGCGGATCCGGCCGCCGGGCGCCTCGTCCAGCGCCAGCAGCACCGCGTAGTCACCCATCGAGAGCCCGGTGTCGCTGAGCAGCCGGGCGGCCACCACCGCGCGCAGCGCCTCGGTGCTCTCGATGAACTCACGCCACACCCGGAGCTGATCGCGGGTGGGCAGCCGTCGTGACGGGGGCATAAAAACCGACCTCCCTGGTGTTGGACGGTTCGATCATAGAGTTGACATGTCAATTACCGGGAGACCGTGATGACCGATCTGCAGATGGGCCTCGACACCTTCGGCGACGTGCCGGTGGACGACGCCGGCCGGCCGCTGACCCACGCCGCCGCGATCCGTCAGGTCGTCGACGAGGCGGTGCTCGCCGACGAGCTCGGCGTCGACGTGATCGCCCTCGGCGAGCACCACCGCCCCGAGTACTCGATCTCCACCCCGGAGACCGTGCTCGCCGGCATCGCCGCCCGTACCAGCCGCATCAAGCTCGCCTCCGGCGTGACCGTGCTCAGCTCCGACGACCCGGTCCGGGTCTTCCAGCGCTTCGCGACCGTCGACGCGCTGTCGAACGGCCGCGCCCAGGCGATCCTCGGCCGCGGCTCCTTCACCGAGTCGTTCCCGCTGTTCGGCTACGAGATGAGCGACTACGACGTGCTGTTCGAGGAGAAACTCGAGCTCTTCGTGAAGCTGCTCGACGAGAACCCGGTCACGTGGGAAGGCACCACCCGCGCCGCGCTCACCGACGCCGACGTGTTCCCGAAGACGGAGTCCGGCCGCCTCGACACCTGGGTGGGCGTCGGCGGGTCCCCGCAGTCGGTGGTGCGCACCGCCCGCTACGGCCTGCCGCTCATGCTCGCCATCATCGGCGGCGACCCGGCCCGGTTCGCCCCGTACACCGACCTGTACCGGCGCGCGGCCGACCAGCTCGGCACCGTCGCCCTCCCGGTCGGCATGCACTCGCCCGGTTTCGTCGCCGACTCCGACGAGGAGGCGAAGGAGCTGTACTACCCGACGTACAAGGTGATGCTGGACCGGATCGGCGCGTTGCGCGGGTGGCCGCCGCTGCGCCGCTCCGACTACGACGCCGAGGTGGCCGAGGGCTCGCTGTACGTCGGGTCGCCGGAGACCGTGGCCCGCAAGATCGCCGCGGCCGTGCGGAAGGTCGGCGCGGGCCGCTTCGACCTGGTGTACACCGCCGGCGCCCAGCCGGTCAGCGCACGCCTGCGCGCGGTGGAGCTTTACGGTGCGAAGGTGATCCCCATGGTCCGCGACATCCTCGCGGACTCCGCGCGCTGAGGCGCCTGCCGCGGCGGACCACGCCGCCGGGTGGACAGGGTGCGGGCACACTGTGGCATAGTGCCCGCCCCCGCGGGGGGTTATCCAGCTGTTACACAACTGCTCGGGGTGGTGGTGTGACGTCCGAATGGGATTCTTATGCGAGATATCGAGGGTCGACTTGACGCATTCCCCCGTAACTATGCGATACGTCTAAATATTTAAGTTTGCTGTTTTCTGTGCGTGATCACCGTGTGGTGCACCTCTCATCCGTACCTCTCCGGTAACTTTCCGTGATCTTGAGTCCCCGGCTTTCCTGCCGCACAGTGCCCAGGCGCGCGCCGAGAGTGGCGTGTCTTCTGTGGTGCTTTACGGGGTGGGAGTCGCACCGATGCTTGCTGGTTCAGGTCGTGGTCCTGGAATGGCCGAGGCCGATGGCAGCGCCCGGCCCGCGCGGCGTTCGCCGTGCTGCTGTCGACCACGCTGGTGGTCACCGCGAGCTCGACGGCGGGCCTCGCGGTGCCGCCGTCCGCGGGCAGCAGCCGCGTCGAACTGCCCAAGCTGCCGACGTCCAAGGTGGTCGATCAGGACGAATCCGCCGACCAGACGCTCGAACCCGCTCCCGAGGTGCCGGTCGATCCGTACGTGCCGCGGTCCGTGCAGCCGTGGAACGACGGCACCGGCACGGTCGACCTGACCGATGTGGCGGCGGGGGAGGCGGTTCAGGTCGCCGACCTGCCGGTGACGCTCGGCGTCCCCGAGGGTGCCGACCCGGCCGACCTCGCCGGTGAGTGGACCGTCGGCCTGGCCACGCACGAGGCGTCGCAGGACGCTGGTGTGCCCGGTCTGATCATGAAGCTCTCCCCGCCGGCCACCGCGGATCCCGCCGCGCAGGTCGCGCTGAGCGTCGACTACACGACCTTCGTGGACCTGTACGGACCCGAGGCCGCCGACCGTTTCGGTCTCGTGCTGCTACCGGACTGTGTCTACGACGCCCCCGGCACCGGCGACTGCGCGCCCAGCGAGGAGGAAGAGCCAGCCGGGACCGCGCGGCTGCTCTCCAGCGAGGTCGAGCTCGTCCCGGCGGCCAAGACATTCGCGCGCGCCGCCGGTGACACCGCCACGGAGCGCCGCGTGGTGTCCGGCAGCGTCCCGGTCGCCGGCCTGCTCGGCACACCGCCCGCCGCCGGGGCCCGGGCCGCCTCGGCCGCCGACGCCGGTGGCGTCGTCGGCGCCCTGGACACCGGTGCCTCGGCCTCCGGTGACTACTCCGCGACCCCGCTGCTGTCCTCCGGCTCCTGGGCCGCGGGTTCGTCGTCGGGTGCGTTCACGTACTCGTACCAGGTGCAGGTCCCGCAGGCCTCCGGTGGCATGGCGCCGCAGATCGGCCTCGGGTATTCCTCGCAGTCGGTCGACGGGCGCACCTCGGCGTCGAACAACCAGGCGTCCTGGATCGGTGACGGCTGGGATTACAGTGCCGGATCGATCACCCGTAGCTACGCGAGTTGCCGGCAGGATTCCAAGAAGGCCGGTTCCAACAACGCCGAGCACAAGACCGGCGACATGTGCTGGGGATCGCAGAACGCCACGCTGTCGCTGGGCGGCACGACCACCGAGCTGGTCTACGACAACGACACGTGGACCACGGCCAACGGTGACGGCTCGAAGATCGAGCAGAAGTACGACACGGGCAGGGACAACGGGGACAAGGACGGCGAGTACTGGGTCGTCACCACCCGCGACGGCACCCGGTACCACTTCGGGTTGAACAAGCTCCCGGGCTGGACCTCCGGCAAGGACGTCACCAACTCGGTGCTGACGATGCCGGTGCACGGCAACCACGCGGGCGAGCCCTGTTACACCAAGGAATGGACCAAGTCCTGGTGCCAGCAGGCGTGGCGCTGGTCGCTCGACTATGTCGAGGACCTGCAGGGCAACGCGATGAGTTTCTGGTGGCAGAAGGAGGACAAGGGCTACTACGCCCGTAACTTCAACTGGAAGGCGCCGGTCACCTACGACCGTGCCGGTTACCTCAAGCGCATCGACTACGGCCAGCGCAAGGAGTCGATCTTCTCCGCGGTGGCCCCGGCCAGTGTCGATTTCGCGGTCGAGGAACGGTGCTACGACGAGGGTTCGGTCACGTGCACCGCGGACAACTACAAGTCCAAGGACCCCGGGAAATACCGCATCTGGTACGACACCCCGGCCGACCTGCGCTGTGAAGCCAAGAAGATGTGCTGGAACGCGGCACCGTCGTTCTACTCCACGAAACGCCTGGCCAAGATCACCACGTCGGCGCAACGGGTCGCGGGCAGCACCGCCCGGCAGAAGGTCGACGAGTACCAGCTCGTCCAGTCGTTCCCGAAGTACCGGACCGGCACCAACACCGCGCTGTGGCTGAAGTCGATCGCGCGTACCGGATTCGGCGTCGACAACACCGAGCGGATCACGCTCAACGCGGTGAAGTTCGAGCCGAACGTCGAGGACATGCCCAACCGGGTCAAGCGGGACAACAGTCCCGGCTTCTCCCGGCTGCGCGTCTCCCGGGTCATCAACGAGTACGGCGGCGAGACCGTCATCAGCTACAAGGCGCCGGTGGGTGACTGCGCGACCGGCACCGGCCTGCCGACCAAGAGCCAGACCGCGCTGCTGAAGTCCAACGACCGGCTCTGCTACCCGTCGTTCTGGCATCCGGACCCCGAGGTCGAGCAGATCGACTGGTTCCACAAGTACGTCGTGGACTCGGTCGAGGAACTGCCGAACGTCGACGGCACCAGCAACACCATCACCCGGTACGCGTACGACAACGCCGGCTGGAAGCTCGCCGAGCAGGAGTTCACCAAGAAGTCCACCCGGACGTACTCCCAGTTCGCCGGCTTCGGCAAGGTCACCGTCCTGACCGGCGAGACGCAGGAGAGCGTCGGCGCCACGGTCACCAAGGCGGTCACCCGCTTCTTCCGGGGCATGGGCGACAGCGTCGTGGTCGCCGACGCCGCCGGCAAGGAGATCGCCAAGGACCGCGAGCCGTTCGCCGGGCGGATCGCCGAGGAACTCACCTACTCGAAGTCCACCGACAACGACGAGACGGGCTGGCTGACCCGGTCGGTCACCGTCCCGCAGGCCCAGGAACTCGCCCGCCGCGACCGGGGCGACGGCCTGAGCCCGCTGATCGCCTGGCGGGTCACCGAACCCGAGTCGATCTCCTACACCCGTTCCTCCGGCAGCGGCGACGACAAGCGCGAGATCCGCACGCTCAAGAGCACCACCACGTACGACACCGGGTACGGCCTGCCGACCCAGGTCGAGTCCCTCGGGGACACCGGCGTGGACGGCGACGAGTCCTGCACGAGACTGGAGTACCTGCACGACCCGGCCAAGCACCTGATCGGCCTGTCCAAGCAGGTCCTGGGCAGCGCGACCACCTGTGCCAAGGCGACGTTCACCGACCTCAAGTCGCTGGTGTCCGCGGTCCGCACCGCGTACGACGGCCAGGCCTACGGCGCGCTCGCCGCCACCACCCAGGGCCGGGCCTCCCAGACGTTCTCCCTGAAGGCCGACAGCTCCGGTTTCCAGTCCGACGGCACCGTCGCCTTCGACACCATCGGCCGGGTCACCTCCCGCACCGACATCGACGGCAAGACCTCCACCACCACGTACGAGCCCGCGACCGGCCAGGCGTACAAGGTGACCGAGAAGAACTCCCTCGGCCACGAGCAGGTCCAGGACATCGAGCCGGGCCGGTCGACCGGACTGCGGACCAGCGACGCCAACAAGCGGGTCAGCGTCGCGCAGTACGACGCCCTCGGCCGGTTGGTCAAGGCCTGGGGCGCGGGCCGGGCCACCACCGCGGTGCCCGACTTCGAGGCGAGCTACCACACCGAGCCGCTCGAGGTGCCGCACGTCGTCACCCGTACCCGGGGCCATGAGAACAAGATCCAGACCTCGGTCTCGTTCTTCGACGGGCTGGGCCGGGAACGGCAGAGCCAGGAGGAGGCGGTCGGCGGCGGCCGGCTGATCACCGACACGCTCTACAACGGCTCCGGGGAGGTCTGGCAGTCCAACAACGCCTACTTCGCCGCGAACGGCCCCGCCGAGAAGATCTTCACCCCGGAATCCGACACGCTCGTCCCGAACGCCACCCGCTACACCTACGACGGCCTCGGCCGGGTGCTCACCGAGCTGCCCGTCCTGAACGGCGCGCCGGCACCGGACCGGGCGACGTCCTACCAGTACGGATTCGACTACTCCACGGTCGTCAACCCGGAGGGGGCCGCGTCCTACCGCGTCTACAGCGACGGGCTCGGCCGCACCACCCGGGTCGACACGTTCACCGACGTGAATAGGACCGCCTACACCAGCATCCGCTACGAGTACGACAGCCGTGGCCAGATGGTCAAGGCCGTCAACGGCAGCAGCGCCGCCAAGCAGTGGACCTGGGCGTACGACCAGCGTGGCCGGATGACCCGCGCCACCGACCCGGACAGCGGCACCACGACCACCGCGTACGACCACCGCGACCGTCCGCTGACCACCACGAACGCCCGCGGCGTCACCGTCTGGAACGGCTACGACGAGATCTCCCGCCCGATCGAGCAGCGGCTCGGCAGCGCGACCGGCACCCTGCTCAGCTCGTACACGTACGACACCTCGGCCGGCGGGGTGGGCCTGCCCGCGGCGGCGACCCGCTACACCGACGGACTGGCGTACACGCAGTCGATCGGCGGCTACACCAACGACTACCAGCCGACCTCGGCCACGCTGACGCTGCCGCCGAGCATCGCCACCGAGTGGGGCTTCAAGCCCTCGTACACCTACACCTACGGCTACACCGACACCGGCCTTCCGGAGACCCAGCAGCTCCCCGCCGTCGGCAACTTCCCGGCCGAGAAGCTGCTGGTGCGCTACAGCAAGGACGGGCTGCCGCTGACGGTGTCGGGACAGGACTGGTACGGCACCGAGACGGCGTACTCCCCGTACGGGCAGGTGCTTCGGTCGACCCTGGGCGCACACCCCTACCGGGTCTGGGCGCAGTCGACCTACGACGAGGCCAGCGGCGCGCTCACCGGTCAGCAGGTCTACCGCGAGAACACCGGCAACAAGGCGCTCGTCAGCGGCAACCTGGTCAGCAACCGCAACTACGCGTACGACGCGGCGGGCAACATCACCGACATCCGCGAGCAGTCCGTGGGTATCGCCGAGCGCCAGTGCTTCGACTACGACACCATCGGCCAGCTCACCAAGGCCTGGACCGCCAAGGACCAGGAGTCGTGCGCCGCCGCCCCGGCCGCCGCGACCGTCGCCGCCGGGGCCGACAACTCCGGCTACTGGCAGGAGTACAAGTACGACAGCCTCGGCAACCGCGAGAAGCTGACCGACAAGAACCTCGCCGGGGACACCGCCAAGGACGCCGTCACCGATTACACGTACGGCAGGAACGGCGCCCAGCCCGGCACCCTCACGAAGGTCACCAAGAAGTACGTGACGCCGCAGGGTGCCGCGGTCACCGCCGAGGCCGAGCGGCTCTACGAGCTGACGGGTGAGACGAAGTCGGTCACCTCGATCACCAACGGTGACAAGCAGGAGCTCACCTGGACCCACGACGGGGAGATCGAGCGGATCACCGGTCAGGGCGAGAGCGGCAAGACCTCGTACTACGGTCTGGCCGGCAAGTGCCTCGACCTGAAGGCGGGTCTGGCCCAGGCGGCGCAGGCGATCCAGTTGTACGCCTGTAACGCCACCATCTCGCAGAAGTGGCGGTTCACCGTCGCCCCCGGCCAGGCCGATCCCAACCTGGGGACGCTGGCCGCGTACGACAAGTGGTGCCTCCAGCCCGCGGCCGGCACCGCCGGTTCCGCGTTCGCGCTGCAGAAGTGTGACGGCACCGCCGCGCAGAACCTGAAGCGCAACACCACCGGGCAGCTGATCCACGCCGCCTCGGGTCTGTGCATGGCGGTCAAGGACGTCGCCGGCCCGAACGGCGCGTTGATCGTGCTGGCGACCTGTGACACCGCGGCGGCCGGTCAGAAGTGGGAGCCGCAGAACAACACCCGCTACATCTACGGCCCGGGTGGCAACCAGCTCCTGAGCATCCAGGGCAAGCAGGCCACGCTCAGTCTCGGCGAGGCCGAGGTCACCACCAACAAGGGCGGGACGCTGGTCAAGACCCACCGGTCGTACAGCACGCCCGGTGGTTCGGTTCTGAGGTTCTCGTACGGCGCGGCGGCCTCCGCCCTGGTGGCGATCGCCGCCGACCCGCAGGGCACCCCGTCCGCGGAGGTCGCGCTCAAGGACGGCATGGAGACCCGGATCCGCAAACAGGATCCGTTCGGCAACGTCCGCGGCGCCGCGCCACTGACCGTCAACATGCAGACCGATGCCGGCTTCCTCGGCGCGAACCGCGACGATGCCAGCGGATACACCCGTCTCGGTGCCCGGCTGTACGACCCGGCCGTGGGCCGGTTCCTGTCCGCCGACCCGATCGTGGACCTCCAGGATCCGCAGCAATCCAACGGGTACTCGTACGCGCACAACAACCCGGTCACCCACGCCGACCCCACCGGCCTGTCGATCTCGCTCACCCCGTCGGAGATGTCCGCGGCGCTGGCGGGCGCCGGTCTGTCGGCGGCCCAGGTCGCCCAGGCCCAGTCGACGATGAACCAGTCGCTGATGTCGGTCATCCTGGGTGCGGCCTGGGGCCTGCTGGCCGACTTCATCGGCATCAACGACGCCATCGGTTGTTTCGGTGGTGACATGTGGGCCTGCGGCAGCCTGATCATCGGGGCCATCCCGTGGGGCAAGGTCGCCAAGATCCCCGGTGTGATCAAGGCGGTCAACCGGACCATCGCCGCGATCCAGGCCTGGCGCAACGCCATCGGCATGGCCACGAAGGTGCTGGCCGCCGCGAAGGCCGCGGAACGCTCGGCCCTGGCGGCGAAGAAGCTCGCGATCGAACGGGCGAAGAAGGCGGCCGAGGTCGCCCGCAAGAAGGCCATGGACAAGGCCAACACCGCCAGCAACAGGGCGGTGGCCGAGACCAAGAAGACCGGCAACCCGGTCCACAAGAACGCCCAGGCCGCGGCCGCCCCCAAGTCCTCCTCCGCGTCGGCCACCCGTGGCGGCGGCGGCAAGGGCGGCGGTGGCGGTGGAGGCGGCGGCGGGAAGCCGCAGGCGTCGAAGCCGAGCGGCAGCTCCGGCGGCGGTTCACGCTCCGACGGCGGCAGCAGCGGCGGTGGCGGCAGCGGCCGGGCCGGCGGCTCCTGCAACAGCTTCGTGCCGGGCACCCGGGTGCTCATGGCGGACGGCTCGACCAGGGCGATCGAGGACGTCAGCAACGGCGACGAGGTCCTGGTAACCGACCCGGAGACCGGCACGACCACGACCCGTACGGTGTCCGCCACGATCGTCGGCACCGGGGTCAAGCACCTGGTCGGGATCGTCATCGACACCGACGGCGCCCGGGGCACGGACACCGCCGAGGTCACCGCCACCGACGGTCACCCCTTCTGGGTCCCCGAACTGCGCGAGTGGGTCGACGCCACGGACCTGCGGCCCGGCCAGTGGTTGCGCACCGGTACCGGCAGCTGGGTCCAGGTGGCGGCGGTCGAGCGCTGGACGGTCCCCGAGGCCACCGTCCACAACCTCACGGTCACCGACATCCACACGTACTTCGTGGTGGCGGGCACCGAGTCGGTCCTGGTCCACAACGACAGCTGCCCGGTCATCCCGGAATCGACGATGAACCACGTGCTGCACGGCGAGGTCACCGAGAACGGTTTCGCGGGCTGGCACATGAACCCGGGCACCGACCCGACCAACCTCCCGGACAACCGTTTCATCAGCGGCGTCATGTCCGAGCGCGCCGACGGAGCGTGGGAGGTCAAGGGCACTGTCGGTCACCTCGACGACGACTACAGCCCGACGCCCAAGGACTCGATCGGTCACACATTCTTCCCCCTTGCCTGGGGAGAGGCCGACATCCGGGAGGCCGGCTACGCACTGCTGGCCAACGGCACGTTCAAGAGGAATGGCACACTCGTCACGGGTTCCCACCGCGGTGTCAGCATGATGGGCTACCTCGACAAGGGTGTGCTCACCACCTTCTTCCCGGCGAGTCGATGAGGTCGTCCGCGATGGTGCACGAATGGCGGTTCTCGCGAGCGGACGGCATCTGGGAATGCTCGGCGGTCCCACCGCTCGACGAGAACCTGGCCCTGGCGATCGAGACCCTCACCGACTCGTTCGGCACCCAGGCGGCCCCGGTCCGCGCCTACCTCGACCACTGGTCGGCCCGGTCCGTCCCCGGGGGACTCCTGGGGCCGGTGACCACGACGAGCGCCACCCTGCACCCGGTCGACAGCCGGCGGGTCAGACTCGCCGGCCTGTACGGCCAGTTCACCGCCGTCGAGATCGAGGCCGACGACGTGAGGGCGGCGCTGCACGCTTTGATCGCGGAGATGGAGAAGAGCTTCGACCAGCACCCCTGAGGGCGCTGTCGGATCTCGAACAACAGGCGGTGAAACGCGGGCATCGACCGGCAAGACGCGATGCCTGCGTTTCACTGCCCGGCGTGAGCGGCTGGCAGACACCACGACGAGTCCGTGGTTACCCGGTGGATGGTGGCTGAGCTACTCGCATATGTTTCGTGGAGCCATGGTGAGTGCGAGCTGGCCGTTGACGTAGGTATTCGCGCCGGAAGGCATGAAGCCCTGGCCTCGTGTCGTCGGTGAAATGAGCAGTCGGCGCCGCGATCCCGGTCACCGTCACCGCCCGGGTCGAGCTGCCCACCGCGCCCGGCGTCGGCCACCGAGCTGTCGGCAACCTCAGCGCGCATCACGTGAACAGCGCGAACGCCTTGACGATCGGCGAGGCCCGCTTCGTATCCGCCGACACCTCGATGTAAGTATAGTTAACGTAACTATACTTACAGGAGGGCCTGGTGGAGAAGCCGACCACGGTCTTCGAGCGGGACGCCGAATGGGCTGAGCTGGCCGAATACGCGAGTGCCCCGATGGGTGGGGCGACGCTGGGCGTGGTGTCAGGACGTCGCCGCCAAGGTAAGACGTTCCTGCTCGACGCCCTGGTCCGGGCGGCCGGCGGCTTTATGTTCACCGCCACCGAGTCGTCGGAGGCCGACGCGTTGCGTCAGTTCGGCGACGCGCTGGGTTCCTATCTGCGGGAGCCGACCCCCATACGGTTCGCCACCTGGGATGAAGCGGTGACCCGTACGTTCGCGCTCGCACCGCACGGGCCGCTGCCGGTGGTGATCGACGAGTTCCCGTTCCTCGCCCGGGTGAGTCCCGCTCTGCCATCGATCATCCAGCGGCAGCTCGACCCGGCCGGGCAGCGGGCGAACAGCCAGGTGCGGCTGCTCCTGTGCGGATCGGCGCTGTCGTTCATGGGTGGCCTGTTGTCCGGGACCGCCCCGCTCCGCGGACGCGCCGGGCTGGAGCTGGTGGTCCCGACCCTTGACTACCGCGCCGCCGGCCGGTTCTGGGAGATCCCGGATCCGCGTACTGCGCTGCTGGTCAACGCGATCGTCGGGGGCACCCCGGCGTACCGGCACGAGTTCACCCGGGACGATTCCCCGGGTGGGCCGGAGGACTTCGACGCCTGGGTGGTCCGGGCGGTGCTGAACCCGGCCCGGCCGTTGTTCCGCGAGGCCCGGTATCTGCTCGCGGAGGAACCGGACCTCCGGGATCCCGCTCTCTATCATTCGGTGCTCGCGGCGATCTCCGAGGGAAACACCCGCCGCGGTGCGATCGCGAACTATCTCGGCCGGGCTCCGTCCGACCTCAACCACGCGCTTCGCATCCTGGAGGACGTCGGGATGGTCGTCCGGGAACCGGATGCCTTCCGTAATGCCACCGGCGACTACCGCATCGCGGAGCCGCTGGTGACGTTCTACCACGCGGTCATGCGGCCGGCCTGGGGTGATCTCGAGCGGCCCGGCCGGGCGGCCCGGGTCTGGCCCCGTCTGCAGGCGACGTTCCTCAGCAAGGTCGTCGGCCCGCACTTCGAGTCGGTCTGCCGTCAGTGGACGCGCTGGGAGGCCGACCCCGACGTCCTTGGCGGCTACCCCCACCGGGTGGCGGCCGGCACGGTCGCCGATCCGGTGGCACGCAGCCAGCACGAGGTGGACGTCGCGGCTTTCGGGCGGGGCCCGGACGGCCGCGAGGAGTTGCTCGCCATCGGCGAGGCGAAATGGAACGAGACCGTCGGCGTCAAGCATTTGCACCGTCTCGAACACATCCGGGAGCTGTTGCGGGCCAGGTCCGGTGTTCATGCCGAGTCATGCCGGCTGATGCTGTTCAGCGGCGCCGGATTCACCCCGGACCTCACGGCGGTCGCGGTCTCCGACCCGACCGTCCAGCTCATCGATTTGGCCCGCTTGTACAGCTGATGTCGTGATCGCGAGCCGTCACCTCCGTGGGGAACGCCTTTTCGGCGGCCCGGGTGGCCGTACGGATGAGGGCCGGATCGTTCGATTCTCGGTTGCGGGCACTCGTCACAATGAGGGGCGACTTCACGAAACGGGGATAGATGATCAAGAAGCGTTTTATCGCGGGCATGGTGGCGGGCGCGGCCGTCCTGGCCGTCGCTGCCTGTGGCGAGCAGGTGGCCGCGCAGATCGAGCCGAAGCTGGAGCTGCGCACCGCGGCTCAGCACCTGGGTGCGGCCAAGCAGGCCGGGTTCACCGTCAAGCTCAGCGGCAGTGCCGACGAGCTGATCGCGGGCCTGAAGCTGCAGGCCACCAGTGAGAAGTCGGACTTCACGGACGAAGACGCCGATGTGCTGCGCAAGGTGGCGAACTCGACGCTCACCATCGGGTACGACAAGGCCGGCGACGGCACCGAGGACGACCGGAGCATGGTGGGCGCGACCATCGACGGCGTCGCGGGCACGGAGATCCGTTTCGTCGACGGCATGATCTACGCGAAGGCGCCGGTCGCCGACCTGGCGCAGAAGTTCGGCGCCGGCGGTGACATCGACGATCTCCGCAAGGAGGCCACGTCGGGCATGCCGGAGCTCGGTTCGTTCTTCGACGGCGGCTGGGTCGCCGTCGACGCGAAGCAGGCCACCGAGCTGGGTGCCTCCAGCGCGCTCGGCACCTCGGGTGCCGCTGACACCGCGGACGCCCAGAAGATGCTCGCCGAGCTGCAGACCAGTGCCACCAACCTGGTCGAGGGCGCGGAGGTCACCCGGGACAGCGCCGACGAGCACCACCTCGTCGTCACGTCGTCGACGACCAAGGCGTACACCGAGGCGAAGCGACTCGCCGCCGCGATGAGCAAGGAGCTCGGCTCGGATCTGTCCGAGGAGGTCGAGGACGCGCCGAAGGACCGGCCGATCGTCGTGGACCTGTGGGTCGAGGACGGCACGTTCACCGCCGCCGAGGTCAACATCCTGCAGTTCATCGACGGCGCCACCGGCCGGGCCGCGGTCCGTGTCGAGGTCACCACCGGCAGCGAGATCGCCGTGCCCGACAACGCGGCGAAGATCGACCTGAGCGCCCTGACGCAGCAGTCCTGACCGGCCAGGTCTGATCAGGTAGCACCGAACGACGCCCGGCCGACTGTCCGGCCGGGCGTCGTTCGCCTTGCGAGACCCTGGGGTATGGCTGGCACTACCCCGATCACGGGGGTTGGCCGCCGTGACCAGGCGGGCGACATCTGGTGTGGTCGATGGCATGAAGACATTCCTGCTCATCTCCTTCGGTATCGCCTGGGGCTGGGAGGCGCTGGCCTACCTGGTGCTGGACTGGTCGCTGGTGAACCCGCTGGTCCAGATACCACCCGCGTTCGCGCCGGCGATCGCGGCCCTCGTGGTCCGGCGGTGGGTGAGCCGGGAGGGCTTCGCGGACTCCGGATCGCGGCCGCTGTTCCGTGCCTCCTGGCGCTTCTACCTGCTGGCCTTGCTCGGCCCGCTCGGGGTGGCCGTCGCGGTGGTGGGGCTCGGCGTGGCCATCGGCCGGGAGGCCCGGCTGAGCCCGGTCGCCGACCTGGTGCCGGGGCTGCCGGTCTGGGCGGTGCCGCTCGTGCTCTGCGCGCTGGCGGCGGTGGCGACCCTGGTGTTCTGGGGTGAGGAGTTCGGCTGGACCGGGTACCTGCTGGTCCGGATCTGGCCGGGCCGTCCGCGCCTGGCCGCGGTGACAACCGGCCTGATCGCAGCGGTCTGGCACTTCCCGCTCGCCCTGTTCGGGTACGTCGAGTACCGGCATCTGGTGTGGGGGCTGACCGGTTGGGCGGCGTGGATCGTGTGCCAGGAGGTGATCCTGGCCTGGCTGCGGGAACGCTCCGGCAGTATCTGGCCGGCCTGCCTGGCGCACGCGGGCAACAACATGGTGCTGGTGCCGCTGACCACGGCGGTGCTGACCGGGTTCGACATGGACAGCTTGCAGATCCTCACCGTGGTGGTGCTCGCCGCGGTCGCGATCGGGCCGTTCCTCCGGATCCACCGCGACCGGGACGGCGCCATCGGTGCTGCCGGCGAGGTGGTCAGGCGTCCCGGACGGTGGTGAGCTCGTCGAGCCCGGCGACCGTCAGCAGCGGCGCGAGCAGGGCGGAGACGATCAGGCGGATCCGCTCGACGTGCGGGAACAGGGCGGCCAGCCCGGCACTGTCCAGGTATTCCACCCGGGTGAGGTCGACGACGAACGGGGTGTCCGCTGCCTCCTGGTGGGCGTCGTCCAGGGCGGCGGAGAACGCGCGGGCGTTGCTCATGTCGATCTCGCCGGTGGCGGCGAGCACGACGGCGCCGTCCTCGCCGCGCCCGGTGGTCAGGGTCAGGTCGGTGCTCATCGGGCGATCCTTACCTGCAGGCCGACGATGGTGCCGGCGGCGCCGGTCGTGACGGTCACTTCGTTCATCAGTGCTCTCATCAGGGTCAGCCCCCGGCCACGGTACGGGTTGGCGGCCGGCTGCGGGGTCTGCCACCGCCCGCTGTCCGTGATGGTCAGGTGCAGGTCGTCGGCGGTGGCGGCGGCATGCAGCCGGATCCGCCCGGCGGGGGCGTGCCGGTGGCCGTGCTCGATGGCGTTGGCGCAGGCCTCGCCGGCCGCGACGAGGACGTTCTGCGCGGTGGTGGTGTCGATCCCGCAGCGGGCGAGCCAGCCCCGCAGCTCGGAGCGCACCGGTGCCAGCCGGGTCGACTCGGCGGCGAAGTCGAGCTCCAGCGGGCCGGGGTGCCGGTACAGCAGCAGCGCCACGTCGTCGTCGTAGCCGCCGTCCGGGGCCATGGCCCGCATGACGTTGCTGGCCAGGATCTCCAGCGGGGCGGTGCGCCCGTGCTGCACGGCGGCGGTGGCCCGGTCGATGCCGGCGGTCAGCGACTGGCGGCGGCGTTCGACCAGCCCGTCGGTGTACAGCAGCAGGGTGGCCCGGGCGGGCACGGTGTACTGCGCCTCGGGGCGCGGGGCGCGGGCGCGGACCCCGAGCGGGCGGGAGCGACCCTGGTCGAGCAGGTCGGTGCTGCCGTCCGGATGGGTCACGACCGCGGGCGGGTGCCCGGCGCTGGCATAGCTCAGCACACCGGTGCCCGGGTCGAGGACACCGCAGAAGACGGTGGCGCACATGGCGCCGGGGAGCTGGGCGGCGAACCGGTCGAGCGCGGTCAGCGTCTGCGCGGGATCGGTGTTCTGCAGCAGCAGGGCCCGGCAGGCGCTGCGGAGCTGCCCCATGACGGTGGCCGCCTCGAGGCCGTGCCCGACGCAGTCACCGACGACGATGCCGATCCGCCCGTCGGACAGCGGGACGGTGTCGTACCAGTCCCCGCCGACCTTCAACGGGCGGGTCGCGGGCTCGTAGCGTACGGCGAATCCGGCCGGCAGCTGCGCCGGGCCGAGGATGGCCCGCTGCAGGGCCAGCGCGGTCTCGCGCTGCTGGTCGATCTGGTGGATGCGGTGCAGGCCCTGCCCGACGTGCCCGGCCAGCAGCGCCAGCAGGGTCCGGTCCTGTTCGGTGAACGGCCGCTGCTCGGCCAGCTCCACCCACAGCGCCATCGTGCCGTCCGGATGCTCCAGGGCGATGCCGGCGCCGGCCATCTCGTCGGCGACCGGGGTGAGCAGTGGGCTGTCCCGGACCGCGGTGAGCGCCTCGCGGCGTTCCTCGGGCAGGGTTTCCCAGCTCAGGTGCGGCTCGGTGGTGGTCACCGTGGGGGCGGCCGAACCGTCGAAGACCGCCGCGGACGCCCGCGTCGCCT
Organism: Actinoplanes sp. NPDC051494; assembly: GCF_044454705.1. Lineage (NCBI taxonomy): Bacteria > Bacillati > Actinomycetota > Actinomycetes > Micromonosporales > Micromonosporaceae > Actinoplanes > Actinoplanes sp. NPDC051494. The sequence continues at coordinate 233,017 of NZ_JBITDZ010000002.1, forward strand.
GCCACAGGTCCTTCAGGACGGACAGCACGCCCGCCAGCGCCCCGGCCGGGGACTCCGCCCGGGACAGCCCCATGCTGACCGCGGCGAGGGCACCCTCGCGCTGCACGGCGTAGTGCTCGGCGGTGACGTCGCGGAACGTGCCGACCACGACGCGGCGCCCGGTGTCCGGGTCCTCGACCCGGCTGAACGCGGCCGCCACCCACAGACGGTGGCCGTCGCGGTGGTCCACCGGGATGGTGTAGGCGCCGTGCGGCTGGTCGAGCAGCAGACTGAGCGCGTCGGCGACCTGCTGGTGCCCGTCGGGGTCGGTGTCGAGGCCGGGCCACCACGGGTGCACCGCGGCGTACGGCAGACCTTCCGGGCCGTACCCGAGGATGTCGGTGAACGTGGAGTTGATCTCGATGACCGCGCCGTCCTCGTCGCAGACGAAGAACGCCTCCTGCAGCGAGTCGACCAGGGCGGTGCGCCACCGGGCGTGGTGGTTGCGCAGCCGGGCGAGTTCCACGTTCGCCCGGACCCGGGCCAGCAGCTCGGCCGAGGAGAACGGCTTGACCAGGTAGTCGTCGGCGCCGGCCTCGAGGCCCTCGATGGACGCCTCCTGCCCGGCCCGCGCCGACAGCAGCAGCACCGGGGTACTCGCCGTGCGGGGGTCGTCGCGCAGCGCGGCCACCAGTTGCAGGCCGTCGAGGCGGGGCATCATGACGTCGCTGACGATCAGGTCGGGGGCCAGGACCCGGGCGGCGTCCAGCGCCGCCTTCCCGTCGGCGACGGCCTCCACACGGTAACCGGCGGAGCGCAGCAACCGGGCGAGGTAGTCGCGCATGTCCGCGTTGTCGTCGGCGACCAGCACCCCGGCCGACGGATGCCCGGCCCGCGCGCCGCCCTCGGTCCGCCGGTCCTCCGCGCCGGGACCGTCCCCGGGTTCGCCGGGCAGCCAGCGCATCGCCTCCTGGACGTACGGATCGGCGCCGGGGGAGACCGTGGCGGTGCCGCCGGCCGGGGCCAGTGCGTCGGCCGGCAGGTGCCCGGTGCCGAACGGCAGGCGGATGACGAAGGTGGTGCCCTCGTCCACGGTGCTGTCGGCGGTGATGACCCCGCCGTGCATCTCGACGAGCTCCTTGACCAGGGCCAGGCCGATCCCGCTGCCCTCGTTGGACCGCGACCGGGCGTTCTCGATGCGGTGGAAGCGCTCGAACAGCTGCGGTATCTCGCCCGGCGGCACGCCGATACCGGTGTCGGCGACGGTGACGACGGCCCGGTCGCCCTCGACCCGGGCGGCGACCCGGACGCGGCCGGTGAAGGTGAACTTCAGCGCGTTGCTGAGCAGGTTGAGGATCACCTTCTCCCACATGCCGCGGTCGAGGTACACCGGTTGGGGCAGCGGCGGGCAGTCGACCTCGAAGCCCAGCCCGGCCCGTTCGACGGCGGAGCGGAACACGCTCGCGAGCTCGGAGGTGGCCGCCGCGAGGTCCACCGGTTCGTACCGGGCCTGCATGCGGCCGGCCTCGATGCGGGAGAAGTCGAGCAGGGTGTTGACGAGTTTGCCGAGCCGCATCCCGTTGCGGCGGATGACGTCGAGCTCCGCACGCTGCCGTGGGTCGTCCGCGCGGGCGAGCAGGTCCTCCACCGGGCCCATGATCAGCGTGAGCGGGGTGCGGAACTCATGACTGATGTTGGAGAAGAACGTGGTCTTGGCCCGGTCCAGCTCCGCCAGGTCCTCGGCGCGCCGCTGCTGGGCCTCGAAACTGCGGGCGCCGGCGAGACCCGCCGCGACGTGACCGGCGACCAGCTCCACGAACCCGCGATAGCCGTCGTCCAGCGCGCGGAAACGGTTCAACGCCACCACCATGAATCCGTACGGCGCGGTGCCCTGCCGCAGCAACGGCACCAGCAGCGCTTGTACGGGCGGATCCTGCCAGTCCCCGGCCGGCAGCGCCGGGAAGCGGGTGCCATCGAGCTCGATCAGGACGGACTCACCCCGCGCCGGGATCTCGGCCGGCCACAGCGTGGAACCGGTGGCGGACAGCAGCGCGGGCGCGGCCGGGTGCCCGGCGGTCATCCCGGTCGTCGCCGCCAGCCGGGCGTCCTCGCCGTCGAACAGATACGTCAGGGTGAACGGCAGGTCCGACAGGTTGCCCTCGAGCTGCCCGGCGGCGAACGCCAGCGCCTCCTGCTCGGAGCGGATCGCGCTGGGGTCGGAGCCGAGGTCGCGCAGCGTGGCCATCCGGCGCGCGCCGATGACGCGCTCGGTGTCCTCGCTGACCACGCACAGCATGCCGACCGGGGCGCCGCTCTCGGCCCGCAGCGGGCTGTAGGAGAACGTGTGGTAGCTCTCCTCGGTGTATCCCGAGCGCTGCAGGAAGAGCAGCAGACCCTCGTCCCACGTGGCCCGGCCGGTGGACAGCACGGTCGCGATGCGGGGGCCGATGTCGCCCCAGATCTCCGCCCAGACCTCGCTCGCCGGCCGGCCCAGCGCCCACGGGTACTTGTCGCCCAGGGTGTCGCGGCGGTAGGCCGCGTTGCAGAAGAACGTCAGCTCCGGGCCCCACGCCATCCACATCGGGAAGCGGGAGGACAGCAGGATGTCGACCGCGGTCCGCAGGCTCTGCGGCCAGCCCGACGGCGCCCCGAGCGGGGTCTCGTCCCACCCCACCGCGGCCAGGTCCGACCCGACGTCACCGTCGCCGGCGAATACACCCTCAGCGCTGTTCATTGCTCCCCGCACTCCGTGTCCGCCGGCCAGCGGTTCGTAGGATACGCAGTCCCCGTACGGTCAGCGAATTCTCACACGGTTCGGGCGGGGAGTTGTCCATACAACAGCCGCAGCTGCGCGGCGACCAGGTCCTCGATCAGCCGCTCCGGATCGGTGGCCGGCTGCTGGTCGTCCTGGGAGGCGAACGCGTCGCAGAGCAGCACCGTGCGCAGCTGGATCATCGCGGTGGCCAGCGCGGCGGCGGACGGCGGGCCGGCCGGGGCCAGCCCGGCGGCGCGTTCCCGGTCGATGCGCTCGGTGTTGAGCCGGGTCAGGCGTTCCTGGTGGCGTTTGCGGAATTCCAGGACCGTCTCCGGGACGTCGGTGGCGATGTGGATCAGGCGCAGCAACGGCCCGCGCGCCTGCCAGAGCGCGACGACGTACCCCATGTTGCGCCGCAGTGACGCCTCGGTGTCGCCGATGCCGGTGCCCTGGTACCAATCCGCCTGCGCCGCGATCACCTCGGTCTCGATCTCGTGGACCAGGGCGGAGAGTACGGCGTCCTTGCTCCGGAAATAGAAGTAGAACGTCGGGCGGGACAACCCGGCCCCGTGGGCCAGCTCGTCGATCCCGATCGACGCGTACGTGCGGTCGGTGATCAATTTCTCGAAGGTGCGCAGGATGTCGGCCTCGCGGGCGTCGCCCTTGCGGGGACCGCGGCGGCGACCTGCGCTCGTGTCGGACATCACCCCAGGTTAGTCGCCTTGATCACCGCGCGGTCAACGTGGTGATCGTAATAATCAACACGCTGTTGATTACGACCGTGACCCCCTTCAGGAGTACCCCTTGACCAGATCCACGTCCGCCGCCCACCGGCCGGAACACGCCGCGGACCGGCGGACCGGCCTGATCACGCTCGCCCTGGCGGTCGCGGTCGCCAACGTCTCCATCCTGCAGACCCTCGTGGTGCCGATCCTCTCCACGATCGCCCGGCAGCTCGACACCAGCCTCTCCGCGGTCGGCTGGGCGCTGACCGCGAACCTGCTCGCCGCCGCCGTGCTCACCCCGCTGCTCGGCCGCCTCGGCGACGTCTACGGCAAACGACCGGTGATGATGGCGATCCTGGTCGTGGTGCTCATCGGCACCGTGATCGCGCTGGTCACCACGTCGCTGCCACTGCTGATCGTCGCCCGGGTGCTGCAGGGCGCCTCGTACGGGCTGTTCCCGCTCTCCATGAGCGTGCTGCGCGAGCAGATGCCCCCGGCCCGGCTGACCATGTCGATGGCCGTCGTCAGCGCCACGCTCGGCGGCGGCGGCGTGATCGGCCTGCTCGGCACCGGCCTGCTCACCCGCGACGGCGGCGACTACCACCGCCCGTTCTGGCTCGGCCTCGCGATCACCGTGGTCGCGCTCGTGCTCTGCTACGTCGCGCTGCCCCGCCAGGCCCGTGACCGCACCGCCTCCTCGTCGGTCGACTGGCTCGGCGCGGGCATCCTCGGTGTCGGCCTCGTGCTGCTCCTGCTGCCGATCTCCCAGGGCGCCAACTGGGGCTGGGGCTCCGCGCAGACCATCGGCTGCTTCGTCGCCTCCGCCGTGGTGCTGGTCGCCTGGGTGGTCGCCGAGGGCCGGATCAAGCAGCCGCTGGCCAAGCCGTCGCTGCTGGCCCGCCGCGCGGTGATGCTGCCCAACCTCGCCGGCCTGTTCGTCGGCTTCGGCCTGTTCTGCTCGTTCCTGGTCATCACCAGCTTCGTCGAGACCCCCGAGGCCCTCGCCGGTTACGGTTTCGGCGCCTCGGTGCTGTCCGCCAGCGCCATCTACATGCTGCCCGGCGGCGTGCTCGGCGTCGTCCTGGCCCCGGTCATCGGCCGCTTCGTGCACCGCACCGGCGGCAACCAGGCCCTGATCGTCGGCGCCGGCCTCGGCCTCGTCGGCTTCCTCGGCATGTTCTTCCTGCACGACGAGCCCTGGCAGATCGTCGTCTTCGGCACCCTGGCCCAGCTCGCGGTCTCGTTCGGGTTCGCCACCCTGCCCGCATTGCTGGTCGCCGCTGTCGAACCGGCCGACACCGGCGTGGCCAACAGCGTCAACTCGATCGCCCGCTCGGTCGGCAGCGCGGTCAGCAGCGCGCTGATCGTCGCCCTGCTCGAGAGCAACATCAACGCCACCACCGGATTCCCCAAGGAAGCCGTCTACGGCACCATCATGGTCCTGGGCGCCGCCGCGTTCGTGGCCATCGGCGTGATCGGCGCCATCGGCATCACCACCGGCAACCGGACCCCCGGCCCCAACCCGCACGAGGCCGAGGAGAACGCCGAGGCGTTCGCCGGCGAGTTCGCCGAGGTCTCCGGCCAGCGCTGACCCCTTTGCTCATCGTGACGCGCCCGCGCGCGTCACGATGAGCAGGATCGCGGGGGCGGCGACCGCGACGAGGGCGATCAGGACCGGCCCCGGACCGGTGAACGTGGTCGCGAGGACGGCCTCGGTGACCCGCCGCTGGACATCACCGGCATGGCAGAGGCCGCCCGGATCCCCGAAATCCGCCTCGGCGCAGACCAGCGGCACGACCCGCAGCTTGACCGCCCAGATCCACAGCCCGGCGACGACACCGCCGCCGGCGAGGCAGCCGGCGGGCAGCGCCACCGCCAGGAACATCGGGATCCGGCCGGTGCCACCGCGCAACCCGAGCCCGCCGGTCAGCGACAGCCACCCGCAGATCAGCAGCGTCGCCAGCAGCAGCGCCGCGAACGTCGGCGGCGAGCGGAACAGCCCGGTCCGGTCGGTGGCGATCGTCGAGTAGATCGCCAGCTCGCTGCCCGCGGCGATGCCACCGGCCAGGATCAGCGCGGTCACCGGCACCTCCCACCAGGAGACACCGCCGGCGAACCAGATGTGGCGCCAGAGCGACAACCCGACGTACCCGGTGAGCGCCGCGCCGACCAGGCCGCCGTTGAGCAGGATGAGCCCGTCGGTGTTCGTACCCTCCCCGCTCAGGAACCGGTCCTGCAGCGTCGGCAGCAGCGCCCCGGCACTGATCGCGCCGAGCAGCAGCCGCCCCGGGGACGACGCGAGCAGCAAGCGCGGGCTGAAGGCCACGCCGATCCGGTCGGCGCGCAGGGGATGCCGGCGCAACCAGGACATCAGGCGGGGCGTGCCCCCGCGGCCACCGGAGGCCTCGACGAGGGCGAGCAGACCGGCCCGGTCGGCCGATCCCGCCCGCAGGTCCGCCTGGTGTTCCCGGACCCGCAGCCACGCCCGCGCGATCATCTCGACGAGCAGCGTGAACAGCACCACCCGCAGCAGCGTCACACCCAGGCCGGCCGGCGTGGTGTCGCCGGACAGGGACTCGAGGTACGCGGCGAAGATCATGAACGCGCCGGCGTACAGGTTGGACCAGCGCAGCAGCGACACCGCCATCGTCGTGGCCAGGTCCCGGCCCTGCAGGTGGGCGATCTCGTGCCGCACGACGACCTCGAAGATCTGCCGCTGCCGGTCGCCCTTGCCGGCCAGGACCAGCAGATCGGCGCCCATGACCAGGTACGGCCGGCGGGGCACCCCGGTCACGTACGCGCCCACCCCCAGCCGCCGTCCCACCAGCAGGGCCGGCCGGCGCCGCACGGACAGCTCGGTCATCAGCCGCTCGATCACTGCCACGGCCTGCGGGTACACCTGATCGGTCAGCGGCCGGCACCGGCGCCGGCGCGCGAAGTCGACGGTGACGTAGGCGAGGATGCCCGGCATCAGCAGCTGGTAGAACTGGTTCGCCTTGGTGAACAGACCGGGCTGGGAGCAGTATTCGGCGAACGCCGGGCAGGTGTTGCGGACCTCGGTCATCCACAGCGCGAACGCCAGGTCCCCGGCGACGACCGTGCAGGCCAGCAGCGCGAGCAGCAACCACAGGTCCGACGGCAGGGCCGGCGCTCCGACATCCACATCGGCGTCGGCGTCGGCCTCGGTCACGCGTCCCCCTCGTCGCTCCCCGGGGCGGGCCGGGTGTTCAGCAGGGCCAGCTCACCGACGACCGCGTCGGCCAGCAGCTCCACCGCGGCCGGGGCGTCCGCCAGCGCGGCGGTCCGGGCGGCGATCACCGCGCGCACGGCGTTCAGCTGGGCCGGGGTGAACGGCTCGGTGACCACGAGCTCGGGGCTCTTCCGACGGCGGCGCCAGCGATCGAACAGACCCCGAGTCGTCGACTCACCCCGGCGTTCCAGCTCGGCGCGCACGCCGTCACCCAGCGCCGCCACGGCCCAGCCCGCGGCCGCCAGCGCGTACGGCGTCAGCGTCTCGGCGAAGCCTTCCAGCCCGGACCCCAGCGGCGTGTCCCGGGCCCGGCGCGGCGCCGGCGACCAGTCCGCGGCCAGCATGTCGAACGCGGTGATCTCGTCGGGAGCCAGCCGGGCCACCACCGCCCGGGCGAGCGCGTCGCGTGCGACGACGATCCGGGCCGGGACATCCGTGTCATCCATCCAACGACTACTTCCTGCCGGTGAACCGCTCACTGTAGGTAGGGCGGACCGGGAAAGCACCGTCCGTGCCCCGATCCCCGTTGTCGGCTACAGGACATCGCGGCACCGCGCGAACGGGACGGCGGGGGACGTGCGGAAGGGCCCCCACCGCAGTGGAGGCCCTCGCGCGGATCGATCAGCAGGTGATGCCGGTGCCCGGGACCTGGGTGCCGAGGCCCTTGCGGGACCGTGCCGTGCGCAGACCCTGGTCGACCATGTCCCAGAGGGTGACCGCCACGATCACCACGATCAGGGCGTTGGCGGCCCACCGCTCGGCGTCACCGAGGGAGAGGTCCGGGTTGAAGAAGCGGTCCGTGGCCAGCAGCCAGACCAGCGGGACGGCGGCGAGCAGGCCGAGCACGGCGTTGACCACGGTCATCGCGTGGGTCCGGACCGGTGCCCGGTGCACCCAGAGTACGTAACCGGCCTCCAGCACCAGGACCACGATGAGGTAGGGCCACCAGAACGACCAGTTGGCGGGGTCGAGCACCGGCTCGGCGGTGAACGTGAACTGCTGCAGCACCAGGGCGCCGAGCAGCAACGCGACCCAGACCAGGTCGACGATCAGCTGGCTGTTGGCGGCCTTGCCGTCGCGGTATTCCGGGAGGTTCTCCGGGCGCCAGGTCAGGCCCAGTTCCTCGCGGCCGAGCCCGGTGCGTTCGATGATGGCGAAGACCAGCGTCGTCCAGAATCCCAGGTGGGCGCCGACGGTGATGGCGGCGGTGACCGCCCCGCCGATGATCTCGCCGATCGAGGCGCTGTCGATCACCTTGGCGATGACGGCCAGGATGACGACGATCGGCAGCACCACCGTGTACAGCATGGTCAGCAGCCGTCGCCAGACCCCGAACAGCTCCGGGCCGATCAGGTACGCCCGCCGGCCGGCGTAGCGGTCGGCCAGCCGGTCCGGGTCGCCGAGCTCCAGCAGGGTCTGCTCCACCGCGGCGTCGTGGGCCGCGCCGGCCTCGACCCGGGCATCGACCTCGTCGGCGATGGAGCCGCGCAGCTCGCGGTCGATGTCGCTGCGCTGGGACTCCGGGACCCGGCGCAGCGCGGTGCGGACGTAGCGGTCGACGAGGCTGGTCATTTCTGCTCCCCAGTGGTCGTGGCGCTGATGGTCGCGGTGCTGGCGGTCGTGGTGGTGGCGGACGTGGTGCTGGTGCCGAGATCACCGACGGCACGGTCGAGCCGGGTCCACTCGGTGCGCATCGCGGTGGCGACCGCGGTGCCCTGCTCGGTGGTCCGGTAGAACTTGCGCGGCCGGGCCTCGTCGGTGTTCCACTCGCTGGTCAGCAGGCCCTGTGACTCGAGCCGCCGCAGCAAGGGGTAGAGCGTGTTGGCCTCGACCTCGAAACCGGCCGCGCTCAGCGTCTCCAGCAGCGAATATCCATACCCCGGGGACCGGAGCACGGTCAGGCTGGCGACGACGACGGTGCCGCGGCGCAACTCCTGCAGGTGCCCCGCGAGCGTCGCATCCATTGTCATGCCGGAAACGATACTGTGTCTCACACACTATGGCAACAGAAACACCAAAGCGCCTTAAACATCAATGCGGCGAGGGTGAGGGGGCCGGGGTCGCGAAGGCCGGGGTCGCGGACGTCAGGGTCGCGGACGTCAGGGTTGCGGGGCCAGGGTCGCGAGGGTCAGGGTCGCGGGGCCAGGGTCGCGAGGGTCAGGGTCGCGGGGCCAGGGTCGCGGGGGTCAGGGTCGCGGGGCCAGGGTCGCGGGGGTCAGGGTCGCGGGGTCAGGATCGCGGGGGTCAGGGCCGAGCCGCGGGGAGCATGATCAGCAAGGGTCTGCCGCGGAGCCGGCCGGCCGGGTGCGGAGCCGGTAGGAGACCGCGGCGATGGTCAGTGCCAGGCCGTACCCGGTGAAGGAGATCGGCTGGGCGAACCCGATCAGGCCCACGTCGCCGTCGCCGCCGCGCCAGGTCACCACGCCGGTCAGCAGGAGCAGGACGTAGCCGAGACTGCCGATGCCGTACAGCACGAACGTCGGCGCGATCAGCCACACCGGCGTGAGCGGCAGCCATCGTGGCACGCGCCGGCCGGCGAACGGCGGCGCCCAGCGGGGGAACGTGAGGCCCCACGGGCTGACCAGGCCGAGCAGCAGGAAGCAGGCGAGGCCGATCGCGATCCAGAACGCGACCGCGGCGTCCGTACGGGGTTCGTAGCCGTTGGGCTCGATGCCCGCGACGCCGAGGGCGCCCAGGGTGTGCAGGCCGCCGTAGGGCAGCCAGGCCAGGCAGCCCGCGTAGGCGATCCGCCGGATCCGCCGCGAGGCCGGGCGCCCGGGGGTCCGCCCGGACGGGGCGCGCGGGCCGGGCGCACGGGCTGGGCGCGGTCGCGGCGAACAGGGCGCCGGTGAGGGTGAGGCCGAGCCGTTCGCCGAGGCGGAGCCAGCCGTCGCGGCCGCCGACGGTGCCCTGCAGGGCGAGCTGGCAGAGGTCGAGCAGCAGCCAGCAACTGCCGGCCAGGCACAGCCCGGCCGCCGTCCACAGGGTGGCGGAGACCAGGCGCCGGGGCAGTCGCCGGCCCCACGGGCGGACGGTGGCGAGGGTCATGAGCCCGCCGGTCAGCAGCACGACCGCTCCGGGCAGGGCGGCACCGGGAAGCCCGGCGAGACGGTGTTCGCCGGCAAGAGCGCCAGCGGCGACACCGATGCCGGACCCCGCCGCCACCACGGCAGTGGCGAGCGGGGTCCGGGACGGGACGGCAGAGTTCATGCCGTCCGGTGTAGTCAGTGCGAGCTGTGGCCCGGCTGAGAGGGGCCGGGGTGGGTCAGCTCGCGATCCGGTTGCAGATGTCGATCATCTCGTCGCGGGGGACGACCTTGACGCGCTTGCGGCTGTGCGGTTCGCCGAGGCTGACCTCGTGGACGTCGAGCTGCTGCCAGCCGGCCCAGGTGGTGAAGCGCACCAGGCGCTCCTCGAGGTAGGTGATGACGGCTTCCGGGTCGCGCTGCGGGGCGACCGGCAGCGTGTCGGCGTCCGCGATGAGGCTGGTGACGGTCTCGTTGGCGTCGCCCTTGGTGTGGCCGATGAGGCCGACCGGGCCGCGCTTGATCCAGCCGGTCACGTACATGCCGGGGATGTGCTCGCCGTCGAGGTCGAGGACCCGGCCGGCGGCGTGCGGGATGGTGCCGGTCGTGGTGTCGAACGGCAGGTCCGCGAGGGGGCGGCTGAGGTAGCCGATGGCGCGGTAGACGGCCTGCACGTCCCAGTCGGTGAACTCGCCGGTGCCGCGGACCGAGCCGTCGCCGGTGAGCTCCTGGGTCTCGGTGCGCAGTGACTCGACCTTGCCGTCACCGGCGATCGAGACCGGGGCCTGCAGGAAGTGCAGGTGCAGGCGGCGCGGGCGGTCGCGGGGGTCGCGGACGGCCCAGTTCTGCAGGATGTCGACGCACATCTTGACGTGCCGGGTGGCCCGCATGGTGGCGAGGCTGCCCTCGTCGAACTCGATGCCCTCGGGGTGCACGATGACCTCGACGTTCGGCGACACGTCGAGCTCACGCAGCTCCTGCGGGGTGAACTTGACCTGGGCCGGGCCCCGCCGGGAGAAGACGTGCACGTCGGTGGCCGGGCTCTTGGCGAGCTCCTGGTAGACGTTGTCCGGGATCTCGGTCACGAGCAGCTCGTCGGCGGTCTTCGCCAGGATCCGGGCGACGTCGACGGCCACGTTGCCGGCACCGAGGACGGCGATCGTGGTAGCGGTCAGCGGCCACTCGCGCGGCACGTCGGGGTGCCCGTTGTACCAGGACGCGAAGTCCGCGGCGCCGTAGCTGCCGGGCAGGTCGACGCCGGGGATGTCGAGCACGCGGTCCTTGTCGGCGCCGGTGGCCACCACGGTCGCGTCGTAGAAGCGGCTGAGCTCCTCCTGCTTGACGTCCACGCCGTAGTCGACGTTGCCGATGAACCGGATCCGCGGGTGGTCGAGCACCCGGTGCAGCGCGTTGATGATCTCCTTGATCCGCGGGTGGTCGGGGGCCACGCCGTAGCGGATCAGGCCGTAGGGGGTGGGCAGCCGGTCGAAGATGTCGACGGTGGCCGTCTCGGCGGCCTTGATGAGGTGGTCGGCGGCGTAGATTCCGGCCGGGCCGGCGCCGATCACGGCAATCCGCAGAGGGCGATCCATGGTTGCTTTCCCCTTGTTCGTGCTCGCAGTGCCAGGACAAGATCTTCAGCAGGTCGTACGACTTTAGAACCTCAACCCAGGTTCACTTCAATGCGGCCGGGCCCCTGGCGGCGTGACATGTATCGCAATGTCGCCGACGGTGACGACGGGCTCAAGTTAGGTCACCCTTAGTCATCCGTCCTCGACCGAACGGGGGAAAGAAGTTAACCTTCGGCGATGGCCCGGATAGCCGTGCGTCACGTGATCGCCGCCGTTCTCGGCGGGCTGCTGGCCGGGGTCGTCGTCGCCCCGTCGCCGGTGCTGGCCCACGGCGGTCTCGTCGTCACGACCCCCGCGCCGGACGGCTCGGTGGCCGACCCGGTGGACGCGGTGTCGCTGACGTTCACCGAGAAGCCGGGGCCGTCGGCGTTCTTCACCATCACCGCACCCACCGGGGTCCGGGTCGACGCCGGCTGGTCGGGCGCCGAGCCGGTGCCGCTGGCCACCCCGGTCACCGAGTATCAGTCCGTCGACGGGGTCTGGCAGCCCCAGCTCTACCGGACCGGTTTCCCCGTACGCGTCGCGGTCGCCCACTGGCCGGCACCCGGGACGTACGTCGTGACCTACCGGCATGTGGCGTCCGACGGGGACGAGGTCAAGGGCGACTTCCGGTTCACGTACACCGGTGCCGCGACGACGCCCCCGCCCGGCTGGCAGGAGCCCACCGGCGGACCTCCGGTGCAGGCCCAGCCGGCCCCGGCAGAGAACGACGCGAACCTGTGGCGCTGGCTCGTGCCCGTGTTCCTGGTCGCCGCCGCCGCGCTGACCTATCTGCTGTTCCGGTCCCAGCGGCGGGTACGGAGCCGGCGATGATCGAGGTTCTCGGCGGCGCCGCGGTTCCCGGGCTCGCCGGCGAGCTCACCGCCGCCTACCGGGAGGCGTTCGGCACCCCGCCGTGGAGTGTGGACGCCGCCACCGTCGCGCGGTTCCGGTCCCGGATGGCGGCCGAGGCCGGGCGTGAGGGGTTCCGGCTCGTGGTGGCCCGTACCGATGGCCGGATCGAGGGTTTCGCCAGTGGCTGGATCACCCGGGCGCCCCTGCCGGAGGCGCGCGCCTACCCGCAGGTGACCGGTCAGCTCGGCGCGGAACGCGTACGCGCGCTGCTCGACGGGGCGTTCGAGGTCGACGAGCTGGCCGTGCTGCCCGCCGCCCGGGGCCGCAAGCTCGGCCGCCGGCTGCTGGACGCGCTGACCGGGGACGCGCCGCGGGGGCGGGCGTGGCTGCTCACCTGGCGCCCGGCCGTCGACACCGTGGCGTTCTACCGCCGGGCCGGGTGGCGGGAGGCCGTCCCGCTGTCGGAGACACGCAACGACATCATCGTGTTCCTCGGCCCGCACCACCCGGGCAGCGCTGACTGAGGGCGATAACCCTGGAACTCCTCGTGACATTCAGATACTTTGATGTCTGCCGCGAGGGGGAAACGTGTCCGTAACGACTGCCGAGGAGACCGGCACCCAGCAGACCGGTGCCGCCGGGCCGGGGCGCCTGCGCCGGATCGCCCGCCACGAATGGACGCTGGCCTGCGGCGGGGCGCTCGCTCTGGCCGTACTCATGATCTGGATCCTGCCCCCGATGGTCCTGGGGGTCACCTCGGCCGGCACGATCCACGCCGGGTTCGCCGACCCGGTGCACACCATCATCGGTGACAGCGCCGACCCGACCGGGCAGGCCTGGCTGCTGGCCTGGGACGGGCACGCGTTGCTGCACAACTGGGCCCACCTGTGGGACACCAATGCGTTCTACCCGGACCGCGGCGGGCTCGCGTTCAACGACAGCCTCCTCGGGTACGCCCCGGCCGGGCTGATCGGCACCGGCCCCGAAGCGGCGGTCCTGCGGTACAACATCGTCTTCGTCCTGGCGTTCGCGCTCGCCTCGCTCGGCGCCTACGCGCTGGCCCGGCAGCTCGGCGCGAACCTGGCCGGTGCCGCCGTCGCCGGGGCCGCGTTCGCGTACGCCCCCTGGCGCTACGGCCACGAGGGCCACCTGAACATCCTCTCCACCGGCGGGATCGTCCTCGCGTTCGCGATGCTGGCCCGCGGCCACGGCTGGTCGCTGCGCCGCGGCTACCGCCCGGACCGGGTCCGGCCCGGCTGGGCGGTCGCCGGCTGGCTCGTCGCGGCCTGGCAGATCTCCCTCGGCTTCGGGGTCGGCCTCCCGTTCTTCTACGTCCTCGCCGCCGCCGTGCTGGTCGCCGCCGGCGGCTGGCTGGTCACCGGCCGGCCCCGCCTGCCCCGGCGCCTCGTGCTGGCGGACCTGGCCGGCGGGGCGGCGTTCGCGGCCGTCTCCGGCGCGATGGCCTACGCCTACCTGCGGGTCCGCGCCGATCACCCGGAGACGGTGCGTTCGCTGGACTACCTCGCCGTGTTCTCGCCGCCCCCGCGCGGCCTGGTGATCGCACCGCACTCGTCGCTGCCCTGGGGCGACTGGCACGAGACCGCCCGCGCCGCACTCGGCGAGGTCCCCCCGGAGAAGGCCCTGCTCTGCGGGTACGTGCTGTACGCGCTGGCCGCCTGCGGACTCTTCAACTCGATCTGGACCGTACGGCAGCGCGTCCACCTCGGCGCCGGGCTGGTGCTGAGCGTGCTCCTGCTGCTGGGCACCAACGGCCCGCTGTACCCGTACCTGTTCGAGCACCTGCCGGGCTTCGACGGCGGCCGAACCCCCGGACGGCTGATCCTGTGGCCCACCCTGCTGCTCGGCCTGCTCGCCGCCGGTTTCGTGACCGACCTCGCCCGGCGGATCCGCGCGGTGACGCTGCCGGGCGCCCGCTCGACCGCCGTCAAACTGGTCACCGTGCCGCTGCTGCTCGGCGTCCTGGCCGAGGGGCTGCCCAAGATGGACCACGTCACCGTGCCGCCCGCACCCGCCGCACTGGCCACCGCCCCCGGCCCGCTGGTGGTCCTGCCGTTCGACGACAGCAACGACCTCAACATCATGCTGTGGTCGACCGGCGGCTTCCCCACGATCGCGAACGGCGCCAGCAGTGTCATCACCCCGGCCCGGCAGGAACTGCGCGACCTGCTCCAGTCGTTCCCCAGTGCCCCCGCCGTCGCCCGGCTGAGGGAACTGGGGATCCGCAGTGTCGTGGTGGTCCGGCAACGGGTCCCCGGAACCCCGTACCAGTACGCCCTGGAGGGCACGGTCGACGGCCTCGGCATCACCCGCGCGCAGGTCGGCGACGACGTCGTCTACACCCTGGACTGAGCCGTCCGCCCGCGCACCGCGCCGACGGCGAGATCCACGATCAGGAACGCCAGCAGGGGTACGCCGAACAGTGGTAGCACCCAGCCCAGGGCGAACACCAGCGGGACGCCCACGACGATGCCCCACGTCGGCAGTTGCTGCCAGGCGCCGCGGGCGGGTGGGGCGCCGGCGACGGTACGCCGGCCGGTGCGGGTGGGGCGGCGCTGCCACCACATCCGGTAGCCCCAGACGATGACGGTGATCAGCCCGATCGCGAGAGCCGCGAGCAGGAGCTGGTTGACGACGCCGAACAGGGTGCCCATGTGGGCGTTGATGCCCCACCGGGTGAGCTTGGCCAGCAGCGGCCAGTCGGCGAAGTCGACCCGGTCCACGACGGTGGCCCCGGCGGCGTCGACCGCGACGCTGTCCCGGCCGACCGGCCACAGGTTGCGGGTCTGGGTGACGGTCCACGCGGTGGTGGCGTCCGCCGGCACCGCGACCTCGACCGGGCCGTCCAGCCCGGCGGTGGTCACGACCGCGTCGATGGCGGCCGGGTCGGCGGGGGCCGCGTCGGCCGGCGCGGTGGCGGTGCCCTCGCTGTGGTGCCCGCCCCCGGCCGCCGCGGGCGTGCTGCCGGTCAGGTCCGTGGACACCGACGGCGTACCCGATCGCAAGGAGTCGAGCGCGGTGCTGAAGTTGCCGCCGGCGTAGCGGGACCAGGTCAGCCCGGTGGCGGACAGCACGAGCAGGCCCACGGTCAGCCAGACACCGGTAGCGGCGTGCCAGCTACGCGTACGGCGTACCCCCTTCTTGGCACTCAATTCCGGGGTGAGCAACCGGCGGGCGGTGCGGTTGCCGCGCTGCCGGCGCCACCACAGGACCAGCCCGCCGACCGCGATGATGCTCAGCCAGCTGGCCGCGAACTCGGAGTAGTAGCGGCCGGTGTCCCCGAGATGCAGGTTGCGGTGCAGGTCGTCGAGCCACGTCTTGAACGGCGTGGTGGCGTACCAGGTGGTGAGCTGCCCGGTGACCGCGCCGGTGTACGGGTTCACGTAGACCGTGTGTGAGTGCTCCTCGTCGAGCTCCGGGGACGTGAAGTCGACCTGGGTGGTGGTGTCGCCGGCACCGGGCCGGACCAGGATCAGGTCGCCCGCCGGGTGCGTGGCGCGCGCGGCGGCGACCTGTTCGGCCAGCGGACGGGGCGCGGTGCCCGGGTCGCCGACGGTGAGCTCGTCGGCGTAGATCGCCCGCTCGAACTGCGGCGCGAACGCGTACGCGAGCCCGGTCAGCGCCGCGACCAGCAGGAACGGCGCGACGATGATCCCGGCGTAGAAATGCAGGCGCAGCAGCAGCGGCCCGAAACCTCGGGCGGGAGCGGTGCGCTGCCGGGGTAACGGCGGCGCTTCGGTGGACGGGGCGGAGACGGACATGGGCACCTCGCGGTCGGCGGTCGGCGATGACTCGCACGGTTGGTCGCCGGTGCCGGCGGAAAAGTTCCGGGAAATTCGTTGGCGGGGTACGGGCGGCCGCTGTTACCTTCCGGTCAGCCGTGCTGGAGATCGAGGAGGTGGTACCCGTGAACGCAGTTCGCACATGGGTGCTCCCCTCCAGGGTCACGGCCGGGCGATAGGTCGTCCGGGAGCGCCGTTCCTCCGCACTCCCGAAGGGCACGACCATGCGATTCCGCACCGAGCAACGCCTCGACGACGACGTCGCCGAGCGTGGCTTCACCCTCGGCGACATCCCCGGCACGCTGTGGACCCCCGGGTCCGCGACCGCGCCGGTCCCGCTGATCCTGCTCGGCCACCCCGGCGGGCTGGACCGGATGTACCCCCGGCTGCTGGCCCGGGCCCGGTCCGCCGTGGCGCAGGGCTACGCCGCGGCCACCATCGAGCTCCCCGGCGCCGGTGACCGGCCCCGTTCCCCCGCGGCCGACCAGGCCCGCGCCGACCTGCGCCGGGTGCTGGCGGCCGGCGAACCGGTCGATGACGGGATCGTCGACCGGCTGGTCCTCCCGCTGGTCGACGCCGCCGTCCCGGAATGGCAGGCCCTGCTGGACGCGCTGCCGGCGCTGCCCGGGATCGGCGGCCCGGTCGGTTACTCCGGCGGGGTGATCTCCATCGGGGTCCGGCTGGGCGTGGTCGAGCCGCGCATCACGGCCGCTCTTCTGTACGCCGGGAGCTTTGTGCCCCGCGCCATCGTCGACCAGGCCCGGCGGTTCACGATCCCGGTGCAGGTCCTGCTGCAGTGGGACGACGAGTGGAACGACCGGCAGATGGCCCTGGACCTCTTCGACGCGCTCGGCTCCGGGGAGAAGACGCTGCACGCCAACATGGGCGGGCACACCGGCGTCCCCGCGTTCGAGGCGGACGAGGCGAACCGGTTCTTCGCCCGCCACCTCAGGTAGGCCGGCCGGCCCGCTCCGCCGTCACCGGCTCCGGTGGCGGCGGACCGCGTCCCGGTTGGCGCAGCGCGGTGAGCAGTACCGCTGCCGTCCGGTACGCGACGTGTCGGCGAAGACCAGCCCGCACCCGCCGGCCGCGCAGCGTCCCAGCCGGTGCATGCCGCGCCCGGCGAGGTGGACCGCCCTGCCCACGGCGATCAGGGCGAACAGCACCGCGCCGGGTGAGGTGTCCGCGTCGCGGTAGTGCAGATGCCAGCCGCCCGCGTGATCGGTCAGCCGGGGATGGGCGGCGGCCTGTTCGAGCATCCGGTTGAGCAGCCCGGCGCGCTCCCGCTCGTCCCCGGCGTCGACGACCGCCTCCCAGGCGTCCAGTGTGGCCAGCACGCTCGTGAGGTCGGCGGCGGTGACCGGGGCCTCGAGCACCAGCCCGGCCGCCCGGCACCGGCCGGCGAGCTCGGCGACGCCGGTGGGCCGCCGGTTCGCCAGGTCCGCGGCCAGGTTCACGACATCGGCACCGTAAGGGTTGATCTGCACAGGACCATTACAGCAGCCTGGTCCCATGACCACCTCCTACCGCTGGGTGATCCTGGCCGCCGCCACGTTCACCCAGGCCGCCGCCGCGTTCTTCGTCCAGGGCCTCGGCGCGCTCGGCGTTCACCTGCAACGCGAGCTGCACCTGAGCGCCGCCCAGCTGGGCCTGCTGGTGTCCGCCGCCCAGCTCGTGCCGCTGGCCGGGCTCCTGGTCGCCGGGGAACTCCTCGACCGCTTCGACGAACGCTGGGTCGTCGGCGCGGGTGCCGGCCTGGTCGGCGGTGCCCTGCTCGCGGGCACGTTCGCGCCGGGGTACGCGGCCCTGCTCGCCGTGCTCCTGGTCGTCGGCGCCGGGTACAGCACCGTGCAGCCCGGCGGCAGCAAGTCGGTGGCCTCCTGGTTCGGCACCGCCCAGCGCGGGACCGCGATGGGCGTCCGGCAGGCCGGCCTGCCGCTCGGCGCCGCCCTCGCCGCCGCGGTGCTGCCCGCGACCGCCGCGGCGTTCGGCTGGCGGGCCACCCTCACCGTCGGCGGGGTGGTCGCGCTGCTCGGCGCCGCCGTCTTCATGGGCCTCTACCGCCGGCCCCCGCAACCGGCCGCGACCCCCGCCACCCCGGACGGCGCCACCCCGGACGGCGCCACCCCGCACAGGGCCGGCCCGGACAGGGCCGGCCCGGACAGGGCCAGCCGGAGGGCGCTGCTGAAGGACCCGGTGCTACGGACCGCGCTGCTGTGCGGGGTGAGCCTGATCTCGGTGCACAGCGGACTCGGCCTGCTCGCCGTCCTGCACCTGCACGAGGTCGCCGCGCTGACCCCCGGACGGGCCGCGACGATCGTGGTGGTGGCCCAGCTGGCCGGCGCGGCGGGCCGGATCCTGCTCGCCGCGTACAGCGACCGGGTTCGCGCCGGCCGGGTTCGCGCCGGCCGGGTTCGCGCCGGCCGGGTTCGCGGTGGCTGGGCCCGGTCCGGCCGGCAGGGCGTCGTCACCGCCAGCATGCTCGCGGTCGTCGCCGCCCTGGCCGTGCTGGTGACCCCGTGGGGCGCGGTGCCGATGGTGGCCGGGGCGGCGTTCGTCTGGCTCGGTTTCTTCGGCATCGGCTGGTACGGCCCCTGGGTCACGCTGGTGACCGAGGCGGCCCCGGCCGGCCGCACCGGTTTCGCACTGGGCCTGGTGATGGCCGCCGGTCAGATCGCCGTCGTCCTGGCGCCCCCGGTGCTCGGCCTGCTGCGCGACGGGTCCGGTGGTTTCGCCGCACCGTGGGGGCTGCTGATCGTGCTGACCTGCGGCGCTCTGCTCGGCACCGTCCGCATCGGACGTCCGGACCGGACGGTGCAGATGACAGACGGGGATCGATGTCATTGATTGATGACCTTGATCCTGGCATGCTGGCTCGCGTGGCGGACCTGAGCAGTCCCATCCGTTCGCGGCCGCCGGTGCCATCGTTGTCACGGTTCCGGCTGCTGGCCGCCGGGAGCATGGTCTCCACGTTCGGCAGCTACCTCAACATGCTGGCCCTGAACCTGTTCGCGTACCAGGCCACCGGCAGTGCCGTCGGGGTCGGCGCGTTCCTCGCCCTGCGCCTGGGCAGCGGCTTCGTGGCCGGCCTCGGCGCCGGCTGGATCGCCCAGCACCTGCCCCGCCGCGCGGTTCTCGCCGGCTGCCACCTCGCCCAGGCGGTCATGTTCACCGTGCTCGCGGTCGTTCCCCAGCCGGTCCAGCTCATCCTGCTGCCCGTCGTCGCGGTGACCGCCGGCCTGCTCGGCACCGTCTCCGGGGTCCTGCTCCGCAGCAGCGTCCCGGACCTGGTCGGCCCCGAGCGGCGGGTCGCCGCCAACGGGCTGCTGGTCACCGGCCGCGCGGTGGCCACCGCCGCCGGGTTCGCGGCCGGTGGCGTGCTGGTCGGCTGGCTCGGCTACCGGGCCGCGTTCGCCGTCGACGCCGCCACGTTCCTGGCCCCCGCGCTGGTCATCCTCCTGGTCCCGATGCCGTTCACCCGGCCCGCCCCGGTCTCCGACCCGGCCCCCGGGGGTGGGCGGAGGCCGGGCTACCTGGCGTGGCAGCGGTCCGCCCTGGTCGCGCTGGCCGCCACCCCGGCGATCGCGATGATCGTCGCCGTCCGGGCCTCCGACGCGTTCGGTTCCGCCTCGCACAACGTCGGGCTGCCCGTCTACGCCACCGAGGTGCACCCCGGTGACCCGGCCGGGCTGCTCGGCCTGTTCTGGGCGGTGTGGGCGGTCGGCCTGATCGTCGCGCACCAGGCCGTACGGATCATGCGGCGCCGGATCGGTGACGCGTACGACGAACCCGGCCGTACCGAGCGCGGTTTCATCATCGGCACCTGCGTCATGTCCGCGGCGTTCGTGGCCGCGTTCGCCGGGCTCCCGGTGCCGTGGATGCTGCTCGTCGCCATGGTGGCCGGCATCGCCGACGGCTTCACGGAGATCACCTACTCCACCCGCATCCAGGCCGAACCCGAACCGGCCCGCGGGTACGCGTTCGGCTTCACCGCGATGGCGGAGAACGGTGGCCTCGGCGCCGGCATGCTCGTCGCCGGTGGCCTGATCGAGCTCTGGGGACCACTGTGGACGGCACTGCTCATGCACGGCCTGGTCATCCTGCTGACCGCGACCATCCCCGCCCGGCGCCGCCGCCGGGCCCCGGTGAACCGGCCCCGGTGACCGGCCATCCCCACGAGAGACGGGCGCACCCGATGAACGCCACCGACCTGGCCGACCTGCTGTCCGGCTGCCCCGGCGTCGCGGACACC
The DNA here is from genome assembly GCF_044454705.1 of Actinoplanes sp. NPDC051494. Taxonomy (NCBI): domain Bacteria; kingdom Bacillati; phylum Actinomycetota; class Actinomycetes; order Micromonosporales; family Micromonosporaceae; genus Actinoplanes; species Actinoplanes sp. NPDC051494. The sequence continues at coordinate 253,269 of NZ_JBITDZ010000002.1, forward strand.
GCCGCCGGCCACCGCACCGACACCGCCGGCCGCCGTCGCACCGTCGTCTACGTGGCCCCGCTGCCCGGCACCGACCCGGCGGACCTGCGCCGCACCGTCACCGCCGCGACCGTGGCCGCGGGGGAGTTGCCACTGGTCGCGGTCGTGACCGGGATCGCCCGGACGGCGTCCGGGGAGGTGGACTGGCCGGTCATGCACGCCCTGCCCGTCGCGGCCTCGGCCGCCGCCCCCCTCGTCCCGGCCGCCGTGACCCCTCTCCCGACGGAACGACCGGCCGTGACGCCGGCCGTGACGCCGGCCGTGACGCCGGCCGTGACGCCGGCCGTGACGCCGGCCGTGACGCCGGCCGTGACGCCGGCCGTGACGCCGGCTGTCACCGGCCCGGGTGCCGTGATCGGTGGCGGCGTCCTGCCGGCCGATCCCGACGACCCCACCGACCTGGTGCACGCGATGCTGCGTACCGCGGAACGGTTCCCCGACCGCGGACTGACCCTGGTCGAGGCGGACGGGACCCGGCACCTGACCTACGCGCGGCTGATCGAGGACGCCGCCCGGATCCTCACCGGCCTGCGCGAGCAGGGCCTGCGCCCGGGCGACCCGGTGATCCTGCACGCCCCCACCCTCACCGAGCACTTCACCGCACTGTGGGCGTGCGTGCTCGGCGGCATGCCACCGGTCGCCGTCGCCCAGGCGCCCGGATACCAGCGGCGCAACGCCACCCTCGACAAGCTGATGCACGCCTGGCGCACCCTCGGCGGGCCACCCGTGCTGTCCGGCGGGGCCACCGTCGCCGCCCTGCGCGGTTACGCCGGTGCCGAGGGCATGCGCGTGCTCGACGTCGCCGACTGGCGCGACGCGCCCCCGGCCGGCTCCCCGCACCGGCCCGCACCCACCGATGTCGCCGTCCTGCAACTCTCCTCCGGCAGCACGAGCCAGTCCAAGGTCATCCCGCTCACCCATCAGGGCCTGGTCCGGTACGCCCAGGGCTCGCGCGCCGTCGGCCGCTTCCGGCCCGGGGACACCGCGCTCAACTGGCTCCCGCTCGACCACGTGGCCGCGCTGGTCATGACCCACCTCGGCCCGCTGCTGCTCGGCTCGGCGACCGTGCACGTCGCCACGCCGCTGGTGCTCGCCGACCCGCTGCGCTGGCTGGACCTGCTGCGGGAACACCGGGCCGAGCACAGCTGGTCACCGAACTTCGGCTTCAAACTCGTGGCCGAGGCACTGCGCCACGACCGTACCCGGCACTGGGACCTCAGCCACGTCCGCAGCCTGATCAATGCCGGGGAACAGTGCACCGACCCGGTCATGCGCGCGTTCGCCGAGCGGACCGCTCGTCTCGGGCTGGGCGCCCGCCCGCTGCTGCTCGCCTGGGGCATGGCCGAGACCTGCACGGTCATCACCTACCAGCCGTACGACGCCACGGCCGCCCAGCACGTACGGGTCGGCGCTGACGGCGTACGGGTGGAAGAGGGTGACAGCACGTTGCTGAGCATGGGCCCGGTCGCACCCGGCAGCTGGATGCGGGTCACCGGGCCGGACGGCCGCACCGCGCTGCCGGAACGGCACATCGGCCGGCTGCAGGTCCGTTCGGACCGGGTGCTGCCCGCCTACCTCAACCACCCGGAGGCCAACCGCGAGGCGTTCCCGGACGGCGACTGGTTCGACACCGGTGACCTGGCGTTCCTGCACGACGAGCGGATGACGATCACCGGCCGGGCCAAGGAAGTCATCATCGTCAACGGCGTGCACTACTTCTGCCACGAGGTCGAGGACGCCGTCGGCGAGGTCGACGGCGTGTCGCTCAGCAACGTGGCCGCGCTGGGCGTGCCCGACGCCGAGGGCATCGAACGGATGGCCGTGCTGGTCGTGCCCGCCGGCGAACCCGGCCCCGAGCTGCTCAGCCGCATCCGCGGACACCTCGCGACCCGGCTGCAGATCACCGGGGCGACCATCGTGGCGGTCCCGCCGGCCCAGTTCGACAAGACCACCAGCGGCAAGATCCAGCGCGCCGGGATGCGCGCTCGCTGGATCGCCGGCGGCTACGACGAGGCCCGCCGGCTCTCCGGCGCCGCCACCCCCGGCGGGTCCGCGACCGGACCGGACAGCGCCTACCGCGGTCGCTGGCAGCCCCGGCCGCTGCCGCCGGGGCCGCCCCCGGCCCGTACCGTGCTCATCGCCGACGAACTCGGCCTCGCCGAGGCCGTGGAAGCGCTCGACCCGGCCGTGCTCGTGCCGCAGGACTGGACGGGGCTGCTCGCCGCCGACCGGATCGTCTTCGCCGCGAGCTACGTGCCGGCCCCCGACCCGGCGGTGCCGGAATCCGCCGCCCCCGCGCTGACCGCCTGCGGTGACTGGATGCTGACCCTCGCCCGGAACCTGATCGACGCGGGCTGGTCCGGCGAGCTGATCACCGTCAGCCGGGGCCTGCACCGCGTCGACGGCACCGAACCCGGCTGCTACCCGGCGGCGCTGACCGCCGCGATCGGCGAGAACCTCGCCACCGAACACCCCGGCATCCGGGCCTGGCACCTCGACCTGGCCGGCACCGACCTCGACGACGACGCGGACGGCCTGCTCCAGGCCCTGCACGGCGGCTGGCGCCACCACGAGCCGATCGTCGCCTGGCGCGGCCGGCCCCTGGTCTGGCGCCTGGAACGCGCACCCCTGAGCGAGGCCGCCACCGCGGAGACGATGCTGACACCGGGATCGCGCTGGCTGGTCACCGGCGGCCGCGGGGGAGTGGCCACCGCCCTGCTGGACAGCCTCCCACCCGGCCTCGACCTGCTGCTCGTCGGCCGCAGCCCGGCCGGCGACGGACCGGACACCCCACGACACCGGATCCGGTACGCCACCGTGGACATCACCGACGCGGCCGCGCTGGAGGACGCGGTCTCGCAGTGGGGCGGGCCGCTCGACGGCGTGCTGCACCTGGCCGGTGAGTACTCCCTCGAACCGATCGCGCACACCGGCCCGGCCCGGTGGCGGGCGAGCACGGCCGCCAAGGTCGACGGATCATTGGCGGTGGCGGCCCTGCTCGCCCGCCGCCCCGGCGCCCGGCTGATCGCGTTCTCCTCCCTGGTGGCCCGCGTCCCGGTCGCCGGAGCCGGCGCCTACGCGGCCGGCAACCGCTTCCTGGAATCGCTGTGCGAACACCTCGCCCCGGCGACGCCCGTGTGGTGCCTGTCCTGGGGAGCGTGGCGCGGCACCGGCATCACCGGCGGCCAGGCCGGTATCGAGGACACCCTGCGCCGCTACGCCCTGGTCCTGGAACCGGCCCAGGCGGTGGCGCTCACCCGCACCGCTCTGCGGATGCCGGCCGGCCATCTCCTGCTCGGCGTCGACCCGTCGACCACCCGTTTCCGCGGCCTCGTCCAGCCACCCGTGGCACTGGAGACCGCGGCCGCCGCCCAGGACGTGTTCGGCGCCGCCCTGCCCGCCCCCGCCGTCCTGTCCACGCCACCCGCCGTCCTGTCCGCGCCGCCCGCTGTTCTGTCCGCGCCGCCCGCTGTTCTGCCCGCGCCGCCCGCTGTTATGCCCGCGCCGCCCGCCACCTCGCCGGGGTCCGCCGCCCCCTCGCCCGCGTCGTCCCCGGCGGCCGCTCCCGTGGCTGATCGTGGGGAGATCCACCGGCTGGTCGCGGCGGCGCTGGCCGAGGCCGTTCCCGGTGGGGTGCCTGACACCACTGCGTTCCACGACGCCGGACTGGACTCCGTGGCCGTACTGCGGGCGCATGCCCTGCTCGAACGCGCCCTGGGCCGGACCCTGCCGCAGACCCTGCTGTTCGAGCACGGCACCCCGGCCGCGCTGCGGGCCCACCTCGCCGGCGAAACGCGCGGCCCGGCCCCGGAATCGGCCCCGGGCGTGCCCGCCGGCGACACCAGGATCGCCGTCATCGGCATCGCCTTGCGGTTCCCGGAAGCGAACGACACCGGCCACTACTGGGACAACCTGCTCGACGGGCGGGTCAGCATCCGGCGCTTCGGGCGTACCGAACTCCTTGCCGCCGGTCTGCCCGAAAGCCTGGTCGACGATCCGCGGTTCGTGCCGGTCAGCGGCGCGCTCGACGACATCGCCGGGTTCGACGCCGAGCTGTTCGGGATCAGCCCCCGCGAGGCCGCGGTGATGGACCCGCAGCACCGCAAGTTCCTCGAGGTCTGCCACGAGGCCCTGGAGGACGGTGGGTACGCCGGCACCGACCGGCCGGTCGCGCTCTACGCCGGAGCGGGCATGCACCTCTATTCGCTGCGGACCTACCTGCGTGAACAGCTGGCCGGGCTGGACCCCGCCGACCAGGTCGCGGCGCTGCAGGCCACGATCGGCAACGAGACCGACTTCCTGGCCAGCCGGGTCGCGTACAAACTGGGTCTGACCGGCCCGGCGGTCAGCGTCCAGACCGCCTGCTCGACCGCGCTGGTCGCCGTCCACCAGGCCGTCCGCGCGCTGCTCGCCGGCGACGCCGAGCTCGCCCTGGCCGGCGCCGCGGCCCTGCACGTACCCGGGGTGGCCGGTTACCGTTACGAGCAGGGCTCGATCCTGTCACCCACCGGCGTCTGCCGGGCCTTCGACGCCGCGGCGGACGGCACGGTCGGCGGCAACGGCGTCGCCGCGGTCCTGCTCAAACCCCTGCACAAAGCAATTGCCGACGGCGACACCGTGCACGCCGTCATCGCCGGGACAGCGATCAACAACGACGGAGCCGACAAATCCGGGTACGCGGCCCCGTCCGTCACCGGCCACGCGGCGGTGATCAGGCGTGCCCTCGGCGCGGCCGGCCTGGGCCCCGACGACGTCGGCTACCTCGAGACCCACGGCACCGGCACCCCGGTCGGTGACCCGATCGAGATCGCGGCCCTGCGCTCGGTGTTCGCCGGCCGCCGCCGCTCCCTGGCCCTCGGCGCGGTCAAGGCCAACATCGGTCACCTGGACACCTGCGCGGGCATGGCCGGCCTGGTCAAGGCGATCCTCGCGGTCCGGCACGGGCGGATCCCCCCGGTGGCCGGCCTGAGCGAACCGAGCCCGCTGCTGCGCCTGGAGGACAGCCCGTTCACGCTGCCCACCGCCACCATGGCCTGGCCCGCCGACCAGCCCCGCCGCGCCGGGGTGTCAGCCCTGGGGGTAGGCGGCACCAACGCCCACGTCATCGTGGAACAAGCACCCCCACCGGCCGTTCCCACCGGCGACCCGGGTGGCTATCTTGTGCCGCTGTCCGCGATTGCCCGGGAGCCCCTGGCCGACCTGGCCGACCGCCTTGCCGACCGGCTCGACGGTGACGAGCCGCCGCTGCCGGCGGATGTCCTGACCACGCTCGGCGCCGGCCGTCGTTCCTATCCCGAGCGCCTGGTCGTCTGGGCCGGCACGGCAGCGGAGACAGCGGATGTGCTGCGCGCGCACGCCACCGCGTTGCGCACCGGCGGCACCTCGGTCAGCGGCACGTCCGGGCGGGCCGCCGCGCCCGGGCCGGTGGTGTTCGCGCTGTCCGGGCAGGGCTCGGACGTCACCGGGGCGGTGGGCGAGCTGATGCGGCACCCGGTCGCCCGCGACATCCTGCGCGAGTGTGCCGCCCACCACGAACGGTGGTGGGGCGAGGACCTCTTCGCCGGCGCGGGCGGCACCGCCACCGAGCAACCGGCACTGTTCGCGGTGCAGGTCGCTCAGGCCCGGCTGCTGGACACCCTCGGCGTACGCCCGGACGTCCTGATCGGTCACAGCGCCGGGGAATACGCGGCCCTCTGCCTCGCGGGCGCCCTCGATGTCGAGGACGGCCTGTACCTCACCGGTCTGCGCGGGCACCTGATGCGGCACCGGACGCCGCCGGGCGCGGCGATCGCGGTGTTCGCCGACGAGACCGTCACCGCGGAACTGTGCGAGGTGCTGCCCGGCCTGACCCGTACCGTCCGTAACGGCCCGGACAACCAGGTCCTGGCCGGTACCCCGGCGGTGGTCCGTCGGGCCGGTGAAGCGCTCGACGAGGCCGGGATCCGCTATCGCCGCCTGCCGCTGCGGCACGCGTTCCACTCCGCGGCGATGGACCCGGTCCTGGACGACCTCGCCGGCGAGGCGGCCCACCTCGGCTGGCGGCCGCTGCACACCCCGCTGGTCGCCGGCGCGAACGGCACACTGCTGCCGGCCGGTACGGAACTGGGCGGTGAGCACGTCCGGCGGCACACCCGCGAGCCGGCCGACTACCGGGCCGGTGTCGAAGCGCTGCTGGCCACCGGCCACCACACGTTCGTCGAGCTCGGACCCGGGGCCACCCTCACCGGCCTGGGCACCCAGTGGCCGGACAGCACCTGGACCCCCGTGCACCGGCGCGGTGGGGGAGCGGCGCAGGCGGCCGGCGAACTCTTCCGGCACGGCCTGCGGATCGACTGGACCGCCCTGTCCGGACCCGGCCGCCGGGTGCCGCTGCCGACCATGCCCCTGCGCGCGACCCGGCACTGGACGACCACAGCCCTGCCCGCGCCCGTTCCGCCGTCACCGCTGCCCACGCTGGCTCGGCCATCGCCGCCGCCCGCGCCCGTTCCGCCGTCACCGCTGCCCACGCTGGTTCCGCCATCGCCGCCGCCCGTGGCCGTTCCGCCGTCATCGCTGCCCGCTGAGACCGCACCCGCGACTCCCGCCGCTGGAGGATCCGCCACCATGCCGACCACGCCCGCAGTCCCGTCACCGGCGCCCGGGAACGTCGCCGACGTCGTGCTCGGCCGCGTCCAGGAGATGATGGCCCGGCACCTCGGCGCCACCCCGGCCGACGTACCGGTGGACCGCCCCTTCTTCGACCTGGGCGCCGACTCCCTGCTCATGATCAACTTGCTGCGCGAGGTGGAGGCCGCTTTCGGCGTCAGGGTGGCGATGCGCGAACTCTTCGAGGAGTACGACACCGCGGCTTTGCTGGCCGAGGTCCTCACCGGCCGTATCCCCCCGGACCGCGCCGCCGCCCTGACCGGAGCAACCCACCCACCCCGGTCCGCTCCCGCTGCCCAGCCGGTGACGACCACCGAGCCCGCCCCCGTCACCGAGCCCGCGTCGCTCGCCCAGCCTGCGTCGCTCGCCCAGCCCGCGTCGCTCGCCCAGCCCGCGTCGGTCGCCCCGACGGCGATCGCCCCGTCGGCGCAGGTCGCCCAGCCGGTCGTGTTCGCGCCGCTTGCTCCCGTCACGTCGCCGGCCGGCAACGCCCAGCCGGCCCCCGGTGTCCTGGCCGCGCCTGGCGTCCCGGCCGTGGTTGCCGGCCCACCCGCGCCGGGCGCGGCCGGGGTGCCTCTGGGGGCAGACGATGTCGTGCGGTCCCAGCTCGAACTGATGGGCCGGTTCACCGATCTGATGGTCCAGCAACTTCAGGTGCGTGACCTCAGCCCCCAGCCGGTACCCGCGGCTCAGCCGGCACCCGCGGCTCAGCCGGCACCCGCGGCTCAGCCGGTCGCGCCCGCACCGGTCACCGGGGAAGCCGCAGCCAAGGCCGTCCCGGTGGCCGCACCCTTGGCCGCGGCGGGGGGCGGGGCTGGTCAGTTCGGGCCCCGGCCGGTCGGGCGGGTGGGTGGTGCTGCCGGTGGGCGGCTCGACGCGGGGCAGCGGCGGCATGTCGAGGAGCTGATCCGGCGGTACACCGCCAAGACCGCCACCTCGAAGGAGATCACTCAGCGGCACCGGCGGCGGCTTGCGGACAGCCGGGCGGTTGTCGGGTTCCGGAAGGCCACGAAGGAGATGTTGTATCCGATCGCCGCCCGGTCTTCCCGGGGCGCGCGGCTGGAGGATGTCGACGGGAATTCCTACGTTGACATCACCATGGGGTTCGGCACCCTGTTGTTCGGTCATGAGCCGGACTTCGTGGCCGATGCCGTGCGGGGTTTCCTGGCGTCGGGGATGCGGTTCGGGCCGCGCAGTGCGGAGACCGGCGAGGTCGCCGAACTGCTGTGCGAGCTCACCGGGATGGACCGGGCCGCGTTCGCCACCACCGGGACCGAGGCCAATTCCGCTGCTCTGCGGATCGCCCGGGCCTACACCGGGCGGTCGGTGGTGGTGACGTTCGAGGGGAATTATCACGGGCACATCGATCCGGTGCTGAGCCGGTCGGTGCCGGACGGCGACGGGATGCGTACGGTGCCGGTGTCGGCCGGAATCCCGGATTCGGCGGTGGCGGAGATCCGGGTGCTGACCTATGGGGATCCGGGCAGCCTGGACATCATCGCGGGACAGGCCGACCATATCGCCGCCGTGGTCATCGAGCCGGTGCCGAGCCGGCATCCGGACCGGCAGCCGGCCGATTTCATCCGGGAGCTGCGCGCGTTGTGCGACCGGCACGGGATCGTGCTGATCTTCGACGAGATGCTGACCGGGTTCCGCCCGCACCAGCAGGGGGCACAGGGCCTTTTCGGGGTACGGGCGGACCTGGCCACGTACGGGAAAGTGCTGGGTGGGGGTTATCCGATCGGGGCGATCGCGGGCCGGGCGGACATCATGGACTGGGTCGACGGCGGGTTCTGGCGCTATGGCGACGACAGTGCTCCGCCGCAGGAGACGACGTTCTTCGGGGGCACCTATCTGCAGCATCCGGTGTCGATGGTCGCGGCGAAGGCGGTGCTGGAGCATCTGCGGGACGAGGGTCCCGGGCTGCAGGAACGGCTGAACGCGCGCACGGCGGGCCTCGCGGGCACGCTGAACGATTTTTTCGCGGCCGAGGATTTCCCGGTGCGGGTCCAGCATTTCGGGTCGCTGTTCCGGTTCACCTCCACGGTGAGCCTGGATCTGTTCTTCCATCACCTGCTGCTGGCCGGGGTGCACGTCTGGGAATGGCGGAATTTCTTCCTGTCGACCGCGCACACCGACGCCGATATCGCTTTCATCGCCGACGCGGTGAAAAGCAGTCTGCGGGAGCTGCGGGACGCGGGCTTCTTCCCCACGCCGGAGACGGTGCGGCCGGAAACGGTGCGGCCGGAGACATCGGGACGGGGAGCCGACCTCAGCCTGTACTTCTTCGGGGACTATCCGCGGGAGAGCGCTCAGGCGAAATACGCGGCGATCATCGACGCGGCCACGTTCGGTGACACGCACGGTCTGCACGCCGTGTGGCTGCCGGAGCGGCACTTCGACTCGTTCGGGGGAATTTTCCCCGATCCCGCGGTGCTGGCGGCGGCGCTGGCGACCCGGACGAGCCGGATCGGGCTGCGGGCCGGTTGTGTGGTGCTGCCGTTGCACGATCCGATCCTGGTCGCCGAGCAGTGGTCCATGGTCGACAACCTGTCCGGCGGGCGGGTCGCCATCGGGTGTGCGAGCGGATGGCACGCCCGGGACTTCGTGCTCGCGCCGGAGGCCTACGGCGACCACCGGGAGCGGATGTACGACGGTATCGAGCGGATCCGGGCCCTGTGGCGCGGTGACGCGGTGACCGGGACGGCCGGGGACGGCACCGAGACACAGGTGCACCTGTTCCCGCGGCCGGTGCAGGCGATGCCGGACTTCTACACGGCCGTGGTCGGCAACCCGGACAGCTACCGCCGGGCCGGGGCCACCGGGCTCGGGGTCATCACCAACCTCATGGCACAGAGCGTCGAGCAGCTGGCGGCGAACATCGCGATCTACCGGGGCGCGCGGGCCGCGGCCGGTCTCGATCCGGCCGCCGGGCGGGTCGTGCTGCTGCTGCACACCTACCTCGGCGCGGACGGGGACCGGGCCCGGGAGGAGGCGTTCGAGCCGTTCTGTGACTACCTGCGCTCGTCGCTGGCGCTGTTCGGGCAGCTGAGCAACAGCCTGGGCATGCAGGTCGACCTGGCCGGCACCCCCGCCGAGGACCTGGACTTCGTGTTCCGCCGGGCCTACGAGCGGTACACCACGGACCGGGCGCTGATCGGCAGCCCGGCCGAGGGGGCGGCGCGGGTGGCCGCGTTCACCGCGCTCGGGGTCGACGAGATCGGCTGCTTCGTGGACTTCGGGGTGCCGCCGGAGCGGATGCTGGCCGCGCTGCCGGGCATCGAGCAGCTGGGCGCGATCCTGGGGTCCGGGAAAGATGAGGAGGCGAGTGCTGACGGCAAACTGCTGTCGCCGGTGCAGCACCAGATCTGGCACGCGGAGCAGGCGGGGCCCGGTCCCGCGTACACGGAATCGGTGGTCGTCCGGCTGTCCGGGGATCTTGACGTGGCCGCGATGAGCGGCGCGCTCGATCAGGTGGTGCGGCGGCATCCGGTGCTGCGGGCCACGTTCCCGGAGGTCGACGGTGAGCCGCGGATGGTGGTCCACGAGCATCGGCCGCGGGTGCTGCCGGTCGTCGACGGCGGTGACGAGCGGAGCGTGGCCGACGAGGAGACCGCGCACCGGTTCGATCTCGCCGAGGGGCCGCTGTTCGAGCCGCGGCTGATCCGCACGGCGGACCGGGAGCACCTGCTGGTGCTGCGGATGCACCACCTGGTGATCGACACCCTGTCGGCGGAGACCCTCACCCGCGAGGTGTCCGCCGCCTACCGGGGCGTGGACCTGCCCGTCCGGCCGGCGCCCGCGCCGTACGAGCCGGTCGCGGACCCGGCGGACGTCGCGTACTGGACGGCGACGCTCGCGGACCGGCCGGCCCGGGCCCCGCTGCCGCTGGACCGGCCGCGCCCGGTGCGTCGGACCGGTGCCGGCGACAGCGTCCGGGCCCGCATCGACGCGGCCCAGAACGAGCGGATCGCCGCGTTCGGCCGCGAACACCGGGTGACCGTCTACACCGTGCTGGTGTCCGCGCTCGCGGTCGCGCTGCGGCGGCTGACCGGGGAACCGGACGTCATCGTCGGTTCGCCCGTCGCCGACCGCCCGGCCGGCACCGAGGACGTCGTCGCGCCGTACCTGAGCACCCTGCCGCTGCGGATCCCGGTCACCGACCGGGACGGTTTCGCGGACCTCGCGCGGACCGTCCGGTCGGTGGTGCTGGCCGCGCACGACCATCGGGGGCTGGGCCTGCCGGGCATCGTGCGGGCCGTGGGCGGGGCGGGCCCGCTGTTCGACGTGGTCGTCGAATACGACCGGGCGCCGGTCTTCGCGTTCGACCTTCCGGGGGTACGGACCGAGCCGCTCCCGGTCACCGCCCGGCGCGCGCCGTTCGACCTCACGCTCGTGCTCACCGGCGACGGCGACGGCATCGACTGCCGGCTCGACTACGCCACCGACCTGTTCGACGAGGCCACCGCCCGCCGGGTGCTGGAGCAGTTCCGGCTCGTGCTGCGCGACGGGCTCGCCCGGCCCGGTGCGGCGCTGACCACGCTGTCCCGGCTGACCCCGGCCGACGCCGCCCGCCTCGCGCAGTGGCAGGACGGTGGGCCGGCCGCACCCGGGGCCGACGAGCCGTTGACGGCCCCGGAACCCTGGCGGGAGCGGGCCGGGGCGCTGGCCGCGGAGCTCGTCGCCGTGGGCGCGGGGCCCGGGCGGCTGGTCGCGGTGCATCTGCCGCGGGGCGAGGACGCGGTGGTGGCCATGCTCGCGGTGCTGTGGACGGGTGCCGGCTACGTGCCGCTCGACCCGGCGCAACCGGCGCCGCGGCTGTCCGGGATCGCGACGGACGCCCGGGTGGTCGCGGTGGTCACCGATGGGGAGCTGCCGGGCGGCCTGCCCACGGTACGGATGCACGGTGATCGCGCCGCTCTGCCCGTACCGGAGATGGTGGTTCCTGACCTTGATGACACCGCGTATGTGCTCTACACGTCGGGGTCGACCGGCCGGCCCAAGGGCTGCCGGATCTCGCACCGGGCGATCGCGAACACCGTCGCCTGGTGGATCCGCGACCTGGAGATCACCGCTGCGGACCGGATCAGCTGGTACTGCAGCCCCGGCTTCGACGCGTCCTGCGTGGAGGTGTGGCCCGCGGTGCGGACCGGCGCGAGCCTGCACCCGGTGCCCGACGAGGTCCGCCTCGACCCGGTCGCGCTGCGCCGCTGGCTGATCGACAACCGGATCACGGTCACCATGCTCCCGACGCCGATGGGGGAGCTGCTGCTCGACCTCGACTGGTCCGCGGAACCCACCGCGCTGCGGCACCTCGTGGTCGGCGGCGACCGGCTGCGGCACGGCGGCCCGGCGGAGCTGCCGTTCGCGCTGATGAACATCTACGGCCCCACCGAGACCACGGTCGCCTGCACCACCGCCCGCGTGGCGCCCGGCGCGGACGGTCCGCCACCGATCGGCCGTCCGGTCGCCGGGACGTGGGTACGGGTCCTGGACGCGCACGGCGAACCGGTCCCGCCGGGCGTCCCCGGTGAGCTGTACATCGGGGGCGCGCAACTCAGCGACGGCTACCTGGGCGCGCCCGAGGAGACGAAACAGCGGTTCCTGACCCACGACCGGTACGGGCCGGCGTACCGCACGGGTGACGTCGGCCGGTGGCGCGGCGACGGCCAGCTGGAGTTCCTGCACCGCAACGACGAGCAGGTGCAGATCCGGGGCTACCGGGTCGAGCCGGGTGAGGTCGAGGCCCGGTTGCGGGGCGTGCCGGGGGTGCGGGAGGCGGTCGTGCACAGCGGGCCGGACCATGCCGGGGAGACCGCACTGATCGGGTACGTCGTGCCCGCCACGGACTCGGTGACACCGGAGTTCCTGGCGGCGGCCCTGGCCGGGGCGCTGCCCGGGTACATGGTCCCGTCCGCGTGGGTGCTGCTGCCCGAGCTGCCGGTGACCGGCAACGGCAAACTCGACCGGGCCGCGCTGCCGTCCCCGGCCCAGCCCTCGGCCGGAGTCGTCGCCGGGACCGAGGTGGAGCGGCGGCTGCTGGCGATGTGGTGCGCGGAGACCGGACGTACCCACATCGGTCTTGATCAGACGTTCTTCGCCGCCGGCGGGCACTCGCTGGCGGCGGTCCGGCTGCTCAACCGGGTCCGCGCCGAGTTCGGCCGGGCACCCGGGATCCAGGAATTCCTGAGCGCGCCGACGATCCGCGCGATGGCCCGGCAGCTGGACGCCGGCGATGTCGGCGATGTCGTCCGGGTCGCGCCGGCCGCGGTGGTGCAGGCCCGGCAGCGGGCGGCGACGCTGGCCACCGACGTGCCCAGCGCGCTGACCATCGCGGTGGGCTTCACGCTGCGCGGCCGGCTGGACCGGGCGGCGATGGAGACCGCGCTGACCGGCCTGACCGAACGGCACCCGGCCCTGCGGACCCGGTACGCCGAACGTGACGGCGTGGTGCTGCAGGAGGTGCTGCGGCCCCGGCCGGTCCGGCTGGAACAGTGGGACGGCACCGCCGCGGAGTGGGCGGCCCGGCCGTTCGCGCTCGACGACGAACCGGGATTCCGGGCCGCCCTGCGCTCCGGTGAGCTGCTGCTCGCGGTCCACCACGGGATCTGCGACGGCTGGTCGCTCGGCGTGCTGGCCGAGGACCTCAGCGAGCTGTACCGCGCGGCGCTGACCGGGGACTCCCCGGTGCTGCCGGTGCTCGGCGCCGACTTCATCGACTACGCGACGTGGGAACGCGAATACCTCGCCCGGGACGAGACACGTGCGCTGCTGGCATCGTGGGTCTCGCGGGTCAGCCCCGGACTGCGCCCACTCGCGCTACCGGCCGACCGGCCCCGCACCGAGGTCGTGTCCCGGGCCGGCGCGGTGCACCACGCGCTGCTGCCGGTCGAGCTGATGCGGCGGGTGACGGCTTACGCGGGGGAACGGACCAGCACGCCGTACGCGGTGCTGGCGGCCGCGTTCGCCTGGCTGGCCCACCAGCTGACCGGCGCGGACACGATCCCGCTCAACTCCACCGTCGCGAACCGTCCCGACGCCCGCTTCGACCGGGTGGTCGGCGTCTTCGCCAATGCCGCCTGGCTGGTGATCCCGACCGCCGGGGCGATGAGCTTCGACGACCTCGTGGCCCGGGCGACGGAGGCGACCTGGCAGATGCTGGCCATGCAGTCGGTGCCGTCCCGGGCCCAGACCCTCGCGCTCGGCGAACCCTTCACCGCACCGGAACGGGTGTACTTCGCGATGCTCGACGAGGGCGACGCGGAACTGCGGCTCCCGGACCTCGCCCCGGCCCCGGCCCGGCCCATCGAGCTGTCCGGCGGCCGCGGCGACCAGGCCTGGGAACTCCAGCCCCGGGCGGACGGAGCCATCCAGCTCCAGATCGGCTACGTCCTGGCCCTGTTCGACGAACCGACCGTGGCCGCCTGGGCCCGGCGCTACGTGGACCTGCTCTCCACCGCCCTGAGCGACCCGGGAGCGCCCCTGCCCGGATGACGGTCGCTCTCCCCGCGCAGCAGCGCGGTGTCGCGGTCAGCGGTTGGAGATGCTCGACTTGTGGAAGTAGTTGTACTTGTTCGCGCCCGCCGCGATGACCCGCCTGCCCAGCAGGAGGAAGTCGTCCGTGACGGCCTTCGGTGTCTTCTGGCCGGGCAGCCACGGGACGACCAGCGCGTTCAGGCCGGGGTCGTCGGTGATCAGGGTGAGGTAGTGGTTGTAGACCCTGGCGATGTCGGCGCGGGCGGTCGCCGCGGCGTCGCTCAGGCCGGCCCCGGCGAGCCGGTTGTCGTTGGTGGCCGCGATCGAGGCGACGTCCATGAGGAAGCAGTCCAGCAGGCCGGTGACGTCAGCGGCCGGGGCCGCCTCGGGGTTCGCGAACGTCTGGTCGAGCAGCTGCTTGGCCATCTCCAGCGCGAGATTCTTGTAGATCTTGTAGCGGGGGCTGATCGGCAGCACACCCATGATGTGGTCGGCCTGCTTGGCGGTGCTCGCGTTCATCGTGCGGCCCTCGTCCAGGCCCGGCACCTGATGATCGCCGTCGCGCAGGAACTCCTCGATCTCGAGGGTGTCGTTGGTGGCCGCCATGGGGTGGATGCCGAACTCGTGGGCGAGCATCCCGGCGATGTAGCCCACGTCGTAGTCCTCGAAGTAGAACGCGGCGAGCCGCACGTCGACCGGGCCGGTGCCCCGGTCGATGACCTCCGCCGGGGTTTCGGTGACCCGGTGTTCCAGCGTGATCGTGGCCGCGCGCCCGTTCAGGAACGTGGTGATGCTCGGGTTGGCGGACAGCAGCTGCAGGATACGGTCGGCCTTGGCCGCGAACGCCGCGTCACCGCTGTTGATGTTGGCGAACGAGACGTTGCCGACGCTGACCACCGCCCGCTGGATCGCCACCGGCTGCCGGGCGACGAGCGCGTTGACCGCGGCGTTGCCCGCCGTGCGCTGCAGGGCCAGCGCGTTGGTGGGAGTCAGCGCGTTGGTGGGAGTCAGCGCACCGCTCGGGGGGACGACGGTGGCCGTCTCGCGGTCATCCGGTCGCGGGGTGGGGGACTTGCCGCGTTCGAACGCCCCGGTGTTCCGTTGCCGCACTGAAACTCCTTGCCTGGTGAAGCTCCTTCCTACTGGTCGAGTTCACCTGTTGTCCATATCGATCGGGCAACCGCGGAGGCAGGGAAGTTGCCCGTCCTGACCCCGCCTATCCTGGTGAGCCGTGCCCGAATCCTGCTGAAGGAGAGAAATGGTCAGCTTCGCGGCCGTCCCGCTGCCGGCCTGTGAGCCTGACCCGCACCGCGCCACGATCGCCGCGGCCATTGAGGACTGGATCACCTCCGCACCCGTACGAGCCCTGGTGTCGCGCTTCGGCGCCGCGCTCCCGGACGCCGGCCCGGACGAGCTGCTGACCTGGCTGGACGCGTTCTCCGCCGAACACTGGGACTTCCGCCGCCGCGGCAACGCCGAACGTGACCAGGTCGAGGCCCCGGCCTTCGACCAGGCCACCACCGCCCTGATCACCGAGGCCGCCACCGCGTTGCACCTGGTGGCCGCGGACCCGCCGGCGCGCCGGTCGTACGAGCATGTCCTGATCCTCGGCGGTCTCGGGCGTGCCTGCCTGCAACGCACCGAATTCGCCGCCCGCCTGATCCGCGACGGCACCGTCACCACCCCCGCGGTCGCGGCGCTCGGCAGTTTCCGCCCGCTGACCGCGGCGGAGACCACCCTGCCGGCCCTGACCGGCCACGGCCACGAGGCCGACGCGATGGACGCCGGTGTCCGCGCCGGATTCGGTTACGGCGAAACCGCCGAGAAGGAGTCCTCCCCCGGCCCGGTCACCCATCGATCATGGCAGGTCCGCACCTATCGGGCACCCGGCCTGCCCACCGGACAGGTCCTCGCGGCACCCTCCAGCGACCCCGGCAGGCGAAGGGCCAACACCGCTGACACGTACGAGTTCTGGGCCCGCCGGGCCGACCTGGGCCCCGCCGACCGGATCCTGGTCGTCACGTCCCCGATCTACGTACCGTTCCAGCACAGCGACGCCATCCGGATGATCGCGCTGCGCTACGGCTGCGGGATCGACACCATCGGCTTCGACCCGGCCCGGACCACGATCCCGCTCGCCCCGGACGCACTCGCCCCGGAGCGCTACCTGCAGGAGATCCGCTCGGCACTGCTGTCCTTGCGCCACTTGCACCTGGCGGTGCGTCAGGACCCGCGTTCCCACAACGGCAGCCGGGCGGATGACCGCAGCGGCGCCGGGGCGCGCTCGGACGGGGGATCGCCGGGCGCGCCCCGGTGACCGTCAGCTGACGGTGAGTGCGGTGTCGTCGATGACGAACGACGTCTTCAGGCCGGAGTCCTCGACGCCGGTGAACGTGAGGGTGACGGTCTGCCCGGCGAACGCGGCCAGGTTGTACGAGCGCAGCGTGTACCCGCTGGCGTTGAGGTTGGAGAACACCTGCAACGTGGTGGTGCCGGCCTTCACGGTCAGCTTGTCGTACTGCGTGGTGGTGGTCGTCTCCGCGGTGCCGATCTTCAGATAGAACGACAGCGTGTACGCGCTGCAACCGGCGGGCAGGGTGACCGACTGCGACAGGGTGTCGGTGTGGGCCGAACCGTAACCGTTGAGGTACGCGTCACGGGTGCCGGTCCGCGGCGCTCCGTCACCGGTGTTCGCGCCGATGACCCCGGACGTGGCGGTCCACGGTGTCGTCGCGGTCTCGAAGCCGGGATTGCCGAGCTTCTGGCCGGCGCCGGTGCAACTGCCGGTCCCGTTGACCGTCAGCGTGTACGAAACGCTGTGGGTCGCGGAGCCCGTACCCGTCACCGTGATGGTGTAGGCACCGGCCGCGGCGGCCGTGGTGGTCGCGACGGTCATGGTCGACGACCCGCCGGACGTGACCGACGCCGGGCTGAAGCTCACCGAGACCCCGGCGGGCGCGCCCGAGCTCGTCAGCGCGACGGTCTGCGCGCTGCCGGAGGTGGTGGCGGTGGCCACCGTGGTCGTGGCCGAGGAACCCGGGTTCACCGCGCCGGTGCTCGAGCTCAGCGACACCGAGAAGTCGTTGGCCGTCGCCGTGCCCGTGGTGAGCGTCCAGACGGAGTACAACTCGGCGTTGGCCCAGCGGCCCAGGGAAGTGCTGTTGACGTTCGACGGGTACGTGTCGCAGGCCTTGTGGTAGCACGGGTCGTAGGCCGCGCCGGCGGTGCCACCCCACTTGGTCACCTGGGCGCTGGTCTTCGTGTAACTCGCCCCGGTCGAGTTGATCGACGCCGGGATGCCGGCGTTGCGGAACGAGCCGTCGTCGCTGCAGCACTCGGTCGACGTCTCGGTGGGCACGCTGATCGAGGTGAAGTACTCACGCAGCTTCACGGCGACCGCGTCGGTGCCGGTCACGAAGTAGCCACCGTTGGTGGAAGCGATCATGTCGAACGTGCCGTACGCCTTGATCGCGGACTTCTGGGCCGTGGTCAGCGAGTTCACATAGAACTTGGAGCCGATCAGCCCCTGCTCCTCACCGGCCCACCAGCCGAACCGTACGTGGTTGGTCATGGTCGGATTGTTCGCGGCCAGCACCAGCGCGGCCTCGAGGAGACTGGCCGTGCCGGAGCCGTCGTCGTTGATGCCCGGCCCGGCCGACACGCCGTCGGAGTGGGCGCCGAACATGTACGTGTTGCTGGTGTTGCCGCCCGGCCAGTCGGCGATGATGTTCTTCGCGGAGCCGCTGCACGTGGTGCACGTCTGCACGGTGACGGTGTAACCGGCCGCCTGCAGTTTCTGCTGCAGGTACGTCGTCGTCGCGGTGTGCCCCGCCGTGCCGGTGGCCCGGTTGCCGCCGTTGTTGGTGGCGAACGTCTGCAGCTGCTGCAGGTGGGCGTTGACGTTGGCGACACTGACGGTCGGTGGGGCCGCCAGCAGGGCGGCGGTGCCCGCCGGCGCGGATGAGCCGGCCGAGCGCACGCCGGTCGAGGCGGCCGCCGGCAGGGCGCTGAACGCCACCGCCGCCGCGACGAAAACAGCTAGGGCAGGTCCTGCCTTCACCGTTCTGAGTCTCATGGGTACTCCTAGGGTCAACGCCGATTCACGGCTGACCGTAGGAGAACAGGGCGGCGCCGACAGCCGCAAGATATCGAAACACTCATATTTCTCAACCGCGTCCATGCAGGCCGGCTCAACACTTGCGGGTCTCGCGGCAGAACTCGGACCGGATGGACGTGAAGCGGTTCTCCGCCTCGGTCTGGTTGTACGCCCCAGGGCTTCCGATCATGAGGTAGAGGGCGTCCGCGTCGCTGACGGCTCCGGTGTTGTCCGTTTTGATCATTTCTCGGCGAGCTTCGTCGAGCTTTGCGAGGTCCTCTTGCTTGGACACGGTGCTCTGGTGGCGGACCTCGGCGATGGTGACCATCTGGAGAACGACGGAAGTGATCGAAGTGATCACCGTCGTGGCGAGCGCCACGAGAAGTGCCCGTGGCTTGCTTTCGCTGGTGCCGGCGGGTTCGGCCATGCCGCCGATCGTATTGCCCTCGTCACGATGACGACAGGGTTCCGGGGCTGCGTCCCCCTCGGCGCCGGTGACCTGTGGCAGGATCGCTGAATGCTCCGATTCACCGATGTCATCATCGACTGCCCGGACGCGATGAGGCTCGCGGCGTTCTATGCCGAGGTGACGGGTCATCCGGTCAAAGCGGACAGCCACGAGAGCTGGGCCGGCATCCGGTTCGGTGAGATCGAGCTGGCCTTCAACCCGGTGGCGGACTACCGCGCCCCGCGCTGGCCTGACAGCGAGCACCCCAAACAGTTCCACCTCGACTTCGAGGTCGACGACATCGAGGCCGAACAGAGCCGCATCCTGGCCCTCGGCGCAACCTTGCACCAGGACTCCATCGGCGTGGACGGCTACGGCTGGCGTGTCTACACCGACCCCGTCGGCCACCCGTTCTGCCTCTGCCGCAACAAGGGTGTCACCTGGCCCGACCAGGGCTAGCCCGCACGGGCGGGTCATCCGGAGCAAAGGGTGGCAATCAGCCGAGCCCACCGGCGGGCACGTATACGGTGATGCCCCGATTCCGGTTGGTCTGCGGGTCGCCGAGTAGCAGAAGGTGGTCGTCCGCAGTCAGAGGCGGGTCGGCCAGCTCCTCGGGCAGGGCCGTGCAGTCGATCGAGGCGACGAACGTATGCAGCGGCCGGGAACACCGAGGGGAGTGGGGGACGGCCCACCACCGGCCCTTCGCCGCGGGCCGAGGAGGTCCGCTGCCCCCTCAGCGGCGGCGCCGTGCCACCAGGTCCGTGGCGGCCGGTTGCCATTGGGGGTGATCGAAGGTGAAGCCGGCGGCGGTGAGGCGGCCCGGGATGACGCGGCGGCTCTTCAACAGGAGTTCGGTGTCCGATCGGAGGGCGAACGCGCCGAGCTCGGCCATGCCTCTGGTGGCCGGCAGACCGAACGGCATCCGCCAGGCCTGGCGCAGGTCTCGCATGAACTCCCGCTGCGGCAGCGGGCCGGGCGCGGCCAGGTTCACCGGCCCGGCGAGGTCGTCGTGTTCGATCAGGAAAAGAATGGCGCGGACGAAGTCGTGGTCGTGGATCCACGATATGTACTGCCGGCCGCCCGCGACCGGTCCGCCGAGGCCGAATCGGGCGAGCCGGCTCAGCACGTCGAACACGCCGCCACGGTCCGGGCTCATCACCATCGCCGACCGCAGCGCTACCTTGCGGGTGTGGGGAGTCACCGCCTGTTGCTGGGCCGCTTCCCAGTTCTGGGCGATCTTGACGCTGTACGCCCAGTAGTCGGGCACCCCGTGTTCGGTGCCACCGATCAGGCCGTCGTGCTCGTCGTTCGGTGCGTCGAAGCGGTGTGCGTAGATCGTGGCGGTGCTCATCTGCAGCCACACCCGCGGTGGCCGGGCCGCGCGGGCGATGGCGTCGCCGACCACCTGGGCCGACCCGACCCGTGAGTTCATCATGGCCTCGAGGTTCTCGGCGGTGTACCGGCAGCTCACGCTGCGACCGGCCAGGTTGATGACGACGTCGCTGCCGTCGATCTCCGCGGCCCAGTCGCCGAGCGTCGAGCCGTCCCAGAAGACCTGGCGTTCGCCGCCGGGTGAGCGGGTGGGTGAGCGGGTCAGCACCACGACGTCGTGGCCGTCGCCGGTCAGTGCTCGGTCCAGGACCGTGCCCACCTGTCCGGTTCCGCCGGAAATGACGACCTTCACCGTTGCTCCTCCTGTCACCGGCGACCGATCGGGGTTCTGTTGAGCGGTCGCTCAAGCACAGGATAGGGGCCCTTGAGCGATCGCTCAACCCGATAGCCGGGCCTGCCTTCGTACGAGAACGCGTTCGGTGAGGGCGACCAGGACGGCCTTGACCGAATCGCGGTGTCTGGCGTCGCACTCGACCATCGGGAGAGCGTCCGGTACGCCGAGAGCGTCGCGGATCTCGGCAAGGTCGAAACGGCGGGCGTCGTCGAACGCGTTGACGCCGATGATGAACGGGATGTCGTGCACCTCGAAGTAGTCGATGGCCGGGAAACAGTCCTCGATCCGGCGGGTGTCGACGAGCACGATCGCCCCGAGCGCGCCGTCGACGAGGTCGTCCCAGAGGAACGCGAACCGGTCCTGGCCCGGGGTGCCGAACAGGTAGAGCAACAGTGCGTCGTCGAGAGTGATGCGGCCGAAGTCGAGCGCCACCGTGGTCGTCGTCTTGCCGGTCACCGCTGACGTGTCGTCGATCCCGATCGACCGTTCCGTCATCTCGGCCTCGGTCACCAGGGGCTCGATCTCGGAGACGGCGCCGACGAACGTGGTCTTGCCGACGCCGAAACCGCCGCTGACGACGATTTTGACGGCGACCGGCGGCGGTGCCGCCATCGTGCTAGAGCGCCCGGACACGGTCTCTGATCCTCTCGATCAATGCGGTGGAGAGCTCGTCGGGTGCCTCGCCCACGAGGACGTATCCCTCGGCTATCAAGTCGGCGACGATCACACGTACGACACCCAGCGGCGCACCGAGCGTCGACGACAGGTCGGCGATCGACCTCGGTGACTGGCACAGCTCGACGATGCGCCGCGACTCGAACCGCAGCGGTGCGGACAGGGCGGCCGGGGCGGCGTGCAGTTGCGTCTCGATCCGCAGTCCGTCGTGCACCGGCTGGGTCCGGCCGCCGGTGAGCATGAACGGCCGGACCATGGGTTCCTCGTCGACGCTCTGTCCACCCGGCTGCCACCATGGCGTGGTCATCGTGGCAGGTTCCGCCTCGAGTCGGAGATCAGCGCGGGGGTCAGCAGGTCGCCGAACCGCTCGGCCAGCAGTGAGATCTCGTAGCCGACGAGGCCGGGGTCGCTGTCGCCACCGACCACCACGCCGAGACAACTGCCGCCGGCGATGACCGCGATGACCAGGAAGCCGCGGCGCATCTCGATCATGATGAGTTTGAGGCCGTCGAAGTCGTAGCGGCGCGACGCGCTGCGGGCCAGACCGGCCATGCTCGACACGATGGCGGCGAGTTGGTCCGCGTCGGCCCGGGGCAGGCCGTCGGAGACGGCGATCAGCAGTCCGTCCGAGGACACCGCCACGACATCGCGGGCCCCGGCGGTCTGGTGGACGAAATTGCCCAGCAGCCAGTTGAGCTGATGCCGGTCGAGGGGCGGGGCTTCCGCGCTCATGGGTTTCCTCCGATGGTGCTGAACGGTGGCGCTGAACGGTCGGTGGTGCCACGGCGCATGCCGTCGCGCAGGGCCGCCAGCCGATTGCCCACCTCGGCCGGCGAGTCGGTGACCGTCCCGCCGTGCCCGGAGGCCCGCTGCTCCGAGGCCCGCTGCTCCGAGGCCCGCTGGGGCGATGCCGGCACGGGGGTGGGACGGCGTTCGCGGGGCAGGCGTCTGCGTAGCCCGTTGGGGGTGCGCTCACCGTCACCGGCGGGTTCGGGCGCGGCCGGCACGGCCGGTTTGTCGTCCAGCACGATGTAGTCGACCTCCAGTGGCCGCGACCGGACCGGGGCGGCGACCGGTGCCGGTTCGGCGAGGATCTCGGCGGGCAGGTGGACCCGGGCGGTGACGCCGGTGACCGGCGACGTGGCCAGCTGCACCTGGGCGCCCATCTCGGCGGCGAGCCGGCCGACCACGTAGTGGCCCAGGAACCGGGCGGGGGCGGTCAGGAAGTCACCGTCGCCACGCAACCGCTCGTTGGCATCGCGCAGGTCGTCGTCGGACATCCCCACGCCCTGGTCACAGATCGCGATCAGGTAGCGGCCGTCGAGCAGGCGCCCGTGCACCTCGACCTCCACGTCCGGCGGGGAGAACGTCAGGCCGTTCTCGATCAGCTCGGCGAGCAGGTGCGCCAGACCACTGGCGACCCAGCCCTGCACGAGCGTGTCGTCCATCCGGCGCAGGACCACCCGGCGGTACTCCTCGACCTCCGACACCGCGGCGCGGATCACGTCGGTCAGGGGCAGGTTGCGGGTCCACTGGCGTGGGCTGGCGGCGCCCACCAGCACCAGCAGGCTCTCCGCGTTGCGGCGCATCCGGGTGGCGAGGTGGTCCAGCTCGAACAGGTTGGCCAGCCCGGCCGGATCCGATTCCTCCCGCTCGAGGTGGGTGATGAAGCCGAGTTGCCGCCGCAGCAGGTTCTGGTTGCGCCGGCCCAGGTTCGCGAGGGACTCCGTGCTGCTCAGCCGCAGCTGTGCCTGTTCGGTCGCGAGACCGTACGCCGTCTCCCGGACCCGGTCGAACGCGTCGGCGACCTGCCGGATCTCGCTGGTCGCGCCGGGGGTCACCGGCACCGGCTCCGGTGGTCCCGCCGGGTCACCGGCCGCGGCCCGGCGGACCGCCTCCGGCAGGCGCTCGCGGGCCAGCCGGTTCGCCTCGGCGGCGAGCATCGCCAGCGGCCCGGCGAGCGACTTCGTCCCGGCTGTCGCCAGGTAGAGCGACCCGGCAAGGCAGAGCAGGACGACCACCGCCAGCGCCCCGGTACGGACCGTCGCCTGTTCCCGCAGCACCTGCGCCCGGTGCCGGGCGCCGTCACCGACCCGCTGGGCGAGCTGGGTCAGGTCGTCGAGGACCGTGGCCAGTTCGGACCACAGGGCGTCGGGGCTCAGCCGCAGCTGTTCGCCGTCACCCGAGCCCAGGGCCGCCTGTTCCAGGGCCCGGGCCTTCACCGCGTTGCCGGAGGCGAGCAGCGTCTGCATGTCCGCCGCCGTCGCCGGGGTGGCGAACTCGCCGAGCTCGGTCAGGAACAGGTCCCGGGCGGCGACGATGGCGAGGAACTCGGAGAACTCGCCGTCGCGGAAGCCGCCGTTGGTGAACACCTCGCGCAGGAAGACCCGTTCCTGCGCGGTGGCTTCCCTGATCTCGACCAGCTGCTCGACCGACTCCGCGCCGCGCCGCAGCTCGTCGTCACTGACGATGGCCAGGTGCCGGGTGTTGTCGGACAGCTCCTCGATCAGAGTGGTGTAGAAGTCGAAGGTGTCGTCCGGATCGGCCACGCGGGTGTCCGTGCGGCCGCGCACCTCGGTCAGGCCGTCCAGCGCGCCGACCGATGCGGCGGCCTGGTCCTCCAGCTCGCCGCCACCGTCCAACAAGGACCGCACCGCGAGCCGCCGGTTGTCCACCTGTTCACGGGCCGGGCGGAGCTGGGCGCTGAACTCGTCGCTGCCACCGAGCAGGGCCACCGTCACCCCACGTTCGTTCTGCAGCTCCTGGACGAGGCTCTGCAGCGCGAGGATGACGGTGACCCGGCTCTCGGCCGCCGTGGCCGCGCGGAAACGGGTGATCTCGCCGGCGGAGAAGACGGTGAGCAGCACCACCATGGCGGCGAGCGGTGGGGCGACGATCCGGATGATGCGACCACGGACCGTGTGGCCGCCCACGGCCGTCGCCGAACCGGTGGTGCGCTTCATCCTGCGAGCCTCCGACATATCTCGTCACGGCATTTCCGCGCCATTGCCCGGCGCCGGGAAATTGCTCGTCGTAGATCAGGTTTCGGAACTCACACAGAATTGACGTCACTGAAATCCTCGTCAATTACCCGTACGAGCGACCCGGCCCCGGAGGTGTCCTGGCCACGCGACTCCGGAGTGCGGGTAATCCGATCGGGGCGGTCCGGCGAGAATACGGGACGTCAGCTTGCGCGGTATCTGTACAGATCTGTAGTGGACAGGATCGCGTGGGCGACCGCACCGGGCGCGGACAGCATGTGCAGGTGGTTGCCGTTCAGGACCGCGGTACGCCAGCCCCGGCCCTCGGCCTCCTGACGTTCCGGCTCGTACGTGTCACCGAACCCGAGGTAGGAGGCGGGCACGTCGTCCCAGCCGGGGGCCACGGTCACGGACTCCTGGAAGTACGTCAGGGGGAGTCGCCGCTGCTCCGCGGACACCCGGGCCCGGGCCTCCGGCGACGGGAACAGCGCGGCCACGTCCTCC
This sequence comes from Actinoplanes sp. NPDC051494, assembly GCF_044454705.1. Lineage (NCBI taxonomy): Bacteria > Bacillati > Actinomycetota > Actinomycetes > Micromonosporales > Micromonosporaceae > Actinoplanes > Actinoplanes sp. NPDC051494. The sequence continues at coordinate 277,859 of NZ_JBITDZ010000002.1, forward strand.
TCGGGCCACCACGACGTCCAGACCGGCAGCGCCCCGTCGTCATCGGCCCGGCCGCTCAGCATCCCGAGCAACCCCTCGCCGGCCACCGGGACGGCCCCGGTGGCGGGCGGCAGGATCGCGTCGACGAACACGAGCCCGGTCACCGAGCGCCGCGCCGCGATGCCGGGCACGTACAGGCCGGCGTTGCTGTGCGGCACGAGCAGGTAGTCGCGCCCGGCCGGCAGGCTCGCCAGATACCCGTCCAGGACGTCCGTCACGGAGGTCCCGTCCACGCTCGCGGTGATCACGTCGTGGCCGGCGGCGGCCAGCTCCGCCCGCACCGGTTCCCAGACGGCCGGCCCGAGCAGGGCGCTGGGTAGCAGGGCGATGGTCGGCATGACCGTCACGGTACCGGGCCGCAAACGATTGCAGGGCGGGAACCACGCCTGATGCACAGATGATGATCGATGCCTTGACATTCGTCTGAAATGGATTTCACATGTACCGGTAACACAACCACGGGGGTCGATGTGGCGGTGACGATCAAGGACGTGGCCCGGGTGGCCGGGGTCTCCGCGTCCACCGTGACCCGGGCCCTCACCCTGCCCGAGCTCGTCCATCCGGCCACCCGGGAGCGGGTGCTGCGGGCCGCCGGCGACCTCGGGTACCACCCCAACCGGGCGGCGCGGGGGCTGATCACCGGGCGGACCGGCAACATCGGGCTGCTCGTCCCCGACCTCGGCAACCCGTTCTTCCCCAGCGTGGTCAAGGGCGTGCAGGCCCGGGCGCACGAGGCCGACCTCGCCGTGTTCCTGGCCGACGCCGACGAGGACTCCGCCGCCGAGGCCGGGCTCGTGCGCAAACTGTCCCAGCAGGTCGACGGGCTGTTGCTGTGCTCGCCGCGGATGAGTGACGACGAGTTGCGCTCGCTGGCCGGGGACACGCCGATCGTGCTCGTCAACCGCCGGATCGCCCGGGTGCCGTCGGTGACGCCGGACTTCCCGGACGGGATGCGGCAGGCGGTCGGGCACCTGACCGCGCTCGGTCACCGGCGGATCGCGTACGTCGCCGGGCCGCGCGGGTCGTGGGCGAACCGGGAACGCACCCGCACCCTGCGGATGGTCAGTGAGACCGCCGGCGTCGATCTGGTCGAGATCGGCAACGTGAGCCCGCAGTTCGAGGGCGGGGTGTCCGCCGCGGACCGGGTGCTCGCGGCGTCGGTCACCGCCGTGATCGGTTACAACGACCTGGTCGCGCTCGGGCTGCTGCACCGGTTCGCCGCCCGCGGGGTCGCGGTGCCCGCCCGGATCAGCGTGCTCGGCTTCGACGACATCGCGTTCGCCGCGATGTCGCACCCGGCCCTGACCACCGTCGCGCTGCCCAAGGAACTGGCCGGCCGGGCCGCGGTCGACCTGCTCCTGCGCCTGATCTCCGACCCCGGGCGACCCGGGGTGCTGCGCCGCGATCTGCCCACCCAGCTGATGGTCCGGGGCTCCACCGGCCCCGCCAACCGATAGGGGTTCCCGTCATGAGAACAAGACTCGCTCTCGCCGTACTGTTGCTCGTCGCCGGTTGTGGGGCTCCCGACACGCCGGGCGGGGGAGCGACCGACGGCCCGGTGCCGGAGAAACCCGGTGCAGCGGTCACCGTCAACATCCTCGACGTCGCCGGGAACCTGCAGCTGACCCAGCCGATGATCGACTCGTTCGTCGCCGCGCACAGCGACCAGATCGGCAAGGTCACCTACACCAAGGCGACCGCGCCGGAGCTGGTCGGCAAGATCAAGGCGCAGCAGGGTGCCAACCGGGTCGGCATCGACCTGGTGCTGACCGGCGTCGACGGGCTCGCCGCCGGCATCGACCAGGGCCTGTGGATACCGTTGCTGCCCACACACGCGGCCCGGCTGCCCGGCATGGCGAACTACCTGCCCGGTGCCGCGGCGATGCAGAAGCTGGCCGGTGAATACGGCGTGACGGTCACCTACTACCCGTCGGGGCCGCTGATCGAATACCTGCCGGCGAAGGTGCCGGCCCCGCCGAAGACCGCACAGGAACTCCTCGAGTACGCGAAAGCCAACCCCGGTGCGGTCCAGTACGCCCGTCCCGCCAACTCGGGCCCCGGCCGTACGTTCCTGATGGGGTTGCCGTATCTGCTGGGTGACACCGACCCGAGAGACCCGGTCAACGGCTGGGCCAAGACGTGGGCCTACCTGGGCGAGCTGAACAAGTACGTCACGTTGTACCCGTCGAGCACGTCGGAGACGATGAAGAGCCTGGCCAACGGCTCCGCGAAGATCATCGTGTCGACGACCGGGTGGGACATCAACCCGCGGGTGCTCGGCACCGTGCCCAAGGAAGCCGCGGTCGGCACACTCGAGGGCTTCCACTGGGTCACCGATGCGCATTACGCCGTCATCCCCAAGGGCGTGCCGGTCGAGCGGCAGGCCGCGGTGCTCAACCTCGTGCAGGACATGCTCACCCCGGCACAACAGGCCAAGGCGTACGACAAGGGTTACTTCTACCCCGGCCCGGCGGTCAAGGACGTGCCCCTGAGCATGGCCCCGCAGGACAGTCAGGACGCGCTCGCCGAGTACGGCCGCCCCGAGTACGACGTGCTCATCGCCGGTCACCCGCTCGAGACCCCGCTGGACGCGAAGGCCCTGGTCGCGGCGTTCGACCGGTGGGATCGCGAGGTCGGCGGCGCCAAGGTGAAGAAGTGAGCGACTTCGCCGAGCTGCGCCTCGACGGGGTGACCCGCCGGTTCGCCGGCAAGGACGCGCTGAGCGGGCTGTCCCTGACGATCCGCCGCGGCGAGTTCATCGCGTTGCTCGGCCCGTCCGGCTGCGGGAAATCCACCGCCCTGAACTGCCTGGCCGGGCTGCTCCCGCTGACCGCCGGCAGCATCTGGCAGGACGAGCGCCGCCTCGACACCGTCGCCCCGGAACGCCGCGGTTTCGGCATGGTGTTCCAGAGCTACGCGCTGTTCCCGCACCTCACGGTGCGCGGCAACATCGCGTTCGGCCTGAAGATGCGCGGCCTGCCCCGGGCAGAGGTCAGACGACGCACGGACGAGGCCATCGATCTGGTACGCCTGAGCGACCACGCCGCGAAACTGCCCGGTCAACTCTCCGGGGGCCAGCAGCAGCGCGTGGCGATCGCCCGCGCCGTGGTCCTCGAACCGGCCCTGGTGCTGATGGACGAGCCACTGTCCAACCTCGACGCGAAGCTGCGCCTCGAGATGCGTACCGAGATCCGCCGGCTGCATCAGAGCCTGGGCCTGACCACCGTCTACGTCACCCACGACCAGGAGGAGGCGCTGTCGATGGCCGACCGCCTCGTCGTGCTCCGCGACGGGCACGTGCAGCAGATCGGCACCCCGGAGGAACTGCACACCCGCCCGGTCAACCGGCACGTCGCCGACTTCATGGGCTACCGCAACCTGCTGCCCATGACGGTCACCGCGATCACCGGCACCGACGTCACCGTCGCGGGCCACGGCCTGACGCTGCACGGCACCGCGGTCGGACCCCTGACCACCGGCGACGCGGTGGTCGCCGGGATCCGCACCGAGGACCTGCGCGCCGGCGACGGCGGGATACCCGTCACCGTCGAGGTCGTCGAATACCAGGGACGCGAACTCGCGGTGGAAGCCCGTACCGATGAAGGGATGGCGTTGCACCTGCGCGCGACCGAACGTCCCCACCCCGGCGACAAGGTCACCGTGCACGCCGACCCGGCCCGCGTCCTCGTGTTCGCCGCCTCATGACCGCCGCTGCTCCCTCCGCACGACGGCACCGCCTCGCCGAACGTGGCATCGACCGGCAACTCCTGCTCCTGCTGCCGGCCCTGCTCAGCGTCGTCGCGCTGTTCGTCTACCCGTTCGCGTACGGGCTCGGCCTGTCGTTCCAGCCGCTCGAAGGGGGGCCGCTCACCGCGTACCGGACGTTCTTCACGGACACCTATCAGCGCGACACCATCGCGACCACCCTGCTGCTCGCGTTGCCCGCCGCCCTGCTGAACGTCGCCGCGTCCGTGCCCATCGCCTACCGGATGCGCGGGCGGTTTCGCGGGAAACGCACCGTGACCACCCTGCTGGTCATCCCGATCACGCTCGGCACCGTGCTCACCGCGGAAGGCCTGCTCAACTTCCTCGGCCCGGCCGGCTGGTTCAACCGCACGCTGATCTCCGCCGGCCTGATCGACGACCCGGTCCGGCTCACCAACAACTACTGGGGGGTGTTCCTGTCCCTGGTCATCACCGGTTTCCCGTTCGCGTTCCTGCTGATCCTGTCCTATCTGTCCGGCATCGACCCGACGCTGGAACGCGCCGCGGCCACCCTCGGCGCCGGCTGGTGGCAACGCTTCACCCGGATCACGCTGCCGCTGCTCGCACCCGGGCTGGCCACCACGTTCTGCCTCACGTTCGTGCTCGCGTTCAGCGTCTTCCCGTCCGCGGTCCTGGTCGGTGACCCGGCCGGCACCACCCGGGTCATCTCCATCGCCGCCTACCACGCCGCGTACGAGGCCTACGACTACCCGCTCGCCAGCGCCATCGCCATCGTCATGGGCGTCGTCGAGCTCGCCGTCGTCGGCGTGGTGCTCGGCCTGCGCTCGTTGCTCTACACCGGATCGACGGGAGGCAAAGGATGAGACGTCTCGTCGCGACACCGGGGGCGTGGCTGGTCTGGGGCGCGGTGGTGTTCTTCTTCGTCATCCTCGCCGGCCTGGTCGGTTCCGTGCTGATCAGCTCGTTCGGCGAACGCTGGTTCGACACCTGGCTGCCCCAGGAATGGACCACCCGGTGGTACGGCACCGCGTGGAAAGAATTCGCCCTGTTGGACGTCCTCGTGGTGACCGTCGAAACGGCGGTGCTCGTCGTCGGGATCTCCGTGCTCGTCGGGGTGCCCGCCGCCTACGCATTGGCCCGCAGCACCTTCCCCGGCCGGCGGCTGCTCTATCTGCTGTTCCTGCTGCCCATCCTGATGCCCCCGATGACCTACGGCATCCCGCTCGCGACGGTGCTCTACAAATACGACCTCGCCGGGCACCTCTCCGGCGTCGTGCTCGCCAATCTCGTCCCGTCGATCCCGTTCGTCATCCTCACCATGACACCGTTCATCGAACAGGTCGATCCCGCCATCGAACGGGCCGCGCGGATGTGCGGCGCCCGCACGTGGCAGGTCTTCGCGCGGATTCTGGCACCCCTGCTGGTACCCGGGATCCTCGCCGCTTCGATCCTGGTCCTGGTCCGCACGGTCGGCATGTTCGAACTGACATTCCTGACCGCCGGCCCCGATTCCCAGACCCTCGTCGTGGCCCTTTACTACTCCATGTCCGCCGCCGGGATCCGCGCCCAGCAATCCGTCGACGCGATGGCCGTCATCTACACCACCATGATGCTGATCCTGCTGGTCACCGCGCTGCGCTTCGTCAACCCGACCCAGCTCGTCGCCCGTGTCAAAGAGGAGCCGGAATGAAAATCGTCGACGCCCGGGTCATCATCAGCAGCCCCGGCCGCACGTTCGTCACCCTGAAGATCATCACCTCCGACGGCGGGGTCACCGGCGTCGGCGACGCCACCCTCAACGGCCGCGAACTCGCCGTCGCTGCCTATCTCAGCGAACACGTGATCCCGACGCTGATCGGCCGGGACCCGGCCCGCATCGAGGACACCTGGCAATACCTCTACAAAGGCGCCTACTGGCGGCGCGGCCCGGTCACGATGACCGCCATCGCCGCGGTCGACACCGCATTGTGGGACATCAAAGGAAAGGTGGCCGGGCTCCCCGTCTATCAACTGCTGGGCGGCCGGTCCCGCGAGGGCGTCACCGTGTACGGGCACGCGAGCGCCGAAACCACCGAGGAAGTCCTCACCGAGGTCGCCCGATACGTGGACCGTGGCTACAAAGCGGTGCGTGTGCAGACCGGGGTCCCCGGAATGGCGTCCACCTACGGCGTCAGCCCCGACGAACGATACGAGCCCGCCGACGCGGCGATCCCCACCGAGAACGTGTGGTCCACCCCGCGATACCTCACCAATGTGCCGACGGTGTTCGCCCGGGTCCGCGACGAATTCGGCCCGGACCTGCGACTGCTGCACGACGTCCACCACCGCCTCACCCCGATCGAGGCGGCGCGATTGGGAAAGAGCCTCGAACCGTACGCGCTGACCTGGATCGAGGACCCGGTCCCGGCCGAACTGCAGGAAGGTTTCCGCCTCATCCGGCAGCACACCACGACGCCGATCGCGGTCGGGGAGGTCTTCAACTCCATCTGGGACTGCGAAACCCTCATCCGCGAGCAGCTCGTCGACTACATCCGGGCCACGGTCGTGCACGCCGGCGGCATCACCCACCTGCGCCGCATCTTCGACCTGGCCGCCCTGCACCACGTCCGGAGCGGCTCCCACGGCGCGACCGACCTGTCCCCGGTCTGCATGGCCGCGGCCCTGCACCTCGACATCGCCATCCCCAACTTCGGCCTCCAGGAATACATGGGCTTCCCACCCGAGGCCGACGACGTCTTCCCGCACTCCTGGCACTACGCCGACGGCTACCTCCACCCCGGTGAGGACCCCGGCCTCGGCGTGGACATCAACGAGCAGGAGGCGGCCCGATACCCGTACAAGCCGGCGTCCCTGCCCATCAACCGCCTGACCGACGGCACCCTCCACGACTGGTGACGGACACCGGAAGCGTGCCCATGCGTACGTTCATGAGTCGGAGCTGAGTTCGGCGGGGAGGCCGTCGGGGCCCATCACGTAACCGAACTGGGCGACCGAGTCGGCACGGTCGATCTCGTCCAGGTCCTGGGCGGCGAAGCTTGCCATCGGTGATTTTCCCGCACGGTCGCGCCAGGTCGACATGGGCACCGCGAGCCACTCGAGGTTGACTTCGCCGTTCTCGGTGTGGAAGCCGCCGCCGCGTTCGAAGAGCATGATCAGGGGCTCGAAGGGATCTTCCAGGTCGGCGGGAAGATCCACGCCCGGCGCCGAGCTGAGCGCCGCCCAGTGGAGGATGAACGGCGTCACGTGGGTGACGTTCCAGCCGCCGTCCTCCACGTTGTCGAGCGTCTCGGCCACGAGGTCGGGATCGGCGCGGATGTTCGGATTGACGCACAGTGCGATGTCGTAGAACGGGACGCGGGTGTCGCATTCGTAAGCCTGCGCCCAGCGCGCGGCCCGACGGAAATACTCGTTCAGCAGGGCGGCCTTCGACCAGGACCGGTCGCCCTTGCGCTCCCAGTCGACGGCGCTCAGGCGGGCGGCCATGGCGCGTACGGCTTCGTCGGGTGTCATCGGCCCAATCCTCGCAGAGCGGCGTCGACGACGTCATCCAGGTTCGAGAGATCGTCGGCGAACTGGATCCCGGAGCTGTCGAGGCCGAGCGCCCGCCAGTGACCGAGCGGGTCCTTCGGCCTCCATTCGTGCGGTGCCAGGTCGTGGGCTCCCGGGTGGTCACGGCTGACGAGCCGGGAACCGTCCTCGCGGAACGCGTCCGGGTGGGAGGGCCGGAACGGGATCCCGGCCTCCATCAGTTTGTTCTCGACGTACTCGTGGGCCATGAGGTTGCGGAGCTGCGCCCGGTCCCTCGGGCTCAACGTCCCCCGGGCCGCGTCGTCCCACAGGCCGGCGATCCGGTCGTCCGGGGTGAAGTAGCCGCGCTCCACCTGGTTCGGGCCGATGGAGATGTCATGCTGCTGGACGAACAGGTTCTGGCGCATGCCCTCGACGATCCGTGGGTCGAAGCCGGTGTTCGCGGCGACCAGGGCGCTGTCCCCGGGGCTGGTTCGGATACGGCGGTACGCGTTGGCGGCTTCCTCGGTGAAGCCCTCCCCGAGGCCGCCGAATTCTGACCCACGCGGGAAGTAGGGCCGGAACTCGTTCGGGTCGGTGCGCGCCAGGTCGCGGTTGCGCCCGCCCAGTGCGGTGATGACCTCGGCCAGCTTGTCGAGCATGGGATGCAGCCGGCGGAGGCTGGTGAGCAGGCCTCGGACGAAGTGCTGGATCCGGTTGGCCCACTTGGCGACCAGGGTGGTCACCTGGCTGATCACGACCGGGGTGGCGAGGCCGAGGGTGAGGCCTTCCTCGGCGAGCCACTGGGGGAGCCGGGCGGCGAGGGTGCCGATGAACTCGGCTATCAGGTCGCGGACGATGCCGCGGACGAGGGCGACCAGCAAGCCGGCGCCCTCCACCGCGTACGAGATTCCCTGTGCTGCCGTGGCCAGGCCCTCGAGGGTCTGCAGGTGGGTGGTGGCGTGTTCGCGGTAGGCGTCGCCGGACGGGCCGAACCAGCCGGCGACCTCGGTGCGGAGGCGGTCCGTGTAGTCCTGGCGGGCCTGGTCGGTGAAGGCTGCGACGTTCGACCAGGTGGCGGCGTGGGCGGCTACCTCGTCGGCGTTGCCGGCCAGCCAGTCGAGGGCGTCCTTGAGCGGCTTGACGTGCTCCATGAGCCAGGACACGCCCCAGGAGACTAGGGTGCCGAGCGGGTCGACGGCCAGGGAGAGCATGTCGAGGGAGGCGCCGACGCCGCCGAGGGTGCTGTCGACCCAGCTGTTGTCGCGGATGCCGTTGGTGATGTCGGCGGCGTCACCGACCAGGCCGAGGCCGGTGGACCAGGTTGTCGAGTCGTGGCTGCGCGCTACGAGCGGGTTGTCGCTCACTGTGGCTGGTGGGGACTCATACGCCGAACTTTAGGACCGGTGGAGTTGACGGACAAGGCCGTCCGCGGTGGGGTTCGCGGGCCGGGGACCGGAGGATGGGCGGGTGCATGCAGCCTTCGTCGACCGGCTCGGCCCGCCGGAGAACATCCGGTACGGCGAGGTGGCCGCGCCCCGTCCGGGACCGACCGATGTGCTGGTCGATGTCGTCGCCACGACCGTCAATCCGGTCGACACGTTCGTACGGTCCGGGTTGTTCGCCACCGCGGTGTCGTTCCCGTTCGTGGTCAGCCGGGACCTGGTCGGGATCGTGGCCGAGTCACGGGCGCCGGGGTTCGCGCCGGGGGATCCGGTGTGGTGCAACAGCCTGGGCCACGGGGGCCGGCAGGGCGCCGCCGCCGAGCAGGCCGTGGTGGCCGGTGACCGGCTCTATCATCTGCCGCCGGGGGTTGATCCGTTCGTCGCGGCGGCCGTGGTCCATCCGGCCGGCACCGCCTACCTCGCGCTGGTCACCCACGGTGGTGTGCGGGCCGGGGACACCGTCGTCGTGGCCGGTGCCGCGGGCAACGTCGGCAGTGCGCTGGTGACGCTGGCCGTCGACGCGGGGGCCCGGGTGATCGCGACGGCGGCCGGGGCCGACGCCGGATACTGCCGGGGGCTCGGGGCGGCGGAGGTCTTCGACTATGCCGATCCGTGTCTGCCGGAGCTCATCATGGCCGCTCAGCCGGACGGGGTCGACATCGTCCTCGACACGTCCGGGCGCAACGACCTGGTCACGGCCGTGGGGCTGCTGGCGCGCCGGGGCCGGATCGTGGTGCTCGCCGGGGCGCGGACGCAGCCGGTGCTGCCGGCCGGGCAGTTGTACATGAAGGACTGCTCGGTCCGCGGCTTCGTCATCTCGCATGCCACCACGGCCGAGCTGGCCGGCGCGGCGTCCACGATCAACCGGCTGCTGGTCGCGGGCAGGCTGAAGGCGCGCACGACGGAGATCCGGCCGTTGCGGGACGCGGCGCGGGTGCACCGGCGGATGGAGGACGGGGAGCTGGGTCGCGGCAGTCGCGTGCTGCTCAGCCCGCGATGGCCCCTGGAAAGCGGGCCGATGACAAGCGGGCCGATGACAAGCGGGCCGATGACAAGCGGGCCGATGACAAGCGGGCCGATGAAAAGCGGGCCTACGGAAAGCGGCGCCGTCTGACTCCGGGCCGTCTCATTTCTGCTCGGTGCCCCCGGCCTCGTCGAGGTAGGCGCGCAGGGCGTCGGCGACCAGTGCCGACAGCGATAGCTCGTGCTCGACGGCATGGTGCTTGACCTGTCTGATGAGCTCCACCGGCAGGTACACGTTGAACTGTCTGACTTCGGGCCTGACCATGCTAGCATGCTAGCATGGTAGTGAGGCTCACACCTGCTATAGGAGGCGCCGGACCCATGAAACGCCAATGGTGGACGCTCGCGGTGGTCAGTGCCGCGACGTTCATGCTGCTGCTCGACGTCACGATCGTCGTGGTCGCGCTGCCCGACATCCAGCACGAACTCGACGCGAGCTTCAGCGCCCTGCAATGGACCACCGACGCGTACGCCCTGAGCCTCGCGGTCCTCCTGCTCACCGCCGGATCACTGGCCGATCAGTACGGGCGGCGGCGGCTGTTCCTCATCGGTCTCACCGTCTTCACCGCGGGCTCGCTGCTCTGCGGTGTCGCCCAGGACCAGGCGATGCTGATCGGGTCCCGGGCGATCCAGGGCATCGGCGGCGCGATCCTGTTCGCCACCTCCCTGGCGCTGCTCGCCAGCACCTTCCGCGGGCGGGACCGCGGCACCGCGTTCGGGGTCTGGGGCGCGGTCGCCGGTGTCGCCACCGCGCTCGGCCCGGTCTTCGGTGGCCTGATCACCAGCGGCATCAGCTGGCGCGGGATCTTCCTGGTCAACCTGCCGATCGGGATCGCCGCGATCGTCGCCACCCTGCGCTCGGTCGACGAATCCCGCGCACCCCGGGCCTCCCGCATCGACTGGCCGGGCGTCCTCACCCTGACCCTGGGCCTGTTCAGCCTCGTCTACGCCCTGATCAGAGCCAGCGACACGACGTGGGGCGAGCAGGGCGTCATCCTGTGCTTCGTGCTGGCCGCGCTGTTCCTGGCGGCGTTCGGCGTCGTGGAGTCCCGGGTGGCCGAGCCGATGTTCGACCTGTCCCTGCTGCGGACGCCGACGTTCCTCGGCGGCTCCATCGCGGCGTTCACCATGAACGCGTCACTGTTCGCGATGTTCCTCTACATCGTGCTCTACCTGCAGAACGCGCTCGGTTACAGCCCGATGGAGACCGGTCTGCGCCTGCTGGTCAGCTCCGGTGCCACCCTCGTCGCCGCGATGGCCGCCGGTCGCCTGATGAGCCGGCTGCCCACCCGGTGGCTGATCGGCCCCGGCCTGATCCTGGTCGGGATCGGCCTGATCCTGATGCGCGGCGTCGACGCGGGCTCGCACTGGACCCACCTCATCCCCGGCTTCATCGTCTCCGGTTTCGGCGCCGGCATGGTCAACCCCCCGCTGGCCTCCACCGCGATCGGTGTCGTCCCGGTGCAGCGCGCCGGCATGGCGTCCGGGGTCAACCAGACCTTCCGCCAGGTCGGCATCGCCGTCGGCATCGCGCTGTACGGGTCGATCTTCACCTCGTCACTGCACAGCTCCCTGACCGACCGGCTCTCCGGCGCCGGGGTGCCGGTGGATCCCATCGCCGCGGCGGTCCGCACGGGCGACCCGGGCGGGGCCGTCGCCGCCGCGCCCGAGCAGCTGCGCGCTCAGGTGGGTGACGCGATCCAGGCCAGTTTCGCGGCGGCCCTGAACGACCTCCTGCTGACCAGCGGCGTCCTCGCGGTGGTCGGCGGAACGCTGGCCCTGGCCCTCATCCGCGCCAAGGACTTCGTCGCTCCCCAACCCCCGCCCGGAGGCCCCGGCGGTCCCGGCGGTCCCGGCGGTCCCGCAGGCCCCGGGGCTCCTGGCGGCCCCAGGGGCGATGGCGGCGCGGGCGGCGCCACGGTGCCGGGGCAGGCGACACCGGACAAGTCCACGACGGCCCCGGCCCCGAACCCCCGGTAGCAGGCGCGGCCCGGAACAGGCGGCGGCCTGGTCGGAGCCGCCGTCACAGGACCCGGTCCGGCCCACTCATCCCATCCCCCGAGGTGAGTGGGCCGGATCGTGCAGGCCGGACAGGTAACGGCCGTCGTGCCGGATCAGGGGGTCGGGCGCGTCCCCGGCGCTGGTGCCGTGCAGGACCCGGGCGAGGACGACGACATGGTCGCCGGCCTCGATACGCCGGTGGACCGCGGCGACGAGGAACGCCGCGCAGCCCGGGAGCTGCGGCACCCCGTACGGTCCGTGGTGCCATGCCGTGCCCGGGCCGAAACGGTCGGCGCCCGGCTGGGCGAACAGTGCCGCGAGGTCGATCTGGTCCCGGCCGAGGACGTGTACGCCGACGTGGGCCGAGCGGCTGAGGGCCGGCCAGCACGAGGCGGTCCGGGACACGTTGAACGACAGCAGGGGCGGGTCGGTGGAGACCGAGGCCACCGATGAGGCGGTGAAGCCGACGGGGCCCGGCCCGCCGGTCGCGGTGATGATCGCGACGCCGGCGGCGTGCCTGCGGAACGCCGCGCGCAGATCAGCAGCGGCGGAGGGGGCGGTCGACAGCTTGTCGTGCGTCATCGGGTGGTCCTTCCGGCGGCGGTCAGGACAGGGTGCGTCCTCAGCCTCGTAGCCGCCGGACCGTACGGCAACCGTCCGCCGGTCACTTCGTCAAGTGGGTCTACCCGTTGCACTGAGCGGTTGCCTACTTACACTCGCGAGTGTAACGTCCGGAGCGTCCCCACCGCCGCCGGAAGGCCATCATGGACATCACGGATCCGTTGCCGCAGAAGACATACAGCGGGCAGCCCGACAAACGCCGGGCCATCTCGCAGGCGGCCCGTGCGGTCTTCGGGCGTGCGGGATACAGCGGGGCCGGTGTCGACACCATCGCCGCCGAGGCCGGGGTCTCCAAACGCACCGTCTACAACCATTTCATCGACAAGGAACAACTGTTCCTGTCCGTCATCCTCGAAGGGTCCGCGCAGGTCGCCGAGACCCACAACCGGATCGCCGACCGGCATCTGCGCAAGATCCTCGACCTGCGCGAGGACCTCACCGCGTTCGCCCTGGAATGGGCGACCTCGCCCACCGCGTTCGCCGGTCACTTCGCGCTCGTGCGCACGATCCAGGCGGAGGCCGCGCGGCTCTCACCCGCCGTGCTGGAGGCCTGGCAGGACGCCGGGCCCCGCGCGTTCCAGCGCGAACTCGCCCGCCACCTCGACGCGATCGCCGACCGCGGGCTGCTCGACATCGACGACGCCGCGACCGCCGCCCTGCACTTCAACCTGCTGACCTTCGTCAGTGTGGCCCAGCACTCGTTCCACCACGCCATCACGCTCGACGAGGAGCAGGTCACCGCACTCGTGACCAGCGGCGTCACCGCTTTCCTGCGCCTCTACCAGCGCCCGTAGCGCCGCCCGAACGGCGGCCGCAAGAATCGGGGAGAGTCATGCAACCCGGAATCCGACGCACCGCCCTGGCCGATCGCGAACCGGTGCCGCCCTGGCCGTACCGTCCGGCGGTGGCCTCGACCTCGATGGTCGCCTCCGTCTTCAACGACCTGTGTGACGACCTTTTCGTCTCCCTGGTCCGCCGCGACCAGCGGCTTCGGGCCCGGCAGTACCTGCGCGGCCTGCTGGGCACCCACGGCCGCAAGACCATCAGGAACATCGCCGCGTTCCTCGGTGGGGCCGGCACCGACCAGCGCCTGCACCATTTCATCAGCGACTCCACATGGGACTGGGAGCCCGTCCGGGCCGCCCTCACCCGGCACGTGATGCGGATGACCACGCCCGAGGCCTGGGTGATCCGCTCGGTGGTGATCCCGAAGGGCGGCCTGCAGACCGTCGGGGTGGACCGCCGGTTCTGCCGCACCCGCCGCAAGGTGGTGCACGCCCAGGAGGCCATCGGTGTCATCGCGGTCTCCGGCCGGGGCAGCTTCCCGGTGAGCTGGCGGCTGCGGATGTCCCAGCAGTGGATCGACGACGATCTGCGCCGGGCCCGGTCGGGGGTCCCGGACGGGGTGCGCGCCGAGACGCTCGACGAGGGCGGGGCGCAGGCCTGCCGGGACGTGTTCGGCGAGACCGGGTCCGGGGGCACGCCGGTGGTGCTCGACGGCCGCGCGCTGGAGCACGCCACCCAGCTGAGCATCCTGCGGGCGAACGTGCAGACGTTCGTCCGGATCCCGCCCGGCCTGCCGCTGTCGGTCATCGGCACGGAGACGGCCGGCGACCGTACCGGCGGGCCCGCCCCGGCCCGGGAGATCGCCCAGGCCGCGCGGTCACGCCGGCGCCCGGTCCTGCACCTCGACGGCGGGGTGGCGATCCCGCACCTGGTGTCGAGTGTCGACGTCCGGTCCCCGCTGGAGCCCGGCGACCGCCTCCCCGCCCTGCGCCTGATGGCGATCAATGAGCTCGGCCACGACGGCGACGAGGAGCTGTGGCTCACCGCCGCCCCCGCGACACCGGTCAGCACCGCCCTGAGCGTGACGAAACTGCTGATCCGGGCCGACCGTGACCTCGACGTGCTGTCCGAGCGGGTCGGGATCTGGGACTACAGCGGCCGGTCGTTCCCCGGCTGGCACCGCCACGTCACCCTCGCCTCGGCCGCCCACGCCGTGGAGGCCCTCACCGGCACCGTCGCACCACCCGCCATGGCCGGCCGCTGGGACCGGGACGGCGCCTACCGCACCGCCGGCCGCTGATGACACCCCACCCACGGAGGTACGCATGCCCGAGCACCCGAGGACCACGGAGTTACTGATCATCGGTGCCGGCGTGATCGGCGCGTCCATCGCGTACCACGCCGCCGAGGCCGGAATCGGCACCGTCCTGCTGGAGCCGGACGCCCAGGCGACGGCCACCGCGACCCAGACCGCGGGCGCGTTCCGCACCTACTTCCCCGGCAAGGTCCACGACTCCGAACTGGTGGCTCGCAGCCTGACCGGGTTCCGGGAGTTCGCGGCCACCACCGGCGTCGACCTCGCCCTCACCCGGACCGACATGCTCGTGGTGGCCGCCACCCCCCGGGAGGCCGCCGATCTGGAAGCCGAGCTGCCCGCCCAGCGCGCCGCCGGCGTACAGCTCGAACTGCTCACCGCCGAGCAGGTCGTCGCCCGCAATCGCTGGCTGGACCCGGCCGGCGTCGAGGTGGGCATCCTGTGCCCGCAGATGATCCGGCTCCGGGCGGACGAGGTCGTGCGGGGTTACTCCGAGGGTGCGCTGCGGCACGGCGCCCGGGTGCTCACCGGCGCGACCGTGACCGGCATCGACAGCGGCTCCGGCCTGGTCGCCACCACGGCGGGCGACATCACCGCGGAGACGATCGTCATCGCGGCCGGGTCCGGCAGCGGTGCCCTCGCCGCGCTCGCCGGCCTCGAACTGCCGGTGTGGGAACAGTTCGCGGAGCTGTTCCGCACCGCCGAGATCGGTGGTGCCGCCGACGTCGGCGCGCCCTTCACGTTCCATCCCGCCGCCGGGCTCAAGGCGATGGGGATCGGCCCGGCGTTCCTGGTCGGCCTCGAACGCTTCTCCCAGCTGCCGTCCATGCGCGAGGTGTGGTTCAAGGAGGCCGGCGCCGAGCTCGCCGCGCGCTACCCGCGGCTCCGGGACGTCGCCCTGCACAGCGCCTGGACCGGCAGTCTGGAAGCCACCGCGTCCGCCACCGCCCTCATCGGCCGGGCGCCCGGCGCGCACGAGCGGATCCTGGTCGCCGCCGGCTTCACCGGTCACGACCTCAGCCAGGCGCCGGTCACCGGCCAGATCATCCGGGACCTGCACCTGGGCCGGGATCCCGGTCTCGACCTCACGCCCTTCGCCCTGGCGTGACGGGGATGCGGAGCACCCCCTGGAGTGTGCTGGGCATCCTGTGCGCCGGCTTCTTCATGACGCTGCTCGACACCTCGATCGTCAACGTGGCCGTCCCCGCCGTGCAGGCCGGTCTCGGCGCCGGCTTCGACGAGGTGCTGTGGGTCGTCAACGCGTACCTGCTCGCGCTGGCCGTACCGATGATCGCGGCCGGTCGTCTCGGTGACCGGTTCGGTCCGAAGCGGCTCTATCTGGCCGGCCTGGTGCTGTTCACCGTCGCCTCCGGCCTGTGCGGCGCGGCCACCACCGTGCACGAGCTCATCGCGGCCCGGGCCCTGGCCGGGGTCGGTGCCGCCGTTCTCGGCCCGCAGACGTTCGCGTTCATCACGATGCTGTTCCCGCCGGACCGCCGGGGCACCGCCCTCGGGGTGTGGGGCATGGTCGCGGCACTGTCCACCGTGACCGGGCCGCTGCTCGGCGGCGTCCTCGTCGACAGCCTGGGCTGGCGGTGGATCTTCCTGGTCAACCTGCCGATCGGCGCCGTCGTCGTGGTCCTCACCCTGATCCACGCCCCGGACCCCCGGCCTGGCGCCCACCACCGCTTCGACCTGCCCGGTACGGTCCTGATCTGCCTCGCGCTGCTGGCCATCAGTTTCGGCCTGCTGGAGGGCGAGCGCTACGACTGGGGCACCGTCGCCGGCCCGGTCACGATCCCGCTGGTGCTCGCCGCCGGGGTGCTGCTGCTGGCCGCGTTCGTGGCGCTGCAACGGGTGGCGGACCGCGAGCCCCTCATCCCGGCCCGGTTGTTCGCCGACCGGAACTTCACCGTCGCCACCGTCGTCATGGCCTGCTTCGGTTTCGCCATGATCGGCCTCGCCCTGCCACTGACCATCTATCTGCAGACGGTGCTGGGTATGGCGCCGTCCCGGGCGGGCACCGTGCTGGCGGTGGCATCGCTGGCCTCCGGGGTGGCCTCGCCGATCGTCGGCCGGCTCTCCGACCGCATCGGCGCGAAACCCCTGGTCGTGCTCGGTCTGACCGGGTACGCCACCGGCCTCACCGGCGTCGCGTCCCAGGCGGGTGCCGGCGCGAACCCCTGGCGGCTCGTGCCGTTCCTGATCGTCACCGGGCTCGGCATCGGCTGCGTGTTCGTCCTCATGGCCGGTCTCGCCGTCCGTGACCTCGACCCGGGCCTGGCCGGCGCCGCGTCCGGGGTCTTCAACACCACCCGCCAGATCGGCTCCGTCCTCGGCAGCGCGGCCATCGGGGCCCTGCTGCAGAACCGGCTCGCCGCCCACCCCGACGCGGCCGGCGCCCTGCGCGAGACCACGATCCTGCCCGTCGCGGTGACCGTCCCCGCGCGATAGCACCGGAAGCGACCACGGCACGTCGCTATTCGTCGTGCCCGGAAAACGAATGATTGAGCCGGGCGACGTGACAAAGAATTGTCGATCTGACAGAGTGCCCAATCTTCCCGGACGGTTCCGTGTCCCATTCTCCTAGCATCATTCGTAACGGCATGCTCCCCGTGTCCGATAAATGAAACGAGGTAGCGGCATAATGCGCCAAATCGAGATCGCCTGGGAATCCATCGGTGCCAAGATCCGGATCAACCTCGACGACACCCGCAACGCCGAACTCGTCGAGCCGTTGTGGGCGTCGCTGCCCTACCGGACCCTGCAGGGCCACGCCCTCGTCGCCGGCGACTGCTTCTACCAGGTGGCCCCCGCCCACGACCTGCTGCACGCCGTGGCCGACCACCGCGTCGATCGCCAGATCCAGCCCAACGGCACGGTCTTCTGCTCAGCGGTGCAGCACCTGACCGTCAAGTACGGCGAGCTGACCGAGCCCATGCCGGCCGCGCCCATCGGCATGGTCGTGCCCGAGGACGTCGACTCGCTGCCGAAGATCGGGCAGATGATCTGGGACGCCGTGCACGGCAACGGCGCACCCGTCATCGCCCAGGTCCGCCGGGTCGAAGGCCCCGCCGGGCACGGCGTGCGGCTCCTGCCGGCACAGGCCGGCCGGGTCGGCGAGCTGATCGCCCGGATCGCCGCGGAGACCGAGCGGGTGCTCGTCGACCCGACCGACGAACTCGTCGACGTGCACGCCGGGCGGTTCCCGTCCGGGGCCGGGACCAAGGGCTCGGTGCTGACCACGCTGGTCGCCGTCAACGGCGAGACCCGGCCGCTGGGATACGTGTCGTACACCGGTCTCGTCCGCGCCGCCCGCCTCACCGACATCACCCTGGCGTCGCTGATCGACATGGCCCGGATCCTGTTGGTCAAGCCGACCGAATTCCTCGGTTACTGCGGCCTGAACACGCTGTGGGAAATCACCGAGGACGTCGTCGCGGCCCTCGACGACATCACCACCCGCGAGGATTTTTTAGCCCTGATGGGACAGATGGCGACGTATGTCAACGCCCTCGGTGCCTGGAATCTTCAGCTGTTCCCGTGGGACCTCGCCGGTGACACCTGGACCTACCGCCCGACCGTCAACAGGAGTGCGAATGTCTGAGCAGAAGAACACGGCAGAACTGCTGATCATCGGCGGCGGCGTGATCGGTACGTCCATCGCGTACCACTGCGCGCAGGCCGGTATCGACGTGATCCTGCTCGAGAAGAACGAGCTCGGCGCGGCCACCACGTCGCAGACCGCCCGCGCGTTCCGTACCTATTTCCCGCGCAAGCCGCACGACTCCGAGCTGGCCGCCCGCAGCCTCAGCGAGTTCGAGTCGTTCGAGGCGAACACCGGCGTCGACCCCGGCCTGGCGAACCTCGGCCTGCTCACCGTGCTGACCAGCGCGCAGCAGGCCGCGGAGATCGAGGCGGAACTGCCCGACCACCACGAGGCCGGCGCCGACCTGAAGCTGCTCACCGCCGCCCAGGCCGTCGAGCACAACCCGTGGCTCGACCCGGCCAAGGTCGTCGCGGCCGTCTGGAACCCGCACACCTACCGGGTCAAGCCCGAGGCCGTGGTCCGCGGGTACGCCGAGGCCGCCCGCAAGCACGGTGCCCGGCTGCACACCGGCGTCACCGTCACCGGGATCGACGCGGGCAGCGGCCTGGTCAGTACCACCGAGGGCGACTTCACCGGCCAGGCGGTCGTCATCGCGGCCGGGCCGTGGAGCGGTGACGTCGGCAAGCTCGCCGGCCTGGACCTGCCGGTGTGGGGCCAGTTCGCCGAGCTGCTGCGCACCGACCCGCTCATCGACGAGGGCGACCTCGACGCGATCCCGTTCACGTTCCACCCCGTCTCCGGCCTCAAGACCATGGGGCTCGGCCGGTCGTTCCTGGTCGGCCTCGAGCGCATCTCCAAGCAGGACGGCATGCGCGACATCTGGTTCCGGGCCGCCGTCGACGAGCTGCCCAAGTGGTACCCCCGCCTGGAGAACGTCAAGCTGCACAGCGCCTGGACCGGCACCCTCGACGTCACCCCGACCCGCTCCGCGGTCATCGGCAAGGGCGGCGGGGAACACGAGCGGATCTTCTACGCCGCCGGGTTCACCGGGCACGGCATCGCGCAGGCGCCCGTCGCCGGCCAGATCATCCGCGACCTGTACCTCGAGAACAACCCCACGGTCGACCTCACCCCGTACTCGGTGGCCACCAACCTGGCCAGGCTCGACGCCTGAACCCACCACGCCCGCGGCCGGCGGGCACCTGCCCGCCGCCCACCGTCGCATCCTCAGAGAGAGGGGTAGACGCTTGTCCACGCTGGACGCACCCACCGCACCATGGCAAGGCGAAGCGCGCACCCCGTTGAACCCGGACACCGCGTTCAACGGCTTCATCTGCGCGCACGTGCTGCACGCGCTGGAACGCCTCGGTGCGTTCACCGCGCTCGAGAACGACGGCTCCCTCGACATCCTCGAGCTGTGCACCCGCGACAACCTCGACCCCACCGTCGTCACCGCGCTCGTCCGTGGCGCGGAGTCGTTCGGGTACCTGCACACCGGCGACGGCCGGGTCCGGGCCACCCCGCTGGCCAAGGACCTGCGCCGCGCCCTCGGCTTCTTCACCTGGGGCGTCGGTGGATACCACGACGTGTTCGCCAACGCCGCCGCCCTCGCCCGGGGCGACCGCAGCTTCGGTGTCGACCTGTACCGCGACGAGGCGATGATCGCGCTCGGCTCGGCCCAGGCCGACACCGCGCTCATGCGGCACATCCTCGACGAGCAGATCGCCGGCCTCGACTTCAGCACGCTGGTCGACCTCGGCGCCGGGGTCAGCGAACGGGTCTCCCGGCTGGTGAAGGCCCGCCCCGGGAGCCGGGGGATCGGCGTCGACATCAGCAAGGCCGCCACCGAGCTCGCCGCCGACACCGTCGAACGCCACGGCCTGACCGGCACCGTCGAACCCGTCTGCGCGGACGTCCTCGACATCCTGTTCAACGGCCACCACGTCGACGGCGCCGACGAGGCCGACGTGGTCATGAGCTTCATGTTCCTGCACGACCTGCTGGTCGACCCGGCGCGCCGCGACCAGGTCGTGCCCCGGCTGCGCGCGGCCTTCCCGAACGCGCACACGTTCCTGCTCGGCGACACCACCGTGCGCCCGGCCGGCACCGCACCGACCCTGCCGATCTTCTCCAGCGGCTTCGAGCTCGCCCATGCCCTGATGGGAGTGCCGATCTACACCCGCGAGGCGTACGAACAGCTCTTTGCCCAGGGCGGGCTGCGCCTGCGCCGGACCGTGCCGTTCGGCGCGCCCCACACCTACCTCTTCGTCCTGGAGACACCGTGATCGAGGCGGATTCGCCGGCCGTCGCGGAGATCGTCACCCGGCTGCCCATCCCACTCGCGGTGGCCGGGCACCACCAGCCCGCGCCCTTCTACCTCACCGCGGACATGTTCGGCGGCCTGCCCGTCCAGCTCGCCGGCGGCGAACTCAGCACCCTCGTCGACAAGCCGGTCGCCGCGCCGCACACCCACGACGTCGACGAGATCTACCTGCTGATCTCGCCCGAACCCGGGCAGGCCCGCATCGAGGTCCACCTCGACGGGGTGCGGCACGAGCTCACCTCACCCGCGGTCATGCGCATCCCGGCCGGCAGCGAACACTGCTTCGTCACCAAGGAGGCCACCGTCGGCAGCTACTGCTTCGGTGTGCTGGTGGGAGGTGGGCGGTGAGCGCGCCCGTCCGCCCGCAACCCCGGGTCTACAACACCAGCGTGCCCGACGCGGACACCCTCGTGCGCCTGCATCTGAGCGAGAGCCCGTACGGCGCCAGCCCCGCCGCCGTGGCCGCGGCGACCACCGCCCTGGAGCGGGTCAACCGGTACCCGGCACCGGAACGCGAGAGCCTCGTCGCGGCCCTCGCCCGGCACTGGGACGTGGCCCCCGACCAGATCGCCGTGGCCAACGGCAGCGACGAACTGGTCCTCGCCACCGCGCTGTCCCTCGGCGACCTCACCCGCCCCGGCCTGGTCACCGCCGGCACGTTCCCCGGATACCGGGCCGTGCTGGAACGCATCGACCGCGGCGCCGTGGAACTGCCCCTCGCCGGAGCCACCACCGACGCCACCGCGTTCGCGAACGAACTGCCCGGCCACGGCATCGGATACGTGTGCAACCCGCACAACCCGGCCGGCACCGCGCTCACCCGCGACGGCCTGGCCGCACTGATCACCGCGGCGCACGCCGGCGAGGTGCCGCTGATCGTCGACGAGGCCTACCAGGAGTTCAGCGACCCCCGGCTGCCGCAGACCCGCGACTTCCTGGACCGCGGGGCCCCGGTGGTCGCCCTGCGGACGTTCTCCAAGGCGTACGGACTGGCCGCCCTGCGCATCGGGTACGCCGTCGGCCGGGCCGATCTCATCGCCGAGATCCGCCGTACCCTCAGCGTCCTGCCGTTCAGCGTGAACCGGGTCGCTCAGGCGGCGGCCGTCGCCGCTCTCGCCGACCAGGAATTCCTCGGCACCGTCCGGGCCGCCGGGGCCCAGCGCCGCCGCTGGTTCTGCGCCGAGCTCGACCGGCGCGGTTACCGCTACGTCCCGTCGCTGACGAATTTCGTCGCCGTCGAGGTCGACGACGCCGGCGGACTGCAGGACACCCTCGCCGCGCGGTACGGCATCCTCGTGCGCAACACGGCCATGTTCGGCTTCCCCGGCCATCTGCGCGTCTCCCTCGGCACCGAGGCCGAGCTGCTGCGCTTCCTCGACGCCCTCGACCGACTGACCCGCTGGTCCGACTGACCCGCTTGTCCGACTGACACGCTAGGAGACACGACACCCATGGTCAGCAGAATCCCGGACGGCCACGCGGAACTGACCGCGTACCTGTCCGTCGCCGGGGCGAGCGAGGCGATCGACTTCTACACCCGGGCGTTCGGGGCCGAGGAGATGTCCCGGTTCACCACCCCGACCGGCACGATCGTGCACGCCCAGATCCGGATCGGCGGCACCATCCTCTGGTTGTCCGACGAGGGCCCCGGCCTGCCCGGTCCCAAGACCGTCGGCGGCACCCCGGTCACGCTCTACCTGTTCGTCGACGACGTCGACACCATGTTCGCCGCCGCGGTGCGGGCCGGTGCGACCCCCGAACGGCCGGTCCAGGACCACTTCTTCGGCGACCGCACCGGGCAGATCACCGACCCGTACGGGCACCGATGGACGCTCGCCACCCACATCGAGGACGTGTCCCCGCAGGAGTTCGAGCGGCGGGCCACCGCCTACCTGAACCGGACCGATTGAGCCGCCGCGTACGGGTGGGGCCGCCCGGCCTCACCCGAGCGCCCGGTCGACCAGGTGCGGCGCCGCACCCAGGTACCGCGCCGGATCGCACCACGCGGCGAGCTCGGCGGGGGTGCAGCGACCGGTGAGTTCCGGGCTCTCCGCCAGGACCGCCGACAGGTCCCGGCCGGAGCGGGCCGCCTCGTGCGACGCCCGGTCGAGCAGCTCCCGGGTGACCGCCCGGCCCAGCAGCGGCGTCAGCACCGCCACCACCCGCTCGGACACCACCTGTCCCCGGGTCAGCGCCAGGTTCGCCCGCATCCGTTCCGGCCGGGCCCCGAGCCCTTCGGCCAGCTGCACCGCCGTCTCGGCCGCGCCGGCGCTCAGCCGCAGGCACTCGCGCAGCGGCGACCACTCCGACTGCCACACCCCGGCGGCCCGCTCGTCGTCGCTGAGCAGCGCCTGCGCCAGGCCGGCGGCCAGCAACGGCACCTGCAGCGCGGCGCTGCGGATCAGCGTGGCCAGCACCGGGTTGCGCTTGTGCGGCATCGCCGAGGACGCACCCCGGCCCGCCGCGGCCGGCTCGACCACCTCACCGACCTCGGTACGGCTCAGCGCCAGCACATCCACGGCGATCTTGCCGAGCACCCCGGTGACGAACGCGAGCACCGACCCCACGTCGGCGACCGGCGCCCGCAGCGTGTGCCACGGCAGCACCGGCCGGCGCAGCCCGGTCTCCGCCGCGAACGCGTCCACGAGCCGGTCCGGATACGAACCGTCCGAATGCGAACCGTCCGAATGCGAACGGTCCGAACGCGAACGGTCCGGGTGCGAACGGTCCGGGTTCGGACCGTCGGGGTCCGAACCGTCCGGATGCGGACCGTCGGGGTCCGGACCGTCGGGGTCCGAACCGTCCGGGTGCGGACCGTCGGGGTGCGGACCGGCGCTGTCGACCGCCGCGTACTCGAGGTAGCCCGCGAGCGTTCCCGCCGCACCACCGAGCGACACCGGCAGGGCCGCGCGCAGCGCCGCGGTCCGCCGTCCCGCCTCGACGACCTGTTCGCGCCAGCCCGCCACCTTGAGCCCGAACGTGGTCGGCACCGCGTGCAGGCCCAGCGTGCGCCCGGCCATGGCGGTGTCCCGGTGCTCGCGGGCCAGCGCCCCCAGGGCCGCGGCGACCCGGTCCAGCGATCCGGTGATCAGGTCGAGGGCGCGGCCGGTGACCAGCATCGCCCCGGTGTCCATGATGTCCTGGCTGGTGGAGCCGCGGTGCACGTATTCCGCCGCGGCCGGGTCCAGCGTGGCCACCGCCCGGGTCAGCTCCCGCACCATCGCGACCACCGGGTTTGCGGTCTCCCGGGCGGCCACCGCGAGCCCGCGAAGATCGAAGTCGTCGGCCCGCGCGGCCCGGGTGATGACCTCCGCGGCCGTCCGGGGGAGCGTGCCCAGCCGGGCCTGGGCCCGGGCGAGAGCGGCCTCGGCGTCGAGCATCGCCTGCAGCCACGCCCGGTCACCGGTCACCGCCTCGACCGCGGTGCCGGCGCGCACCGGCGACAACAGCCCGCTGTCGGTCAGGTCCTCCACCGGCCCGGTCATATGATCACCCCGCTGACGTCGCGGGCCGCCGGGACCGCCGCCGCCGGGGTCAGCGCCCGCACGGTGGCCGCGATCGCGTCGGCGTCGGCCAGGGTCACCGAATCCACGCCGGGCCGGATCCCCGCCGCGGTCACCCAGTGCACCGTCTCGGTCGGGACCCCGTATGCGAAGCGGCGCGGATGGGCCTGGTCGTTGGCGTCGATCACCCGGTACGGCCGCCGGGTCACCGCCATCCCGCCGGTCTCGTGGACCCCGCCGTCGGAGCACGGGATCCGGTACGGCCGGCACTGTCCCGTGTCGAGCATGTGCCGCAGCAGCGGGTCCGCCGTGTTGCGCAGGTCGACGTCGTGCAACCGGGCCTCGATGAGCACCTCGGCGCGGATCGGCGGGCCGGGCACGAGCTGCGAGTGCGCCACGAACGCGGGCCGGTCCGTGTCGATCATGATCTGGGTGCCCGGGCCGATCAGCTCCAGCACCCCCGCCTCGAGCAGCGCCATCGTCTCCTCGATCCGTGCGACCGGCGGCCCGATGGACAGGAACGCGTTCAGCGGCGTGTACCAGGAGGTGAGCTCGTCGCGGTAGGACGCCCCGTCGAGCCCGCCGTGGTCGACCACCTGCCGGATCTCGTTGCGCAGGTCGCGCAGCACGTCCAGGGCGGCCTTGACCGGCCCGCTCAGGTTCCCGGCCCGGGCCTGTTCCACGTCGCGGGCCAGGTAGTCCAGCACCCAGGACCGGAAGTCGGCCCGGTCGGTGAACGTCCGGCCCCGGTACGGCTGGGCCAGCCGTTCCCAGTCCCACCGCTGCGGTTCCGGGATCGCGTACGCGTCCAGCAAGGCCACCCGCCCGGCCGGATCCGCGGCGGCGTAGCGCCCGGCCACGTCCTCGCGGCCCAACAGGGTGGCGTAGTAGACGCCTTCCACCTCGGCGGCGATCAGCGGCCACACGTCGGTGCCGAACCGCAGCAGCTCACCGTCGGCCCGCCGTCGTTGCAACGCGGCGACGGCCTCCGGCGTGAGCAGTCGCGGGGTGTGCCGGCCGAACGGGCCCTTCTCGTTCTCGCCGCGCGAGTGCGACGGCACCCCGCGCCGCGACGTGGCGAACAGATGTGGCTCCCGGCCGCTCGGGTGGTACACCAGCCGAGCGCCGGACCGTTCGAAACGGCCGTCCCGCCCCGACGTGAGCAGCGCGAGGTAGTCGAAGAAGTTCAGGCCCAGCCCGCGCAGCAGCACCGGCGCACCCGGGCGCACGACGCTCAGGTCCACGTCGGCGGGGTTCGCCTGGGTGAGGTACGTGAGCTTGTGCACCCGGGCCAGGCTCTCCGCCCGCGCCTGCCGGGGCCGGGGCAGCGCCGGGGTGTGGCCCAGCGCGAGCACCACGGCGTCGAGCTGGTGCAGCCGGGTGCCGTCGGCCAGCCGCACCCCCTGTGGCCCGCCCGGCACCCCGCTGGTGTCGGCGACGGCGACCGCGCGGGAGCGGTGCACGACGACCCGGACGTGCTCCGGGGCGCCGTCCACGATCCGCCGGAAGCTGTCGGCCAGGTACCGGCCGTGGAACGCCCGGCTCGGGTAGTCGTCCGGGCCGAGGCGCTGCGCCTCGGCGACCGTGGCCGCGTCGTCGGTCCCCAGCGGCCCGAGCAGCGCGAGACCGCGGGCCCAGTCGTACAGGCTCGGACCGGGCTCGATCGGCCCGTCGATCCGCGAGCTGCGGTCGGTGTAGACGGTGATCTGCGACGCCACCGTGTTCGTCAGCAGCATCGCCGACTGGTCACCGCGCCACACCGCGCCGGCCCCCGGCAGCGCCGGGTCCACCACGTGCACGGTCAGCGACGCCGTCCGGGGGTCGTGACGCTCCTGCGCGCACAACCGCTCCAGCACGGACAGCCCTCGCGGGCCCGCCCCGACGATGCAGATCTGCAGGTCCTGCCCGGTCATCGTGCGGCTCCGCTCCGTTGTGCGCCGAACTCGCGGACGCCGTGCATCCACGCCACCGCGTCGTGCAACTGCCCGGCCGTCATCGCCTTCAGCATCCGGTTGCGGGCCGCGGCTTCCGGGCCGGCGGGATGCCACAGCCGGATGCTGTCGCGGGAGACGCGCTGCACGGCGGCCGTACGCTCCCGGCGTTGCAGATTGAAGGTCTCGAGGCATTCGGCGACCGACCCGGAACCGGGCTCCAGCAGCTCACCCAGCACCACCGCGTCCTCCAGCGCCTGGCACGCGCCCTGTGCGGCGTAGTGCAGCATCGGATGGGCCGCGTCGCCCAGCAGCACCACCCGCCCGTCGGCCCACCGGTCCACCGGCTCCCGGTCGACGAGCGTCCAGGACCGCCAGTCACGGCCGAGACCGAGCAGATGGTGTACGCCCGTCAGCGGCGCCAGCCGTTCCTGAACCAGGGCGGTGCTCGCGGGCACACCGGTGACCGCCGTGGTGGCGCCGTCGTCGTGACTGGCCGCCATGTTGAGCAACCGGCCGCCCGCGATGGGGTAGTGCACGAAGTGGCACTTCGGCCCGGCCCACCAGGTGACCGCGTCGCGCCGGATGCCGGCCGGCACGTGCGCCATGGACAGCACCGTGCGGTACACCGTGATCCCCGAGATCCGGGGCTCGCCGTCCGCGACGAGCTGCCGGCGGATCCGCGAGTGGATCCCGTCGGCACCGATCACCGCGGCCCCGGTGACCGTGCCGCCGCCGTCGAGCCGGACCGTGGCGGAGCTGCCGGTCTGGGTGTACCCGGTGACCGGCAGGCCGGCCCGGAGCTCGATCCCGGGCATGGCCCGGCACGCGTCGAGCAGCTGCCGGTGCAGATCGGCGCGGTGCACCACCACGTACGGCCGGCCGAACCGGCGCCGGTACTGCCCGGTGAGCGGCAGGCTGGTCACGTGCTCGCCGGTGACACCGTCCATGAACCGCAGTTCGCGCATCGGGGTCGCGGCGGCGCGGACCGCGTCGCCGACCCCGAGCCGGTCCAGCGCGTGCAGCCCGTTCGGGGCGAGCTGGATGCCGGCGCCCAGCTCGGAGAATTCCGCGTTGCGTTCGAGGACCACCACCCGGTGGCCGCGCCGCCCGAGCGCGAGGGCGGCGGCAAGACCACCGATCCCGCCGCCCGCGACGACGATCGTGTCGTTCATCCGGGCTCGTGCCCGGGGCCGAGCAGCCGGGCCAGCTCGAGCCGTTTGATCTTGGTGGTCGCGGTCTGCGGCAGGTCGGCGTGCTTCCACTGCACCGGTTCGGCCATCGGCGGCAGGGTGGCGGTCGCCCGCCGCCACCGGTCGCGGTCCAGCGGCCGGTCGTCCTCGGTGCAGATCACCGGCACCGCGGTGCCGTCCGGCCCGGGCACGATGATCACCTCGGCCAGGTCGTCGATCCGGGAGAACAGCGCGTCCTCGACCGCCAGCGTGCTGCCGAAGCCGCTGATCTCGTCCACCTCGCGGTCGAGCAGGTGCAGGCAGCCCCACCGGGTGCGGTACCCGACGTCGCCCATCCGCCACCACGAGCCGTCGCGCTGCGCGTCGTAGCGCCGCGACTCACCCAGGTAGGTCAGCACCCGTCCGTCGGTGCGGACCTCGATGAAGCCGGGGGAGCGCACGCTCGGCGCCCGCCCGTCGCGGCTGACGACCCGCAGGCCGGTCATGCCGGGGAACGGCATCCCGACGCACCGGCCGTCGGCGTCGGCCCGCCGGTGCCGGGTGAACGCCCGGGCCACCACCGGGCCGACCTCGCTCTGGCCGTAGAGCTGGCCGAACACCGGGAAACGGTGCTCGGAGGCGCCCAGCATGCGCCGGACCGTACGCGGATGGATGGCGTCGAACGTGCTGCTGAAGTAGCGGACCGGGGCCAGCGGGCGGCGCGGGTCGGCGGCGAGGCGTTCCCAGCGGATGAACGTGTTGGGGTGCGCCTCGAGCACGCCGGGGCGGTGCGTGAGGAACAGCTCGGCGGCCTGCTCCGGGTCGTCGTCGGCGAGCACCAGCAGCGGGAAGCCGCGCAGCAGGGTGATGGCCAGCGCGGTGTACAGGCGCGAGTGCACGAACGACACGTGGATGGCCACCGGCCGCCGGCAGCGCACCAGGGCGGCCACCGAGGCCTGCGGGCGGTACCGGGCCTGCAGCGTGAATCCGGTGTGCACGGCCAGTTTGGGCAGTCCGGTGGTGCCCGACGTGTGGGTGATGAGGACCGGGTGGCCCACCGGCGCGGTGACCGCGGGGACCCGGGCGACGCCGGTCATCGCGGGCAGCGCCACCGCCCGCGGGTCGTCGCCGGCGGCCAGCAGCACCCCGGCGGTGGTGTCGAAGACCGTGTCCGGCAGGGCGGTGTCGATCTTCGCCTGGTCGGTGAGCAGGAACGGCCGGTCCATCCGGCGGATCAGCTCGGCCACGGTGGCGCCGTCGAGCATCGGTGACAGCAGGGCCGGCACCGCCCCGATCCGGATCAGCGCGCAGGCCAGCAGCGTGATGTCGAAGCTGTTCGACTTGTGCACCACGACGTGGTCGCCGGGCCGCACGCCCGCCGCGGACAGCCGCGACGCCAGGTCCGCGACCAGGTCGGCGACCACCCCGACGGGCAGCCGCCGGCCCAGCTCCGGGGCCACGTCCAGGTCGTGGTCCAGGATGATCTCGTTGCCGGGGTGCCGGGCGGCGGCCCGGTCGAACAGCGTGCCGAGGGCGATGCCCCGGTTGGCGACGCGTTGCAGCAGCATGACCGGCCCCCCTACACGGACTTCTCGATGACGGTCCGGACCCGGCTCAGCGTCTCCCGCAGGTCGGCGGCGACCTTCTCGCCCCACTCGGTGACGAAGCGCCGGTACTCGGCGGGGGACATCCCGGCGGTGATCTTGCCGATGCCCTCGGTCGGGGTGCCCATCCGGAAGTGGTGCACCAGCAGCGAACCACCGTCGGCCGGCTCGATCTCGTACGACCAGACGCTGTCCTGGGCCCGCCCGGTGCTGTCGCGCACGGCCCAGCGAATCGCCCGGCCGGGCTCGGCGGCGATGATCTCGGACTCGGTGCGCCAGGTCCCGCGCACCACGGGGGCCCAGCTGACCACGTCGTCGGTTCTGAGATTCTCGCCCCGGAACACCGCGCCGACCGTGGCCGGCGTGCCGTCCACCCAGCTGCCGCCGGTGCACTCGGAGCTCCATTCGCCGCACCGTGGCAGGTCGCTGACCACGGCGTACACATCGTCGGGGGTGGCGTTGACGTGGATGTCGGCGCGAGATTCGAACAGTGGTGTGGTGTCGTTCGCAGCCATGAGCACATCGTGGCGACGGTGCCGGGAGGGGGTCAAAGCCCGGCCGGTTGATCCGTCAGGTCCGGTGCCCTTGGACTGTCGCGAGCGTACCTGTAGCGTTGCCCTGAGTAATTGACCGTCCACAGTGGGTCGGTTAGCGTGTACCGTGCAGATTGCTAGTAAGTTAGATTGCTAGCCAGGGGTCATCTGTTCGGTCTCGGGGGTTCCCACAGGCATGTCCACCCACACCTACCCGGATCTCGGCCTCACGTTCGGCGATCCCAAGCTGTCGGCCCTGCTCGACGCCGCCCGCGACCTGGCCACCCCCGCCGACCTCAAGAGCCTGCTGGCCGTCCTGGTGCGGCACGCCCGCCGGATGCTCGGCACCGCGATGGCCTTCGTCACCGTGCCGGACGAGGCCGGTCAGGGCATGACCGTGCAGGTGGTCGACGGGTTCGTCGCCGACCTCGACGCCGGCACCACACTGCGCGGCCAGGACTTCCTCGGCGCCTCCGCGCTGCGCAACCCGGGCCCGCGATGGATCTCCGACAGCCAGCGCACCCCGGAGGCCGGCCCCGGCAACGCCCTCGCCGGCCTGGTCTGCACCGAGGACCTGCACGCGCTGATCGCCGTCCGGATCGGCGATGACAACGATGACTTCGGCAAGCGCCCGTTCGGCGTGCTGTACCTCGCCGACCGCCGGATCCGCACCTTCACCGCCCACGAGTGCGCGCTGCTGGCCTCGCTCGCGGACCTCGCCGGCGCGGCGATCGAGAAGATCCAGATCCTCGACCACACCCTGGACCGGCTGTACGGCCTGGAGAACACCACCGCCCGCACGGTCGCCGACCTGATCTCCGTGCGGGAACTGCGCTCCACCCACTACGACTTCATCGACCTGGTCGTCCGCGGCGGGGGACCGCAGAGCCTGGTCACCGAGGCCGCCCGCCGGCTCGGCGGCACCGTCACGCTGTACGCCGCGGACACGACCGTCATCGCCACCGCGAGCACCCTCGCCACCGGGGAACACCCCGACGGCCCGCCGCCGGTCACCGGCCGCTCGCCCGTCGCCACCGGCGACCGCGCCTGGACCGTGCCCGTCATGGCCGGCGACCAGCGGCTCGCCACCATGGACGTGCGCACCCGGGAACCCCTCGACGCCGAGGACCGCCAGATGCTCCCGCTCATCGCCCAGGCCGCCGCGGTCCTGCTGCAGCAGGGCGGCGGCGCGACCGACGAGCACATCCGCCGCGAGTTCCTCAGCGACCTGCTCACCGCCGCCCCCGGTGGCGCCCACCGCCTCGCCCGGCAGGCCGTCCGCCTGGAGCTCGACCTCGCCCGGCCGCACATGGTCGCCACCCTGCGACCCGAGGGCGTCGCACCCACCCGGGCCACCGCCTGGGCCGCGGCCCGCGTCCACCGCGTCGCCGGGCTCGCCGGCGTCCACGAGGACGACGTCGTCATGCTCCTGCCCGGCACCGAGGACCCGGCCGCCCTGGCCCGGACGATCTCCGCCGAGGCCACCGCGTTCCTCGGCTGCCCGGTCACCGCCGCGGTGGCCGGCCCCGGCATCGGCGCCGCCGAGATCGCCGAGACGTACGCCGGCGCGGTCCGCTGCCTGCGCGCCATGAAGGCGCTCGACCTGACCGGCCGCGGTGCCTCCACCGAGGAGCTCGGTTTCCTCAGCCTGCTGCTCTCCGGCCGCCAGGGTGTCGACTCCTTCGTCGGCTCGGTCATCGGCCCGGTGGCCGACTACGACCGGCGCCGGCTCACCGACCTCGTCGCGACCCTGGAGGGTTACTACGCCGCCGACGGCAGCCTCAGCGGTGCCGCCGAGTCCCTGCACGTGCACCCCAACACCGTGGCCCGCCGCCTCGACCGGGTCAAGGAACTGCTCGGCGCCGACTGGCAGCGCCCGGCCCGCGCCCTTGAGATCCAGCTGGCCCTGCGCCTCGCCCGCCTGCTCGAGAAACCCGGAGCCCTAGACTGATCCGATGGGCGACGGCACCAAGTGGGACATCTACCAGCAGGTAGCGCGGGTCGGCAAGGTGCTGGCCAGCCCGGTCCGGCTGCGCCTGCTCGACCTGCTCGGCGAGGGGGAGCAGGACGTCGAGGGCCTCGCCCGGGCGGCCGGCGTCGGGCTCAAGAACACCTCGGCGCAGTTGCAGGTGCTGCGCGCCAGCAACCTCGTCAGCGTCCGCCGGCAGGGCACCCGGTCGTACTACAAACTCGCCGGCCGCGACGTCTTCCTGCTGATCGCCGCGCTGCAGACCTGCGCCGAGGTGCGCCTGGCCGACCTGCGGTCCGCGGTCACCGACCTGCTGGGCGACATGAGCGAGCTGGAACCGGTCACCGCCGACGAGCTCCGCGACCGGCTGAGCGACCCCGGCGTCATCGTCATCGACGTCCGCTCCGCGCGGGAGTACTCCCTGGGCCACATCCCCGGAGCCGTGTCCGTGCCCGCCGCGGAGGTCGCCGGCTGGATGGGCGGCCTGCCCGGCGACCGCGAGGTCATCGCGTACTGCCACGGGCCCTACTGCGTGCTGTCCCCGGACACCGTCCGGTTCCTGCGGGCGCACGGCATCGACGCGCACCCGCTCACCGGCGGCATGACCCAGTGGCTGCGGCACGACAACCCGACCGAGACCGGCGGTGCTCAGGCCTGAACCGTACGATCGCGCGGGGCCGGCGCCGTCGTGCCCGGATGCACCGCGTGTTCCGGCAGCCGCCGCTCCAACCGCACCAGCGCCAGCGCGGACACCGCCGCACCGGCCGCCAGCGTCAGCCACAACGCGACCGCCGACAGGCTCAGCAACGCGGTCAGCACCGCCGGGGCCAGCGCCGTCGGCAACGACCACGACAGCTGGTACACCGCCATGTACCGGCCCCGGGTGGCCTCCGGGGCCGCGTTCGACACCAGCGCCGACGCGGTCGCGCCGTGCATCAGCTCGCCCAGGGTGAACAGCGCCGTCCCGACGAACGCCCCGGCCAGCGCCACCTGGCCGCCGGCCGCCGCGCCCAGCGCGGCGAACAGCAGGAACGACAACGACAGCACCGAGATCCCCAGAGCGGCAGCCCGGGTACGCCGGTAGCGCGTGAGCACCCGGGTCACCGGGATCTGCAGCAACGCGATGCCCACGGTGTTGACCGCGTACAGCAGGCCCACCACCGACGTGCTGTGGTGCAGTTCCTGTGTCACGTAGACCGGCAGGCTCACCGACAGCGCCATGTACCCGAACGCCGTGGGCACGTTGGCCAGCGTCAGCTTGACGAACGTCCGGTCCCGGAACACCAGCTGGTAGCCACCCCGGGGCCGTGGGCCCGTGCCGTGGGCCGGCCGGGCGGAGCCGATGCTGTGGATCAGCGCCGCCGCGGCCACGAACGCCGCGGCGCTGACCAGCACGATCACCTGGTAGGCGGCGTTGCCCAGCGCGAGCGCGGCACTGGCCAGCAGGCCGCCCACCCCGAGCCCGGCGTTGCGCAGACTGCGCTGCGCGGCGATCAGCCGGTCCCGGCCGGCGCCCTGGGTGATCTCGGCGATGAACGACTGGATCGACGGCGGGTACGACCCGTCGCCGACCGCCACCAGGGCGACCGCCAGGAACATCGGCACCGGCGAGTCCACGAACGGATAGACCAGGAAACCGGCCGCCCGCACCAGGTAGCCGCCGACCACGACGGCCCGGGCGCCGTAGCGGTCGACCAGGGTCCCGGCCACCGGGTTGCTGAGCAGCCCGACCAGTGCCGCCGACGTCATGATCGCCCCGACCTGGGTGAGCGGCAGGCCGGTCACGTGGTGGAAGTACAGCAACGAGATCGGCAGGTAAAGGCCGTTCCCGGTGGCGTCCACCACCATGGCGGTCATGTACCGCACCCGGGTCCCGGACGTCGGGGACCCGGATGTCGTCGTCGACGGTTCGCTCACACCAGCTCCACGATCTCGGTCTCGGTCAGGAATCGGTCACCCAGGGCCCGCAGGCGCCGCTCGCACTCGGCCCGGTCCGGTGCCGAGCCGACGGCCGCGACCAGGAAGTCCGCCGACCCCGCGGCGGGCGGGATCGTCTCGCCCGGCTCGGCGTAGCGCCAGAACCGCTCCACCCACGCCAGGCCCGGCGGCTCCGGCAGCGACCGCACCAGCCCCGGCCGCTTCATCATCAGGACCTGCCCGGCCATCCGGCGGGGCCGGGGCCGCTCACCCGGGCTCGCGAGCCCGTCGAGGCCCGGCACCGGCAGCCCGGCCTGCAGCCGGGTCACGGCCTCGAACAGGTCCACCCCGAACAGGCTGTCCAGCACGTGCCGCACCTTGGCCCCACCTGGACGGCACGCGATCTCGCACACCACCAGACGATCGTCGGGGGTGTGGAAGATCTCGGCGTGGAACGCGTGGTCGGCCATCCGCCCCGGCGCCCCGTCGCGCAGCACGTCCACCGCGGTGCCGGTCAGCTCCAGCAGCCGCGGCGTCAGCGGATCGTCCGGATCCAGGGTCAGATCGACCCGGGCGCCCGGATCGACGCCGAACGACGCCAGGTCGTACTGGTACTGCGAGGGCCAGGCCAGGACCGTACGGCCGCCGGCCACCAGCCCGTCGACGTGACACATCCGGCCGGGCACGAACGTCTCGATCAGCAGCTCGCCGCGCGGCTCCGGGCCGCCCCAGGTCTGCTCGGCGCATCGGCCGAGCTCCGCCTCGTCGCGCAGGATCCGCAGCCCGATCGAGTTGAACCCGTCCCGGTTCTTCAGCACCACCGGGAACCCGTGCTCCCGCGCGAACGCCTGCGCCTGCTCCGCGTTGCCCACCATCGCGTACTCGGCGGTCCCGATGCCGGCGGCGCGCAGCCGGGCCTTCATCACGACCTTGTCCCGGAACCCCAGCACGTCCGCCGGGTACGCGCCGTCCAGGCCGAGCGCCGCACGCACGTACGCCGCGTGCTCGATGTCGCCCTCCTGGTGCGCCACGACGTGGCGGACGCCGTGCTCGACGGCCAGTTCCAGCGCGCGGGCCCGCAGCCGATCCCCGTCGAAGAAATCGGGCAGCAGCTCCACCCGGGTCCCCGGGTGCGCGACCACCGGCACCCGTTCCCCGGCGTACTCGACCCGGTCCTGGGCGGCGAGGATCACCACGTCGCCGGGGTAGTCGGCGAGCCACTCGTGGTACGGGAACGGCTCGAGCGGATTACGGTGCAGGATCAGGACGCTCACGGGCGTACCTCGACGTTGTGGCTTCCGTCGTTGATCTGTGCGGCGTAGGCCGTCGTCGTGCCGCCGTCATCGCCGGTCACGGTGACCCGCAGCAGCTCGCCGATGACCTCCGCGCTGCGCTCGAGCGCGGCCGACGGGTCCGCGGCGGTCACCGCGACCAGCCCGACCCGGTCCCAGTTGTCGCGCAACGGCCGTACCTCGTCACCGGGGTGCACCGACATCTTCACCACCAGCACGTCCGGCTCGGCCTGGGCGCGGGTCACCCCCTCGATCGACTCGACCCGCCCCGGCTCGCTGAACAGGAACCGGGTCGCCGCCCCGCCGAGCGCCACCGGCTCGTCGGGCAGCTCCGGCACCAGGCCGAACGGCCAGCCCAGCGCGAGGGTGGCCTGGTCGATGCCGTACGCCCCGCGGACCAGATCGGGCAGCGCGTCCCCGCCGAAGCGGTTGTGCCCCTCGATCACCACCGGCCCGTCCGGCCCGATCCGCAGCTCGGTGTGGCCCAGCCCGTCCCGCAGCCCGACCGTGGTCAGGAAGTCGCGCACGGTCGAGCGCAGCGCGTCCCGGGTGCCGGTGCTCAGCCGGGCCGGCATGGTGTGCCCGACCTCGGCGAACGTCGGTGACACGAACTTCTCGGTGATCGCGATGATCACGTGCCGGCCGGCGAAGCTGAACGACTCGACACTGAACTCGGGACCCTCGACGTACTGCTCCACGATGAAGTCGCCCAGCACGAACAACGACGACACCCGGTCCGTACGCGTACCGCGCAGCCGTGACACGCTCTGCCACACCTCGTCGCACTGCTGCGGGGTCTCCACCTTGAACACCCCGATGCTCGCGGTGCCGTCGGCCGGCTTGACGATGAACGGATACCCGTACCGTTCGCCGAACCCGGTGAGCGAGTCGATCCCGGTCACCTGTTCCGCCGCGACGCTGGCCCGGCCGGTGCCGCTCAGCAGCTGGCGCATGGCCCACTTGTCGCGCAGCAGACCGGCCACCTTCTGGCTGGTGCCGCCGAGCTGGAACAGGTCGTTGATCCGGCCGGCCGGCTCCAGCCCGGGTTCGGTCAGCGACAGCGCGACCCGGTAGCCCGGGGTGGCGTACAGCTCGCGGGCGATCGGTTCCAGCAGCGACCAGTCGGTGAAGTCGACGACGTGCAGCACGTCGGCCAGCTCCCGCTGCCGGTCACTGATCTTGGTCGGGTGCTGGACCAGGAGCACGACGAGGCCGAGCTTCTTGGCCTTCTCGACGGCCTCGTCGGTGCCGCCGATGAGCAGGAGGTGCAGATCCGTGGTCGGGTTCATGGGGTCATCTCTCTCTCGGTGGGAGCGACGGCCGGGGCCCAGACGCTCAGGTAGCGCTCTCCGGTGTCCGGCAGGATGGTGACGATGGTGGCGCCGGCGCTCTCGGGGCGCCGGGCGATCCGCAGCGCGGCGTGCACGGCGGCGCCGGACGAGATGCCGGCCAGCACGCCGGAGCCGCTGGCCAGCCCGCGGGCCGTCTCGAGCGCCTCGTCGTCGGTGACGGTGAGCACCTCGTCGATCAGCGCGCGGTCGGTGGTGTCGGCCACGAACCCGCCGTTCATACCCGGTATCGCGTGGGTCCCGGCCCAGCCCTGCGACAGCAGGGGGGAGCCGGCCGGTTCCACCGCCACGGCCCGCAACCGCGGGTTGTGCTCCTTGAGATAGCCCGCGGTGCCGCTCAGCGTGCCGCCGGTGCCGATCCCGCAGACCAGGATGTCGACCTGTCCGGCGGTGTCGGCCCAGATCTCCGGGCCGGTGGACTCGCGGTGCGCCCGCACGTTGTCCATGTTCAGGTGCTGACAGGGGAACCACGACCCCGGGGTGTCGCGGTGCAGTTCGGCCGCCTTGTCGATGGCACCCTGGTAGCGCAGCTCGCTCGGGGTGAGGTGCACCTCCGCGCCGAGCGCCCGCAGCAGGCCGATCCGCTCGGCGGTGGCGCTGTCCGGCAGCACGATCACACAGCGGTAGCCCCGGGCCGCGCTCAGCGCCGCGAGGGCGATGCCGGTGTTGCCGGACGTCGCCTCGATCACCGTCCCGGTCCCGGGCACCAGCTGACCGGACTCCTCGGCGGCGCGCATCATCCACAGCGCCGCCCGGTCCTTCACGCTCGACAGGGGATTGACCGACTCCAGCTTCGCCAGGATCCGGGCGCCGGGCGCCGCGTCCCCGGCGGGCAGCCGCAGCAGCGGGGTCCGCCCGATCAGGTCGGCGATCGTGTCGGCGATCAGCGGACGGGCGAGCACGGTGCCGGTCACGTTCGGAGCAGGCATACGTCCTTCTTCCAGAGTGACGTTCGTGGGGGGAGCCATCACCAGCACCCCGCGGAGGCGCTGGTGCGCATGAGCTCGACGGCGGAGCGCCGGTCGGCCCCGGGCATGCTGACTGCGGCCGGCGCCAGCGCGTGGGTGTCGGCGAGGACATCGCGGATCACCAGGGCCTGGGCGCCGATCACGGCCCGGTCGCCGACGGTCACCGGGCCGAGCACCGTCGCGTTGGCGCCGAGCACGACGTGCGAGCCGATGATCGGGTGGCGGCGCTCGCCGGCCTCGCGGCCGTTGTCCCGCCACCAGCCCAGCGCGCCGAGCGTGACCTGGTGGTACATCGTCACGTCGGAGCCGATGACGGCGGTCTCGCCGACGACGACGCCGGAGCCGTGGTCGATGAGGACCCGGCGCCCGACGACGGCGCCGGGGTGCAGCTCCACCCCGGTCCAGCCGCGGGCGAGAAGCGAGAGCAGCCGCGCCGTGCGGCGCAGGCCCCGCCGGTGCAGGCGGTGGGCGACCCGGTGGGTCCAGAGTGCCGGAAGTGCCGGGTGCAGCAGGGCCTCGGCCCGGTCGTGGACCGACGGGTCGCGGTCGACGACGGTGCGCAGGTCCTCGGCGAGCATCCGTATCAACCCCATCTCCGCCTCGGGCTGGACCATCAAACCTCCCAGTAGTCTAAAGGATATTAGAATTTGGCGGACGCGGGCAATGCGGCCACCCTCGCCTGGTCGAAGTTCACCGCGCTGCAGTACCGCCCGGCCCCGAGCCGCAGCCAGACCGAGCTGACGATCGTGCCCTCCACGACCTCCTCGCCCACGGTCCAGCCGTCCGCGTCGTAGCCGTCCACCGCACCCGGCAGCAGCAACTCGATGATCGGACTCGACAGATCCGGGCCGGTCCGTACATTCGCGTCCCGCCAGATCGGACCCACTGCGAACACCGTCACGGTCAACTCCCTCTCGGTCATCACTGCTGTGGCGCGCCGGCGGGTGCCGGCTGCCATCCGACGACGTCGAACGTCGCCTCGTCCTTGCGCGCCAGCACCCGTATCCGCTGGTCGCGACGGTGATCGCGGTCCCGGTCACCGCCCTGGTCCACGTCGCCCTGCCGGCGCGAGCGCAGGACCACCTCGGCCGCCCGCGGCACCCGTACCCGCTCGAAGCGGCGCAGCCCGGCCACCTGATCGGGCTCGTCCACCAGGGCCCGGCCGAGGTCGACCGCGTCCTCCAGGGCCAGGTTCGCGCCCTGGCCCAGCGCCGGGACCATCGGATGCGCGGCGTCGCCGATCAGCACCACCGGCCCGTCCACCCACCGGTCCACCGGGTCGCGGTCGTGGATGTCGGTGACCGCGAGATCCGCCACCGCCGTGCGGCGCACCAGCGCGGCCACCGGCGGGAACCAGCCCTCCAACAGCGCCAGCAGCCGCTCCTGGGCCGCCCGGGGCCGCATCGCGGGCCAGCTCCCGGCCGTCGCGGTGATCTTCGCCGTCCAGTAGTGCCCGCCACCGCCCACCGGCGCGACGAACACCTGCAGCCCGCTGCCGCTCGCGACGACCGCGCCCAGCGCCGGATCCGGGCTCGCCGACCAGCCCCGCACCGAGGTGTACCCGCGGTACACCGGCGGGCCGTCGTCGTGCATCCGCGCCCGGATCACCGACCGCAGCCCATCCGCGGCCACCAGCAGATCGGCCTCCCGGCTCGCCCCGTCGGCGAACCGCACCGACACCCGCTCGCCGCGCCGCTCGTACCCGGTGACCGCCGCACCGAACGCCACCTCGGCGCCCACCGACTGCGCCTCCTGCCACAACGCGCGCCGCAGCGCCGCCCGCAGGATCGGGATCTGCGGCCGGCCCAGCCGCTCTTGCTGCGCACCGATCGGCTCCCGGGCCAGGACCGTGCCGTGGGCGTCCATCAGCACCCGGACGTCGTCCGCCCCGGTCACGTACCCCGCGTCGCGGACCGCCCGGCCCAGCCCGGCACCGATGGCGTCGATCGCCGCCACCCCGTTCGGGTACAGCAGCAGCCCGGCCCCCGCGCCGTCCAGCCGCGCCGACCGTTCCACCACGACCACCGCGTAACCGGCCCGCCGCAACGTCACCGCCGCCGCCAGCCCGCCGATCCCGCCCCCGGCCACGATCGCGGTCCGCGCGCTCATCGCACCCACCGGCCGTCGGGGGCACCGAAGACCTCGGTCTCCGCGTCCCACACCAGGGCACCGCGACGGTACGTCCGCCGCACCCGCCCGCCCATCGTCCAGCCCTCGTACGCCGACCAGCCGCACTTGGACCGGACCTGCGCCGCGGAGAGCATCCACGTCTGCTCCGGGGCGAAGAACACCAGGTCGGCGTCCGCCCCCACGGCCAGGCGTCCCTTGCCGGTCAGCCCGAACAGATCCGCCGGCCCGGAACCGAGATGGCGCACCAGACGGCGGACCGCGTCGTCGGCCGGCTCCCCGGGGAACCGGCGGCGCATCCCGGTCCACACCGCGACCGCCAGCTCCTGCACCCCGGGCAACCCCGGCGGGGACTGCGCCACCGATCGGGTCTTCTCCGCCACGGTGTGCGGCGCGTGGTCACTGCCCAGCGTCGCCACCTGGTCGTGGCGCACCGCCTCCCAGAGCCGGTCCTGGTCCCGCCGGCCCCGGATGGCCGGCGACAACCGGGTCCGCGCCCCGGTGCGGCAGGTGTCGTGGTCGGTGAACGACAGGTGGTGCCCGGTCACCTCGAACGTGACCGGCAACCCGGCCGCGGCCGCCGCGCACACCAGGTCGGCCTCCTCGGCACTGGACAGGTGCAGGATGTGCGCCGCGGTGCCGTACCGGCGGACCAGCTCGATCACCGCGGCCACCGCGGTGATCCCTCCGCTGCGCGGCCGGCGGGCCTCGTAGTCGCGGTAGCCGTCCGGCTCGCCCCACCAGCCGTCCAGCAGGTCGAACAACCGGCCGTCCTCGGCGTGCAGCACCAGCCGGGTCCCGGAGGCGGCGGCGGCCTCGAACGCGGTGGCGAGCGCGTCCGGGTCGTTGAGCACGGCCGGCGCCGTGTGGTGCCCGGCCATGAAGATCTTCGCGCTGGTGGCGATCGCCGGGTCCAGGTGCTTCAGCTCCTGCGGGCGCTGCGGGTCCACCCCGATGTGGAACCGGAAGTCGACCAGCGACTGCCCGTCCACCATGGCCGCCTTGTCGAGCACGTCCTGCTCGGTGAACGTCGGCGGCACGGTGTTCGGCATGTCCATCACCGTGGTGACCCCACCCGCGACCGCCGCCCGGCCGCCGTGCGCCCAGTCCTCCTTGTGGGTCAGCCCGGGGGTGCGGAAGTGCACGTGCGAGTCGATCAGCCCGGGCAGGACGTAGTCGTCCCCGGCGTCGACGACCGGGACCCCGGCGTCCGCGGGCACCGGCGCGTCGCCGACGGCGAGGATCCGGCCGCCGCCGATCACCACCCGGCCGGCCCGTACGCCCTCGGGGGTGACCAGCCGCCGTCCGGTGACGATCAGATCGGCCTTCTCGTTCAGCCCAGCCATGCGGCACCCACCAGGTCCCGGCACAGCTCGTCGGTCGGGCCCATCAGCGCCACCGCGCGGGCATCGGCGAGCAGCCGGTTGATCGGCGCCGCCACGACGTAGCCGGACGCCCCGAGCGACCGGGCCACCTCGGCACAGATGTCCTCCGCCGCCCGCGACGCGTACAGCTTGCTGTGCAACGTCGTCAGGCCCGGGTCCTCGGCGGTCCGGGCACCGGCCCGCTCGATCACCGCGCGGACCGCCTCGACCCGGGTGCCGAGCTCCACCAGCCGCTGCCGGGTCACCGCCGCGGTGATCGTGCCCCGCCGGCGCGCGTGCTCGAGCAGCAGCTCCAGCGCCGCCTCGGCGATCCCGGCCCCGACCGCGCCGAGCGTCGCCCCCGACTCGCGGACCCCGGCGATGATCCGCGTCGCCGCGCCCTCCGGGCCGAGCCGGGCGGTGTCGGGCACCACGCAATCGCGCAGCGACACCACCCCGGTCGCCGAGCCCCGCATACCGGTCAGGTCCAGGCCCAGGTCGGCGACCAGGCCCGGGTTGCCGGCCTCGACGAGGAAGAACGTCTGCCCGGCGGCGCCGTACCCGGCGGTGGGCTGCCCGGGGTCGCCGGTCTGGACCAGCACGAGGTAGAGGTCCGCGACGGTGGCGCCGGTGGCGAACGCCTTCGTGCCGGTGATGCTCCAGCCGCCCTCGTCGCGGCGCCGGCCCACCGTGCTGATCCGCTGCTTGGCGGCGCCGGCACCGGGCTCGCTCCAGGCCGAGGCGGCCAGCAGGGTGCCGTCGGCGAGCCTCGGCAGCAGGGCCGCCCGCTGCTCGTCGTCGCCCCACTCGGCGATCCGGGAACAGACCGCGAAGTGCTGGAACACGATGATCGCCAGCGACGGGTTGCCGGTCGCCAGCAGCCGCACCACCCGGTTCACGTCCACCGCTGTGCCACCGGCACCCCCGAACTCGGCGGGCACCGCGGTGGCGAGCAGCCCGGACTCGCGTACCTGCTGCAGCAGTTTCGGGTCGGGCTCGCCGGTCACCGCGCTGTGCTCGGCGGCCTCGCGCAGCTGCTCGACGAGGACGGGCGGGAGGCTCATGGGGGCGGTCACAGGGGTTTCGCCGTTTCGGCCAGGCATCGGGCGATCTCCTCGAATTGCTGGTGCGCCGGGGAATCCATCAGGAACGATCCTTGGTAGGTCACGACTTTCCGGCCGACCGACGACCAGGCCAGCATGGTCTGACCGGCGGTCCGCAGCGTGGTGGCGGACGCGGTGGTGACGCCGCCCGCGGTGACGATGGTGATGGTGCCGTCCGGGCTGCCGGCGTCCCGCGCGATCTGCTCCGTGACGGTGCCGGGGATCCGCGTCGCGGCGGCCAGGCAGACCGCACCGGTCAGCGCGATGGTCGGATGCCACGACGGCACCGAGATCGCCCGTACCGCGATCGCCTCGGCGGTGGGCAGCAGCGCGGCGATCTTGGGGAAGACCCCGCCGGACGGCCAGCCGAGATGCGCGGTCGCCTCCGAGCGGATCCGGCCCAGCAGGCCGAACAGCTCGGCACCGGCGCCGAACAGGGCCTCCGGCGTGTGCAGACCGAGACCACGGGCATCGACGAAGACGTACGGGTTACCGCACGAGACCATCGACACGTCGTACGCGTCCCCGCCGGTGACCAGCGTCGTGCGCGGCTTCCCGGTCAGCAGCAACTGATCGACCGGGGTCTGCTCGGGCGGCATGAAGTACACCGTGCACTCCGCGTCCGAGCGGCCCACCCGGTCCATCTCGCAGATGACACTCTCCCCGGTGGTCAGCACCCGCACCCGGACCCGCCCGCCGGCCCGCAGGTTCGGGATCATCGAGCTGCGCTCCGCGGCGATCACCGCGGCCAGGATCGAGTGCCCGCACGAACCCCGCGGGTCGAACCGGTCGAGCCCCTCGGGCAGCGCCTGCACGAACCGGTAGTCCAGATCGAACATCGGATGATCGGACGGCTTGACCAGGGCGATCTTCAGGACGTGCCCGCCCCCGGCCGCGTCCAGGTAACGCCGGGCCGCGGTGACCCGTTCGATCGTGCCCGCCGGGTCGTCGGGGATCGCGCGGGCGTCCAGGACCAGCGTCGGGCACGGGCTCCCGGTCGCGTAGGCGAGATGACCGATCACGGTGTCGCCCCCACCTGGGAAGCGGCCCGCCGCGGTGCGACCGTGAGGTCGAGCCACATCCCGTGCACCGTCAGCGCCCACAGCGTCAGCGCGGTCTCGTCGGCCGGGTGGGCGGCCTGCGCCGCGAACAGCGCCTCCACGGCGGCGGGGGACAACTGCCCGCCGTCGCGCAGCCGGTCCGGGCTCAGTACGTCGCGGGTCATCTCCCACAACGCGGACCCGGGGGTGAGCATCGCGGTCAGCGGCAGCGTGAACGGCTGCTTCGCCCGGTTCAGCACCGACGGGGGCACCAGCCCGCGGCCCGCGCCGTACAGCACCCGCTTCACCTGGTCTCCCCGGATGCGCAGGTCGTCGGGGAGCCCGCGGGCCGCCCGCACCACGCTCGGCTGGCAGAACGGCAGCCGGGCCTCCACCGAGTTCGCCATGCTGAGGTGGTCGACCCGTCGCAGGTGGTACGCCGGCAACCGGAACCGCCGCTCGAACTCGCTGATCCGGGCCAGCACCGAACCCGGACCCCCGCGCAGCGCCTCGTACGCCTCCCGGGGCAGCCCCGGCCGGTCGCCCAGCCGGCGCCGGTACTCCTCGGTGTACAGCGCCCGGCGCCGCGCCGCGGGCAGCACGGCCAGGGCGTCGAGGTACCCGGTCAGCCAGTCGCCACCGGCCGCGGCGGTGCCCGTCGCGGCCCGCATCCGGTCGTAGCCACCGAACATCTCGTCGGCGGCGTCACCGGTCAGCGCCACCGTGAACCCGGCCTCCCGGACGGCCGCGAACAGCGCGTACGAGCTCAGCGTGATCGGATCGGCGTTCGGCTGCCCGAGATGGGCGACCACGGTCTGCGCCAGCGCCGGGAAGTCCACCGGGTCGATCTCCACCACGTGGTGCGTGGTGCCGGCCCGGCGCGCCACCTCGGCGGCGTACCGGCGCTCGTCGAACGGCCACGTCCCGCGGTAGGCGACGGTGAACGAGTGGATCGGCTGCCGCTCCGCCGCCAGCGCGGTGACCAGGGCGGAGTCCAGCCCACCGGACGTGATCACGGAGACCGGGACGTCGGCGTGCAGGAGCCGGCGAACCTCGGAGCGCATCGTGGCGCGTACCTCGTCCGCGACCTCGTCGAGCCCGGCGGTGACCGGCTCCGGGCCCGGGTCCGCACGCCGGGTGAACACCGGCACCTCGCCGGCCACGCACCGCATCCGGGTGGCCGGCGGCATGACCTTGATCTCGGCGAACATGGTCTGCTCGCCGAACGGGGTCTTGCCGGCCAGGTAGGCGTCCAGGCCGGCGTCCCAGCGGCTCCGGCCGACCGCGTGGAACCCCAGCAGGGCCGGGATCTCCGACGCGAAGTGCAGCGACCGGTGCGCCGGGTCCCAGCGGTAGTACAGCGGCTTCATGCCGGAGTCGTCGGTGGCCAGCAGCAG
Source organism: Actinoplanes sp. NPDC051494 (assembly GCF_044454705.1). Taxonomy (NCBI): domain Bacteria; kingdom Bacillati; phylum Actinomycetota; class Actinomycetes; order Micromonosporales; family Micromonosporaceae; genus Actinoplanes; species Actinoplanes sp. NPDC051494. Next base: position 321,464 of record NZ_JBITDZ010000002.1, read on the forward strand.
GACCGCCCGGCCGGGACGGCGGTCGAGGACGGCGATCGCGTACATGCCGTCGAGGTGGTCCACGAAGGACTCCCCGTACTCCTGGTACAGCGCGGGCAGGACGTTGCCATCGCACCGGTCGGCGAACCGGTGGCCGAGCCCGCGCAGGTGTTCCCGCAGCTCGTTGTGATTGTAGATCTCACCGTTGAAGACCACGGTGAGGTGCTCGCCGAGCCGGTACGGCTGCTCGCCGCCGTCGATGTCGACGATGGCCAGCCGGTTGCTGCCCAGCGCCCATCCCGGCCCGGCGGCCGAGCCGGTGCTGTCCGGGCCGCCCCGGCGATGCAGCGCGGCGACCGCGTCCATCTCGCCCGGCGAACCGTGGCTGTTGAAGAAACCGTGGATGCGGCACATGTCAGCTCCTCTGGTGGATCCCGTGGCGGGCGGAAACGATCTCCGGCTCGGCCCGCGTCTCTTCGGGGCGCACCGACAGGTACCGCTCGCCGGTGTCCGGGAAGACGGTCACGACGGTCGCCCCGGCCCAGCGGGCGGCCACCTGTCCGCACGCGTACGCGGCGGCCCCCGACGACACCCCCACCAGCAGTCCGCTGCGGCGGCTGAGCTCCCGCTTGACCCGCATCGCCGCGGCGTCGGGCACCACGACGATCTCGTCGACCAGCGACATGTCGGTGATGTCGGAGACGTAACCGGCGCCGATGCCCGCGATACCGTGCGGCCCGGCGTCCTTGCCCGACATCACCGCCGACCGTTCCGGCTCCACCGCCACCACATGCACGTCGCGGCGTTCCTTGAGATAGCGCGCCACCCCGGTCAGGGTCCCGCCGGTGCCCACCCCGCACACGAACACGTCCACGTCGTGGCCCGTCGCCTGCCAGATCTCCGGGCCGGTGGTCTCGTAGTGCGCCCGTACGTTGGCCTCGTTCTGGTCCTGGTGCACCAGGTACGCCCCCGGGGTGCGGTCGCGCAGTCCCTCGGCGAACCGCCACGCCGACAGCAGGCCGTCCGCGGCGGGGACCAGGACGACCTCCGCGCCGTACTCCTCGAGGATCCGGCGGCGTTCCTCGGTCGCGTTGTCCGGCATGACGATCACGCACCGGTGCCCCCGGGCCGCACAGAACGCGGCCAGCGAGATGCCCGTGCTGCCGGACGAGCACTCGATCACGATGCCACCGCGCTCCGGCAGCAGGCCCCGCTCCTGGGCCTCGCGCAGCATGGACGCGGCCGCCCGGTCCTTCACGTTGAACATGGGGTTGAACGTCTCCATCTTGGCCAGCAGGCGTACCCCGTCGGCGAGACCGGGCAGCGACACCCGGACCAGCGGGGTGTCACCCACCAGCTCCTCGAGCGAGTCGGCGATCGCCGGCCGGATCCGGCCGAGCCCCGTCACGATCCGCCCCGCACCGCGCTCAGGTGACCGGCCGCGGCTTCCTGCAGGTGGGTGATGTCGCTGGACACCGTCGCGAACGTGAAGCCGTCCGCGAGCCGGGTCGCCGCGGTGGCACCGTCCGGGCAGTGGATCCCGGCGGCGAGACCACCGGCGGCGGCCGCCGCGACGATCTCCTTCAGCGCGGCGCCGAGGTCGGCGTCCACCGCCGGATCGCCGAAGTACCGGCCGCCGAGGGCCACGGTCAGGTCCGCCGGGCCGACGTACACCGCGTCCACGCCGGGGACCGCGCAGATGGCCCCCAGGTTCCGGTACGCCGCCGCGGTCTCGATCATGACGATGCAGGCCACCGCCTCGTCCAGCTCGGCCGGGACCGACCCCATCCGCAGCTCGGCGCGCACCGGCCCGGCGAGACTGCGGGTCCCGCGCGGCCAGTGCCGGCACGCCCGGGCCGCGACCAGTGCCTCCTCGGCGGTCTCGACCATCGGCACGATCACCGCGCGGGCACCGGCGTCGAGCGCCGCGCCGATCAGGATCGGATCCACCGACGGCACGCGTACGACACCGGCCGACCGGCGCATCGCGTCGACCGCCATCATCAGCACCGGCCACCGCGACGGGTCGGTGACCCCGTGCTGGCCGTCCACGCCGACGTAGTCGTAGCCGACCCCGGCGACCCGCTCGGCACCGATCGGGTTGTCGCACGACATCCAGTAGCCGACCAGCTGTTCGCGGCGGCGCAGGCGGTTCACGAAGTCGTCCGGGTTCACCGGTCGTCCTCCTGCACCGCGTAGCTGGTCTTGCCGGTCAGGTCGACGGGCAGGTCGCCGGTGATCGACACCCGGTGCAGGACCCGCTTGTGGTCGTCGTAGTCGTTCACCGCGTAGTGCTGGGTGTTGCGGTTGTCGAAGATCAGCACGTCACCGAGGCTCCAGGTCCACCGCAGCACGTGCTCGGGCCGGCGCACGTACGACTGCAGCAGGTCGAGGATCGGCCGGGACTCGACGGCACTGAGCCCGATCAGGCGCTGGGCGAAACCGCCGAGGAACAGGCTCGGCTCCCCGGAGACGGGATGCACCCGCACCACCGGGTGGGCCGCCTCGAACCGGGTGGCCATGAACGCCCGGCGCACCTCCTCGCCGCGCTCGGTGCCCAGCCGCGGCTGGTCCGCCTGGTTGGTGTGCACCGCCCAGAGCTTGTCGGCCACCTCGCGCAGCTCGGCCGGCAACGACCGGTACCCGGCCGCGCCGTTGGCCACCAGCGTGTTCCCCCCGTACGGCGGCAGCACCACACTGCGCAGCGTGGTCCCCATCGACGGGGTGGGTGTGAAGCTGATGTCGGTGTGCCAGTGGTTGGCCCGCTGGTCCTCGCCGTCGACCGCCAGCACCTGCGGATCGCCGACCGAGCGCATGGTGGGGTGCCGCTGGGTGAGCGGCCCGAACTGTCCCGCGAACGCCAGCTGCTGCTCGTCGGTGATGTCCTGGCCCCGGAAGACCAGCACCTTGTACTCCAGCAGGGCCCGTTGCACGTCGTCGAACACGGCGGGCGCCATCGGGCTGGACAGATCGATGCCGGTCACCGCCGCGCCGATCTGTCCGCCAACCCTGACGATCTCGTAACCGGACATGACCCACTCCTTCGTGTCAGCGGAAATGCGTATGTCGTCGGTGTGCGGCGGCGTCGCCAGGCACACCGGAGGTGCGATGAACAGGCTCGGTCAGGAGGCCTGGTAGAGCGTGGTCTCCGGCACCCCGGCGAGTGCGAGCAGCGCGTGGGCCGCCGACGCGAGGGTGGTGTGACGGTGCCAGCCGGTGAACGAGCGGCCGGTGAAGTCGCGCAGCCCCACCCGGTCGCCGTAGCCGTTCAGGTCCTCGTCGACCTGCCGGGGGAGCGCGGTGAGCCGGACCAGGTCGGCCAGGCCGTCGCCGGTGATGTCGGTCAGCCAGCACTCGCCGGGCCACGGGCCGCCGATGGCGCCCAGTCCCAGCAACTGCAGCGGGGCCCGTCGCCGGCTGCCCGGCAGCCGCACCGGCAGCAGACAGGCCCGCTCGGTGCCGCCCCGCGGCCGGCCGAACACCGGGCGCTGACCGTGCCGGGCGCCGGTGACCAGATCCGCGGCCGTGCCGGTGATCTCCTCGGCGGCGCCGGGATAGGCGGTCAGCCGCAGGCCCGCGGGCACCCGGACCATCACCGTCGCCCCGGCCGCGCAGAGCCGCCGGACGACCGCGTCCGCGTCCATCTCCCGCGCGTCCAGCACGACCGGTGTCCCCGGCGGCGCGGCGAGCTGCAGGAACGTGTCCACCGCGCAGGTGCCGAGATCCTGGGCCACGGTCCCGTCCGGGATCATGGCCCGGCGCCGGCGTTCGACGTCGGCGAGCCACTCGCCCGACAGGTGCAGCCGCCAGTTGACCGGCGTCACGAAACGGTCCGCGGCCGCCCACAGCCCGACCGCGTGCTGCGCGTTCAGCGACTGCCGCAGCGAGGGACAGAACCGCCGGCCGACGCCTACGGTGTGTGCCCCCGCCTTGGGGATCATCATCGGCTGCAGCACCCAGGCGAGTGGGCCGGCGGCGCGGCGCACGTAGTCCGCCAGGGCTCGCCGGGCCGGTGCCCAGTCCCAGGTGGAACTGCTGACGAAGTGGTGCAACGCCTGCTCCGCAGCTGTTCCCGCGGACGTCCCGGCTATGTTACGGATCGATTTCCTGCCCCGTGCCTGGAGCAGGCCATTGACGTATTCGTAGCCTTTTCGGCGTTGATCGATACGTGGCAGATGTGCGAATATCTCGTTACATAAATCGGTAACATCTTCCTCTAGTCGCATCTTTCTCCCCTCGCTCCGCCCCGGCTGTCTTCGTTCCTCAGCTTCTCCGGATGCCCTGATTTTGCATAGGTGTCCGGAGCACAGCGGCAACTCGCGCGATGGTGATGCGGGCAGCGCCCGTGAGCATTTCCGGCATCGACCGGGCCGCTCGGCACTCCTACCTGACACATTCCCGCGGGCTACTTTGCCCTCGGTCACGGCCGCGCCGACGATGAATGGGTCGCCGCCACTGGCGTGAGCAGGAAAATGTAACGAGGAGCGCTCCGGCAATGACCACCGTCTCCGTCACAAAACACTCGCCCACCGGCAATGTCACCGTGGTTACCGCGCTGGCCCCGCCGACCGGCCTGACCGGCTCCGACGCCGGGACGCGCCGGGTTCCCCGGGTCCCGCCCGCACCGATCGTCACTGAAAGTGACGTCCGGGCAAGGGTTCGCCGGGAGCCGGCGCCATGACCGCGGCATCGCACGACCTCGTCGCGGCGATCCTGTCCCGGCCCGCCGCCCAGCAACCCACCTGGCCCGATCCGGCCGAGGTGGACCACGTCCGGGCGGCCCTGGCCCGCGCCGAACCCCTGGTCCGGCCGGCCGGCATCGCCGCGCTGCGCGGTGCCCTGGCCCGCGTCGCGGCCGGGGAGGCCTCGGTGATCCAGGCCGGCGACTGCGCCGAGGACCCGGCCGAGACCGCCGCGAGCGACGTCCAGCGCAAGACCGGGCTGCTCGACATGCTCGCCGGCCGGCTGCAGCTGTCCACCCACCACCCCGTACTGCGGGCCGGCCGCCTCGCCGGTCAGTTCGCCAAGCCGCGGACCCGGCCGACCGAGACCGTGGGCGACCGGGTCCTCCCGGTCTACCGCGGGCACGCGGTCAACGGCCCGGAACCGGACTCGCGCAGCCGCCGCCCGGACCCCCGCCGCCTCTTGCTCGCCCACCAGGCGTCCGGGGCGGTGCTGGAGCACCTCGGCTGGGGCCACCCGGCACCCGGGCCGCCGCTCGGCGCCCCGGTCTGGACCAGCCACGAAGCCCTGCTGCTGGATTACGAACTGCCCCAGGTGCGGCGCGGCGCGGACGGCGGGCTGTTCCTGTCCTCCACCCACTGGCCGTGGCTCGGGGACCGGACCCGTCAGCTGGACGGCGCCCACGTCGCTCTGCTGGCCGCCGTCGCCAACCCGGTCGCCTGCAAGGTCGGTCCCGGCATCGACCCGGACGACCTGCTGGCGCTCTGCGCCCGGCTCGACCCGGACCGGTCGCCCGGCCGGCTCACCCTCATCGCCCGCCTCGGCGCCGCCGGCGTCACCCGCCTGCCCGGCCTGGTCCGGGCCGTGCGCCGCGCCGGTCACCCGGCGATCTGGCTGGTCGACCCGATGCACGGCAACACGGTGGTGACCGCGGCCGGGCTCAAGACCCGGTACCTCGAGGCCGTCATGCGGGAGGTCCGCGAGTTCCAGGACGCGGTCCGCGCCGAGGGTGCCGTCGCCGGTGGCCTGCACCTCGAGACCACCCCGGACGACGTCACCGAATGCGTCACCGACCGGTCGCACGCCGAGCGGGTCGGCGACAAATACACCACCCTCTGCGATCCGCGGCTGAACCCGGACCAGGCCCTGACGGTGGTCGGCGCGTGGAACGGCTAGGCACCACCCGACCCCTTGGAGGACCTATGAACGGCACAGTGGCCCTGGTGACCGGCGCCGCGGGCGGCATCGGCGGCGCCACGGCGCGCGCTCTCGCCGAACGCGGCGCCCGGGTCGCCGCGCTCGACGCCGACGAGCCCGGCCTGCGCGAACGCGTCGCCAAACTGCGCGCCGACGGCCTCGACGTGACCGCGTTCCCCGCCGACGTCACCGACGGCGGCCGGGTGCACGCCGCCGTCGGTGCGGTCGAGGACCGGCTCGGGCCGATCGACGCCCTGGTGAACGCCGCCGGCGTGCTGCGCCTCGGCGAGGCCGTGCAGCTCGGCGACGACGACTGGGCGGCCTCGTTCGCGGTCAACACCACCGGGGTCTTCCTGGTGTCCCGGGCGGTGGTGAACCGGATGACGGCCCGCCGGCGGGGCGCCGTGGTCACCGTCGCGTCCAACGCGGCCGGCACCCCCCGCCACGGCATGGCCGCCTACGCCGCGTCGAAGGCCGCCGCCACGATGTTCACCAAGTGCCTCGGTCTCGAGGTCGCCCGGTACGGCATCCGCTGCAACGTGGTCGCCCCGGGCTCCACCGACACCGCGATGCTGCGCTCCATGTGGACCGACGAGAGCGGATCGCGGACCACGCTCGAGGGGCAGCCCGGCACGTACCGGCTCGGCATCCCGCTGCGGAAGCTGGCCACCGCCGACGACGTCGCCGGCGCGGTCGTGTTCCTGCTGTCGGAGCAGGCCGGCCACATCACCATGCACGCGCTGACCGTCGACGGCGGCGCCACCCTCGGCGCCTGAACCGCCCGGCCGCCCCGTCCGCCCCCGCCCCGTCGGCCCCGCCCCGTCCGCCCCGCCCCGTCCGCCCCCGCCCCGTCCGTCCGCCACCGTCTTGGAGCGACTCATGCCCGACCCCGCCCGGATCCCGCCCTACCCGATGCCGGACAGGTCCGCCCTGCCCGCCAACGTCGCGGGCTGGCGGCCCGACCCACGCCGCGCCGTGCTGCTCGTGCACGACATGCAGAACTACTTCCTGCGCCCCTTCGACGCCGCCCGGTCACCCCGCCGGGAGCTGGTCGGCAACGTCGCCGGGCTGCGGGACCGCTGCGCCGAGCTCGGGATCCCGGTGGCCTACACCGCCCAGCCCGGGAGCATGACCCCGCCGCAGCGCGGGCTGCTCAGCGACTTCTGGGGCCCGGGGATGCGGGCGTCGCCGGAGGACCGCGAGATCGCCGCGGAGGTCGCCCCGGGACCGGACGACTGGCGGCTGACCAAGTGGCGTTACAGCGCGTTCTTCGGCTCCGGCCTGCTGGCCCGGATGCGCGCCGCCGGACGGGACCAGCTCGTCGTCTGCGGCGTCTACGCCCACATCGGCGTGCTGATGACCGCGGTCGACGCGTTCACCCACGACATCGAGACGTTCCTGGTCGCCGACGCCGTCGCCGACTTCACCGCCGACGGGCACCGCCTCGCCGTCCGGTACGCGGCCGCGAACTGTGCCGTGGTCCTGCTCACGGCGCAGATGCTCGAGAGCCTGGACGCCACCGCGGCCGGCGTCGGACCCGCGGGGGAGACCCGATGAAGCCCGCGGGTGACCTGCTGACCCGGGTGCTCGGCACACCCCCGCCGGCGTTCGCCCTGATCCACCGGCCCCGCGCCGGCTCGGGCGACCGGGTGGACGTGCTCACCGGCGACGTCCGTACGGTCTCCACGCTGGCCGACCTGCCCCTGCGTGACGGCCCGGGCGGCGGGCCGCACGACCTGCTGGCCGTCGTCCCGTACCGGCAGATCACCGAACGCGGCTACGACTGCGTCGACGACGGCGCGCCGCTGCTGGCGATGCGGATCGGCGAGCAGGACACGGTGGACGTCGCCCGGGTCCTGGCGGAACTGCCGGTTTCATCGGTACGGGTGACCGGTGCGCGTTTCGACGTCGGCGACGCCGGATACGCCGAGTCCGTGCACCGGGTCGTCACCGAGGAGATCGGCACCGGCGAGGGCGCCAACTTCGTCATCCGCCGGTCCTACCGGGCCGAGATCGAGGGCTGGTCCGCGGCGCGCGCCCTGGCCCTGTTCCGGAGTCTGCTGCTGGAGGAGACCGGTTCGTACTGGACGTTCGTCATCCACACCGGGGACCGGACGTTCGTCGGCGCGACCCCGGAACGGCACATCACCGTCGACGACGGCGACGCCGTGATGAACCCGATCAGCGGTACGTTCCGGTACGGCGACCGGGCCCCCACGGTCGACGACATCCTGGGTTTCCTCGCCGACCACAAGGAACGCGACGAGCTGTCCATGGTGCTCGACGAGGAGCTCAAGGTGATGGGCCGGATCTGCGCCGACGGCGGCCGGGTGGTCGGCCCGTACCTGCGCGGCATGACCCGGCTGGCGCACACCGAGTACTTCATCGAGGGCCGTACCGACCGCGACGTCCGGGAGATCCTGCGGGAGACCATGTTCGCCCCGACCGTGGTGGGCAGCCCGCTGGAGAACGCGTGCCGGGTGATCGCGCGGCACGAGAGCACCGGGCGCGGCTACTACAGCGGCGTGGCCGCCCTGATCAGCCGGCCCACCGGTGCCGGGGGCGGCCGTGACCTGGACTCGGCCATCCTGATCCGGACCGCGGAGGTCACCGGGGACGGCGGGCTGCGCATCGGTGCGGGCGCGACCCTGGTGCGCCACTCCGACGCGGCGGCCGAGGTGGCCGAGACCAAGACCAAGATCGCGACCCTGCTCGCCGCGCTGCGCACCGACCCGGCGGCCCCGCCCCGGGCCCTGCGGCGCGGCCCGGAGCTGGACCGCGACCCCCGGGTCCGTGCCGCGCTGGCCGCCCGCGGCGCGAACACCGCCGCGTTCTGGTTCGGCGCGGACCGGGATCTCCCGCACCCGGGCGAGCTGGCCGGCCGGCGAGTCCTGGTCGTCGACGCCGAGGACACCTTCACCTGGATGCTCTTCCACCAGCTGCGCTCGCTCGGCCTGGACGTCGTGGTCAAGCGGCACGACGAGGTGTACGACGTGGACGACCACGACCTGGTGGTGCTGGGACCCGGCCCCGGCGATCCGGGCGACCCCACGTCGGCCAAGATGGCACGGCTGCGGGAGCTCGCCGCCGACCTGCTGCGCCGCCGCCGCCCGTTTCTCGCCGTCTGCCTCAGCCACCAGGTGCTCAGTGGACTGCTGGGACTGCCGGTGGCCCGCCGGGAGACCCCGCACCAGGGCGTCCAGCTCGTGGTGGACCTGTTCGGCCGCGACCGCGCGGTCGGTTTCTACAACACGTTCGCCGCGTTCAGCGGCACCGCGAAGATCGAGACGCCGGACGGCGACGTGGTCGAGATCAGCCGCGATCCGGACACCGGCGAGGTGTACGCGCTGCGCTCGGCGACCTTCGCCTCGGTGCAGTGCCACCTCGAATCCGTGCTGACCCGCGACGGCGTGGACATCCTCGCCGAGACGGTGACACAGCTGCTCGGCCGGTGACGCCGGGGCCTGAAAGCTAGATTGCTAGCGTGCTAGCATTCGCCCCATGGGCGCAGACGTCAAGCAGCTCAACGTGTATCTGCCGGTCGACCTCATCAAAGAGGTCAAGCATCACGCCGTCGAGGCCTCGCTGTCGATGTCCGCCCTCGTGGCCGAGGCGCTGCGCAGCTACCTCGCCACCCACCGATCCGCGGACCCTCGGAAGGAACCCTGATGGCGACCGAAGGCATCGAAGGCGTCTACCTCGAGACACACAACTGGGGCAAGGCGGTGAAGTTCCTGCAGACCCTCGGCTACACCGTGGAATTCACCTCCGACCACGGCTCCGGGCTGCTGCGCAACGGCGACGGCCCCTACCTGCTGGTCAACGAGGTCCCCGAGGACCACGTGCCGCAGACCCAGGTCGTACTCAGGGTCGCCGACGCCGCGGCGTTCCCGCAGGACGCCGGCCTCGACGTGGTGACCGCGTTCGAGGAGACCCACTACGGCACCAGGAAGCTCACCGTGCGTGACCCCGACGGGCGGCTCTGGGCGCTGGAAGCACCCCTGAAGAACTGACCCCGATCACCCATGGCATTCCGCGGATGGCCGAGTGAGGCCCTCGAATTCTACGAGGGACTGACCGCCGACAACTCCAAGACATATTGGACCGACCACAAGAAGGTCTACGAATCGGCGGTGCTCGCCCCCGCGGTCGAACTGCTCGCCGAACTCGAATCCGAGTTCGGTCCGGGCAAAATATTCCGGCCGTACCGGGATGTTCGTTTTGCGGCGGACAAGTCGCCCTACAAGAACCATCTCGGGGTATGGCTGGAATCCGGTGGCTATCTGCAGCTGTCCGCCGACGGACTCGCGGTCGGCGGCGGAATGTACGAATTGGCCCCGGAACAACTCGACCGGTACCGCCGCGCGGTCGCCGCGGAGGGCCCCGGCGCGGAACTGACCGCACTCATCGCGGACATCGAGGCCGCCGGGCTCGAGGTGCACGGCCGGCACAGCCTGAAAACCGTTCCCCGCGGCTATCCGAAAGACCACCCCCGGCGCGACCTGCTGCGCCACAAAGGGCTCATCACGTGGCGGGAATGGAAGCCCGCGGCCTGGCTGGGCACCGCGGCGGCCAAGGACCGGGCGGTCGAGGTCCTGCGCACCAGCCGCCCCCTGCGGCAGTGGCTCCAGGCCACCGTGGGCCCACCCCGGCGCCGCTGAACTGGGCTTCTCCGGCTTCCCGGCCGGGTTGTCCACAGGCTGGGCGGCGGGGGCGGGCGGGCCGGGGCGGATGCGGATATCGTCGTGCGCATGCTGTTCGACGTCGACACGATCCGGTCCGGTTATCCCGCCCTGTCCGAGGGTTTCACGCACTTCGACGGGGCCGGTGGCACCCAGCCGGCCGAGTCCGTCGTCGCGGCGATCGCCGGTGCCATGCGGGCCGCCGTGTCCAACCGGGGCACCGCGTTCGAGCCCGCCCGGCGCTCCGTCGCCCTGGTCGCCGAGGCCCGGGCCGCCGTCGCCGACCTGCTCGGCGCCGATCCGGCCGGCGTGGTCTTCGGGCCCAGCGCCACCGCCCTGACCTACCTGGTCGCCCGGACCCTCGCCCAGGGCTGGGGTCCCGGCGACGAGGTGGTCGTCACCCGGCTCGACCACGATGCCAACGTCCGGCCCTGGGTGCAGGCCGCGGCGTCCGCCGGCGCCACCGTGCGCTGGGCCGACGTCGACGTCACGACCGGTGAGCTGCCGGTGGCGCAGTTCGAGGCTCTGATCGGCCCGCGCACCCGGCTCGTCGCCGTGACCGCGGCCAGCAACGCCGTCGGCACCATGCCCGCGGTCCGGGAGATCGCCGCGATCGCCCACGCGGCCGGCGCGCTCACGTTCGTCGACGGGGTCCACTCGACCGCCCATCGGGTCACCGACGTGGTGGAGCTCGGTGCCGACTTCTACGTCACCAGCGCCTACAAGTGGTCGGGGCCGCACTACGCCGCGGTCGTCGCCGATCCGGAGCTGTGGCGCACCCTCGAGCCGGTGAAACTGGTGCCGTCGCCGGCGCAGGTGCCCGAGCGCTTCGAGTACGGCACGCTCAGCTTCGAGCTGCTCGCCGGGGTCACCGCCGCCGTCGACCATCTGGCCGGGCTGGCCGCCCCCGCCGAGGGGAGCCGCCGGCAGCGCCTGGTGGCGAGCCTGACAGCCGTCACCGCGTACGAGAACGGGCTCGCCGATCGTCTCGCCGCGGGTCTGGCCGCGCTGGACACGGTGACCGTCCTGCCGGCCGCGGCGGATCGTTGCCCGACGATCTCGTTCCGGGTGCACGGGCAGCCGCCCGCACAGACCGCCCAGGTGCTGGGGGAGCAGGGCATCTGCGTGTCGAACGGCGACTACTACGCGGTGGAGTACTTCGACGCCGCCGGGTTGCGTGCCTCGGGCGGTGCGGTCCGGGCCAGCATCTACCACTACAACACCGCCGCCGAGGTCGATCTGCTCCTCGAGGCGATCGCCAAGCTCCAGCCAGGAGCGTGACCCGTGATCCTGCGTAGGCTCCGCACCGCGTTCGCCGCGGCGCTGCTGACTCTCGCCTGCCTCGTGCCCGCGTCACCGGCCGTCGCGGCCGCGCCGGCCGGCACGAACCTGCAGCTCATGACCTGGAACATGTGCGGGTCCCAGCGCGACACCTATCACTGCCGGTCGCCCAGGAACTACGGGACCTTCGCCGACAAGATGGGCGTGATCAAGGCCGGCATCCGGGACAACTACGTGCAGGCCCTGCTGTTGCAGGAGATCTGCGAGAACGACCTCGCCGCGCTGATGGCCGACCTCGGTTCCGGGTGGGGCCGGGCGTTCTCGCCCTACCGGTTCTCGATCGAGGGTTCCCTGTCCGACGTCAAGTGCGGCAACGACAACAGCACCCGGCACGACCGGTACGGCACCGCGATCGTGATCAAGGCGGGCCTGTCGGACCCGCAGATCGTCACGACCGACCAGCCGTGGTGGCGGGGGTTGCAGCGGCCGGTGCAGTGCGCCACCGCGACGTATTTCAACAACATCCGGCTCTGCAACCTGCACCTGACGCCGGCCGGGGGTGACGAGGTGCACCCGCTCTGGGAGTTCGCCGACGACCAGCTCGACACCGTCAAGGAAGTCGCCGGCGGGTACGCGGACGTGGCGTTCGGCGGCGACTTCAACCTCGAGCCGCCGGACGCGGCCGGCAACACCCGGGCCGGTCTGTGGCCGGACACCGGGTTGTACTGGAACGGCGCGACCGGTTACCGCGAGTGCGACCAGCGCGATGCCACGAACCCGGTCCGGGACGGCCGCGCCACGGTGTCCCAGGGCAAGTACGACTACGTGTTCAGCAGCCGGCCGTGGCGCTGGTGTGCGCTGGAGGCCACGGCGTACTCGGACCACGCCGCCCTGATCTACAGCATGCAGATCGCGTAGCCCCGCGGTGCCCGGCTCGCCTCGCGGGCGAGCCGGAAGCCGGCGTCAGCGGGCGAGGTAGCCGCCGTCGACGTACAGCTCGGAGCCGGTGACGAACGACGCCTCGTCGCCGGCCAGGAACAGGATCGCGGCGGCGACCTCCTCCGGCCGGCCGAGGCGGCCGAGCGGGGTGACGTCGACCAGCGGCGTGGTGTCCGTGTCGCCCATCATCGGGGTCGCGATGAAGCCGGGGTGCACGCTGTTGACGCGTACGCCCAGCGGCGCCCATTCGAGGGCGACGTTCTTCGTCAGCAGCCGGACCGCACCCTTGGCGGCGTGGTACGCGGGTGAGGAGCCGAAGCCGCCGGACGCGCCGAAGATGGAGCTGATGTTGATGACGGAGCCGGTGCCGGATGCCTTGAGCAGGGCCGCGGCGGCCTTCATGCCGAGGAACACGCTGGTCTGGGTGACCGCGATGACCTTGTGGTAGGTCTCCAGCGTGGTGTTCTCCAGGACGTCCCGGTCGCTGATACCGGCGTTGTTGACCAGCACGTCGAGGCGGCCGTATTTTTCCTCGATCGTCGTGATCACCCGGGTCCACGCGGCCTCGTCGGTGACGTCGAGCGAGAGGTAGATCCCCTGCCCGCCGTTCTTCTCGATCTCCGTCGCGACGTCGGCGCCGAGGGCGTCCTGGACGTCGGCCACGATCACCGTCGCGCCCTCGCGCGCCAGCAGCAGCGCGGTCTCCTTGCCGATGCCACCCGCGGCGCCGGTCACCAGTGCGGTCTTGCCATTGAGGCGTGTCATGATCGTTGTCCTATCGAAGGCCACAGGTTCGTCGTTGGTATCCGGCGGACCCTTGATAGCTATACGATACGTCTCGTATCGAAAATAATAGCCTGTGATCTAGGTCGCGGAGGGGAACGCTTCATGCCACCCGGTCGTAAACGCGACCCACAGGCCCGTCAGTCGGCCCTGACCGCCGCCGAGGACCTCGTCAACGAGCTCGGCTTCCACAAGGTCACCATGGAACGCATCGCCGAACGCTCCGGCGTCGCCAAGATGACGCTGTACCGCTGGTGGCCCAACAAGGCCGCGATCATCACCGACGCGCTGCGCGACGGGCTGGCACCGGCCGGTATCGCCGACACCGGCACGGTCGCCGGGGACGCGAACACCCAGCTGGCCGCACTCACCGAACTGCTCACCCGGCACGGCGGCCCGAGCGTGGTGGCCGCGGCGATGAGTTCACAGGGCGAGGCCGGGCGCGCGGAACTGCGCGACCTCCTCCAGCCCTGGTCTGCCAGCCTGGTCACCATCATCGACCGGGCGGTGACCCGCGGCGAGCTGCCCACCGGGTTCCCGGTCACACTGACCGTGCAGGCCTGGATGGGCTATGTCGTCTACCGGATCGTCTTCCTCCAGGAAGAGATCCCCGCGGCGGACCTCGCGGTCCTGGTCACCCAGGCCGTCGGTACGCGCTGAGCGGTCACGCCCCGGCCACGACCGACTCGACACTGTTGGGCAGCCCGGCGCCCGGCAACGCGTACGTGTCCTGCTGGATCGCCAGACCCGCCGGCCACTGCAGCATCAGGTGCCCGGCCGCACCGGTCAGGCGTACCCGCATCTGCTCGGGCTGCCACGGGCTCGGCGCCTCGGGCAGCACCCGGACCCGCACGGAAGCGTGCGCGGACTCCCCGGCCGCCAGCGTCACCCGGGCCGGGGCGCCGGTCTCGGGCAGCCGGAACGACTCCCGCCAGGACCCGGTCGCCGGACCGGTCAGCACCACCGAGGGGTGCCCGTCGATCACGCACGCGGCCGCCGAGGTGTTGGTGAAGGTGAGCCGCACCTTCTCGAAGAACTCGCCGTTCTCGTCGTACATGTCGCCCTCCTGAACGTCCGCGGCCACGTCGGCGACCGCACACGTCCCGGCGGCCCCGGGCACCGTCGACGCCTCGGCGGCCGAGGCGTTGTGCAGCACCAGTCCACTGCCACCCGCCGCGAACGCGATCCCCACGGCCATCGCCAGCACTGGTACCCGCATCGTCGTTCCCCTCGTCGACCGCCCGGCCCCACATGGCCCGGCTGGTAGGAACAAGGCTATGGATCCGCCGACCCCCGGTGCTCACGGATTCGTGCCACCTACCGGGGGCGACCCGAACTCCAGGCCCCACTATTCTGGTCGCGTGCTGTACGCGATGCCCACGGTGGATGCCGCGGACCGCCGTGTTCTGGAAGAGCTCGGCGAGATGCGGTCGGAACTTCAGGTACACCTGCGGGCCGAGCCGCGGTGGGAGGGCCTGTTCCACCGAAGTCTGTTGACGGATGCCGAGTTCTCCTCCATCGAGGAGTGGCTGGGCGAGTAGATGAACCAGCCCGAGCGGGACGCCCATTCGTGGCTGCGGTTCGTGTTCACCTGCCACCATCGGCAGGCTCAGCGGGTGAAGCGGCGGGCCGACTGGACCGTACGGCTGTGGAACGATCTGGTCGGCCTGGCCGGCGAGAAAGGGCTGCCGGAACGTACGGTGTCCGCCCTCTATGCCGCTGCTGTCGGTGAGGTCAGGCGCACCACCTGTCAGCGGGACGAGAGCCTCAGCCGGGACCAGGCCATCCGGGATATCCAGGCGCTGACCCGCGCCGGGTTGCTGGCACCGCGCGGCAACGCGACCACCCGGGTCTACGTGCTCGACGGGGTCGCCACCGAGATCGCGGAGGCCGCCGCCGACGCCGTCCGCGGGTTCGGGCGCGATCCTTACCTGAGGCCGTAACGCTCGGCCAGGTCGCGGGCGCGGCCGGGGAAGTCGCGGTGCTCGCGGGCGTACCGGATGGCTCCTCCGGTCCAGGCCGGGAAGCCGATGCCGAGCAGCGAGCCGATGTCGCCGTCCGCCTCGGAGCGCAGGACGCCCTCGTCGAGGCAGCGCAGCGCGTCGAGGGATTCCGCGAACAGCATGCGGTCCTGCAGGTCCTCGAACGGTATCGCCCGCCCGGCCGGGGTGGCCATCGCGGCCAGGCCGGGCCAGAGCCGTCCGCGCCGGCCGTGCGGGTAGTCGTAGAAGCCCTGGCCGGCCGCGCGACCGGGCCGCCGCTGCTCGTCCAGGAGGTTGTCGATGATCGCGTGGGACGGCAGCGTCGCGAAGGCCGGGTCGTCCGCCTCGTACTGGCGGCGGATGTGCTGCAGCAACGTCAGCGAAACCTCGTCGGCCAGGGCGAGGGGATCGGTGGGATAGCCGGCGGCCAGGGCCGCCCGTTCGATAGAGGGCGCGGGTACGCCGTCCGCGAGCATGCCGATCGCCTCGTCGATGAAGCGGCCGATGACCCGGCTGGTGAAGAAGCCCCGGCCGTCGTTGACCACGATCGGTGTCTTGCCGAGCCGCCGGGCCAGGTCGAACGCGCGGGCCACGGCGTCGTCGCCGGTCTGTTCGCCGACCACGATCTCCAGCAGCGGCATCCGGTCGACGGGGGAGAAGAAGTGTGTGCCGATGAAGTCCGCGGGCCGGTCGACCCCGGCGGCCAGGCCGGTGATCGGCAGCGTCGAGGTATTCGAGGCGAGCAGCGCGTCCGGTGCGACGACGCCGGCGATCTCCGCGAACACCTTCTTCTTGAGCGCCGGGTCCTCGAACACCGCCTCGATCACCGCGTCGCAGCCCGCGAGGCCGGCCACCTCGCCGGTCGTGGTGATCCGCGCCAGCACCGCCGGGTCGCCGCGACCGGTCCGGGCCCGGGCCGCCGCCTCGCCGGTGACGTCCTTGACCACGACGTCCAGACCGGAGCGGGCACACGCGTACGCGATCCCGGCCCCCATCATCCCCGCACCGAGCACCGCCACCCGCCGCACCGGGGCGACCGTGCGGTCCGGCCGGTTCGCGCCGCCGTTCACGGTCCGCAGGTCGAAGAAGAACGCGCCGATCATGTTCTTGGCGATCGGCCCGGTCAGCAACGACACCAGGTAGCGGGTCTCGACGGCGAACGCGGTCTCCAGGTCGACGTGCAGGCCCTCGACGGCGGTGGCGAGGATCGCCTCGGGTGCCGGCAGCCGGTTTCCCTTGAGCCGTTGCCGCAGTGTCGCCGGATATCCGGGCAGTTGCGCGGCGTCGTAGTCGATGCGGAACCCCTCGCGGTCCCACGGTTGCGTGGCGTCGGGATTCGCGACGATCCAGTCCCGGGCCGACGCGAGCATCGCCTCCGGGGTCGCGGCCAGCTCGTCGGCGAGCCCGGCGGCCATGGCGTCGGCGGGGCGCCGGGTGCGTCCGCTGAGCAGCACCTTCTCCAGGGCTTCGCGCAGGCCGAGCATCCGTACCGTACGGGTCACACCGCCGGCACCCGGCAGCAGGCCGAGCGTCACCTCGGGGAAGCCGATCCGCGAAGCGGGCGTGTCCAGTGCGATGCGGTGGTGGCAGGCCAGGGCGATCTCCAGGCCGCCACCGAGCGCGGACCCGTTGACCGCCGCGACCACCGGGCGGCCCAGCGTCTCGAGCCGGCGCAGGTCACGTTTCACGGTGGTGAGCAGTCCGGTCAGCGCGGCCGCGTCGGCCGGCGTGGCCCGGATCATCTCCGGCAGGTCGCCGCCGGCGAAGAACGTCTGCTTCGCGCTGGTGACGATCACCCCGGTCACGCTGTCGCGGTCGGCTTCGAGGCGGTCGAGCGCCGCGGTCATCGACGCCGCGTACGCCCGGCTCATCGTGTTGGCCGACTGCGCGGGATCGTCGAGGGTGAGCGTGACGACGCCGTCCGCGTCCCGGTCGTAGCGGATGGTCGTCACCGGAAACGCTCCACGATCGTCGCGACGCCCATGCCGGCGCCGACGCAGAGGGTCACCAGGGCGCGGTGCCGGCCCCGGCGTTCGAGCTCGTCGAGCGCGGTGCCGAGCAGCATCGCCCCGGTCGCCCCGAGCGGATGCCCGAACGCGATCGCACCGCCGTTCACGTTCACCACCGCCGGATCAAGATCGAATTCTTCCGTGTACGCCAGGACCACCGCCGCGAAAGCCTCGTTGATCTCGAACAGGTCGATGTCCGTGATGTCCAGCCCGGCCTGGGCGAGCACCTTGCGGGTGGCCGGGATCGGGCCGGTCAGCATGACCGTCGGCTCCGACCCGGTGGCCGCCGCGGCGACGATCCGCCCGCGCGGCGTCAGCCCCAGCTCCGCGCCGATCCGCGCCGACCCGAGCAGGACCAGCGCCGCACCGTCCACGATGCCCGAGGAATTCCCGGCGTGATGGACGTGCTCGATCTCCTCCAGCCAGTGGTACCGCTGCAACGCCACGTCGTCGAACGGCAGCCCCGCGAACGACGGGGACAGCTTGCCCAGGTCCGCGACCGTGGTGCCGGGCCGCGGATGCTCGTCGGCGCCGAGCAGCACCTGCCCGTTGCGGTCACGGACCGGCACGATCGAGCGCGCGAACCGCCCCGCCGCCACGGCCGCGCCGGCGCGGCGCTGGGACCGGGCCGCGTACCCGTCGACGTCGTCGCGGTCGAAACCGCGCAGCGTCGCGAGCAGGTCCGCACTCACCCCCTGCGGCACGAACGACGTGGCCAGCGCCGTCTCCGGGTCCATCGCCCAGGCCCCGCCGTCGGAACCCATCGGTACCCGCGACATCGACTCGACGCCACCGGCCAGGATCAGCTCGTCCCACCCGGCCCGGATCCGCGCCGCGGCCACGTTGACCGCCTCCAGCCCCGACGAGCAGAACCGGTTGAGCTGCACCCCGGCGACGGTGTCGGGCAGCCCGGCCAGCAACGCGGCGGCCCGCGGCAGATCCCCGCCCTGCTCGCCGACCGGCGTGACGATGCCCATGACCAGGTCGTCGATCCGGGCCGGGTCCAGCGTGGGCAACCGCTCGCGCAGCGCGTCCACCAGCCCCACGACCAGCGAGACCGGCTTCACCCCGTGCAGCGCGCCGGAGCTCTTCCCCCGGCCGCGCGGGGTGCGTACCGCGTCGAACACGTAGGCCTCAGAGGGCACGCGCGATCAGCTCCTTCATGATCTCGTTGGTGCCGCCGTAGATCTTCTGCGCCCGGGCGTCGGCGTACATCTGGGCGATCGGGTACTCGGTCGTGTACCCGTACCCGCCGAACAGCTGCAGGCAGCGGTCCACCACCTCGCACTGCCCGTCGGTCAGCCACCACTTCGCCATCGACGCGGTCGCGGTGTCCAGCTCGCCGCGGGCGTGCCGGGCGATGCAGTCGTCCAGGAACACCCGGCTCACCCGGGCCCGGGTCGCGCATTCCGCCAGCACCATCCGGGTGTTCTGGTGACCGATCAGGGGCTTGCCGAACGCGGTGCGCTGCTTCACGTACGCGGTGGTCAGCTCGACCGCGCGCTGCATGGCGGCGACCGCGCCGATCCCGATGACCAGGCGTTCCTGCGGGAGCTTGTGCATCAGCTGGGCGAACCCCCGGCCCTCCACCCCACCGAGCAGCTCCCCGCCGCGGTAATCAGCGAATGACAACTCGGCGGTGTCGTTGCCCCGCAGGCCCAATTTGGACAGCAGCCGGCCCCGGTGGAAACCCGCCGGGTCCCCGGTGACATCGCAGATCAGCAGCGAGATCCCGGCGGCGCGCTGTTCCGGGTCGGTCTTGGCGGCCACAAGGACGACGTCGGCGAGGCCGCCGTTACTGATGAAGGTCTTCGTGCCGTGTACGACGTACCGCTCGCCGTCCTTGACCGCCCGGGTCCGCATCGCCTGCAGATCGGAGCCCCCGTCCGGCTCGGTCATCGCGATCGCGCCGACCAGCTCACCGCTGCACAGCCCGGGCAGCCAGCGCCGTTTCTGCTCCTCGGTGCCGAACGTGACGAGATAGCCGGTGACGATGCCGCTGTGCACGGCGATGCCGAGACTGGTGTCCCCGGCGAACATCTGCTCGTACAGCAGGACGGCCTCGTGGGTGAAGTCGCCGCCCCCGCCGCCGTACTGTCCGGGCACGGAGAGGCCGAGCAGTCCCAGCTCCCCGGCCCGGCGATACTGCTCCCGGTCGGGGTGCCCCTGGGCGAGAACCCGGGCCGCGTGGGGGAGCACCTCCTTGGCGAAGAACGTCCGGACCAGGTCGGCAAGCTCGTCATGCTCCGTCGGCATCACTCCACGATGGCCAGTTATTGGCGGAGTGTCAATAGCTCGGCGCAGCGCTCCGGATCATCCGCGAACGGCAGATGCCCGCACCCGTCCAGCACCACGTGCCGCGCGGCCGGCAACGCCTCCCGGGCCCGGGCCGCTTGCGTCCGGCAGGTCAGGACGGCATCGCGCGACCCCCACGCCACGGTCACCGGGATCCTCTCCAGGCCGGTACTCCGCCCGGCTCCTCGCCCGGTCGGGGGCGGCGCTGTCGCCCGGAACTGCCATGAGCCGAGCGCGGCGTGTGCCGCCGCGAAACCCGGTGCCGCCGCCAGCGCGCGGGCGCCGGCGAGGCAGTCTTCCGCGGGCACCCGGGACGGGTGGCCGTAGAAGACCGAGCACAGCGCTGTCCGCCCGGCGCGGGTCCGCAGCAGACCCGGCAGCACGGGCGCGAGCGCGACCGACGCGAAACGGGCCGCACCGACCGCGGTGCGGCACCAGCGCAGCCCGGCCGGCCCCCAGAACCCCACCGGCGCGAACGCGGTCACCGCACTCACCAGCCCGCGCCGGCCCAGCTCCAGCGCGATACCGCCGCCGAGCGAGTTCCCGGCGACCTCCGGCCGGTCGAGGCCGAGTTCCCCGAGGAACTCCGCGACCAGGCCGGCCAGATGATCGACAGAGCCTGCTTCCCGCGGCCCGGTGGGGGTCGGCCACATCGGGGAGTCGCCGAAACCGGGGAGGTCGATCGTGATCACCTCGCGGTGCCGGGCCACCGCCGCGATGACGGGTGACCAGACCTGGCGGTGGCTGCCGAGGCCGTGGATCAGGACGAGCGGGGGGCCGGAACCGCATCGGTCGTGGGCCGGCATCATCCACCTCGGAGACGAGTTGTTGACAGGCTGCCAATACGAGTGTGACGGTAGCTCATGACGTACGACTACGACGTACTGATCATCGGCTCCGGGTTCGGCGGTTCGGTCGCCGCCCTGCGGCTGACCGAGAAGGGCTACCGCGTCGGGGTTCTCGAAGCCGGCCGCCGGTTCGCCGACCGGGACTTCGCCACGACCTCGTGGCGGCTGCGTGACTACCTCTGGGCGCCCGCCCTCGGCTGTTACGGCATCCTGCGCCTCAGCCTGCTCCGTGACGTCATGATCATGTCCGGCGCCGGGGTCGGCGGGGGCTCGCTCGGGTACGCCAACACCCTTTACGAACCGCCGGACACGTTCTTCGCCGACCCGCGGTGGGCGTCGATCACCGACTGGAAGGCCGAGCTCACCCCGTTCTTCGACCAGGCGAGCCGGATGCTCGGCGTCACCACGAACCCGCTCGAGACGCCGGCCGACGAGGCGTTGCGGGCCGTGGCCGAGGATCTGGGCGTCGGGCACACCTATCGGCGTACCCCGGTGGGTGTGTTGTTCTCGCAGCGCCCCGGCGCGGCCGTGCCCGATCCGTTCTTCGGCGGAGCCGGGCCCGGCCGGCACGGCTGCACCGCCTGTGGGGCCTGCATGACCGGCTGCCGCGTCGGCGCCAAGAACACCCTGGTCAAGAACTATCTCTACCTGGCCGAGCAGGCCGGCGCGACCGTGCACCCGCTGACCACCGTCACCGCCGTGCGCCCGGACGGTCGTGGCGGCTACGCCGTGGACACCCGCACCACCGGCGGACGGCGGCGCCGCACCCGGACCGCCGGGCAGGTGATCTTCGCGGCCGGCGCACTCGGCACCCAGCGCCTGCTGCACCGCCTGCGCGACAACGGCACCCTGCCCCGCGTCTCCGCCCGCCTCGGCGAACTCAGCCGCACCAACTCCGAGTCCATCCTCGGCGCCCGCACCCGCCGCCGCGACCGTGACCTCAGCCGCGGTATCGCCATCACCTCGTCGATCCACCCCGACCCGGTCACCCACATCGAACCGGTCCGCTACGGCAGGGGCAGCAACCTGCTCGCCCTGCTCGCGACCGTCCTCATCGACGACACCGGCCGGCAACCCCGCTGGTGGGCGGGCCTGCGAGCACTGGTCCGGGCCGGGCGCGACCTTCCCCTGTACGTGTCCCCGCGCCGCTGGTCCCAGCAGACCATCGTCATCCTGGCCATGCAGCCGCTGGACAACTCGATCACCCTGACCCGCCGCCGGGGCCGCCTGACCAGCCGCCCCGGCATCGGTGCCCCCACCCCGGTATGGGTCCCGGCCGCCCACGACGTCGCCCGCCGCGTCGCGGACAAGATCGACGGCGTCCCGCTCGGCGCGGTCACCGAACTCGCCGGCCGCCCGGTGACGGGCCACTTCATCGGTGGTTGCGCCATCGGCCCCGACGCCGGCACCGGCGTGGTCGACCCTTACCTCCGCCTGTACGGGCACCCGGGCCTGCACGTCATCGACGGTTCCGTCCTCACGGCGAACCCCGGCGTGAACCCGTCCCTGACCATCACCGCCCTGGCGGAACGGGCGGTCGCGCTCTGGCCCAACAAGGACGAACCCGACCCACGGCCGGCGCCCGGGCAGGCGTACCGGCGATGTGCCCCGATCCTTCCGCACCACCCGGCGGTCCCCGCCGGAGCCTTCGCCGCCCTCCGTTTCGGCGATCGCTGACAGCTCCGGTGGTTCTGTCGTACCCGTGGTCTACCTTCGGCGCATTCCATCGATCACGGGAGATGTGGTGCCGAGATTCGTGTTGCCGGACGAGGACGTGTGGGTGCTGCCCGCGGCATGGCGCGAAGGGCTGAGCCCGCGCCGTGGTGGCCTGCCCGCGCCTGACCAGGGCCTGCCCGCGGACCCGTTCGAGCGACTGCGCGACCTGCTCGCCACGGAGGAGGCCGCCAGACGCATCGCGCGGGTGGCCCGGCGCACCGTGATCTTCGATCCGGAGCTGGTCGCGGCGGGGCACCGGCATCTCGACGCCTGGCGCGGCACGGGCGCTCCCACCGCCGATCCGCTCAGCGCCGCGGTGGCCGCACTGGTCACCGGCGCCCGGGATGCCGCCGTCGCGAAACTGCTCGTGGACGCCTGGGTGGCCCGTTCCGGGATCGCGTTCGCGGCCCGCGCGGTCGGCGAGATGACCGGGCTCGTCGTCGGTGGTGCGCTGTGGGCGATCGACGCGGCCCCGGCGCAGAACTACGAGTCGATGTGGCGCGCCCGCGACCTCGAATGCCTGATCGGTCGGTGTCGCCCATCTCTGGCATGTCGCCGCCGACCATGCGGCCTGGGCCCAGATCTTCGCCGACTACCTGATCATCCAGCCGTTCCCCCAGCTCGGCCGCGGGTTGTTCACACTCGCCGACCTCGACCTGAACGCCGTGCCGGGCACACCGGTCGCGGGTGGCAAGCTGTTCGAGCTGAAGGCCCGGGGCTGGGGATTCGCCGAGGGACACAGCGCCATCACGCGAAGCTGGTCGGTCGGCGGAGCCGTCCAGGTGTCGTTCACGCCCGGTCACCACTGGCAGGAGCCGAACGCTTCGAAGCACCTCGTGCAGATCACCGGTCGCTTCGAGGCGTTCGACCCGATCGGCATCTCGGAGATGGTCCGCGACGTACGGTTCCTGATGTCCCCGTGACCGGCCGGAACTCATGAGGACGGCCCCGGTAGCCGCTCCAGGCGGGTCCAGCCGCTCCAACCACGTTCGCGCATCAGTTGCCGGAGCCGTCCCGCCCGCGGGTCGGCCGTGTCCGCGAGGTCGTCCAGCAGCTCGAACGGCATGTCGTCGCGCACCACCTCATCGGCGTCGCGCTCGCCCGCGGCGTACGCCTGGTTGTGCAGGTCGGCCATGATGTCGGCGGCTTCCGCCATGAGCTGGTCGTCGCCGGCCTCCCCGGTCATCCCCGACAGCACCAGGTACAACCGGACCATCCGTGGGTCCTCGAGCTGTGCGACCTTCGCCGGCATCCACTCGAGGACACGGTCGGGCCAGCGGGCCACCATCAGGATCCACCCGTCCCGCTCACCGTCGAACACCTGCTGTGACACCCCGATCTCCCGGAGCCGGTCGAGATAGGAGGTCACCTCCGGTGGCAGCGTCAGGCTGTCACCGGCGGCGAGCTGCGCGATCTGTTTGCGGCTGCGTTCGAGCCGGTCGATCTCCTCGCGCAGGTCGCCGTCGATCCGGTCGATCGCCTCGGCGAAGGACGCCGCGTCCGCGCCGAGCATCCGGCCGATCCGGGACAGCGGCACGCCGGCCTCGGCGAGGGTACGGATCTTGATGAGGGCCACCACCGCCGCCGCACCGTAGCGGCGGTAGCCGGAGGCGTCCCGTTCCGGCTCGGGCAGCAACCCGATCTGGTGGTAGTGCCGGACCGCCCGCACGGTGACACCGGCGTACGCCGCGAGTTGCCCGATCGTCAGCATCCTCTGATCCTGCCCTTGCTCAGGAGATCCGGCGACGGTAGGTGAGCATGGCGCACACGTACGCGACGACGAGGACACCGGCGCACCAGGCGAGCGCGGTCCAGGCACCGGTCCCGACCGGCCGTTCGGCGAGCAGGTCGCGGATCGTGTCCACGACGGAGGTCACCGGCTGGTGCTCGGCGAACGCGCGGACCGGGCCGGGCATGGACCCGGTGGGCACGAACGCCGAGCTGATCAGCGGCAGGAAGATCAGCGGGTACGAGAACGCGCTCGCACCCTCCACGGACGTCGCGGTGAGTCCGGGGATCACCGCTATCCAGGTCAGCGCCAGGGTGAACAGGGTCAGGAGCCCGGCGACCGCGAGCCAGCCCAGCACACCCGCCCCGGAGCGGAAGTCCATCAGCAGCGCGACGAGCACGACCAGCACGAGCGAGGTCAGGTTGGCGACCAGTGAGGTCAGCACGTGTGCCCACAACACCGCGGACCGGGCGATCGGCATGGACTGGAACCGTTCGAAGATCCCACCCTTCATGTCCTGGAAGAGCCGGTACGCGGTGTACGAGATGCCCGACGCGATCGTGATGAGCAGGATGCCGGGCAGCTGGTAGTTCACGTACGGGCCGGTACCGGTCTCGATCGCGCCGCCGAGGACGTAGACGAACAGCAGCATGATGGCGATGGGCATGATCGCGGTCGTGATGATGGTGTCCGGGCTGCGGGCGATGTGGCGCAGCGACCGTCCCAGCAGGACGGCGGTGTCACCGGCGAAGTGTCTGCTCATTTCCGGCCGCCGATCAGGGTCAGGAAGACGTCTTCGAGGGTGGGCTTCTTCTCGACGTACTCGACCTCGGCGGCCGGCATGAGCTCCCGGAGCTTGGCGAGCGTGCCGTCCACCAGGATCCGGCCCTCGTGCAGGATCGCGATCCGGTCGGCGAGGTGCTCCGCCTCGTCGAGATACTGCGTCGTGAGCAGCACGGTCGTGCCACCCGCGGCGAGCTCCTCGACCGCCTGCCACACCTCGAGACGTCCCTCCGGGTCCAGCCCGGTCGTCGGCTCGTCGAGGAAGACGATCGGTGGGTCCCCGATGAGACTCATCGCGATGTCCAGTCTGCGGCGCATCCCACCGGAATACGTCGCCACCCTGCGCCGGCCCGCCTCGGTCAGCGAGAAGCGCCGCAGCAGGTCGTCCGCGATCACCCCCGGATCCTTGAGGTGACGCAGCCGGGCGACCATGACGAGGTTCTCCCGCCCGGTGAGGATCTCGTCGACCGCCGCGAACTGCCCGGTGAGACTGATGGCCGCGCGCACGTCCCCGGCCTGCGTCGCGACGTCGAAGCCGTGCACCCGGGCCGTCCCGGCGTCGGCTTTGAGCAGGGTGGACAGGATCCTGACCACGGTGGTCTTGCCGGCCCCGTTCGAGCCGAGCAGAGCGAAGATGCTGCCCGTGGCGACCTCGAGGTCCACGCCGCGGAGCACCTTCAGCTCTTTGAACGACTTCTCCAGGCCTTGCACCTGGATGGCGTACGAATTGGTCATGACCGGCAGCATGCAGGGTTGACGCAGCGTCAGGGTCAAGCCTGCCGGGCCGCCTGTCGCCGGTAGTGCTCGGCGATGGCGCCGAAGGCGGCCTTCGGTTCCCAGGGCAGGCCGGGATCGGTGTGTCCGCTGTGTCCGTCGAGGACCTTGACGATCCCGGGGCTGGCCAGGTCGAGGTCGTCGCGGGGGTCGCCATCGGGCCGGTGCGGCAAGTCGGCGAGCGCGAACAGGTAGACGAACGCGCTGTCCACGCCCTCGCTGTCGAAGATGTCGAGCAGCTCGCCGAGGTAAGCCGCCTGGCTGTCCTCGTCGCGCTCGTAGGTGGCCTTCAGCCGCACCGGTGCCCGGGTGACCGGGTCGAGTTCGAGGACCTCCATGCTGCGGGGCGCGACGTCACCGGCCCCGCGCCAGGTCGCGGCGCCGAAACCGGTGATCGCGACCGGCTTGGGCCGGGCGGTCCCGGGCCGGGCCACCCCAGGCCGGGCCGCCCCGGTCTGGGCCGCCCCGGTCTGGGCCGCCCCGGTCTGGGCCGCCCCGGTCTGGGCCGCCCCGGTCTGGGCCGCCCCGGTCTGGGCCG
>NZ_JBITDZ010000002.1:347779-504917 GCF_044454705.1 Actinoplanes sp. NPDC051494
TGGGCCGCCCCGGTCTGGGCCGCCCCGGTCTGGGCCGCCCCGGTCTGGGCCGCCCCGGTCTGGGCCGCCCCGGTCTGGGCCGCCCCGGTCTGGGCCCTCTCGGTCTGGGCGGTCTCGGTCTGGGCGGTCTCGGTCTGGGCCGCCCCGGGTTGGGGCGTCTCGGGTTGGGCGACGAGACCGCGCACGGCCTCGCGGAACTGGCCGGCCACCTCGGCGGAGCGGATGAGCTCGAGGGTCACGATGTCGAACAGCGTCCAGTCGACACCCTCGAACGGGATGGCCGAGTAGGTGAGTCTGCCGTGGAAACGTTCGCGGATGGCCGGCACGGCGGTGCGCAGGAAGCGGTCGAGCCGGGCCCGGGCCGCCCCGATCCGCTCGGCACGGCGGTCCGGCTCGCTGAACAGCCCGTCGAGGCGGTCGTCGAGGTGGGCGCCGTCGACGAAGCCCCGGACCATGAGGGTCAGCTCGGCGCCGGTGACCAGCACGACCTCGGCGCCCTGTGCGCGCAGCCGCTCGGCCCGGTCGGCGCAGTCCAGGAACAGGGTGAGGACCTGCTCGGGCTCCAGCTCGAGCGGGTAGGGCGAGAACCAGATCTCCAGCCCGAGCCCGGCCGCGGTGCGGGCGGCGAACTCGAGGCGCTCAGGGTCGCCGCCGACGATGTGGACGGCGTTGCAGTGCAGGTCGTCGCGGATGACGGCCAGCTCGCGGCGGACCAGGTCGGGGTCGAAGGGCTCCACCGAGTTGATGCCGTCGATGACGAATCCGGTGCTGTAGGCAATGCCTCTGGCTCGCATGGTGGTCGGTCCTCTCCTGGGTCGGGGCCGGATCCAACGTAGCAGATTATTGCGTGCACGCAATTTTGCGCCCACGCATATTTCGTGGCAGACTGACCGCCATGACCGAACCGCCGAGCTTGCGCGAGCGAAAGAAGCGCGCCACCCGCGAGGCCCTGCAGGCCGCGGCCCTGCGCCTCGCGCTGGAGCGTGGGCCCGGCAACGTCCGCGTCGAGGACATCGCCGAGGCGGCGGGCGTCTCGCCCCGCACCTACAACAACTACTTCTCGAGTCGCGAGCAGGCGATCGTCGCGGCGGTCACCGCGGACCGCGCGGCTCATGTCGTGGCGACCGTGGTCGCCCGCCCGGCCCGGGTCGGCCTCGGCGATGCCGTCATCGACGCGGTCGTGGGGCTCTATGCCGACGCCGACGAGCATCCCCACGGGGCGATGCTGATGATCGCGTCGAGCCCCGACCTGCGCGCCCGCTACGCCGACACGGTCACCTCCATCGAGGAGCCGCTGGCCGACGCGATCGTCGGCCGCTGTCCCGGCGCCGACCCGATGACGGCCGAGGTGCTCGCCGCCGCTGTCGGGGCGGCGGCCAAGGTGGCACTGCGGCAATGGCTGCGCTCCACCGGGGCGATGCCGTCGATGCCCGGCTTCGTCGTCCCGTCCGGGTCCCTGCCGGAGCTGGTCCGCGACGCCCTGCTGCCGCTCGCGCCCGCGCTCGATGCGCTGCGGCCGCCCGCGCTCGCCGCGCTGCCGCCGCCCGCGCCCGACGAGGCTGTAACACGCGATGGGTAAGGTCACCCGGTGAGCGTGGAGGCGGTGGGTGGGCGCCGGCGGCTGGAGCCGGACGTGCGGCGGGAGCAGATCCTGCACTGTGCCGTGCGGTTGTTCGGGGACCGGCCGTATCCGGACGTCTCCACCACGGACATCGCCCGCGAGGCCGGTGTGGCACGGGGCCTGATCAACCACTATTTCGGCACCAAGAAAGATCTCTACCTGGAGGTCATCCGGGTGCTGGTGACCATTCCCGAGGTCGCGGTGCAGCAGCTGCCGCACGGTGACCTGCACACCCGGGTCGACGCGAGTGTCATCTGGTTCCTCGACGTGGTGTCCCGGCACAGCACGTCGTGGCTCGCCGCGATCGGCGCCGGTGGGGTGGGCCGCGACGCCGATGTGGACCGGGTGCTGGCCGAGGCCGAGGATGTCGCGGCCGACAGTGTGCTGGTCGCCGTCGGGCTCGCCGGGCACACCGCTCATCGTGAGGAGCTGCGGGGGATGGTGCGGTCCTATGTCGCGCTGGCCCGGGCGACCGCGCGGGAGTGGCTGCAGCGTGGGGTGCTGACCCGGGCGCAGGTGCACCTTCTGCTGGTGACGACATTGCTGGCGATCGTGGAACAGGTCTTCCCGGAGGCTATTGGCAACCTGCCAACAGGTTGATAACGTTCCGCAGCATGACAGCCACCCCCGGTGGCGAAGCCACCACTCTCTGCGCTGCGTTCCAGGCCACCGTGGCCCGGATCCCCGATGCCGTCGCCCTGCGCACCGTCGGCGGGGACACCACCATCACCTGGTCCGGGTATGCGGCCCGCGCCGCCCAGATCGCCGTCCGGCTCCGCGCCCTCGGGGTCGGCCGCGGTGACACCATCGCCCTGCTGCTCACCAACCGTCCCGAGTTCCACCTCGTCGACACCGCCGCCCAGCACCTCGGCGCGGTCCCGTTCTCGCTGTACCACAGCTCCTCGCCGGAACAGATCGGTCACCTGCTCGACGTCTCCGGCGCCCGTACCGTGGTCACCGAACGCCGCCTCGCCCCGCTGCTGCATGGCCGCCGCCTCGAGAACCTGATCATGGTGGAGGACGGCCTGGCGCAAGACGGGCCGGACGCCGAGTTGCCCCGGGTGGACATCCAGCCCGGTGACCTGCTCACGCTCGTCTACACGTCGGGCACCACCGGGGCGCCCAAACGCGTGGAGATCACCCACGCGAACATGGTCGCGATGTGCCGGTCCAGCGCGCCCGCGCTCGGCATGCGTTCCGGCGACCGGCTGATCTCGTTCCTGCCCTCCGCTCACATCGCCGACCGCTGGGCCAACCACTACCTGCACACCTGGGCCGGCACCGAGGTCACCACGCTCGCCGACCCGCGCGAGATCGTCACCGCGCTGCGCGACGTACGGCCCACATTGTTCGGCGGGGTTCCCCAGGTCTGGCGCCGGATCGCCGCCGGCCTGGCCACGCTGCCCCCGGACACCAGACTCGCCGCGCTGGGACTCGACCAGGTCCGCGTCGCCATCACGTCCGCCGCCCCGGCCCCGGCCGCCATGGTGGAGTTTCTCAGCTCTGCCGGCGTACCCATCAGTGAGGGTTGGGGTATGTCGGAGGTTTCCGGTCTTGCCACCCTGAATCCGCCCGGCGCGGTCCGGCCCGGGACGGTCGGGCTGCCGCTGCCCGGTGTCGAGACCCGCCTCGCGGACGACGGCGAACTCCTCGTCCGCGGTCCGATGGTGACCGGCGGCCACCTCGACGCCGACGGCTGGCTGCCCACCGGGGACATCGCGACCAGCGACGACGACGGCTACCTGACCATCGTCGACCGCAAGAAGGAACTGATCATCACCGCGGGTGGGGAGAACATCGCCCCCGCGCCCGTCGAGATGGCCATCCGGACCCACTGCCCGGCGGTCGCGCACGTGATCGTCGCCGGGGACGCCCGCCCCTACCTGGTCGCGCTGCTGGTGCTCGACCCCGAGGTCCCCACCGACCAGGACGCCGTCCGGGCCGGCATCGACGCCGCCAACCGCACCCTGTCCCGCCCCGAACAGATCAGAGCGTTCGAGGTCGTCGACGACGTGTGGCAGCCCGGCGGAGACCTGGTCACCCCGACGATGAAGGTCAGACGACGACCGGCACTGCGCGCGTACGAAAAACACATCGACGCGCTCTACACAGGACACTGAATGCCCAGCGTCGCGATCATCGGAGCCGGCTTCGGCGGGGTGGCGGTCGCCGCGGCCCTGTACCGAGCCGGCCACCGTGACCTGCTCCTGCTCGAACGCGCGGACCGCATCGGCGGGGTGTGGCGCGACAACACGTACCCGGGCTGCGCCTGCGACGTGCCCGCGCCGCTGTACTCGTACTCGTTCGCCCCGAATCCCGGCTGGACACGCCGCTTCCCACCGCACGCCGAGATCCTCGAATACCTGCACCGCTGCATCGACGAGGCCGGGCTCACCGGCGCCGTCCGTCTCGCCACCGACGTCACCGCGGCCACCTGGGACGGAACCCGGTGGCGCCTCACCGTCGCCGGCGGCCCCGAGATCCACGCCGACGTGCTCGTCCCCGCGGTCGGCCAGCTGACCCGCCCCGCGATCCCCGGCCTGCCCGGCGCCGCCCGCTTCACCGGAACCGCCCTGCACACCGCCCGCTGGGACGCGGCCCTGTCCGTCACCGGCCGCCGGGTCGCGGTCATCGGCACCGGCGCGAGCGCCGTCCAGCTCGTCCCCGCGATCGCCGGCCGGGCCGAGCGGGTCACCGTCTTCCAGCGCACCCCACCCTGGACCCTGCCCAAACCCGACCGCAGGTACGGCACCGCGCGCCGCTCGCTGTACCGCCGTTTCCCCACCCTGATGCGACCCGCCCGGGCCGGGACCTGGGCCATGACCGTCTTCACCGGCACGGCGGTGCTCGGCAACCGTTTCACCGGCGCCGTCCTGCGGGCCGTCTCGCGGGCTCAACGCCGATGGCAGATCCGCGATCCCGCCCTGCGCGCCCGGGTCACCCCCACCGACCCGATGGGCTGCCGGCGGGTGCTGTTCACCAGCACCTGGCTGCCCGCGCTCACCCGCCCGGACGTCGATCTGGTCACCGCCCCGATCCAGGAGATCACCGGGACCGGCGTCCGCACCACCGACGGGCAGCACCACGAATGCGACATCCTCGTCTACGGCACCGGCTTCACCGCGACAGAATTCCTGACGTCGCTGACCGTCACCGGCCGCGACGGTGTGACGCTGGCCGGCGCCTGGCGCGAGGGCGCCCACGCCTACCTCGGCATGACGGTGCCGGGCTTCCCGAACATGTTCCTGGTCTACGGCCCGAACACGAACACCGGCAACACCTCGGTCGTCTACTTTCACGAATCCCAGGCCCGCTACATAGTCCAGGCCGTCGACCATCTGCAATCGACAACACATCCCCTCGAGGTACGGCCGGAAGTGGCCCGTTCCTACGACAACGCCCTCCAGAAGCGTCTCGCCACCAGCGTCTGGACCGCTTGCCGAAGCTGGTACCGCAACCAGGCGGGCCGAGTGGTCACCAACTGGCCCGGCCCCGCCTCCGAATACCGCCGCCGGACCGCCCACCTCGACCCCACCGACTTCCACCCCGTCACCCCGGTCACGCCCGCGCCCAGGCCCGCTGTCTCGCCCGGCCCCGCTGTCTCGCCCAGGCCCGCTGTCTCGCCCAGGCCCGCTGTCTCGCCCAGGCCCGCTGTCCCGCGCGGGCCCGCGCCCGTCGCCCCGCCCGCGCCCGTCGCCCCGCCCGCGTCCGGGTCCGCCGGCTCGCCTGTGGCCGGGCCTGCCGTGCCGTGGCCCGCCGACTCCCGTTCTGCCGACCTTCGCTGAGGGCTGAGGACCTGCCATGGGACCGTTGCACGGACTCACCGTCGTCGAGCTCGCTGGGATCGGGCCGGCCCCGTTCGCCGCCATGCTGCTCGCCGACCTCGGGGCCGACGTCATCCGCGTCGACCGTCCCGGCCCGCCGGCCGCTGGTCGCCCGGCCGGCCCGCCGCCGACCGCTGGTCGCTCGGCCGGGCCACCGCCGGCCGCCGATCGCCCGGCCGGTCCGGCGCCGCAGCCGGCCCGCCGGCCCGGACCGCCGTCGCCATTGGCCATCGATCCTCGGCATGACCTGCTAAATCGTGGCAAGCGCACCATCGCTGCTGACCTGAAGACACCCGCCGGCCGGGAGATCGTTCTCGGCCTCGCCGGGAATGCCGACGTCCTGATCGAGGGATTCCGGCCCGGGGTCGCCGAACGTCTGGGTGTCGGCCCGGCCGATGTCCATGCCCGCAACCCGAGGCTGGTCTACGGCCGGATGACCGGCTGGGGTCAGGACGGTCCCCGCTCCGCGACCGCCGGCCATGACATCACCTATCTCGCCGTCAGTGGCGCCCTGCACACCATCGGCCGGGCCGGCGGGCCACCCCAGGTGCCGGTCAACCTGCTCGGCGACTTCGCCGGCGGCTCTCTCTATCTGGTGGTCGGCCTGCTCGCCGCGCTGCGCGACCCGGATCGCACCGGCCGGGTCGTCGACGCGGCCATCGTCGACGGCGCGGCCCATCTCACCACCATGTTGTACGGCCTGAGTGCCGCCGGAGCCTGGCAAGATGAGCGAGGACTCAACTTACTCGACACCGGGGCCCCGTTCTACGACGTCTACGAGGCCTCGGACGGCGGCTACCTCGCGGTCGGCGCCCTGGAGCCTCAGTTCTACGCCGAGTTCGTGCGCCTGCTCGGTGTGGACGGTGAACTGCCCACCCAGTACGACCGTGCGGGCTGGCCGGTGCTGCGGGAACGCTTCGCCACGGCGTTCCGCTCCCGGACCCGCGACGAGTGGGCCGCGGTGTTCGAAGCGTCCGACGCCTGTGTCGCCCCGGTGCTGTCGCGCTCGGAGGCCGTCGTCGACGCGCACCTGGCGTACCGGAAGACCTTTGGCAAGCGTGACGGGATCACCCAGCCGGCGCCGGCGCCGCGGTTCGGTCGATAGCGATCAGACGACGGGGACCCCGTGCGGTTGGAGCAGCGTGCGGTCGCCGTCGGCGCCGTGGCTCAGGGCGGCGGCGACGTCCTCGTGCGGGGTCCCCAGCCGGGGTGCGCTGACCTCGTCCAGCCGTCGGTAGTGCTCGTCGCTGAGTTCCAGGCGGAGGGATTTCAGGTATTCCTCCAGGCTCTCGAACGGAGCCATCTACCGGTACTTCACCAGCAAGGACGAGATCGTCGTGGCCGTCTGCGAGCAGGGGACCGAGGCTCTGCCGGGAGCGCTCACCGCCGAGGCGGTAGCCGGCTTCCTCGAGCATGTGCGCAGGTCGGCACGCGACACCGACCATGCCCGGCTGGTCGCCCAGATCTACGCCGAGGCGGCGGTGTCGCCGCAGCTGGCGGTCGTCGTGCGGCAGCAGCTCGCCGCCAAGCGGGCCGCGGTCGCCGAGCTGGTGCCCGAACGGCGTCAGGACGCCGCACAAATCGCCGAGGTGTTCGTGGCCCTCTGCGCCAGTTACAGCCAGCAACTGGCGATCCGGGGTGATCTGGAACCCGCTCCATTTGTCGCTGCCCTGATGGCGATCATCGAGAAACAAAGAGTGATCCGTCGTTTTGTTGCTGGTGTGGGCGGCATGCCGTAGCACGCGTCGCCGCGATCTGTGCCGGTGTCACGTGGCATGACGACCGAGACGGTCCGGGCTTGCGGGTCCTGCGCGACCCTGCCGGGTGCCCCTTCTGCCTGCGCGGTCGATCGCCGCGGGGGTGGTCTTGATCGCGGCCGGGACTGCTGGTTGGCTGGCCGGCATGATGGAGCTCGGACCCGTTGTCTGGCCACCCGAACCGATCCGCACCGAGCGGCTCGTGCTGCGGGAATCCGCGGCCCGGGACCGGCCCGCGTTCATCGAGCTGCTGGTGTCGCCTGAGGTGAACACGTACCTCGGCGGACCTCAGCCGCGGGCCGCGACCGAGCGCGAGATGCCCGCGACGCCCGAGCGGTGGCCCGGGAGCTTCGTCGTCGAGCTCGACGGGGCGATGATCGGCCAGGTCCTGCTCCGGAGGGTGCCGCAGGACCGTCGCCCGGCCGCGGCCGGCAAGGCTGACCTCGGTTACCTGTTCCTGCCCGGGGCGTGGGGATCCGGGTACGCCGCCGAGGCGTGCGCCGCGGTCCTCGACTGGTTCGACGACGCCCTGCCCGGTGAGCCGGTCGTGCTCTTCACCCGGTCCGACAACATCGCCTCGATGCGCCTCGCGGCGAAACTGGGCTTCACCGAGGTGGAGCGGTTCCATGCCTGGGGCGCAGAGCAGTGGCTCGGGCAGCGTTCCCCGGCCATGCCCGCCACCTGACGCCGGGGGCCTGCTCGGGGTGGCGGGTCCACCGGTCGCCAGAACAGGCACGTCAGCTGACTCGTCAGGGCAAACGGGCTGACAGGGACAGCACGAGGCCGGTGCCGCCATCGATGGGGGCACCGGCTTCGTGGTGGATCAGTAGCGGAAGTGGCTGACCAGCGTCTGCAGGTTGTGGGCCATCGTGCTCAGCTCGCCCACCGCCTGCTTGGACTGGGCGATGCCCTCCGTGCTCACCTGCGTGGCGGTGGCCAGGCCGGTGATGTTGGTGGCGATGTCGCCGGCACCCGCCGCGGCCAGGGCGACGCTGCGGCTCATCTCCTCGGTGGTGGCCGTCTGCTCCTCGACCGCCGAGGCGATGGTGGCCTGGTAGTCGTTGATGTGGGCGATGACCGAGGTGATCTCGCCGATCGCGGTGACCGCGCCGGCCGTGTCGGACTGGATGGCCTGGACCCGGCGGGAGATGTCCTCGGTGGCCCGGGCGGTCTCCTGGGCGAGGTCCTTGACCTCGGAGGCGACCACCGCGAAGCCCTTGCCGGCGTCGCCGGCCCGGGCCGCCTCGATGGTGGCGTTGAGGGCGAGCAGGTTGGTCTGCTCGGCGATCGCGGTGATCACCTTGATCACCGTGGCGATCTCGGTGGAGGACTCACCGAGCTTGCCGACCTGGGCGGTGGTGGCCTCCGCGACCTCGACCGCCTGCCCGGCGACCCGGGCCGCCTCGGTGGCGTTGTGGGCGATGTCGCGGATGGAGGCGCCCATCTCCTCGGTGCCCTTGGCGACCAGGGACACGTTCTCGGAGACGCCGGCCGCGGCCTGGGACACGCCGTGGGCCTGGGTGGCGGCCTGGGCCGCCGAGTCGTTCATGGTGCTGGACGTCGAGGACATCTCCTCGGCGGCCGCGGCGACCGCCTGGGCGGAGCCGGCCACCGACGACACGATGCGGCGCA
This sequence comes from Actinoplanes sp. NPDC051494, assembly GCF_044454705.1. NCBI lineage: Bacteria > Bacillati > Actinomycetota > Actinomycetes > Micromonosporales > Micromonosporaceae > Actinoplanes > Actinoplanes sp. NPDC051494. Next base: position 356,614 of record NZ_JBITDZ010000002.1, read on the forward strand.
TGTTGGCCTGGGCCTCGTCGAGGGCGTGGGCCATCTGGCCGACCTCGTCGCGGGCTTGGACGCCGGAGTCGACGGTCAGGTCACCGTCGGCCATGGCGCGCAGGGCGATCTGGACCCGCTGCAGCGGCCGGGTGATCGACTTGACCACGAAGTAGGCCAGGACGACGACCACGACCGCGGCCAGGGCGACGGTGAGCCAGAGGATCTGCTCGGCCCGGGCCCGGCTGTCCTCGGCGGCCCGCTGGGCGTTGGTGACGGTGTCCGCGAACAGCCCGCGCTCGTTGGTGAGCACGGAGCTGATCAGGTAGTTGTCGACACCGATCTGCTCCCACGAGAGGCGGGCGCTGGCCGGGTCGGCGGCCGCGCCGGCCACGTACCGGGTCAGCGTGGCCGAGTAGTCGGCGGTCACGGTCTTGATCCGCTCGACCGCCGCGTCCAGGCCACCGGGCAGGGTCACCGCGTCGAGCTTGGTGATCAGGTCGCCGGTGACGGCGACCTGGTCCTTGAGCAGGGCGACCTGCGCGCCGGGGTCGCTGCGGATCGCCGCTTCCAGCCCGTTGACCTTGAGCTCGCTGGCCTCGCGGTCCAGCTGCAGCACCAGGGCGCTGGCGGCGTTCAGGTTCACCAGCTCGTCGGCCGTACGCTCCGCGGTCCGGTTGTTGACGACGGTGACCGTGAGGCAGGTGGCCAGCGCTGCGACACTCGCCGCGACGAGCGCGCTCAGTTTGGTGCGTACGGAAAGGTCGTTGAAGCGCTGTACGGCGCCGCGTCGGGTGCTCATGCGTGTCACTCCTGTTCTGCGTCGATGACCCGTGAACTCAGCCGTTGATCTGGTCTGCGGTGTAGTAACCACCGTCGACCAGCACGCGCTCGTAGTTGGACTTGTCCACGTTCACCGGCTGCAGCAGGAACGTCGGCACCACTTCGACGCCGTTGTCGTACTGCTTGGTGTCGTTGACCTCGGGCTTGCCCCCGGTCAGCAGCGAGTTGGTCATCTGGACGGCGACCTTCGCCAGCTCCCGGGTGTCCTTGTAAACCGTCTCACTCTGCTCACCCGACACGATGAGTTTCACGGAATCGAGCTCGGCGTCCTGCCCGGTGATGACCGGCAGGGCCTTGGAGCCGCCGTAGCCGGCTTCCTTGAGCGCCTCGATGATGCCGCGGCTGATGCCGTCGTACGGCGAAAGCACCGCGTCGACCCGCTTGCCGGTGTAGGTGGAGCTGAGCAGGCTCGCCATCCGGGCCTTGGCGATCTTGCCGTCCCAGCGCTGGGTGGCGACCTTGGCGAACGCGGTCTCACCGCTGGCGACCTCGAGCTTGCCCGCGCTGATGTACGGCTGCAGCACACTCATCGCGCCGTTGAAGAAGAACGTGGCGTTGTTGTCATCGGCTGATCCGGCGAACAGCTCGAGCGTGAACGGGCCCTTGCCCTTCTTGAGGCCCAGGTCGTCGACGATCGAGGTGGCCTGCAGCACGCCGACCTTGTAGTTGTCGAACGTCGCGTAGTAGCTCAGGTCCGGGGTGTCCCGGATCAGGCGGTCGTACGAGATGATCGGGATCTTCTTGGCGGCGGCCTTGGCCAGCACGTCCTTGAGCGCGGAGCCGTCGATCGCGCCGATCACGAGGGCCTTGTCGCCCTCGGCGATCATTTGTTCGAGCTGGCTGATCTGCTTGTTGACGTCGTCCTCGGCGTACTGCAGGTCGGTCCGGTAGCCGAGCAGCTCGAACTGGCGCTGCATGCTCTCGCCGTCGCCGACCCATCGGGCGGACGTGGTGGTGGGCAGCGCGATCCCGATCTCGCCGCGTTGCGGGGAGCTGACGGTGGTCATCGCGGCGGTGCTCCCACAACCGGAGGCGGTGGTGAGGACGAGGACCGCGGCGAGGGACCACCGCATCGGCTTCGGCACGGGCATGCGTTCCTCCAAGGAACTTGTCGGGGAGCCCTCTCATCGGTCGCGGGAAACCCGGGTTGAGAGATCTGCGAACCACATGCCCACATGCGCAAAATTGCATAGGGTAGCCGTCCGGTGACGCATCGATTACCTTGAGGGTCCGCCCACCGGGGGAGATTGATGGCGCCGCGTCTTGAACCGCGCGTGGAAGGTGAGCTGCGAGCGGTATTGCGGCAGCGCGCGTTGCTCCACCAGCTCGTCGCCGCGCTCGGATCCCCTCTCAACCTGGTCCTGCCGGCGCAGGTCACCCGCAATGTTCAGACCTTTCGCGCGGTCTACCGCGAGCACCACCTCGACGGTCAGATCTACTACGCGCACAAGGCCAACCGCTCCAGCGCCCTCGTCCGCGCGCTCGCCGCCGGTGACGCCGGCATCGACGTCGGCTCGCTCGGCGAGCTGCAGCACGCCCTCGGCGCCGGCTTCACCCCGGACCGGATCATGGCCACCGGGCCCAAGACCCGCGACTTCCTCTGGCTGGCCGCCCGTACCGGCGTCACGGTCAACGCCGACTCGGTGGCCGAGCTGAGCACGCTGGCCGAGCTTGTCGTCAGGCACGGTCTTGCCCGGGTACGGGTCATGGCGCGGCTGTCCGGGTTCACCTCCACCGGCACCAACGTGCTGACCCGCCCGAGCCGCTTCGGCACCGGGGCCGGCGACCTGCGCCCGTTGTGGGAGGTGCTGGAGAAGCACCGCGACGAGCTCGACTTGCACGGCGTGGCCTATCACCTCGACAGCCAGAGCCTGCCGGAGAAGGCCGTCGCGCTCGAGGGCTGCCTGCACGCCATGGACGAGGCCCATCAGCGCGGACTGCGCCCTCGGGCGATCGACATCGGCGGTGGGTTCGGCGTCGACTACCTCGCCGACCCGGCCCGGTGGCAGGACTGGACCACCGAGCTGACCGCCGCGGTCCTCGGCCGGCGGCCCCCGATGACCTGGAACGGCTACGGGTACGGCCTGCGCAACGAGGGCGGCACGATCCGGGGCTCGCTCGGCGCCTATCCGGGCCACCGTCCGCGCGCCGGCGCCGCGTACCTCGACCGGCTCCTCGCCACCGGGGCCCCGTCGCTGGGCCAGGACCTGGGCACCCTGCTGCTCGACACCATGTACGACCTGTACATCGAGCCCGGCCGCGCCCTGCTCGACCAGTGCGGCGCGGTCCTGGTCTCCGTCGTCGAGGTACGCACCGGGGGCACCGGCGACACGCTCGTGAGCCTCGCCTGCAACGCCAGGGACGTCAGCATCGAGGACCACGGCGTCCTGATGGATCCGGTACTGCTGAGGGAACCTCACCACCGGTCCGTACCGGTGGAGGTCTTCCTGCTCGGGAATTTGTGCCTGGAATCGGACCTGATCACCCGCCGCAAGGTGACGCTGCCCGCTCTGCCGCGCCCCGGCGACGTGCTCGCGTTCGCCAACACCGCCGGTTACTGCATGGATTTCAGCGCCGGCAACGCGCTGATGCAACCGCCCGCCCGCACCGTCGCCGTGCGCGACACCCCGGACGGCTGGCAATGGTGCCTGGACGACCGGTACTGGCCCGTGGAGGAAGCAGCTTGAGGTACGACAGCGTCACCGACATCATCGGCGACACGCCGCTGGTCCGCATCGACGAGGCTGTGCACGGCCTGCGCAACATCGATCTCTACGCGAAGATGGAGCTGTTCAACCCGTTCGGTTCGGTCAAGGACCGGGCCGCCTGGCACATGGTCCGCCCCGGGCTGCGCGCCGCCGCCGAGCGCGGTGACACCGTCGTCGAGCTCTCCAGCGGCAACACCGCCAAGGCCCTCGCGGTGATCGCCGGCATGCACGGGCTGTCGTTCCGCAGCGTCACCAACCGGATGAAGGTCCCCGAGATCAAGGACCTGCTACTGCTGCTCGGCGCCGAGATCGACGAGCTGCCCGGGCAGGCCGAGTGCCTCGATCCCACCGACACCGAGGACCCGCTGACCCGGATGTACGCGACGCTGGCCACCTCGGACGCCGGGTACCTGCACACCGACCAGTACTTCAACGAGCTCAACGCCGAGGCGCACGCCCGGGGCACCGGCCCCGAGATCGTCGCCGACCTGGACGGCCGGGCCCCGGACTACTTCATCGCCTGCGTCGGCACCGCCGGCTCCTCCACCGGCGTCGCCCGCGTGCTGCGCGAGCACAACCCGGAGGTCACCGTCGTCGGTCTGGTCGCCGCGAAATCGGACTTCATCCCCGGCATCCGCACCATCGACGAGGTCCACGAGGTCGGCCTGTTCGACCCCGGCGTCTACGACACCGTCGAGACGGTCAGCGCGGACGAGGCGATCGACGGCCTGCTGACCCTGGTACGCCGGTGCGGCACGCTCGCCGGCCCCACCGGCGGCGGCGCGTACCAGGGGGCCGTGCGGTACCTGCGCGGTGTCGACGCGACGCTCACCGAGCGCCGGACCGCGGTCTTCATCGTCTGCGACCGGGTCGAGAGCTACCTGAGCTACCTGCGGGAACGCCGCCCCGAGCTGTTCCGCCAGCCGTCGCGGCAGCACTCGGTGCACACCCTGACCGGCGCGGAGCTCGCGGCCACCCGGACCATCGGGGTGCCCGAGGCCCAGCGGTGGATCACCGAGCAGCAGACCCTCGTCGTCGACCTGCGCGGACCGTTCGCCTACCGCTCCCTGCACATCGACCGGTCGATCAACATCGTCGACGAGCTGTTCGCCGAGCTCGTGCACGGCGGCCTCCCGTTCGGCCGCCGCCAGCCGGTGCTGCTGGTCTGCCCGGTGGGGGAGAAATCGGCCCGCTACGCCGCGCTGCTCACCCGGATGGGCCACCCCGACGTGCGCTCGCTGGACGGCGGGATCATCGCCTGGCGCGATGCCGGTGCCGAGCTGGTCCGTGACTGAGGTGGCGCCCTTCCCCGACGAGCTGCGGGACTGGGCCGCCGGCCTGCGCGAACAGTTCCCGATCATCACCGCGAACCCGGGGTCGGCGTACCTGGACAGCGCCGCCACCGCGCAGAAGCCCCGGGCTGTGCTCGACGCGGCGACGCGGTATCTCACCGGCGAGAACGCCAACGCCGGGCGCGGCACGTACACCTGGGCCAACCGCACCACCGCGCGCATCGATCAGGCCCGCGACCGGGTCCGTGGGTTCCTCGCCGATCCGGACCCGGCCCGCTCCGGCGTCGACTTCGTCAGCGGTACCACCGAGGGGCTGCGGGCCGTCGCCCTCGACTGGCTCCCCGGGTGGCTGCGCGACGGCGACGAGATCATCGTCCCGTACGCGGACCACAGCGCGAACCTCGTGCCCTGGCTGGACGCCGTGGCGGTCCTGGCCCGGCAGGGCGTGCGCGTCACCGTGCATGCGCTGCCGTACGACGCCGCCCACGACTACGACTACGCCCGCCTCGCCACGCTGATCACCTCCCGCACCCGCTTCATCGCCGCGACCCACGTGCACCACGTGTACGGCGGCGACATGAACGTGCACCGGATGCGGGCGGCGGCCGGCCCGGACGTGGTGATCTGCCTGGATGCCGCCCAGGGCGCCGGGCATCTGCCGCTGTCGGTGACCGAGCTCGACGTCGACTTCGTGGTGTTCTCCGGCCACAAGGCGATGGCGCTGCCCGGCACCGGCGTGGTGTGGTCCCGCAACCGGCGCGGCCCCCGGTTCGCGCCGGGCGGGTGGAGCGGCACCCCGAACACCGCCGGCATCGTCAGCCTGGTGGCCGCCCTCGACTGGCTGGACGCGGCCGGTACGGACCGGATCGCGCGCTGGACGGTGGCCCTGGCGGCGCGGCTCACCGACGGGCTGCGCGGGCTCGACCCGTACGAGATGCTGGGTTGTCAGACCTCGCTGGCCGCCGACTCCCCGGTGCAGCAGCGACACGGGATCGTGACGCTGCGCCATCGGGACATCGGCTCCAACGATCTGGGGTTCATCCTCGCGGGCGAGGGCCTGATGGTCCGTTCCGACGACCATTGCCAGAGCCCACAGGGCGAGCGGACCACCTCGGTACGGGTCAGCCTGCACGTCTACAACACCGTCGACGAGGTCGACCGGTTGCTGGCGGTTCTCACGGGTCTCAGCTCTTACTGAAAACGACTTCCGTTACAGTGATGCCATGCCGTCCATGGTCCCGCTCCTGCAGCATGAACGACTCACCCACTGGCGCCGTTGCTGGGACGAGATGATGAACGGCTTCATGCCCGGCATGCGGGAGTTCGAGCACGCCGTGGCGTCGGCGGCGGGCACGCCGGCCCGGGTCCTCGACATCGGCGGTGGCCCCGGCGTCTTCGCCGGACGGTTGAGCACCCGCTGGCCGTCGGCCACCGTCGACCTGCTCGACCTCGACCCGGTCCTGCTGGCGCTCGCCGAGGCCGGCACCGGCGGCGCGGTCACCGTCCACGAAGCGGACCTCGGCGCGCCCACCTGGCCCGCCGCCGTCGCCCACCGGGCGCCGTTCGACCTGATCACGGTCGTCATGACCCTGCACTACCTGCCGGCGCGCCGGGCCGCCGCGCTGTACGCCGAGGCCCGCTCGCTGCTGCGCCCCGGCGGCACCCTGGTCGTCGCCGACCTGATGCCCACCGGCGAGCTGCCGTCGATGGCCACCGCGGCCGAGGCCGTGCTGGCCTGGGAACGCTGGTGGGACGAGGTCGGCGCGGCCCTGCCACCCCTGATGCGCCGCCGCCGCGCGGTGTTCGCGACCCGCCCGGCGGCCGACTTCACCCCCGACGAGACCTGGCACCTCGGGGCCGCCCGGGCCGCCGGCTTCGACCACGCGGAGCTCACCTGGCGCCGCGGAGCCCACGCCGCCGTCACCGCCACCGCCTGACCTGCCACGTCGTACAGTGGTCCATCATGGAACCGGGTCCGGGTGCTCTCGTCGTCGAGGTGGGGATCAGGCAGGCATGGTTGTTCCTGACGCTGTGCGACACCGCGACCGCCGGCGAGACGCGGCTCTTGCTGGACACCGGCTGGACCCTGGGCCCGGACCGCTTCGACCTCGACGCCGACGACCTGGAGGCCGGGCTCGTGCTGCTCTGCCGGCTGCTGAACCGCACCCTGGAGAACACACGGGAGCGCGAGGACGGCGGCCTCGTGCTGGACTTCGGTGCGCACGGCCGCCTGGAGATCAGCGGTGCCGGCGCCGCCTCGACCACCCATGACGTGTGGTGGCTGAGCCGCTGAGGGGCGGACGTCTCGCGACGCCCGCCCCGTACCCTCGGATGATTGTCTAGACCACGCCGGACAGCGACCACATCTGGTGCGACGAGGACGGCAGGATGTCCGGGCCGACCGGGCCCTGGCCCCAGAAGTAGTCACCGATATTGGTCACGCCGTCCGAGCGGACCAGGCCCATCGAGCGGAAACGGACCCCGGCCGGCTCCCGGTCGACGGCCATCGCGGCCCAGGCGTTGCGCACGGTGTAGGCCGGGCGGACCTCCCACCAGAGGAACTTCCTCGGGAAGAGGTACGAGGCGAACGTCCCGCCCGTGCCCCCGCCCGAGCAGTACGCGTTCGTGTCGAAGCCGTTGAGGATGTGCAGCCCCTGGAACGCCTGGTGCCAGCGGCCGAAGTAGTCGTGCTGGCCGTTGGTGTCCCGAAGCACCTGGCACGACTCGAGCTGCAGCCACTCCAGGTCGCGGTTGCCCCAGCGGGCGTCCGACGGCGTGATCCACTTGTCGTCGCTGTTCGTCTTGAACGTGAAGCCGCTCGGCGAGCCGTGCCCGGTGTACCAGGTGGCGTCCACGTCGTCCACGTACGAGCTGTCCTGCCCACCCCGCGACGGGTCCTTGAAGTCCCGCTCCCACGCCGACGCGCCCCGGAAGTCGAACTGGGTACCGACACCGTGGTCGGCCATGACGGTGCGGAAGCCGTTCGCGCTGGCCTGGGCGCACTTCCACTCGTCGATGGTCTGCTCGACCCCGACATCGGTCCTGTCGACCGTCAGCGCGCCGAAGCCGCCCCCGCCGGGCTGCAGCTCCGCGGCCGCCTCGGTGTCACCGGGCAGATCCACGGACGCGGTGGCGGTCAGCCCGTTCGCGTCGGTGACCTCCACGGTCAGCCGCTCCTCGGAGACCTCCCGGTCCCGCGGCTCCCGCCGGTACTCCACCGATTCCCCGGCCGCGGACCCGAGCACGGTGCTCGACGACGACCAGCTGTACGAGTACGGTGCGGTGCCGCCCTCGACCGACACCGACGCGCTGATCGACGCGTCGTTGCGGACCGCGCCGAGCTTGCCGGCCGGCGCGGAACCCTCGACCGCGGGCACGAGCCGGTGCGCCTGGGCCCCGTCGGCCGGGTTGCAGGTGTACTGCGGCAGGATCGCCGCCACGCCGCCCTTGCCGCTCGCGCCGTCGGCGGCCAGCTCGGGGAACTGGTAGCCGAGCGTCGGGGCCTGCTGGCGGACCTCGGGCCCGTACAGCGCGGCGCAGGCCTCGTACGCGGCCTTCTCGCCGATGACCTCGACCTCGCCGGACTTCTCCACCGTGCGCAGCGCGTGCGCGAGCTGGGTGACCGCGCCGTCGGGTCCGACGGTCAGGCGCAGCTTGGCGCCCTGCCCGGTCACCGGCAGCCCGGCCAGGTCGAACCGGTAGCTGACCACCGTGTCCAGCGGGAACACCTGCACCGGGGCGTCGCCGGCGTGCGTGGCGGCCCGGGCCCCGGTCAGGGTCAGCTCGGTGTGGCTGACCTCGGGCACCGCGGTGAGGCCGGGGGAGAGCCGCGACTGCTCGACCAGCTTCGCGCCCAGCTCCAGTGCCGTCTCGTCGCTCACCGGCCGGATCCGCTCCAGCGCCTCCCGGTCGATCCGCTGGGCCTGGACCGGCCGGCCGGACTCGTCCTTGACCGTCCGGCCCCGCACCGCGGTCAGCGGCACCTGCGCGTTGGCGACCGGGTCGACGAAGCTGAAGTACCCGTTGGCCTCGAGCGCGTTGGGCGTGCCGAACGTGCGGGCCAGCTCGGCGCCCTCGTCGCCGGTCAGTCCCTCCTGCACCACCGCGAAGACGGGCACGGTCGTGACGTCCTCGGCGGCGAGCGCCGGCGCGGCGAGGCCGGCCAGCGCGGGTGCGGCGAGCAGTCCGGCGGCGCCCGCGACGATGCGGTGCCGGGCCGGTGAGTCGGTGAACATCTGATCCCCCCGTTGTCGATCCGGGACGACGGCCGATCCGTGTCCCGCACCCCTCCAGAGCCCCTCGCGGGGGATCAAATACATCTTTTTTCCGGATCTTTCAGTCGGCTCGTGCCCGCTCCAGGACCTCCTCCGTGGTCAACGGGCTCCGCGGATGATGGCTCAGGCACAGCGGTGTCCGCACCTTCGCGAACGGATGACCCTCCAGCGCGAGGTAGAACTCACCCGTACGCAGCTGCGAGATCCCCGGCACGTCACCACCCTTGGCCCGGGCCATCTCGCGCGCCGCCTCGATCTGCACCGGCGCGTTCATCAGCCCGTAGCTCTGCGTCGCCGCGTTACCCGGGATCTGGTTGTGCAGCCCCTTCGGCGACTGGGTGGCGAAGATCAGGCCGAGGCCGTACTTGCGGGCCTGCGACGCCAGCGACAGCGTGCTCCGGGTGCACGCGGTCATCGCCCCCGACGGGGCCAGCGTCTGCGCCTCGTCCATCACGAAGAGCCCACCCAGCGGCCGGTCACCGGCGGGATTCTTCTTCACCCATGCGAACAACGCCATCTGCAGCTGATTGACGAAACTCTGGCGCTGATCGTCGCCGTGCAGACCGATCAGGCTGAGGACCGAGACGCGGGCCCGTTTTCCCGTACGCGGCGTGAGCAGTTCCCCGGGGTCGACGGCCTCGCCGATGCCGCCGAAGAGCGGGTCGATCACGGTCGCGGCGGTCAGCGCCTGCCCCAGCTCGGCGGCCACCTTGGCCGCGGCCCCGTCCTCGAAACTGGTCGCCGCCTCCGGCAGATCGTCGAGCATGCCGATGAAGCCCCGCAGCGTGGTCTCCCGGTTACGCCGGGCATAGTGGACCAGCGCCTCCTTCAGGATCGCCCGCCCTCGCTCGGCCTTGCTCGTCCGCCCGTCCACCTTGGCCCGGGGCGCGAGCGTGGCCAGCGCCGACTCGATCGCCGCCTCGAACTCGTCCGGGTCGCCGATCAGCTCACGGAACGCCGGCAGCGGCTGAAAACTGATCGGCCGCCCCGAGGCCCGCCGCGGCGTATAAACGACGACATCGGTGTTCTCGAGATAGTCCGCCGCCTTCGCCGCGTCCCCCGGCCCCCACCCGGCCGGCGGTTCCGGCCACGCTTCCCCGAGCCGGGCCAGGTCGTTGTTCGGATCCAGGACGATCGCGGAGACCCCCTGCAGCGCGCACTCCTCGATCACCCGGCGCAGCAGCACGGTCTTCCCCGACCCGGACCCGGCAAAAATCGCCACATGCTTACGAAGGGCCTCCAGCCCGGCCACCACCGGCTCGCCGGTGTCACAGGAAACCCCGAGCGAGAACCCAGGCCCAGCGGGTACGGCCGCCGCGCCCCCGAACGCCGCGCCCCCACCCGCCGTGCCCGCAGACGTCGCCCCCTCGGACGTCGTGACGCTCGGTTTTGTGCCGCCGGACGTCGCTGCATCGTCCTTCGTGACTGCGGGCCTGGTGACGCCGGACGCCGTGGCCTCGGGGGTCGTGACGCCGGGCGCCGGCACGGAGGCCCGCCCAGAGGCCCGGCCGGTCGGTACCGCGGCCGGGCCCGTACGCATCCCATCGGCCGGGCCCGCAGCCATTCCGGTGGCCGGCCCGGTGGCGAGCCCGGCGGTGGCGTCCGCCAGTGCCTCCCGCAGGAACGCCACCCGCCGGGTGGGCTGCCGCGACACCAGCCATGCGGCAAGATCAGCCGGCGCCTTGGCCAGCAGATCCCGAAGCGCCCACAGCACCCGCAGGTCATCGTCCCCGACCTCCAGCCGCCGCCCCCCGGCAGCCTCGAACGCCGCAGCCGCCTCCTTGTTCTTGGGCGTCGGCGGCAAGGGCGTGTTGCGCAGCAGGAAGAGCCGCCGGTCGGGCACCCCGCCGGCGAGCCCGGCCTCGGTGCACGCGCTGCGGACCCGGTTGAGCACGGCGGTCGCCTGATACGCCGGCGAGATCCCCCGGAACGCCCAGTGCGCCTCCTGCTCGGTCTCGTCGTCGATGGTCCGCCGCAACCGCGCGTGCAGGGCCGGCTTCGTACTCGGTGGCGGATCCTGTTCGAACGTGACCCCGGCGTCGCCCTGCTCGGTGATCCAGGCCTGCAACCCCGCGGCGAGCAGACCGGGCAGTTCGGTGTCCTCGGTGTCCCGGGCCAGCGCACCCCCGATCGCCGCCGCGGCCATCAGCCCTCGAAATCGCTCATCCAACGCGTCGAGGTTGCCCACCGCGGCAATCGTCGGCACCAGGGAGACCTGACCGGCGTCCGGGAGGCGCAGGTCGGTCAGCTCCCGCACCGTTCCGTCCTGGACGCACGAGGCGATGTGCGCGGCGACGGTCCTCAGCAGCTCCCGCGGCATGAAGTCCATGGCCTCGTCGAAAGCGTCCTCGTGGATCGGCCAGGTGGCGTACGGCGGGGTGAACGACATCGCCCGGAAGTGTGGTTCCAGGCGCTTGGCGACAAGAGCCTGACCGACCCCGGGGCTGGGGATCCGCCCGAGGTTCTGCCGGGCCACGAAGCGGTCCTGCACCGAGGCGAGGGCATGGGTACGGATGACCTCCCACGTGGAGTGCTGGGCGGCGACCACGGTGAGCGTCCGGTGGGTCTTCTCGCGCAGGTCCATGAGGCCGGTGGCGATGTGGTCGAGCAGGACCGATCCGTGCTCGTCGGCGCCGTGGACCGGCTTCGCCAGGGGTGCGAGGAGACCGTCGATCTGGTCGACCGCGATGACCGACGGGCCGGTGAGTGCCATCAGCCAGGAAAGTTCGCTGACCACCAGCTCCGCCGGGTAGGCCCGCCGGGGCAGCGCCCATGGACCGCGTTCACCCGGCTCGCATTCCTCGTCGGAGAGCAGGAAGTTGTTGCCGACCTCGCGGGCACGGTAGTCACCGGCGTTGTACAACGCCACCGCGCGTGCCGTGTGCCGGCACGCGCTCGCGACGGCGGGGTCGTACTCGTGCAGGGCCCTCATCAGGGCTTCGAGGTCGTCCCGGGTGAGCGGCGCGTCGCCGATGATGGCCTGCCGGGCCTCGAACGGCACCCCGGTCAGCAGCGTGAGCCGGCGCAGGAACACCCGGAGCTGGGTCTCGTACCCTTCCACCCGGCGGGTCAGCCCGTCGAGCATGGCGTGGGCGACGGTGTTCCAGAACGGCGTGCCGTCCATCAGCCCGGCGAGGAAGAAGTAGCCGTCCTGGCGTTGCACCTGCTCGCGGACCCAGCCGAGCAGGTGTGTCTTGCCCGAGCCCCGCTGCCCCTGGACCACCAGCCCGACCGGGCTGCCGGAGGTGCTCTCCCGCGCGTCGCCGATCGCCTCGAGGACGGCGTTCGCGACGTCGCGGTGCAGCGTGTCGACGTGGAATTCCGACCGGTGCCAGACGTCGTCGCGGGTCGGTGCGAAATTGATCCGGAGACCGGTGAGCGCCTTGATGCCGGTATCGCTCATCGCGACTCGATCGCCAGCAGGTGCTGCTCCCGGGCGCCGATCGTGACCGCGGCCGCCCGGTCGCGGTCGCTCAGCGCCTTCTGGTTGGTCTCCTCCTCGATACGCACGCCGGGCATCCGGGCCATCAGCCGCAGCACGCCGTCCAGGTCGGCGCTCGGCACCTCACCGAGATGGTCCCGGAGCGTGGCGAGGCCGATCCAGGCGCCCGCGGGGTCGGCGAGCTTGCGGTAGGCGCGCCGGATCCGTACCGCGATCTCGTCGGCGGGGATCGTCGCCGCCGCGCCGGGCTGACCAGAACCGGGCTGACCAGAACCGGGCTGACCAGAACCGGGCTGACCAGAACCGGGCTGGCCGGTAGGGGGCTCGTCGGCAACGGGAACGGGTTCGACGGCGGTGGGCCGATCGCCGTACACGTTGACCAGGTCGAGTCCGGTCCGGTCGAGGTAACGGCCCAGTCCGTGCAGCACCGCGTACAGCGCCTGCCCGGCCGATCCCGCCCCCGTGGGCACGACGCCGCCGAACTCCTCCCGGCACCAGTCCCGGCCCTGAGCGGTGATGGTGAAGAAGTAGGCGCCACGCTCGCCCTTGCGGGATTCGATCAACTTGGCGTCGTCCAATTTGAGCCTGCCCGCGCCGGTCAGTTTCAGGCCGGGGGCGAATCGTTCCCCGATCTGCGGGTTCGACAATTCCACGTTCTCGGCCATCAGGATCAGCAGTAATGCGCGTTCCGGCAGAGAGAGCTTGACGTCAGACATGAGGGGACCTTTCGTTGTGCCCGGCCCGGCGGCCGACAAGGAGTTGTCGAATTTGTGACAGCACCAGATCGCAATGCTGGGTGACCTGGTCATTGGTGAATCGCAGCACCGCGTATCCGTGAAGTTGCAGCAGGACGTCGCGTTGCCGGTCGCCGGCGAACTGATCCGCCTGGCGGTGCTCCGGGCCGTCGATCTCGACGACGCAGCGTTCGGCGCGCCAGAGCAGGTCGAGGCGGACCGGGCTGGTCAGCGGGTGCACCTGGTGCGGCTGGTTCCACTCCCGGCCGGCGGCCCAGTCCGCGGTCCGCAGCGCCGCCTCCAGCAGCTGCTCGGCCCTGCTCGCCGGGTGGGGGTGTCCCGCGATCGCGGGGTACCGGACACTGCCGGCCGGTAACGGCTCCGCGGGCGGCAGAGTGGCGGCGGCGGGCAGGGACAACGGGACGCGTTCGACGGTGTCGGTAGCGTGCAGGGGTGCCCCGGTGAACCAGGCTCCGAAGGCCCCGGCATCGCAGAACCATTGGGCGGCGGCCACCAACGCCTGTTCAGACACGGGCGGCAGGGCGTCGGGCACCCGTACGAGAAGGGCGGTGCGGGGTCGGTCGAAGCTGGCGGCGATGATCCTGGCCAGACCGGTCGCGCGGGTCTCGTCGCTGAGCCGGCTCCCCGGCCGGGTCCGGTGGGTGACGGCCCGCTCGGCGAGGTCGGCCAGGAAGGGCCCGTAGTGACCGTGCCGCTCGGCCGTGCGCAGCGCCATCGATCGTGCCGCGGTGACGCCCGCGCCGGCCGGGCCGTCGAGATGCCGGGCCTGCGGCAGCCAGACCGGGAACAGCTCGCGCGCGCTGCGGTCCAGCAGCGCCAGCAACGACGCGATGATCGGGGCCGGTCCCCGCTCGCCGGCCGCCGCATAGACGATGATCGCCGGCGCGCCGGGCGGTAACGTTTCGATCGACAATGCCAAGATCGCCGCACCCGGTCCTTCGATGCTGATGGGCCGGTCCAGAGGAAGATCTTTCCAGGCTTGCGCCACCAAAAATCCTCACGCCACCAAAAAATCCGCACGCCACGAAATATCCCTCACACGTCATGGGTGAGTCGATTTTGCGGCGGGCCTATCCGGAACGCAAGGATGATTCCGGTGCCCGATGCCGCCGAACGTGCCAAAAGTACAGCCGGAATATTCCCCCGCCGAAGCGGGTCGCCTGATAAGGCGTTCCGGGTAATGCGTCCGGGTGTGGCGGCGGGCCCGTAATGTTTCCTAGAATGCGGCCCGTGTCCACGACCAGGGTCGATGGGAATCCCGCCACCAGCCGTGCGCAGGATGCGATCCGCATCCTGCTGATCATCGCCGCTGCCGCCGAACCGCTGCCCCCACCGGCCGCTACCGAGCATCCGGCCGCCGACCGGCCGCCGGATGCCGTCGCTGTGCTCGAGAGCCAGGTCCGTCTGCAGAAACTGGACTTCTGGGTCCGCAATCCGGACTTCCTCGCCGACGAACTGCTCAATGAGTTCGAGCGCCACGGCGACCTCGAGTGCTACCGGCAGGCCGCCGCGATCCTCGACTCCGACGAACCGCACGTACGCCGGTATCCGATGCTGCGATTCCTCTTCGGAGCCTACGAATCCCTCGACGACGCACTGGCCGTGCTGACGAGCACCGGGCTCGTCGTGCGCCGCAAGCGGGGCAGCAGTGCGCGGGTCCATCGCCACGACTACTACCTCACCCGTTCGGGGCGGGACGCGGCCGACCGGATCCTGCGCGAGGAACCCCTGTTCGGGTACTTCGTGGAGCGGACCCGGTTCGTCGCCCGCCTCGCCGACGGGCAGCGCGGCACCCATCTCAAGGATCGGCAGTACGAGCAGGAGGAATACCGCAACACCATGATCGGTGAACACATCGGGTCGATCGCTCCCCGGGTGCGCGAGCGACTGGACCGGTACGCCGTCGTGCTGGGGGTGAGCGCGTCGTGAACGGGGAGGATCTCGCGACCCGGGTCGCCGTCCGCACCGGGCTGGCGGTGCCGGCCGTCGAGCGGATCTTCCGTGATCACGGCTTCGCCCCGGCTCTGACCGATACGCTGTCGCGTCCGATCCGGCTCTCCCGCCTGCGGATAGCGGGAACCAGGACGGTCGACCCGGGTGGTCCGTTCGACCGGGAGTTCCGGTTCGCGCAGGGCCTCACCGTCCTCGCCGCCGACAACCTCCGCGGCAAGACCAGCGTCCTCGAACTGATCACCTGGTGCCTGCGCGGGTCACCGCGGGCCAATCTGCAGGGCGTGGTCCGCGGCTGGGTGCGGCACCTCGACTGCGACGCCGTGGTGGCCGGACGGCCGCTCGGCTTCCGGCTGACCGTCGAGGATGGCGAGCTGGTCGAGGGCCGGGTGCTGTCCGGGCCCGACCCGGTGAGCCTCGCCCGGGCCGGCACCGCCCGGCCGGAGCGGGCGATCGTGCAGGTCATCCACGCGACGACCCCGGCCGTGTTCGCCGCCCGGGTCGAGAAACTGATGATGGAGCTGCTCCACCTCGAAGAGCTCGAGTCGACGTCCAAGCAGGCGGCCTCGGGCCGGGCCACCTACGGCTGGCCGTCCTACTACGGCGCGCTCTATCTGCCGCCGGGCGGGGACCCGGCGCTGCTCGGCGACAGTGTCATGGGCGGCCTCGCCGGCCGGCTGCTCCAGGTGTTCCTGGACCTGCCCGGTGCGGCGCTGCTGACCCGCCTGAAAGCGGCCCGCGACCAGCTCGAGGAGGCCGGGCGGGCGGCCGACGCCGACGCGGTCCGGGTGCGGCGCCTCATCGAGTCGCAACGGGCCGAGGTGCTGCGGCGGCTGGACTCCGCGCGTACCGAGCTGGACTCCCTGCTGGACCCGCCGCGGACCGCGACCCTGCTCGCCGACGTCTCCCGGTGCACCGAGCGTGCCGTCACCGCCGAGGCGGGCCTGCGCGACGCCCACGAGACCTACGAGCTGCTGCGCCACCAACGCCGGCGCGACGAGAAGCTGCTCAACGATCTCCTGGAGGACCGCAGCGCCGGGCTGTTCTTCCACGGTCTCGACCCCAAGGTGTGCCCGCGCTGCGAGACACCGATCCGGGCGGAACGACGGGCGGCGGAACGCTCCGGCGCCGTCTGTGCCGTGTGCACCGAACCCGCCGGTGACCGTGATCCGCACGCGGCGGAGATGGCCGAGGAGGAGGCCCGCTGGCGGCTGGCGGCCGGCCGGCGCGCCGAGCACCTGGCGTCGGTGCGTCGCGACGATGCCGCCTCCTACGCCGCCGACCGGCGGTCCGCGCTGGCCGAGGTCGAGCGGACCCTCGACACGGTGCGGTCCGGCGGGCCCGAACGCCGGCGCCGTGAGCTGGGGGAGCTGGTCGCCCGTCTCGAGGGGGCCGCCTCCGCCTGGGAGACGCTGCCGACGGCGGCCGGGCACCGCCACGACGACGTACGCGTGGTGCTCGACGCCGCGGTCGACCTGCTCACCGCCGACCAGAACGTGGCCGGCGAGGGCGTGTTCGACGACCTCAACGCGGACATCGCGGACCTCGCGCGCGGTTTCGGGTTCCGTAACCTCGACCGGGTCGCCATCGACCGGTCCGGGCGGCTGCAGGTCTTCAAGACCGGCGGCCCCATGGAGTGGTTCCGGACCCAGTCGGCCGGGGAACGGCTCCGGTTGCGGATCGCCGTCGTGGTGGCCCTGCTGCGCCGCGGTCACCGTCACGGCATCGCCACCCATCCCGGTCTGCTGCTGATCGACAGCCCCCGCTCCGAGGAGGTCCAGGACGACGACGCGGTCGCGCTCCTGGCCGCGCTGGAGCAGCTCTGCGCCGAGACGCCCGGCCTGCAGATCCTGGTGACCACCGCCGACGAGCACCTCGTGCGCCGCGCCCTGCGGGACTCGGCTGTCATCGCCGCCCCCGGCCCGGGCCGGCCGTTGTGGTGACCCGGGCCGGGATCGACCGCCTGCTGGCGGCGATCGACGCCGATCCACCACGACTCGGCCCGGAGGAATACCGGGACGTGGCGGCCGGAGCCCTCGCTCCGCTGCTGTGCCGCAGGCTCGCGGAGGCCGCCGTCCCCGAGTCCTCGGTGGCAGCGGCGCTCGACGGGTTGTCGCGGCAGCGGAGCCTGCTCGCGCTGATGGAAGCCACCGATGAACTGCTGGGCTCGCCGTCTTTCGTCACGACCCACGGGGCGCGACTGCATCTGGCGATGCTGGCCGGGCACACCGCCGCGATCGGGAACTCGCCGTTGGTCGCGGCGGCGTTCGCCGAGGGGGCACTGCGCCTGGCCGTGGCGGGGGTCGGCAACGCCCTGCGTACGTTGTTCATCCTGACCCCGGACCAGGTCGGTGACCTCGACCCCGGTTACGCCGGACGGCTGCCCCGGCTGCTCGGGGTGGCCCTCGACCGGTGGGGCCTCGACCCGACGATCGCGGAACCGCTGAGAGCCACCCTGACCGCGCTGCGGGACGAGCCCGGCGCGGCGTACGAGTACGGCCTGGACCAGCTCCGGGCGGCCACCGCCGCGGGTGCTGACGGCGTCGGCGCGGTGCTGCTCGCCGCCCGTGCGAGTTTCGCCGACGCGGAGGCGGCCGGGGAGGACGATGTCGACGCGGCGCTGTACGGGGCCGGCCTGGACGCGGTGCTGGCGTTCTTCCACGGCGACACCGCCGGGATCCGGGCCGCCCGGGTCACCGTCGGTGAGCTGCTCGGCCGGCATGTCATGGCACTGCGCAACAGTCACGTCCCGGCTTGGCGCCGCCCACGGATCGAGGCGACCTACGCGTGGTCACGCCTGGTGGCGGTCCTCGACGAGGCGGGCACCGAACTCGCCCAGGACGTCTGGCTCAACGCGTGGACCTCGCTCGACACGGTGCTCGAGGCGTACACGCTGGACCGCGCCGTCGTCCCGGTCGCCGGCCTTGTCGATCCCGACGGGTTCCCCCGGCTCGTGCGGCCGGTGATCGAGACCGGGCTGAGCCGCCGGTGGATGCTGATCGCCCAGCTCCGCCGGGCGGCGGGGCAGGAACAGGCCACGCCCCACCTGCGGCTGCTCCTGGACCGCATCGGCGAGCTCGCCACCGGCGCGGAACCCGCCACGCCCGGTGCCGAGGTCCAGCAGCGGCTACGAACCGCCGCACCGTGCCTGACCGCGGAGCTGGGTCCGCCGCTGGCCGCGTTCGTCGCCGGCGGGCTGGAGGCCACCCCGCTGAAGGCGGTGGAGCAGGTCGCACTGCGCGATGCGCAGCAGCGGGCGTGGCTGCGCGAACCCGCCACGGTGCGGCTGCTCGAACAGGAAACGGGCGACGCGACCGTGATCGACCGCTCCGCACGCCCGGCCGGGGCTTTCACCTACGTCGTCGCGGTGTCGATCCAGGACTTCGCCGCCCGGACGAATCCCGAACGGATGCAGCTCCGCAGCGACCTGTACCGCATCCTCGCGACCGCGTTCCAGGAGGCGCGGCTGGACTGGGACACGATCGAGCAGCTGGACCGCGGAGCCGGTGTCGTGCTGCTCGCCCCGCCCGGCACGGACGCGGTGGCCCTCGGCGGGCCGTTCCTGCGCGAACTCGCGGCCTGCCTGACGGAGCAGGCGAGGCATTACCGGCTCAGGTTGAAGCTGCGGGTCGCGGTCGCCCAGGGACTGTGCCACCGCGACGAGCACGGATGGCTGGGGGAGCCGATCGAGGAGGCAACCCGCCTGGCGGCACGTGACACCGGGACCACCACGCTGGCCTGCATCGTGTCCTCCGGCTTCTACGACACGGTCATCCGGCACGGATACCGGCGCACGGACCGCGACGAGTTCGTCGCCCTGCCCGGCACCGACCGGGCGTTCATGCTGGCGGGTGACCCGGCACCTGGATCCACGCGCGTTCCCGTACCTCCTTGATGTCGATGTCGACCGGGCTGAACGTCGCCGGGTCGAGGTGGCGGAAGCCGTGCCGGATGACGCTGCGGTGGATGTCGTCCGAGGCGATGAACGCCATCGTGGCCCCCGGCGCCGACGCGAGTGCCGTGCGCAGGACGTCGGCGTCGACCAGGCGGCACGCGGTGTTGATGGCCTCGCCGACCCAGCCCCGGCTGTCCTGTCTGCAGGGGCCCTGGTGCAGCGCCATCCGCAGGCGCATCTGGTGCTCGGCGGAGAAGAAGCCGGCCTTCTCGCGCAGGTTCTCGTGCATCGCCAGGACGAACCGGCCCGCCAGGACGACCGGGTCGGCGGACGGCGGGATGAACATGAGGATGCCGTCACCCTGGTCGTTCGTCCTCACCGCGGGCCAGTCGAGGCCGGCGTCCTCGAACGCGTTCTCCACCACCTCGTACATCGCCGTGCGCAGCGACGCCTGCACGGGCATGGTCCGCCGGCCGTACCCCTCGACGTCGACGACCGCGATGTAGTGGAACGTGGGATTGGGCATGCAGGCAAACCTAGGCGGGCCGCCGCGACCGGACCAAGCACCGCCCGGACTTCCGGATGATCGGCCGACCCGTTCCGCCTGATGTCACCCGGCGCCGATGGACCGGAACGCCGCCGCGGTCGCGCAGGACAGCGGATCCCCGTCGCGGGTCAGGTCCAGCTGGGCGCCGGCGAGTGCCACGGCCGGGCCCGCACCGGCCCGGAGCCGTTCGTTCAACCCGATCATGAGGTCGGCGGTCCGCCCGGCCGGCACCGGGAGCACGCTGGCGATCAGGGTGCGGGTCCCCGCGCCGAGCAGCACCGCGCCCAGCCCGAGCACCTCGTCGCCCGGCTGCACGGCGGACAGCCCCGAGTCGCACGCGCTCAGCACGACGATCTCCGCGGGACGGGCAAGACCCTCCATCTCGTACGCGGTGAGCGGCCCGTCCGCCAGCTCGATCGTGGACAGCAGCGGCGCGTCGGCCCGGAACGTCCCGTGGGCGGCGACATGCGCGAGGCGGGCCCCGCCCATGTGCCGGGTCACCGCAGCCGCCCGCGCCGCGTCCCCGGTCAGCACGGTCGCGCCGGGATGCAACCGGGCCAGCGCGGCGACCTCCCGCTCACCCTCGGGCAAGCGGGGCCCGGCGACCAGCACCGTCGATCCGGTGCCGGACGGGGCGGCGGTCCGCGCCCGCAGCCACGACGCGGCCGAGGGCACCACGGTGACCGGGCGTCCCGCGCACGACGGGAGGGCGGCCCAGGCCAGCGCGTGCAGGTCCCCGATCGGTGCGACGACCAGCGGCCGGTCTCCGATGCGGTCCCGGATCGGCGCGAGCAGCTGCCGGTCGAGGGCGTCGGCGGCCTGCCGGGCGGCGGCCCACGCGGCGGCCGGGTCGGGCAGGGTGATCAGCCGGCGCAGCGCGAACCGGTGCTGCCGCGAGCAGTTCCGGACGTCCGCGAGCGCGCCGAGCCGGTGGAGCCCGGCCCGGCCGTCGCGGACCACGACGGCGAGGATCCCACCGCGGTGCGCGATCAGCTCCACGAGTACGGCGTCGCCGAGCGCGGCCGCGAGTTCGGCCACACCGGGCGGCCGGGTCAGCGTTCCGGCGCCCGCGGCCTGGCGGGTCAGTTCCCGTACCCGCTGCTCGAGCACCCGCTGCCGCCGCCGGTCGGCCACGGCGGGCTGCCCGGCGAGCGTGGCGGCGTCGACGGCCGCGCTCGCCCCGCGCAGCTCGGTCAGCACCGCGGCCAGCTCCGGATCGGCGGGCGCGACCACCGGCGTCATCCGCAGCGCGTTCGCCCGCCACCGCTCAGCCCAGTCCAGCACCCGCGCCGCCCGCCCGGCCCCGCCCCTGTCGGCCCCGCCCCTGTCGGCCCCGCCCCCACCTGCTGGGCCGAGGGCGATGGCGAGGCCTTCGGCGGCCAGGTCGCGGCCCTGGGCTCCGCTGCTGGTGCGCAGCTCCGTCGCCCCGTACCAGGCCCGGTGTGAGTCCAGGACGTCCAGGCCGCGCCGGAGTGCCTTCAGTGCGCCGCCGTCGTCACCGTCGAGGCGGTGCAGCAGTGCCGCCGCGAGCCAGCCCTGGGCCCGGCGGGCCGCGGTGCCGCCGCGCCGGGCCTGAGCCGCGCGGGTCAGCAGCGTGCGGGCCTCGCGGTCGCGTCCGGACGCCGTGGCCAGCCGGGCCGCCGCGATCCGGACGGTGAGCGCCTGGCCGGGCCAGCCGGTCGCGTCGAGCTGCCCGGCGGTGCGCCGCATCCCGGCCAGCGACGCCACCGTGAGCGTGCCCCCGGCACCGCACGCCTGGAGTTCCACCGCCCGGGCCAGCGCCGCCCACGCCGGTCTGCCCTGCCGGCGCAGCGCCGCGCCGGCGTCGTGGGCCAGTCCGGCCGCCGCCACGTGATCACCGCCGGCGAGTGCGGCCCGGGCCTGGGCCAGCAGCGCCTCCGCGAGGTCGGAGTCCATCCCGCGGGCCCGCAGCTCCCGGACCGCGACGTCCGCGGTCCCGGTGGCCTCGGCCGGCAGCGGCACCGACAGCAGCAGTTCGACCCGGTCGAGCGCGAGGGCCGGGCGGGGCACGTCCAGCTCGCGGTACCGGCGGTCCGCTTCCGCGTACGCCCGTAGTGCGACCGCCACGTCGCCACGGCGCGCGGCGGCCGTACCCAGGTTCCACCGGGTGTCGGTGGCCGCGAGGTCCAGGCCCAGCGCGGTGAAGATCTCCTCGGCCCGGCGCAGGTCGTCGCCGCCGCGGGCCATGCCGCGGCGGGTGCGGCACAGCCCCCGGTTGTTGCGGGCGCGGGCCTCCAGCAACGGTTCGTGCTCCCGGCGGGCGATCTCGATCGCGGCGGTGTAGTCGCGGGCCGCCTCCTCGTACCGTCCGGCGTAGTGCAGCACGACGCCGCGTTGCATCCGGGCGCGGCCCGCGTCGAGGCCGGTCAGGTCGTTCAGCGCGGCGGTGACCTCGCGCAGCGCGGCGGCGTTGCGGCCGCTGTTGGCCAGCACGTACCCGAGGCTCATCCGGGCGAGGGCGGTCAGCTCCGCCGACCCGGCGCCGGTGGCGAGCCGGACCGCGCGGCGCAGGTGGGTCACGGCCCGCGGGAGATCGTTGAGTTCCCGGTACGCGAGCCCGAGCGCCCGGACCGCCACCGAGCGCTCGCCGTCGTCGCCGGATCCGGCGTCCACGGACCGTCCGATGGTGAGCGCCTCGCGGGGGTCGCGTTGTACCGCGTCAAGCGCGTCCTGGGCGGCGGCTCGCCACGACTGTCCGGTACCCGCCACTTGCCCATCATGTCGGCCTTTCACCGTTGGCCGTGCCCGGCACGGGGTTAGATTTCACCCGATTCCTGTGGATTCACCGTGAGGGAGGACCCGAATGGCCCGCCAGTTGACCCGACGAGGCCTGCTGCGATGGTCGGCACTGGCCGCGGGCGCGGGCCTGCTCCCGCTCGGTGCCGGTCCCGCCGCCGCCGACCCGGACGGTCCCACCGATCCCTACGACGCCGCTTTCCTCGCCGCGGTGGCCGCCGACCCGGACGTGCGCGCCTACACCGGACCCGGCGCGGAATTCCTGTACCGCCCCGGCCAGCTGCTCGTCGCCCGCCGTGACGTCGCCCGTGTCACCCGCTGGCTCACCGGGGCCGGCATCCCGTTCGAACGCGACGACGGTTTCGGCACCGTCGCCCGGTTCCGCCTCGGCGCGGACACCGACATCCCCGCCCTGGTGTCCCGGTTGCGCGAGCGCGGCCAGTGGCGGGGCCGGCCCCCGGCCGTGCAGCCGCACCACGTGCTCGTCGGTTACGACAACATCATGGGCAACCCGGGCACCGGCCCGATCCCGGTGGCCGCACCGGCCCTGCCCCACCCGCACGGCGGGGGCCGGGGAGTGCTGGTCGGCATCTGCGACACCGGCATCTGGCGCGACGCCGCCCAGTTCCACGACAAACGCCTCGGCGGTGCCTACCAACCCGAACCCGACGACGAGGACACCCTTTATCTGTACGACGACAAGCTCGCGTTGCAGGGCGGCCACGGGACGTTCGTGGCCGGGGTGCTGCGGGCGTCGGCCCCCGGTGTCCGTTTCGACCCCGAGGTCGCGCTGTCCGGCACCGGCATCGGCGACGAGGAGATGCTCGTCGCCGCGATCGACCGCCTCGACCGGCGCGTCCGGATCCTCAACCTGTCGCTCGGCTGCCGCACCCAGGACGACGTGCCGCCGCTGCCGATCGCGGACCGGATCGCGGCCCTACGGCGTACCGTCGTGGTCGTCGCCGCCGCGGGCAATGCCGCGAGTGACCGTCCGGCCTGGCCCGCCGCCCTGCCCGGGGTGATCGCCGTCGCGGCGGCCGAGACCGAGGGCATCGCGGTCCTGCCGGCGTCCTACAGCAATTTCGGCCCCTGGGTCGACGCCAGCGCCGCCGGCACCCGCACCAGCACGTACGTGACCGGCTCGCTGGACGTCAAGAACGCGCCCCAGCAGCACTTCGAGGGCTTCGCGCGCTGGTCCGGCACGTCGTTCGCGGCACCCCACGTGGCCGGCCGGATCGCCGCCCTGATGAGCACGAAGGGCCTGAGTGCCGGGGCCGCCGCGAACCACCTGCTGAATCAGCCGCACTGGAAAGAAGGCTACGGGGTGCTCGTCCCATGACCGCGCCGGTCGCCACACTCACCCGGGCCGCCGCAGGCGGTGACGAACGGGCCTGGCAAACCCTGATCGACCGGTTCGGCCCACTGGTCATGGCCGTGATCCGCCGGTACGACCTGAGCCGCGCCGACGCCGCCGACGTCAACCAGACGGTGTGGCTCCGGCTGGTCGAGCACCTCGACCGCATCCGCGAACCCGAGGCGCTCCCGGGCTGGATCGCCCAGACGACCCGCCACGAATGCGTGCGCCTGCTGCGCAAGGACCGCCGTACCTGGCTCTTCGACCCCCTCGACGGCGCGGCCGAGACCGTCGTCAACACCGCCGCCCCCACGGCCGGGGACCTCGACGAGCAGCTGCTCGCGGCGGAACGGCGGTCGGCGCTGAGAGACGCCTACGCCCAGCTGTCACCGCGCTGCCGGGGCCTGGTGGACCTGCTCCTGGCCGACCCCCCGCTCAGTTACGAACAGATCGGGACCCGGCTCGGCGTACCGGTGGGAAGCATCGGCCCGACCCGGGGCCGATGCGTCGACAAGCTGCGCCTGTGCCCGGCCCTGGCCGCCCTCGCCGGCTCCCGGAAGGAGACGCCGCGTGACGCAGCAACCGTGGGATGACGTCCTGCTCGCCGAGCTCCGCGAGGCCCTGGCCGAGGAGCCCCTGCCCCCGGACTTCGCCGAGGCGGCCCGCGCGGCCTTCGCCTGGCGCACGATCGACGAGGAACTCACGCTTCTGGAGATGTCCTTCGACAGCCAGCTGCCCACCGGGGCCCTGGCCACCCGCTCCGGCGCCGCCACCCGCCTGCTGGTCTTCGAGGGCGAGGGCTACCGCATCGACGCGGAACTCGACCCCGGCCCGGGCCTCACCGGCCAGCTGACCCCGCCGTCCGCGGGCACGGTCCACTGCCAGTCGGCCCACGGAACATCCACGGCCGCCCCCATCGGCGAAACCGGCGCTTTCACCGTGGACGTCCCCACCCACGGCGCCGTCCGCCTACGCCTCCAGCTCCCCGCCCGTACCGTGGTGACCGGCTGGATCGGCACGTGATCGAATGACGTCGGCCGGTCATGCGGGTGGGGCCGGTGCGTGAGCACCGGCCCCACCGTGGAACGGGTCGGATCAGAGGGTGAGCGTCCAGCTGTTGATGTAGCCGGTGTCGCCGGTGTAGACGTCCTGGACCTTGAGGCGCCAGGTGCCCGCGGAGGCCTCGCTCGACACGTTGGCGGTGTAGGTCGTGTTCACGTTGTCCGCGCTGTCCGAGGAGCTGCTGCCCTTCAGGGAATAGGCGGAACCGTCCGGGGCGACCAGCGCGACGGTGAGGTCACCGCGGTAGGTGTGCACGATGTTGACCGCGATCGAGGCCGTGGTCAGCGTCTTGGAGCAGGACGGCAGGGCGATGTCGCTGTAGACGGCCACGCCCTTGTCGGGGATGGTCACGTCGGTGGCGTTGGTGCCGGTGCAGGTGCCGGCCGGCGGGGTGGTCGTCGGCGGCGTGGTGGTCGGGGGCGTGGTGCCGCCGGCCGTGCAGGTCGGGTCCGCGGTCTGGGCCGGGACGCTGACGGCGGTCCAGGCTGCCTTGACGGTGTTGAACGTGGCGCAGTTGTCGCTCGGGAAGAGCGTCTTGGCCGCGGTCAGCGTCCAGGTGCGGTACTTGAGGTACGACGAGCTGGACGTCTTCAGCAGCATCGCGTTGTACATGATCTTGATGGCGTTCTGGATGCCGACGCCGGTGATCGAGGTGCTGTTGCAGGTGGTGCTGGCGGGCTGGCCGTTGCCGCCGGTGCCCTGGGCGAGCAGGTAGAACCAGTGGTTGCCGGGGCCGGCCGCTGCGTGCACCTCGTCGCTCGGGGTGCTGCTGGAGTAGCAGTTGTCGTCGCCGGCGAGCGACGGGTTGTACATGTAGCGGATCGGGCCGCTGCCGACCAGGTTGACCTCTTCGCCGACCTGGTAGTCGGGAGCGTCGTTGGCGTTGTTGGCGTACCACTCGGTCGCCGCGCCGAGCGTGTCGGCGACGAACTCCTGGGTGTTGCCGTTGGAGATGCCGCCGGGGGTGGTGTCGTCGATGCCGTGGCCCAGTTCGTGGCCCACGACGTCGGCCGAGGAGATCCACTGGCCGGCGGTGTTCTTGCCGATCTGGATCTGGGTGCCGTCGTAGTACGCGTTCTGGTCGTTCAGGCCGACGCGGATCGGCCAGGCGCCGCCGCTGCCGTTCTGGCCGTTGCGGCCCAGCCACGCCGAGAGCATCGCGGTCTGCTTCTGCGCGACGTAGAACGCGTCGACGCAGCCGGTCTCCTTGTTGGTGCCGGTGCCGTTGCCCCACACGTTGTCGGTGCCGGAGAACGTCGTGTTCGTCGACGCGTCCTGGCAGCGCAGCGTGGTCTGGGTCGGGTCCTGCAGGGAGTAGGTCGAGCCGGACAGGGTGGTGTTGATCGACACCGACCCGTTGATCCAGCCGGTGCCGGTGCCCGCGACGTCGGTGACGTGCTCGGTGGTCTTGAGCACCGTGCCGGTGAGCGCGTCGACGTCGACGGTGAGCCGGCTCGGGCCCTCCGCGCCGGTGCCGAGCACCGTGGTCTCCCAGGCCAGCTTCGGCGCCGAGCCCTCCTCGGCGACCACGACGAGCCGGGTGCCCTCGTCGGCGATGGTCTTGACGAGCTGCTTGCGGGCCAGCGCGGTGGCGCTGTCCGCGGCGAGCTTCGGTGTGACGTCGAGGCCGGTGATCGGGGCGCTCTGCGCGACCGAGGTGTACTTGGTGGCGCCGGCGGAGTCCGTCATGACCACGAAGTCGCCGCCGCGCACGTCCAGGCCTTTGTACGTCCGCTCGTAGGGGACGTACTGCATGCCGGCCGAGGAGATCACCGGTTTCTGGACGAAGCCGTCGTCGGCGCCGGCGTGCAGGTAGGCCGGGCGCTGTGCGACCAGGGCCTTGGCGGAGTCGGCGGCTTTCGCCTGGCTCGCCGCGGGTGAGGTCGGCTGGGCGGTTGCCGG
The DNA here is from genome assembly GCF_044454705.1 of Actinoplanes sp. NPDC051494. Taxonomy (NCBI): domain Bacteria; kingdom Bacillati; phylum Actinomycetota; class Actinomycetes; order Micromonosporales; family Micromonosporaceae; genus Actinoplanes; species Actinoplanes sp. NPDC051494. Next base: position 383,374 of record NZ_JBITDZ010000002.1, read on the forward strand.
TGCGGAGACCGCCACCGCGACCGTTGCGGCCACGGCGCCGGTCGCCATGGCGACCGCCAGGGGGATTCGGGATTTCACGCGGGCACTCCTTGTCCGCCCGAGGTGTCGGGCGCGCTCTACGTCCGGCGGACGATGGGTCGTCCTGATGACGTGAGCTGGACGTTAGGCATCGACGGGCCTCGACGAATCAGGGAAAACCCTTGCCCTTGACAGGTATCGACGTGAGCCGTTGTATGTTACCGGGAGGTAGCGCTGTGGTGATGAAGTGGAAACATTCCGTGCTGGTCCTGGCGCTGCTGGCCCCTGCCACGCCGGCGCGGGCGGCGGCTGCCTGCGAGACTCCGGCGCCGAGTCCGCGTCCCGGTTATGTGGTCGCGGATCCGGACTGCGACCTCGACGGCACCCCGTTCCGGCCCCTCACCGATGCCTCAGGTACCCCGATCTCGCGGGTCCACACCGGAATCCGGGACGGCGCCGCCTACCGCATCGAGGTCCCCCGGGCGTGGAACGGCGAGCTCGTCGTGTTCGCCCACGGCTACCGCGGCACCGGCACCACCGTCTACGTCGACAACCCGGACCTGCGCGCGCACTACGTCGCCCGGGGCTTCGCGTGGGCCGCGTCCAGCTACGCCACCAACGGCTACGACGTCGGCCAGGGCGTCCGCGACTCGCACGCCCTGATCGACATCTTCCGGCAGGAGACCGGCCGGCGGGCCCGCGACGTCTACTTGAGCGGCAAGTCCATGGGCGGGCACATCACCGCCGTCGGCATCGAGGAATACCCCCGCGCCTTCACCGCCGCGATGCCCTACTGCGGCGTGCTCGGCGACACCGAGCTCTACGACTACTTCCTCGACGCGAACGTCACCGCCGCGGCCCTCACCGGCGTGCAGATCACCTTCCCACTGCACCCCACCGACGCGTACGCCGAACAGTGGCGCGCCCAGGTGAAGCGCATGCTCCCGATCACCGGGCGGACGTGGTCCGACGTGGTGGAACGGCGCAGCGGCGGGGACCGGCCCGGTTTCGACGGCGCGTTCGCCTACTGGAACGCCGCCCCGTCCATCGAGCCGTTCACCGACCTGCCGTTCCTGTTCGGCCTCTACCCGGGTGTCTCCGGCGGCACCGGCGGCATCGCGCCCGGCAACGTCACCGACAACCGCCACACCTATTACCGCAGCACCGACCGCCCGCTGCCCACCGCCGCGGAACGCAAGCTCAACAAAGAAGTGCTTCGGGTACGCCGTACGGCCACCGCGGACCCCGGCCTCGACGGGATCCCCCGCGTCGACGGCAACCCCCGGATCCCGGTGCTGTCCCTGCACGACATCGGCGACCTGTTCGTACCGTTCTCCATGGAACAGGTCTACGCCCGCCGCGCCGCGGCGCATGGCCGTTCGAACCTGTTCGTCTCCCGGGCGATCCGCGGTGTGGGCCACTGCGACTTCACCCAGTCCGAACTCACCCGCGCGTTCGACGACCTGACCACCTGGGCCCGCACCGGCCACCGCCCACCCGGCGACGCGATTCTGAACCGCCGCACGGTGGCCGCCGCGGACTTCGGCTGCCGCTTCACCGCCGGCGCCCACCCGGGCTTCACCGCCCCGGCCTGCCGCTCTTGACCTCGCCGGCGGCCACCCCGCCGGGATGACGCTCGGGGGGCGCGGGCCGGTCGGCGGGTAGCCGGATCGTGAACGTCGTGGCGGCCTCGTGCGGCTCGCTGACGGCGTCGCAGCCGAGCACGACGATGTCCAGGCTGTCGCGACCCCGACAGAGGCGTTCGTCAGTTCACCTGTCTGAGACGCTCCACCCGCCCTACAGTCCTGGCTTTCCTCTTGGCGGAGTGGACAGCAATGGATCAGGAAGAAACCGGGACCACCCGGCACCCATGGGCGACGCGGTTGACGATCGGGTCGACCATCAGCTCGGCGGCACTCGTCATCGGTCTCGTGGCCGACCTGCCGAACGTCTGGAACCTGCCGCCGCGGTGGAGCGCCGGCCTGGTTGCCCTCGGTGGCCTCACGATCTTCGCGATAGCCCTGGTCATGGTGCACCGGCGCTGGAACCAGGCACTCGGCTGGGAAGCGGTCGGCGCGGTGGCCCTGGCGGTGATCGGCGCGCTCCTGACGTTCTCGAGCCCGATCCTGCTCTCCGGCCCGGCATCCGGCGATCAGGGTGGCGTGGCATCATCGGCGAGCCTGCTCCCGGAGAAACCCTCGGTCATCGCGGACGGCGACGACGGGGACGATCTCGATCCGGCGATCGAAGCCAGCGGTATGGACCTGCGCCTCAAGTGGTTCCTCAGCGACCGGCCAATCGTCGAGGGCGCCCGGTACCACGTCGTCAAGACCGCCTCGGAACAGGCCTGTTCCGAGGCGCCCCGGTGGGACACCGCGATAGCTGTGGCGCCCGGCATGCTGGTGTGCGTGATAACCGACAGGAAACGTTACGTCGTCATCAAGATCCAGTCAGAGGAGAAGCCGGCTGATGAGATCACCTATCGTGTGGTGTACGTAGGGGAGCCGACCACGTAGAAGTGGTCCTTGCGGATGACGCCGGGCACGCCCGTGTCCCGGCGATGACCGGGCGGTTACGGCTCAGGCCGGGCTGATCGGCGTCCAGTCGACGTACTTGGGGGAGCGTCTGTCGCCGGAGGACTGACCGCGCAGGCGCCGGGTGACCCACGGCAGGACGTGCTCGCGGTAGTACTTCGCCTCGGCCAGCACCCGGCGGCTCTCGGCCGGGCCCGGGTCGACGACGTGCGCGGTGCCGGGGCGGCCCAGCGCGGTCAGGACCAGGCCCGCGACCCGCCGGTGGCCGTTGGCGTTGAGGTGCAGCCGGTCCGCGGACCAGTACGGCGCACGGCGGATCTCGACGTCGTGGAAGACGTCGACGAGCTGTGCGCCGTAGCGTTCCACCAGCTCGATCGTCGCGGTGGTGAGCAGTTCGCCCCGCCGGCGGATCATGCCGCCGAACGGCAGCCGGTCGCCCGGGTCGGCCCCGCTGATCACGACGAGGCGCACGCCGGCCTCGGTGACCCGCTTGATGGCCCGGTCGAGCAGCCCGACGAGCTGGGGCATGTCGCTGCCGGGGCGCATCATGTCGTTGCCGCCGCCGTTGAGCGTCATCAGCGTCGGCGGGGGTGACAGCGCCAGCGCGGTCTCCACCTGGTCGTCGACGATCGGCTGCAGCAGCCGGCCCCGGATGGCGAAGTTGGCGTACTCCACCGGCTCGTCGGCGGTGCCCGCCAGGCCGGCCGCGACCAGGTCGGTCCACCCCCGCGGCGTGCCGTCCGGCAGCTCGTCGCCCATCCCCTCGGAGAAACTGTCCCCGACCGCCGCGTACCTCATCCGTCAACCTCCATCGAACGACCTGACGGTCAACCTACTCGTTGGTACATAGTCAATTCATTTGTATATTGGTCGGATGGCCCGCCCGATGCGCGAACCCACGTTCTGGATCCTCACCGCCCTCATCGATCAGCCCCGCCACGGCTACGGCGTGATGCGCCAGGTCGCCGAGCTCTCCGGCGGCGAGACGCGGTTGCTCGCCGCGACGCTGTACGCCGCCCTGGACCGGCTCGCCGTGGAAGGACTCGTGGCGGTCGACCGGGAGGAGGTCGTCGAGGGCCGGCTACGCCGCTACTACCGGCTCACCGGCGACGGGAGCAGCGCGCTGACCGCGGAGACCCACCGGCTGAGCCGCAAGGCGGCGACCGCGACCCGGCTGCTCGGACAGGGCCCGGCGGGGGTGCCGGCATGAGGGGATACCGCCTGCTCGTGCGCGCCTACCCGCCGGGACCGCGCCGGGACGAGCTGCTGGACACCATGGTCATGGCCGCCGAGGCCGCCGGCCGCACCGCACCCCGGCTCCGGGAGGTCGTGGACGTGCTCCGGCACGCCCCCCGCGCCCGTCTCGGGCGCCCGGGCAGCCGGAGCGTGGTGTTCGTCGCCCTCACCGTCGCGCTCCTCGCCGGGTTCGCCACCGCGTCGCTCGGCGCCCGGCTGTTCGGCGAGACCGGCCGCCCGCTGCCCACGGCCTCCGAGATGAGCGATATCGCCGCGCTGGTCACCCCGGGCACCACGGCCCCGGCCCTGGAGCGGCGCGACGCGCTCAGCGTCAACGGCAACGGCGAGGCCCGGTTCGGGTACGTCCGGTACGAGGTCGACCGGAGCACCGCCATGCCCGAGCCGGCCGGATACTACGAGGAGGTCGCCGCCCGGCTGACCGCGGCCGGCTGGCGGACCGGCCCGGGCCCGGCCGCCACGAAGGACGGCCTGGTGCTGACGATGGTGGCCTGGTACAACGACGGCCTCCTCCCGGCCTCCGGCGGCACCTTCGAGGTCGAGGTCCGCCGGGCCGAACCGGCCGGCATGCCGCTCGGGTTCGCCGCCGGCTGGCTGCTCGGCATGGTGGCCGGCTGGCTGTACGCGGGCTGGGCCAGCCGCCGCATCGAACACGTCCAGGTCGCCGGGGTGTTCGCCGGCCTGCTGACGCTCGGGGCGGCCGTGTCCCTGCTGCCCGCCGTCGTCCAGTCGCTCCGGGACCTCGTCGCCGTGCTGCGCCACGGCACCTCGTACGGTGAGGGTCCGCTCTGGGGATGGGCCGTCCCCTTCGGTGAGATGGTCATCTTCACCGGTCCGGCCCTGATCGCCGTCCTCGGCGCGGTGATCGTCGTCGCCCTCTGCAAACCACCCCGAGCGGGTGGACGAGGCATGGCCGTGCCCGGCCGGGGGTAGCCTGCCACCCTGTGACGCGGGGATGACAGGCACCGGCCGGGCCTGGGGGTCCGCCGCCACGCATTGTGTCCGGGTGCCCGGCGCGGCCGGCCCGCAGCTGATGAGCGCTTACAGCGAGGTACGGGTGACCTCGGCGTCCACCGGCACCCTGGGCTCGATCGAGCGTGCCCTCGCGTAGGCGGGCAGCGTCAACGTGATCGTCGTCCCGCCGCCGCCCGGGTTGGCGGCCGCGGTGATGGTGCCGCCGTGCCGGTGCACGATGCGCCGGCAGATGGCCAGGCCCAGACCGGTGCCCGCGACCCGGGGATCGCGGTGGAAGCTCTCGAACACCGCCTCGTGGCCGCCCGCCGGGATCCCGATGCCGTCGTCGGACACCCGGATCCGTACGACGTCCCCGTCGCGTTCCCCGTCGATCACGATCCGTGGCGCCCGGCCGGGCACCGCGTACCTGATCGCGGTGCCGATCACGGTGTCGAACAACCGCCGTACGAGGTCCGGGTCCGCCTCCACGTCCGGCAGCTCGCCGCAAGTGATGTCCGGTCCCGGCGTCCCCGAGCTCTCGGCCTGGTCGGCCCGGTCCGCGGCGATGGCGGCGACGAGCTCCGCCGCAGCGACCCGCTCGGGGGCCGGCGCGCTGTCCCGGGCGATCGTGTACGACAGCAGGTCCTCGATGAGGCTGCGCATCCGCGCCCCGGCCCGGCTGATCCGGGCGATGCCGCCGGCCGCCTCGGTGCCCGCCGGCACGGTCTCGGCGATGATCTCGGCCCAGCCCTCGACCGTGGTCAGCGGGTTGCTCAGGTCGTGGGCGACCACCCCCGCGAACGCCACGAGCTCGTCGACCTGGCGCCGTTGCGCGGTCACGTCCGAGAACACGTTCACGGCGTAGCGGCGCCCGTCGATGTCGTAGGGCAGCGGTACCGCCCGGACGGCGAGCGTGCGGCCCTGCGGTACCCCGGCGTTGCGCACGATGATGTCCGCCCCGGCCGGCTCGCCGGTCGCCAGTGCCCGCTGGAACGGCAACTCGCCGGCCGGCACGAGCGTCCCGTCCGTCCGGTGAAATCCGTAGAAGTCGTTGCCGGCCGCCTGCCCGGTGCCGCTCACCGTGCCGATCAGCCGTCGTGACGCCGGGTTCGTCAGCAGGAACCGTCCCTCGGCGTCGACCACCGCCAGGCCCTCGCTCATCGAGTCGATGATCGTGGTGAGCAGCCGCGCCTGGTCGGCCGCCGCCCGCTGCACCGCGACCCGCTCGTCACGGCCCAGCGCGACGGCCAGCCCGACCACGGCGACGACCCCGACGAACAACTGCCCGACCAGCGCCCGTACGGGATGGGACGCGATCGCGGCGAACGGGCCACTGCCGTGCAGCGTGCACACGACCGACACGGATCCCAGGATCAGGCCGTGGAAGACGACGAACGTGGTGCTCAGCCGTGACCCGGCCCAGACCGTCATGACGATCAGCACGAACGCGAGCGGCTGGCCGTACAGGAAACCGAAGACCGCGAGGTAGGCCACCGCCGACACGACGGTGACGACGATGCTCTCGATCGTGATCGGCCGTGGCCCGGTCCGGCGGCGCAGGCCGGCGCCGACGCACAGTCCGGCCGCGCCGATGAGCAGCATGCTGGCCGTGTTGCGGGCCATCCACACCGCGGCCGCGGGAGCGGAGTACGAGCCGGTGACCAGCCACACCGCGGTCGGCCCGATCACCGCGCCGGTCGCGGTGGCCAGCCCGGAGATCGCGACCAGCAGCCACAGGTGCCGCGGACGGGACAGCGGCGCGGTGCCGCCGCCACCCCAGAGATCCGGCAGCCAGCGCCCGAAGAGATAGCTGAACATCCACGCCTGCGCCAGGTTGGCGACGAAGAACAGCGCCGCGAGTACGGCTGGAGCGCCGGTGGCGGTGTTGACCACCATCGTGACCGCGGCCAGCGCCAGCACGTCGAACACCCGCCACCGCGACGAGCGCTGCGCGACGAACCACACCGCGGCCACCCCCGCCGCCGGCCATACCAGGCTCAGGTTCGTGCCGTCCATGATCGTCAGCCGGCCGGCGTACGTGGCCACGAGGTACAGCACCGCGAAGCCCAGCGTCCGCACCAGCGAACGCCCGGCCGTCAGCGCAGGGACTCCCGTCACACCGCTCCTATCGACGCGAACCCGGGCCGATCGCGCGGCGCACCACATCGCAACCCACCCGCCCCGGCACCGCACCCGGCGACGTACGGTGACGGTATGGAATCGGTCTGGGACTACCCGCGGCCACCCCGCCTGGAACGCACCACCGCCCGCGTGACGATCACCCACGCGGGCCAGGTCGTCGTGGACAGCGACCGCTGCTGGCGCGTGCTGGAGACCTCCCACCCGCCGGTCTACTACGTGCCACGCGACGAGATCGCGCCGGGAGTGCTGCGGGAGGCGCCCGGACGCTCGTTCTGCGAATTCAAGGGCGACGCGACATATTGGGATCTGGGTACGGTGCGTCAGGCCGGCTGGTCCTACGAAAATCCCACCGAGGGGTACGCGGACCTGGCCGGAGCGGTCGCCTTCTACCCCAGCCGCGTCGGCGAGTGCCGGGTCGACGGCGAACTCGTCCGCGCCCAGGACGGCGACTTCTACGGCGGCTGGATCACGCCGGACATCGCGGGCCCCTTCAAGGGCGGCCCCGGCACCACCGGCTGGTGACCCCCGCGGTCGGGGCCCGCGCGGTCAGGGCTCGCGCGGTCAGGGTTCGGCCGGTGCCGTCGGGATCAGGGCGATGTCGAACTCGGCGCGGGTCCAGGTGCCCGCCACGGGGCGGCCGGTGGGGGTGGGGGTGCCCGCCGGCTGGGCGTCGAAGTCGACGATGAGCGAGTCCTTCACACCGAACACCGCGTCGGCGTGCTGATGGTCGTCGCCGCGGACGAAGATGTGCGTCACCAGTCGATGGAAGGCCGGCGCGGTCACCATGACATGCAGGTGGGCGGCGCGCATCGGGCTGCGGCCGGCGGCCGTGAGCAGGTCACCCACCGGGCCGTCGACCGGGATCGGGTACGCGGTGGGCGTCACGCACCAGAATCCGTACCCGCCGTGGTCGTTCGTGCGCGTATGACCACGTCCGGACGTTCGTTCGTCGCCGTATTGGACGTCGTACCGGCCGTCGTCGTCCGCTTCCCAGATGTCGAGGCGGGCGCCCCGCACCGGCGTACCGAAGATGTCGCGGACCGTGCCCTGCACCCAGCAGGGCTGACCGCTCGCGCCGCCGGCGATGTCCCCGCCGTAGGCGATCTCCGGCGCGCCGTCCACGAAGAACGGTCCGATCACCGTCGCCTCGGTCGCGGCCGGTTCGGCCGGCTGGTTGACCGCGATGGTCAGCATGGACAATCCGAGCACATCCGACAGCAGGACGAACTCCTGGCGCCGGGCGTCGGTGAGGTGCCCGGCCCGGGTCAGGAAATCGATCCCGGCCCGCCATTCCTCCTCGGTGAGGCGGGTCTCGCGGACGAAGGCGTGCGAGTGCCGGACCAGTGACTCCAGCAGCTCTCGCACCCGCGGCGAGGGGGTGTCCGCGAGGCTGCGCAGGACCTGGTCGGTGACGTTCTGCTCCCGGCGCTGCGCCTCACGCTGGGCGTCGGGTGAAGCGGCGGCGCGGTGTCCGGTGCGATGGTCCTTGTGGTTTTCCGGGGACAGCGACATGGCATCTCCTGTGATCACGGTCACGGTCGATGGCCTCACTCTTCCCGGCCGGTGCGCTACGGACAAGCGGGTACGGCGAGGAGGTGCGCTTCTCCGTCCGGGGGATGAGCAGCGGTCCCGTCCCGGGACCGATGTGCCGGGTAGGCCGGGGCTGGCACCGTTGCGCTGTGAAGGAGGGACGACATGACGATCCGCAAACTGGCGATCCTGGTGCTCGCGGCGACCCTGGTGCTGGGCGGGGTGAGTGCCGCCGCCGCACCGGCCACGGCCGGATGCGCCCGGCTGCTCTCGCGGGGTGAGGTCACCTCGGCCACCCTCGCCGACGGGTACTGCGAGGTGCGGGGCGTGCTGCGCCCGGCCACCCACTTCACCGTCAAGCTGCCGGTCCGCGGGTGGACCGGTCAGTACGTCCAGCAGGGCTGCAGCGGCCTGTGCGGCACCGTCCCCGGCCTGACGCTGCCGCTGTTCGGTTTCCGCTGCCCGGCCGCGCTGGCGAAGACGCTGGTGGTGGCCGCCGACGACACCGGGCACACCGGTGATCCGGCGAGCGCCGCGCCGCCCACCTGGGGTGCCGACCCGCGGGCCCGGGCCGAGTTCGGGCTGACGTCCGAGCACCGGCTCCGGCGGGCGGCCGACGCGCTGATGGTCGCCTACTACGGGCACGGACCGGCGTACCGGTATTTTGACGGCTGCTCCACCGGCGGCCGTCAGGGTCTGCTGCTGGCGCAACGGTTCCCGGCCGACTTCGACGGTGTCCTGGCCGGCGCCCCGGCCTCGAACCTGGCCCCGCTGGCGTTGCTGCAGGCCTGGCTCGCGGTGCGCAACGTCGACGCGCACGGCCGGCAGATCCTCGGCCCGGAGAAGATCCGGCCGCTGTCCGACGCGGTGGCCGCGGCCTGCGGTGAGGTGATCATGGACCCGCGCCGGTGCGGGTTCCAGCCGTCGTCGATGCGCTGCCCGTCCGGTGCCGACCGGCCGGACTGCCTCACACCGGCGCAGGTGACCGCCGTCGTGGCGTTCTACCGGGGACCGGACGGACTCTACAACGGGGGAGTGCCGTACGGTTCCGAGCTCGGCTGGCTCGGTCAGTTCGTGGTCCGGTCCGGGTCGCCGCTGGACGGGTACGCCGGGCGGACCGCGTTCAACTACCTGAAGTATCTGGGATACCCGGGCGTGCTGCCGGACGGGTTCGATGTCACCGACGTGCGGTTCACGAAGGCCACGTTCGACCGGCTCAACCTCGTCGGTGACGCCCTCTATCACGCGAACGACCCCGACCTGGCGGCGTTCCGGGCGCACGGCGGCAAGCTGATCATGTACCACGGCTGGGCCGACTCGATCATCCCGCCGTTCTCCACCGTGGACTACTACCGGGCGGTGCAGCGGCGGGGCGGCGCCGGCGCGTACACCCGGCTGTACATGATCCCGGCCGGCCACCACTGCCTGTTCGGTCCGGAGCTGGCCGCCCCGGCGGAGATCGGCGTGCCGGAGTTCCTCCAGCCGCTGATGGACTGGGTGGAGCGCGGCACCGCCCCGGGCGTGCTCAACGTGCCGACGGTCGATGCCGGTGCCACCGAGGTGCTGCGGGACCTGGACGTGGCACCGTTCGACACCCTGGCGCCGGTGCGGCCCGCGCCGGGCAGCCTGAACGCCGGCTACCGCTACGTGGGCCGCTACTGACGGCTCACCAGCTGGTCAGCATGCCTCCGTCGATGCTGACCTCGGCTCCGGTGACGTTGCCGGTGCGGTCGCTGGCCAGCAGCAGGACCAGGTCGGCGACCTCCTCGGGACGGGTGAACCGGCCGGTCACCATCGCGGCGGCGGCACCGGCGGCGATCTCGTCGGGCGTGGTGCCGTTGGCCGCCGCGACGGTCTCGGCCACGCCGTCGGTGCCGAGCCAGAGATCGGTGGCGACCGGGCCGGGGGCCACGGTGTTGACCCGGATGCCGCGGGAGCCGTACTCCTTGGACAGGGATTTGGCGAGGTTGGTCAGTGCCGCCTTGGCGGCCGAGTAGTCGACCACGAGCGGGTCGGCCAGCCGGGCGTTGACCGAGCCGGTGTTCACGACGACGCCGGCGCCGGCCGCGAGCATGATCGGCAGGACCGCCCGGGTGGCCCGGACCGCGGCCATCACGTTCAGGTTCCAGGTGGTGGCCCACATGTCGTCGGTGACGGCGAGGAAGCCCTCCGGGCGGGGCGTGGCCAGCCCGACATTGTTGACCAGGATGTCCACCCGGTCGCCGGCCGCCGCGACGAGGTCGTCCGGGCCGCCGGGGCCGGCGAGGTCCACTGCGACCGGGGTGACCGCGCCCGTGGCGGCGAGTTCCCGCAGGGCCGGGCTGATCTTGCGCGAGCCGGCCACCACGTGGGCACCCTCGGCGACGAATCCACGGACGACGGCGAGTCCGATGCCGCGCCCGGCGCCGGTCACCACGACGCGTTTACCGGTGAGATCGAGTTCCATGATGTGCACGCTAGAGGCCGCCGCCCGGTCGGCGGCATAGGTCAAATGACTACGGGGCCGGCCGGAACGCCCCGTCGACGGCGGCTCGCAGCGCTTTCTTGCGGCGGGTGTGCTCGGCGCCCGAGTCCTCGGGGGCCGCGGTGATCGTGCTGCTCGCCGGGGCCCAGGCCATCGACATCGCGATCACCAGCGACTGGACGTCCTGCGGGTGGTAGGCGGGGTCGACGATGCCGGCGTCCTGGGCGTCGGCGATCGATTTGAGTTTCACCGCGTGGTGGTCGCCGTGGTGCGGGAACAGGTCGCCGGTCGGGGTGCGTTCCAGGCGGGCCCAAGTGCTCAGGCGCACCAGGAACGGCCGGTCGAGGTACGCGTCGTAGAGCCGGGCCGCGTACCCCGGGAGGTCCTCGCCGGTGAGCGGGACCACGTCGACGATCTCCCGGACGGATTCCTCCCAGACCGCGTCGAACAGGCCGGCCTTGCTGCCGAACCACGCGTACAGCTGCTGTTTGTTGACCTTCGCGGTGGCCGCGATGCGGTCGACGCGGGCGCCCGCGATGCCGCGTTCGGCGAATTCGTCCCTCGCCGCGTCCAGGAGCCGGCGCCGGGATGCCTGCCCGTCTGCCATGCCGGCCAGCCTATCAGCGCGCAGACCAACTAGATGGTTTGTGTTCCGGGGGAATCGGGGTTACGGTCGGACCAACCAACTAGTTTGTATGACGGAAGGCCTGCCTCATGCGTCAGACCAGTGGATACGCCCTGCTCGAACCCGGTCAGGAGCTGCGCCCGTGGCAGTTCGAGCGCCGCGACCTGCGCCCCGACGACATCGCGGTCACCGTCACCCACTGCGGCCTGTGCCACTCCGACATCCACGCCGTCGACGGCGCCTCCGGCCTGCTCGTGCCCGGGCACGAGTTCGTCGGGACCGTCGCCGAGGTGGGTGCGGCGGTGACCCGGTTCGCGGTGGGCGACAGCGTCGCCGTCGGCAACATCGTCGACTCCTGCGGCGTCTGCGACTACTGCAAGGCCGGACAGCAGAACTACTGCTCGGAATTCCCGGTCACCACGTACGGCGGCAGCGACTACCACGACGGGACCACCACGCGCGGCGCCTACTCCCGGGAGTACGTGCTCCGCGAGGACTTCGCCTACCACCTGCCCGCGGGACTCGACCCGGCCGGAGCCGCCCCGCTGATGTGCGCCGGCGCCACCGTCTGGGAGCCGCTCGTGCGCTGGGACGTCGGCCCCGGCACGCTCGTCGGCGTGGTGGGGCTCGGCGGGCTCGGCCACCTGGCGGTGAAGTTCGCCAAGGCCCTCGGTGCCCGGGTCGCGGTCTTCACCACCACGGCGGCCAAGGAACAGGCGGCGCTGGAGCTCGGCGCGGACGAGGTGATCGTCTCGCGGGACGAGGCCGCGATGACCGCCCAGAACGGCCGGTTCGCGTTCATCCTCGACACCGCGTCCGGGGCCCACGACCCGGCACCGTATCTGCGGGCGCTCGCCCTCGACGGCACGCTCTGCGTCCTGGGCATCCCGCAGAAGTGGACGGTCGACCCGATGAGCCTGCTCATCGGCCGCAAGAGCTTCGCCGCCTCGGGCAGCGCCGGCCTGCCCCAGACCCAGCGGATGCTCGACTTCTGCGCCGAGCACGGCATCACCGCCGACGTCGAGGTCGTCGGCCTGTCCGAGGTCAACGCCGCCATGGACCGCCTGCGCCGAAACGACGTCCGCTACCGCTTCGTCCTCGACGTCACCCGCTGACCCCGCGCCCCGGCCGGGTGGGTGGTCGGCGGCGGGTCACTCCTCGAGTGCGGCCCGGCGGCGGTGGTGGCGGTTGCGCAGGCGCAGGATCGCGAGGGCCAGCAGGGCGGCGAGCAGGGAGCCGGCCAGGACACCCACCTTCGCGGAGCCGTCGCGCGGGGTGCCGGGACCGTAGGCGAGTTCGCCGACGAGCAGGGCGACGGTGAAGCCGACCCCGCCGAGGACGCCCAGCCCGAGCACGTCCCACCAGCTCAGGCCGTCGGCGAGCCGGGCCCCGGTGAAGCGCTGGACCAGCCAGGTGGTGCCGGTGATGCCGATCGCCTTGCCGCAGGAACCAGGTGGCCCCGGCGAGCGGCAGCAGGAGCCACCAGCGGCGTTCCCCGCGCCGTACGAGCAGGGCGAACACGGTCACCGGGAGCAGCGCGGCCGCCAGCGGGATCAGGTGCGGGCCGGTGGTGTAGAAGACGGCGATGACGAGGATCGCCAGCAGGTCGTCCACGATCGCGAGGGTGAGCAGGAACGTCCGCAGCCCGGCGGGCAGGTGGCGGCCGGCGACGCTGAGGATCGCCAGGGCGAACGCGATGTCGGTGGCCACCGGGATGGCCCAGCCGCGCAGGTCGTCGCCGCCCGCGAGCAGTGCCACCGTGGTGAAGATCAGCGCGACGACCGCCGCGCCGATGAGCAACGCCCCGCCGACGGTCTCAGCGCGGAGAAAACCAGCGATGCGGCGGGCGGCAGAGGCAGCGGTGGTGGCAGCGGCGGTGGTGGCCATCGGTGTGATCCTCCGGAGGGGTCGGCGACGTCATCGCCGACCAGACTTCCCGGCACACCTACGGCCACCTTACCGCCGGTCGCTCACGCTGTCGTGGTGCTGGCCGCCATGTCCTGCGCCGGAGCTGCCGCGGCCACCGGGGCGTTCACCGGGCGCCAGCGGGTGGAGACGGCCTTCGGCTTGCGTTCCACGGGGCGCCGGATGGCCGCCTCGCCGCGGTTCGGCAGCGACAGCCGGAAGACCTTGTACCAGGCCGAGGCGACCTGCTTGGGCAGCGGACCACTGGTGTACGTGAGCCCGTACCGCTGGAAGAGGTCCTGGATCCGGGGTGCGATCTGCTTGTAGCGGTTGCTCGGCATGTCCGGGAACAGGTGGTGCTCGATCTGGTGCGACAGGTTGCCAGTCATGATGTGCATGGCGCGGCTGCCGCTGATGTTGGCCGAGCCGAGCATCTGGCGCAGGTACCACTCGCCGCGGGTCTCGCCCTCGATGGACGTCTTCTCGAACGTCTCGACGCCGTTGGGGAAGTGGCCGCACATGATGACCGAGTGGCTCCAGATGTTGCGGATCACGTTGGCCGTCGCGTTGGCCGCGATGGTGTGCAGGAACGACGGGCCGGACAGCGCCGGGTGCACCACGTAGTCCTTGAGCATCTGCTTGCCGATCTTGCGGCGGACCTGCTTGAGGGCGGCCTTGAACTCGGGCTTCTGGCGCCGCTTCTTGGTCGCCAGGTTCTTGCCGAGCTCCAGGTCGTACGCGGCGATGCCGTACTCGAAGAAGCAGGCGTTGATGAAGTTCCACAGCGGCTGGCCCAGGTGCATCGGGCGCCAGCGCTGGTCCTCGTCGACGCGCATGATGCCGTAGCCGAGGTCGTTGTCGCGGCCGACCACGTTCGTGTACGTGTGGTGCAGCTCGTTGTGCGAGTGCTTCCACTGCTCGGCCGGGGAGGCGTGGTCCCACTCCCACTTGGTCGAGTGGATCTTCGGGTCCCGCAGCCAGTCCCACTGGCCGTGCATGATGTTGTGCCCGACCTCCATGTTCTCGAGGATCTTGGCGACCGAGAGCACCGCGGTGCCGACCAGCCACGCCGGCGGGAACAGGGAGAACAGCAGCACCCCGCGGCTGCCGAGCTCCAGGCCACGCTGCCAGGCGATCACGCGCCGGATGTACGCGGCGTCCTTCTCGCCCCGGCTGCTCATGATCTCCTCGCGGAGGGCGTCGAGCTCGATCCCGATGTTCTCGATGTCCTCGGGCGTGAGGTGGGCGACCGGGCTCGTCTTCTTGCGCTGGATCGTCGTCATGCGGGGTCCTCGTCTTCCGTGTAACAGAAAAGGGTCAGCCGTCGATCGTGCAGGGGCCGGCGGCGGCGGAGATGCAGGTCTGGATCGGGATGGTGTCGCCCGGTTCGGCGACGGTGAGCTGCCCGTCGCGCAGGTCGCGCACGGCGCCCTCGCGCAGCGGCAGCACGCAGCTGAAGCAGATGCCCATCCGGCAGCCGGACGGCATCAGCACGCCGGCGGACTCGCCGGAGTCGAGCAGGGGCTCGGAGCCGTCGGTCTCGACCACGGTGCCGGACTGTGCGAACGTGACGGTGCCGCCCCCGCCGCTGTTGATCAGCGTGGGCCGGAAACGTTCGGTGCGCAGCAGGTGGGCCGACTCGGCGTCGGTCCAGTGCGACTCGAGGTCGTCGACCATCTCGTTGGGGCCGCAGGCCCAGGTCTCGCGCTCGAACAGGTCGGGCACGAGCTCGGCGACGTCGGCCGGCTTGAGCCGCCCGTCGGCGCGGGTGTGCCGCTCGATCAGCCGGATGCGGCCCTCGGCGGCGAGGGTACGCAGCTCGGCGCCGAAGACGACGGCCTCGTGGGTGCCCGCCGAGTGCACCACGACGACGTCGGAGAGCTCGTGCAGGGCGCTGCGCAGCATGCCCATGACCGGGGTGATGCCGCTGCCCGCGGTCACGAACAGCGCTTTGGCGGGGCGCGGCGAGCAGAGCTGGAACTCCCCGGTGGGGGTGTCCAGGTGCAGGATCATCCCGCGCCGGGCCTTACGCACCAGGTGGGTGCTGACCACGCCGTCGGGTACGGCGTTCACGGTGACCGTGATCCGGCCGTCGCTGCGCTGCGGGGAGCTGGTGATCGAGTACGAGCGCCACAGCCGCACGCCGTCGACGTCCACGCCGAGCCGCACGTACTGCCCGGGCTCGTGCTTCGTCCAGCCCCGGCCCGGCCGCAGCACCAGGGTGACGCTGTTCGCCGTCTCCGGGCGCACCGCGTCGACCTTGGCGCGCAGGACGTCCTTGTTGCGCAGCGGAGCGACCACATCGAGGTAGTCGGCGGGGACGACCGGGGTGGTGATCAGTTCCACGACGCGCCAGGCGCCGGTGCGGAGGTTGCGGATAACAGCCACGTAACAAGCCTGCTGCGTTGCGGGGGTAGAGTCCTGACCTGACGAAGTGAATAAGACCGTGTTCTTTGTTCGCTGGGCACAAGAAGCAGTCCTCAAGCCGGAGTGATGGTGTGACTGAGCCGCTTCCCGATGTCAGGACCTACCGGTTGTCACCGGAGGTCGTCGCGCCGCTACGGGAACGGCTGACGCACGTCGCCACCCAGACCATCGATGCCATCATGGCCGAGGTGCCCGCGTACACCGAGGCGTTCGCCGGCGAGATGGGCGCGAAGATCGAACGTGCGGTCCGCGCCGCGCTGGGCGCGTTCCTCGGCCTGGTGTCGCGCGCGTACGGGCCCGACCAGCAGTCACCGCTGGCGCCCGCGCTCGAGGCGGCGTACGCACTCGGCCGGGGTGAGGCCCGCAGCGGCCGCAGCCTCGACGCCCTGCTCGGGGCGTACCGGGTCGGCGCCCGGGTGGCCTGGCACGAGCTGGCCGCGATCAGCGTCGGCACCGGTCAGCCGGCCGCGATCATCGCGCACTTCGCCGAGCTGGTCTTCGCCTACATCGACGAGCTCTCCGCGGCCAGCGTCGCCGGGCACGCCGACGAGCTGGCCTCCTCCGGCCGGGCCCGGCAGCGCCACCTGGAGCAACTGACCCAGGCGCTGCTCGCCGGCGAGGGCGAGCACACGGTTGTCGCCGCCGCCCAGCGCGCCGACTGGGTGCCCCCGCGGACGCTGACCGCCGTGCTGATCCCGGAGCACGCCGTCCGTACCGTGATCGATCTGCTCGACCGCCGCACCCTGCGGGTGAGCGAGACCGGTCCCTCGGTCCTGGACCGCTCGGTCCTGCTCGTCCCGGACGCCGACGGCAGCTCCCGCGCGGCGGTGCTGGGCCTGCTGCGCGGGCAGAGCGCGGTGGTCGGGCCGGCCCGGCCGTGGCTGCGGGCCAAGGCGTCGTACGACCGGGCCGTGCGCACCCTGCAGATCCCCGGGCTGCCGACCACCGGCCAGGTCGTCGACACCGAGGACCACCTGGCCGCGCTGGTGCTGACCGCCGACCCGCAGGCCCTCGCCGACCTGCGCGCCAAGGTGCTGGCGCCGCTGTCCGGCGGCCGGGACCTGGCGGCCGCCAAGCTGGTGGAGACGCTGCGGAGCTGGCTGCTGCACCAGGGCCGGCGCGAGGACGTGGCGGCGGAGTTGTTCATCCACCCGCAGACGGTCCGGTACCGCATGACGCAATTGCGGGAGTTGTACGGCGACCGGCTGCGCGACCCGGAATGGATGTCCGCACTGATCATCGCGCTGGTCGTCCCGGAGCCCGGTTAACCGGCATGATGCATTCTGGAATACGCGGGAAACAAACGCGGCGGCCCACCGAACCGGTGGGCCGCCGCGAGATCAGGGCAGTTCAGAAGCGTCAAGGGAACAAATCGCCCGACAGGAAACGCTTATCCATCGGGCGCCAGGAATGTGATGGACAACGCGGTGAGCCTAGCACGGAATAACCACCACGGATTGCCCCGGAATTTCCCGCCCGAGTGATCGGATTCGCATACCCGGGACCTGTCGCCCCGGTGGTTGACGCCGGTTGCCAGGATGGCCGGGTGTTGCCTACCCGGACCAGGAAACGGCTGCGGCTGCCCCTGCTGATCGCCGCGGCCCTCGGGCTGGGCGCGTTCGGTCTGTGGGGCCGGATCCCGGATCCCCGCGAGTTCACCGGGGCGCTGGCGGCCGCCGATCACCGGTGGGTCGCGCTCGCCGCGGGGTGGCAGGTGCTGTCGATCGCCGCGTTCGCCGTCCAGCAGCGTCAGGTGCTGCGCGCCCTCGGGGTCCGCCTGCGGTTCGGGGACGCCCTGGCGGTGACGCTCGCCCGGACCGCGATCTCCATCTCGCTGCCGGCCGGTGCGGCGGTCTCGGCCGCCTACGCGCTGAAGCAGTACGCCCGCCGCGGCGCGTCCCGGGAACTCGGCGCCGCCTCGATGGTCGTCTCCGGGCTGGGTTCCATCGCCGGCCTCGCCCTGCTGTACGTCGCGGGCGGCGCGCTGGCGCTCACCCGCGACCCCGGCACCCTGCTCCAGGCGCGCCCGCTGGCCGTGGTCGCCGCTCTGGTGGCCGTGACCGCGGGTGCCGTCGTGGTGGGCCGGCGGCAGGCGCGCCGCCCGCCCCGGCCCACGGACCGGGACCGGCACGACGGCCGGGTCCTGCGGTACGTCCGGGGTCTGCTGGCGTCGGCCCGCGACGCGTGGCGGGCCGGGTCCTCGTTGCGGGTCCGGGACTGGGCCGCCACCGTGCTGCTGTTCGCGCTCAACTGGGTCACCGACCTGCTGTGCCTGGTCGCGGCGTGCCGGGCGGTGGGCCTGCCGGTCGGTGTCACGGCCCTGGCCGGGATGTATCTCGGGGTCCAGGTCGTGCGGCAGATCCCGCTGACCCCGGGTGGCGTGGGCGTCATCGACGCGGCCCTGGTCGCCGGCCTGACCGCGGTCGGCGCCACGGCGGTCACCGCCGCCGCGGCGGTCGTGGTGTACCGGGTGCTCTCGTGCTGGGCGCTGATCCCGCTGGGCGGCCTGGCCGCCGTCCGGTTGCGGAAGCAGCCGGGCAATAAAGACGCCGCTGCCAATAAAGACGCCGCTGCGAATTCCACGGGGGAAGAACTCGCAACGGCGTGATTCCCAATGTAGAGGGACCGTTCCCAGCTGTCCAGCCGGGAAACGAGAGGTGAATCCGGGAAACGCGGTCAGGCCCGCACCGGCAGGGCCAGCAGGGCCCGGGTGCGGTAGGACGAACGCCACGTCAGGTCCTCGACCGCGGTGTCGAGCTTGAGGTTCGGCAGGCGTCGCAGGACCGCGCCGATCGCCACCTCGGCCTCGATGCGGGCCAGGGGTGCGCCGAGGCAGTAATGGATGCCGTGCCCGAGCGACAGCTGGGCCGACGTGTCGCGGCGCAGGTCGAGGGTGTCCGGGTCGGGGTATCGGGCCGGGTCCCGGTCGGCTGACGCGATCGAGATCAGCACCGTGTCACCGGCCGGGATCGGCACCCCGCCGATCTCCATGTCCTCCCGGGGGAATCGGCGCAACGCCACCGGGGCCGGCGGTTCGTAGCGCATCAGTTCGCGGACGGCGTTCGGCAGCAGCTCCGGCTCGTCGCGCAGGGCCTCCCACTGCGCCGGGTGCTGCAGCAGCGTGAGCAGGGACAACCCGATCAGGTTGACCGAGTTCTCGTACCCGGCGATCAGGGTGAGGAACGCGAGCGAGGTCAGCTCGTCCTCGCTGAGCCGGTCGCCGTCGTCCCGGGCCATGATCAGCGCGGACAGGATGTCGTCGCCGGGGTCGGCCCGCTTGTCCTGGATCAGCGACAGCAGGAACGCCTGGATCTCGACGACGGCCCGCCCGGCGGCCCGGGGATCGTCGCTCGGCGGGGCCAGCATGACGCCCGCCCAGTTGCGCAGTTCGCCGCGGCGCTGCGGGGGGATGCCCAGCACGTCGCAGATGACGACCACCGGCAGCTTGGCGAACACCGCGACCAGGTCCCCGTGCCCGGCCTCGACCACCGGGTCCAGCAGCGCGTCGGCGACCCGCTCGATGTCCGGGCGCAGCCGCTCCATCGCCCGCGGGGTGAACGCCTGCGCCACCAGCCGCCGCAGCCGGGTGTGGTCCGGCGGGTCCATGTTGAGCAGGTTGCGGTCCAGCGCCGGGGGCAGGCTGAACCCCTTCCAGGCACCCTGCGACGCGTACGCCTTGTCCAGCGACAGCCGTGGGTCGGCGAGCGCCGCCCGGGCGTCCTCGTGCCGGGTCACGAACCACGCGGTCGCACCGTCGGGCAGCAGGAACCGGTGCACCGGGCCCTCGTCGCGCAGCCGGGCGTACACCGCGTGCGGGTCGGAGACGATGGTGGCCGGCAGGGACTGCGTCATACGCGATCGGTCCTTTCGGTGGCGCACGTCGCGGCGACGTCGGCCACGACGGGGGAGCGGGACAGGGCGGCCGCCACCGCGGAGAGCCAGCGGGCCTCGGCGGCGAGGTCGTGGCTCGGCTCCCGCTCGGGCAGCGGATCGCCGGACGGGGGCAGGGTCAGCGGGGTGCCGGTGGGTGGGGTGCCGGTGGGCTGGGCGGCGGTGGGCTGGGCTGCGGTGGGCTGGGCGGCGGTGGGCTGGGCGTCATGCCAGGAGTCCCAGCGTCGCCGACGGGCCGCTTCGCCGGCGTCCGGCTCGCCGCCGTGGGCCCGCCGTTCTCTTTCGTGCTCGGCGAACGCCACGCGCAACCGGGCCGCGTACACCACGGCTCGCAGGTTGTCGCCCTCGAGACCGGCGTGCCGGGCGGCAGCGAGGGCGACCCGGCCCGGCTGCTCGCCGAGGTGGTCGCGCACCGCGCGCAACCCGTCGCCGATCTCGATGATCCGCCGGTGCAGCCGGTGGTCGGCACCCCGGGCGGAACCGGGACCGAGCACCACCTCGGGGGTCGTCACCCGCACCGCCTCCCAGAGCGGGCGCAGCGTGCGATGGGCCCGCAGCTGCGACAACCACGGACCCAGCGCCGGCAGGGTGAGACCGATGACGATCAGCATCGCTCCGAGGGCGGAGACCGGCGGGACGAGGAACTCCCAGGTGTACGGGTCCCGGTCCAGCTGCGCGGCGACGAGTGTCCCGGTCCGGAGTCCGCAGTAGACCAGGCCCAGCGCGGAGCCCGCCGCGGTGGTGCGCAACCCGCGGCTGAGCCACGACCCGCCGGTGCGCCCCGCGTAGGCGAGGCACAGCCGGATGATGTCGACCACGCCGACCGTGACCACCGCGATGTAGACGGCGAGATACACCGCGTACATCGGATCGTGGGCGTAGGTCGCCGCGGCCGTGTGCCGCGACTCCTCCCGCTCGGCCGTGCGGGCGAACAGCACCGCCATCAGGACCAGCGCGCCGGCGACGCCCGCGACCCGCCACCGGGCCCGGCGCCATCCCTCGCGCCGCGGGTGCGTCCAGAAGATGATCAGGCACTGGATGGTCGCCGAGAACGCGACCACGCCGCCCTGCGACACCAGCAGCGACAGGTTCGGCACGCCGGCGGCCGCGTCCAGCGCGCCCCAGACCACCGGTGTGGAGACGGTGAAGATCAGGCCCATGAGCCCGAACGCGGCACAGATCGCGTACAGCGCGGGGTCGCCCGGATCCCGGCGCAGCCCCCGGACCAGCCGGTAGACGAGAGCGGCCCACGCCACCGCGGCGGCCGCCGGATAGAAGACGTCGTTCACCCGGATCCCAGCGCTCGTTCGATACGGTCGATGACGGCCTCACCGGACCCGGGGACCCACGGGTTGAGCCGGCCGAACAACGCGGTGCCCAGCGCCTCGGCCGCGCGCTCGGAATCCTCGTCGTAACAGGTACGGGTCAGCGCCCGGTCCACCGTGCCCGGCTCCAGCGTGGGCAGGATGCGCCGGCTGGCCTCGGGGTCGGTCAGCGGTTCGAGATGGTGCCCGAGCAGCAGGTGCGCCAGCTCGTGGCAGGCGATGCCGTCCTGCAGCCACGGGTCGGCCAGGGCGTCGAGGAACACCACGAACGCGGTGCCGGTGACCAGCACCAGGCCGCTGGGCAGCTCGGGTGGCAGCTCGGCGCGCCGCAGCCGGACCGGCCGGCCGAGGCGGTCACCGACCGCGGCGCAGAGCTCGGCGACCCCGGTGCGCCGGGGCAGGCGCAACTCGCGGATGATCCGGCGGAACCCGGCGTTGTCCAGCTGTCCGCCCTCCGAACGCCACACCGCCATGATCACCGGTCGTCCGGCTGCGGCCCGGCGACCGGTGGCCCGGCGATGCCCTCGACCTCGAGCAACTGCTCGAAGATCGCGGTCATCGCCGCCTGGCTGCGGTCGGAGAGCCCGGTCCCGGCCAGCACGTCACGCAGCAGCACCTGGCGCACCCCGGCCCGGCGCAGTTCGGCGAGCCGCTCGAGATCCCGGGCGACGTCGGCGGCGGCGGGCCCGCCGGGGTCGTCCTCGACCAGGTAGCTGACCGGCACCCCGAACGCCAGGGCGAGCGCCTTCAGGTGGCTGAGCCGCGGATCGGTGACCTTGCCCTGCCGCAGCTCACCGATGTAGGCGCCGCTGATGCTCACGTCGCCGACGGTGCACCGGATCCGGTCGGCGACCTCGCCGGGCCCGTTGATCCGGTCGGCGAGCTCGCTGTTGAAATACTCCCGGCCGGGCCGGCCCCGCTGGATCTCCTCCGGCCGGGGCCGGAACGTCGAGAAAAGGTGATTGAGCTTGCCGGCCAGCTCCACTTCGGACCCCCGTCCCGACCATCATGCTAAACACATGTTTTGCGAGAGCGGCACGGCTAAACGGTCGTTGCGTGCGCGCTCGATCTGAGCGTAGTGTCGCTCTCCGACGATGTCACCCGAGGGGGCAGTACAAGCGGGTGCGACACCGGGCACGGCCGGCCGTTCTCCCGGCCGGCCGCAGCCCCGGTCCATATCGCCGGGACGTTCACCGGCTCCCCAGCGGAGCGTGGGACGCCGGTGCGGGGTGAAGAACGGGGGCGCCCCTCACCGGCAGTCTCGCCGTCGGTCCCACCCGGAAACGGCGTTCCGCCCGGCCGGGAGTAGTGCTCTCCGACCGGGCGGAACCGTTCGTGGTGGCCCGTGGATCGGGCCGGTGGATCAGACCGAGGCGGTGCAGGGTGTTCCGTTGAGGGCGAACCCGGCGGGCGTGCCCGGGCTGCCGGTGAAGCTCGCCTGGAAACCGGTGGTGACGCTCGCGCCCGAGGCGAGCGTGCCCGCCCAGGCCGGGTTGGCCACCGTCACCGTGGTGCCGGACTGCGACCAGACGCCGTTCCAGCCGTTGCTCAGCACCACCGTGCTGCCGACCGTGAACGTCAGGCGCCAGGAGCTCAGCGCCGGGCCGTTGTTGGTGATCCGCAGGTCCGCGGTGAAGCCGGTGGACCACTGGTTGGCCGTCCACGTCACCGCGCAGGTCGCCCCCGAGGGAGGCGGCGTGGTCGGCGGCGGGGTGGTGACCGGCGGGGTCGTGGGCGGTGTCGTGGGCGGGGTGGTGGGTGGGGTGGTGACCGGGCCGGCGGCCACGGCCAGGTCGTAGGCGCGTTGCGGCACGAACAGGCCCGCGGCGCCGATGCAGCCGTCCGATTCACCGGGCAGCTTGATCCACAGGTACGCGTCCAGGATCGCGTCGGCGACCTGGTTGGTGCTCGGGGTGCCGATCGCCCGGCCGGCCGGGTCGCACCACTCGCTGCCCGCCGGGCCGTTGCCGTTGCGGCTGGTGTCGATGACCCCCTTGAGGCGCGACACCCCGGTGGCGGCGATGACGTTCCGGACGTACGTGGTGCTCTCGGCCGTGGTCCGGTAGTTGGAGACGTTGACCGAGATGCCGTCCGCACTGTTCGCGATGTCGGCGCGGTTCAGCCTCGCCGCGGCCTCGGCGGGGGCCAGCCACGCCGAGTGACCCGCGTCGAAGTAGACCTTCGCCTGCGCCGACGCCGCTTTCAGGGCCTTGCCCGCGTACGCCATCGAGGCGTACGTCTCGGCCTGCTGCGCCGCGGACTGGCAGGTCGTCATCAGCGCGAGCACGTCCGGTTCGAGGATGATCGCGGCGGCCCGGCCGCGCAGGCCCGCCGCGACCTGGTCGATCCACGCCCGGTACGCGGCGTGGCTGGGCATCCCACCCGAACTGGCACCGGAGCAGTCCCGGTTCGGGATGTTGTAGACCACCAGGATCGGGATCTTGCCGGCGGCGGCCGCCGCGCCGGTGAAGCTGTCGACCTCACCGGCCACGGTGGCCGTGTTGTTGGCGGTGTACCAGCGCGGTTGCGGCACGTTCGCGATCCGGTCGCGGATCACCGCGGTGCGCGAGTCGTTCGGGTTGGCGGCGACCCAGCGGGCGGCCTGGGTCTGCGGGTCGACGTAGTAGGGGGAGTCGGCGGCCTGGGCCGGCTGGGCCAGCATGATGCCCAGGCCGGCGCTCGTTGCCGCGGCCAGGGCCGTGGCGAGGACGGGTCGGTATCGCACGCGGGAGCTCCTGGGGATCAGGCCGGCAGGCAGGACAGGCCGTTGAGGGTGGCCGGTGGGGTGCCGTTGGCGAGGAACCCGACGGTGGTGGAGCCGCCGGCCGGCAGGGACTTGTTCCAGGTCTCCGGCGAGATCATCGCGGTCCCGGCCATCACCCCGTACGTGCCGCCCCAGGTCTGGGTCACGGTCTGCCCGCTGTCCCAGACGAAGTGGACCATCCAGCCCGAGATCGCGCTGGTGGCGTTGATCTTCAGCTCGCCCTGGAACCCGCCACCCCAGGAACTGGTGGTCTTGTAGGTCACGGTGCAACCCGTCGACGACGG
This sequence comes from Actinoplanes sp. NPDC051494, assembly GCF_044454705.1. NCBI lineage: Bacteria > Bacillati > Actinomycetota > Actinomycetes > Micromonosporales > Micromonosporaceae > Actinoplanes > Actinoplanes sp. NPDC051494. The sequence goes on from NZ_JBITDZ010000002.1 coordinate 407,491, forward strand.
CGGGGGAGTGGTGGCGGGCGGCGTCGTAGCGGGGGGAGTCGTCGCGGGCGGGGTGGTAGCCGGCGGGGTGGTGGCGGGCGGTGTGGTGGCGGGCGGTGTGGTGGCGGGCGGGGTGGTCGGGGTCGTGGTGCCGTCACCGACGCCGGTCACCTCGCCGTTGCCGCCGTCGAAGACCACGTCGGAGCAGCCGTAGAACGTCTCCTGGCTGTCCGAGCGCGCCCACACCGAGTAGATGAGGTGGCGGCCGCTCTTGCCCGACGGCAGCGCCGCGGTCCACGAGTAGCGCCCGTCGACGGTGCCCGGCCCGCCGGTCGACTCCGGGTTGGTGACCGAGGAGAACGGGGTGGACTCGAGATCGCTCCAGGCCAGCGCGCGGGTCGGGCTCCACGTGTCCTTGGTGATGTAGAGCTTGAACGTGCCCGGGTGCTTCGCCCAGTTGTTGTAGTCGAAGCGCAGGTTCGCGCCCGAGGTGAGGTGGGTCACCGGCCAGTCGGTGCGGGCCAGGTTGAAACCGCTGAAGTCGTACGGGCCACCGGTGCCGCCGCTGCACGCCTGGCCGTCGGGGATGAAGCCGGAGGTGCGCCCGGCGCCGTCGGAGCGCAGCACGGCGAACCAGTTGTAGAGCGACGTCACACCGCTCTGCGCGACGGCGGCCGCGCAGGCCGGGTTCTTCGGCTGGATCGCGCCGTTCGAGCTCAGGCCGTCCTTCCAGCAGAGATAGGTACGGCTACCGGGCACCATCATCGCGCCGTGCGCTTCGGCGGGACCGCTGGTGAGGACGGTGACCGCGGCCGTGGAGGCGAGGACGGCCGCCGCGGCGTACAGGAGGATGCGTTTCACGGGTTGTGCTCCTTCCGGACGGGGGATGCGGAGGATCAGGTACGCGAGCAGGTCACCGACGGGACCGAGGCCGTCCCGGTGCCGGTGAGACCGAACGAGGTGGACCCGTTCGCGGGCAGCGCGCCGTTGTAGGAGGCGTTCTTGACCGTGACCGCCGAACCGGACTGGCTCAGCGTGCCGTTCCATACCTGCGTGACGGCCTGCCCGGAGGCGAGCGTCCAGGTCACCGTCCACGCGGTGGTCGCGGTGGAGCCGTTGCGCACGGTCACCTCGGCCTGGAACCCGCCCTGCCACGACCCGGTGGTCGTGTACGTCGCCGTGCAGCCGGTGGTGGCCGGCGGCGGCGTGGTCACCGGCGGCGTGGTCACCGGCGGCGTGGTCGTCGGGGGCGTGGTCGGCGGGGTGGTGGGCGGCGTCGCCGGCGGGGTGGTGGCCGGCGTGGTCGGGGTGGTGCCGGTCCGGTCCGCGTACAGGATGCCGCGGCCGTTGGTGCCCAGGTAGACCCGCCCGTAGACGCGTGGGTCACCGGCGAGCGCGTCGCCCGCGTTGCCGTACTGATGGGCGTTGTCGTTGATCCGGACCCAGCTCGCACCGGCGTCGTCGGACCGGAAGACCCCGTTCACCCCGTCGACCACACCCACCAGGAACACCGACGGGTACGCGGCCCCGGGCGCCGCCTTCCCGAACGCCACGTTGATCGCCGACGTGACCGTGGAGACCTTCGTGAACGCCGCCCCGGCCGTGGTGGACCGATAGAGCCCGCCCTCGCCGGCGAGCCAGACGTCCCCGGTGCGCCCCGGGACCGGCTTGAGATTGCGCGCCGGCGTCGGGGCGGTGACCGTGGTGAACGTGGCGCCGCCGTCCTTGCTGACATAGACGCTGCTCGCCGCGTACCCGTAGAAGGTCTTCGGGTCGTTGCGGTCCGACTCGACCTTCGCGCCGGCGGGGATGCCGGTCGACGCCGTCCACGAGCTGCCGCGCGTGGTGGAGTAGTGCACGCCTGCGCCGGCCGGGGACCAGACGAACGCACCCGCGTCCGCGCCGACCGCGATGGTGCCGCCGCCGGTGACGCCCGCGGGCTCCTGCCCCGCGTACCAGTTCTTGCCGCCGTCGGAGGAGACACCGATGTGCGGTGCCGCGTCACCGTTGCCGGCCCGCGCGAAGACCGCGGGGTTGAGCTCGGCGAAGTCGAGGCTGGTGTTGCTGCCCAGGCTCGGGGTGTCGTGGAAGTTCGCCGGCACGGTGGTCAGATCGGCGTGGTAGAAGCCGCCGATGTCTCCCAGCGCGCTGACCAGCGGAGCCCCGGACGGCGGGCTGGCCAGGTCGAGCACCGCGGTCTCCTCGATGCCCTTGGCCATCGGCTTGATCGTGAACGTCGTGTTGCTGTCCCAGTTGGTCAGCTGCGTCGTGCCGTACACGGTGGCGCCGGTGCCGTACAACAGCCGGTTCGAGTCGAACGGGTCGATCTCGAGCGACTCGTTCATCCAGCCCAGTTTCGGCGTGGTCTCCGGCGGCTGCGGGTTGGTGTTGAAGTCCAGCCACGGGTTCGCCGAGATGTCCATCGTGTAGCGCTTCGACTGGTTCGGGTAGCTGGTGAAGTCCCAGATCCGGGTCCAGGTCGCGCCGTAGTCGGTGCTGCGGAAGAAGATCGCGTCCGGCCACCAGGAGATCTGGGTGGCCACCATCAGCGTGCCCGGCTTCTTGCGGTCCACGGTCAGCCCGGAGTACCCGTAGTACGCGTCCGAGGTGCCGGCCGGCGTGGGGCTGATGTCGGTCCAGGCCCCGGTGGTCAGGTCCAGGCGCTGCACCTGACCGGACCCACCGTCGTACGGGCCACCGGTGTCACTGGTCGCGATGAAAAGGTAGTTGCCCTGCACCACGCCCTTGTGCGCCAGGTATCCGGTGGGCTGCCCGGCGACCCGCGCCCACGTGACGCCGCCGTCGGTGCTGCGGTAGACCGGGTTCTGCTTGTCCGCGACGCCCACGAAGATCGTGTTGGCGGCGCCGAACGTGACCCAGGTCAGGCCCTGGTTCTGGCTCTGGTACCCGCTGGTGTCGGCCGGGTCGGCCACGTAGTTGCCGGCGTTCGGGAACGCGGTCACCTTGGCCCACGTGGCGCCGTAGTCGGTGCTGCGGTACAGCCCGTTGCCGCCCTCGGCGGCGAAGTAGACGTTACGGTTGTTGGCCGGGTCGACCGCGAGGCGCTCACCCATGCCGCGGCCGGGCATGTTGCCGCCGACCTTGAACGGCAGCGTGGTGGTCTGCCAGGTGGCGCCGCGGTCGCTCGAGCGCAGGATCGCGCCGTTGTTCGGGTCCCAGCTGTTGGTGTACATCCCCACCGCGGCGTACACCCGGTCGGCGTCCACCGGGTCGGCGGCGATGCTCAGCACCCCGTTGTAGCCCCAGTTGTTCTGGCCCACCCAGTCGAGCAGCGGCACCCAGTTCTGTCCGGCCTGGTTCCATCGGTACGCGCCGCCGATGTCCGTACGGGCGTAGATCAGGTTCTGCTCGGCCCGGCTGAAGACCAGCCCCGGCACGAAGCCGCCGCCGTCGATCCGGACGTTCTTCCAGGCGTACGCGTCGGCGGGCGCGGCCTGTGCGGACTGCGCGGTCTGCAGGGCGGGCACGGCGGCCGCGCTCAGCAGCGTGCCGGCCACGGCGGCGATGAGGATGCTCTTCAGGCGGGACAACGGTCCTCCCATCGATGGGGTCGCATCGAGGAACTTCAGTGTGGGAGCGCTCCCAGACAATCGCGGTTGTTAACCCTTGTGTCAAGAGCCGGAAACAAACTCTCGCGTCATCGGACGATTTGTCGGTACACCGTGTTGACACGTTCGCCGGCCGCGGGTTAGAAAGACCGCTGTCGATCCATCGTGGGAGCGCACCCGTCAACCGATGGAAGGGCATCCCCCTGTGCGCCGACTACTCCTGCTCGCCCTCGCCGTGCTCACCTTCTTCGTGGCCGTCCCGCTCGTCTCCGCGAACGCCGCCGCCGGATTCACCGTCAGTGGCACCCGGATCCTCGACGCCAACGGCAACGCGTTCGTCATGCGCGGCGTCAACCACGCCCACACGTGGTACCCGACCCGCACCACCCAGGCGCTCGCCGACATCAAGGCCCTCGGCGCCAACACCGTGCGGGTGGTCCTCGCCGGCGGCCAGCGCTGGACGGCCAACTCCGCCGCCGACGTCACCAACGTGATCACCCAGTGCCGCGCCAACCGGCTCATCTGCGTCCTCGAGGTGCACGACACCACCGGGTACGGCGAGGAGAGCGCGGCCGCCACCCTGGACCAGGCCGTCACCTACTGGATCAACGTCAAGAGCGCCCTGGCCGGCCAGGAGCGGTACGTCATCCTCAACATCGGCAACGAACCGTACGGGAACACCGGCGCGACCGCCTGGACGACGGCGACGACCAACGCGATCACCCGGCTGCGTGCCGCGGGCTTCGAGCACTCCATCATGGTCGACGCCCCGAACTGGGGTCAGGACTGGCAGTTCGTGATGCGCGACAACGCGGCCGCGGTCTTCGCCGCCGACCCCCAGCGCAACACCATCTTCTCCATCCACATGTACGGCGTCTTCGACACGGCCGCCGAGATCACCGACTACCTGGGCCGGTTCCGGACCGCGGGGCTGCCCATCGTGGTCGGGGAATTCGGCCACAACCACTCCGACGGCAACCCCGACGAGGACACCATCCTGGCGACCGCGCAGTCGCTCGGCATCGGCTACCTGGGCTGGTCCTGGAGCGGCAACGGCGGCGGCGTCGAATATCTCGACCTGGTCACCAACTTCGACGCGAACCAGCTGACCTCCTGGGGCCAGCGTCTCTTCAACGGTGCGAACGGCATCAAGGCCACATCCCGCGAGGCCTCCGTCTTCGGTGGCGCGACCCCGACCACCCCGCCGGTCACCACCCCGCCGGCCACCACGCCGCCCCCGACCACGCCGCCCCCGACCACGCCGCCGCCTTCTTCCGGAGTGTGCACGGCGGTGGTGTCGGTCAACTCGTGGGGCGGCGGTTTCGTGGCCACGGTCCGGGTGACCGCGGGCAGCGCGGCCCTGACCGGCTGGAACGTCTCGGCCGTCCTGCCGTCCGGGACCGCGGTGACCAACACCTGGAGCGCCCAGGCCACCGGCTCGACAGGCACGGTCCGCTTCACCAACGTCTCCTACAACGGCACCCTGGCCGCGGGAGCATCCACCGAGTTCGGCTTCCAGGGCACCGGAGCGTCCCCGACCACCACCCCGACATGCGCAGCCGCCTGACCCCGCCCCCGGGCGCCGACACCCGGGCTGACCGTGCCGGCGCCCGGGCCACCCGTCCTGGCGCCCGGGCTGACCGCTCCGGCGGTGGTGCGGCTGCCCGTCCGGGGCGGCGTCGCTGGCGGCGTCCCGGTCGTCCCTCGCTCACCCGGCCTGTCGCGCACGGCCGTCGGTTCGGGAAGCCGTTCGCCCGCGGCCGGCGAGGTGGTTCGCCGGGTCGCCGCGGGGGTCTGTCTCATGTGTGATCAGACGGCCACCCGATCGGGCCGGCTCCTCCGTGGCGGGCTCGGCGGTCCGGCGCCCGGCTGTCCCGGACTCGGACCCGGTGCTGGGCCCGGTGCCGGACCCGGTGCCGGGCCGGGTGCCAGGGGGAGCCGGGGCTGGGCGGGGCCCCCGGCCCGGGTCGGGCGGCGCGTCCACGCTGTCCGGCCCGGCGCCCGGCCGTCGGCTGTGGACCTTCTGGTTCGGGCTCTACGCAGGTCCGGTCTCTGAAAGCCGGATCGGTCCTTGAAAGCCGGATCGGTCCTTGAAAGCCGGATCGGTCCTTGAAAGCCGGATCGGTCCTTGAAAGCCGGACCGGTCCCTGTAAGCCGGATCGGTCCCTGTAAGCCGGATCGGTCCCTGAAACTGAGCCCAGTTTCCGAAAAGTTTCGAAAGCGTTTCCCTGGTATTGCGCTGGGAGCGCTCCCATGGAAACATCACGCTCAGTCGCTTGTTCGGCACCAACGAGCATCGATGGTCTGTTCTCGTCGGCTCTCCTTCTCCGCCACCCGCCCTTCGTCCTCCGAGGAGCAATCTGAGATGAGTCCCCATCCCTCCGGTGCGCCCCGACGCACCCTCACCCGAGCAGTCACCATCGCCGCCGCGGCGACGCTGGTGACCGGTCTCGGCGTCGTGGCCGCCACGCAGGCCAGCGCCGCTGCCGGCTGCCGGGTCACGTACTCCGTCAACCAGTGGAGCACCGGGTTCACCGGCAACGTCTCGGTGACCAACCTGGGCGACCCGATCACCAACGGCTGGCGCCTCGAGTGGGACTTCGCCGGCAACCAGCGGGTCACCCAGGGCTGGAGCGCCACGTTCACGCAGAGCGGCACGCACGTCACCGCGGCGTCGCCCAGCTACGCGGCGAACCTGGCCACGAACGCGTCGGCGAGCCTCGGCTTCAACGCCGACTACTCCGGCACCAACGCCACCCCGGCGTCGTTCAAGCTCAACGGTACGGTCTGCACCGGCACCACCGCCCCGACGACCCCGCCGGGCACGACGCCGCCGACCACGCCGCCGACCACCCCGCCCACCACGACCCCGCCGCCGACCACGCCCCCGCCGACCACCCCGCCGCCGGCCGGCGCGAAGGTCGACAACCCGTACTCGGGCGTGCAGGGCTACCGGAACCCGGAGTGGCAGGCCAAGGCGAACGCGGAGCCCGGCGGCAGCCGGGTCTCGAACAACCCGACCGCGGTGTGGCTGGACCGGATCGCCGCGATCGAGGGCACCGACGACAGCAGCTCCAACGGCTCGATGGGCGTCCGCGACCACCTCGACGCCGCGCTGGCCCAGGGTGCCGGGTACATCCAGTTCGTCATCTACAACCTGCCCGGCCGCGACTGCGCCGCGCTCGCCTCCAACGGTGAGCTCGGCCCGAACGACCTGCCGCGCTACAAGACCGAGTACATCGACCCGATCGCCGCGATCCAGGCCGACACCAAGTACCGGAACCTGCGCATCATCAACATCGTCGAGATCGACTCGCTGCCCAACCTGGTCACCAACACCTCGGGTCAGGCCGGTGGCACCGCGGCCTGCGACACGATGAAGGCCAACGGCGGTTACGTCCAGGGCATCGGGTACGCGCTCAACAAGCTGGGCGCGCTGGCGAACACGTACAACTACGTCGACGCGGCGCACCACGGCTGGATCGGCTGGGACAGCAACTTCCTCCCGACCGCGCAGATCATGCTCCAGGCCGCCCAGGCGTCCGGCAGCGTCAACAACGTGCAGGGCTTCATCACCAACACGGCGAACTACTCCGCGCTGCGGGAGCCGTACGTGCAGCCGACCACCACGGTCAACGGCACCTCGGTGCGGCAGTCCAAGTGGGTCGACTGGAACCAGTACACCGACGAGCTCACGTTCGCCCAGGCGTTCCGTAACCAGCTCGTCTCGATCGGCTTCAACTCGAACATCGGCATGCTGATCGACACGTCCCGCAACGGCTGGGGCGGCTCGGGCCGGCCCACCGCGGCCAGCACCTCCACCGACGTGAACACCTACGTCGACCAGTCCCGCATCGACCGCCGGATCCACGCCGGCAACTGGTGCAACCAGGCCGGAGCGGGCCTCGGCGAACGTCCGACGGCGGCCCCGGCGGCCGGCATCGACGCCTACGTCTGGGTCAAGCCCCCGGGTGAGTCCGACGGCTCCAGCACCCTCATCCCGAACGACGAGGGCAAGGGCTTCGACCGGATGTGTGACCCGACCTACACCGGTAACCCCCGTAACGGCAACAGCCTGACCGGCGCGCTCGCGGGCGCACCGATCTCGGGTGCCTGGTTCTCGGCCCAGTTCCAGCAGCTGATGGCCAACGCGTACCCGGCTCTCTGACCTGACCCTCTCCCACACCCCGCGGACCGTCGTGACCCGACGGTCCGCGGGTCTTTATGATGATCGAGTGCCTACGCTGCGTATCGTCGCCTCCGTGATCCGCGATCCCGGTGGGCGGTGGTTGCTGGTCCGCAAGCGCGGGACCGGCGTTTTCATGCAACCCGGCGGCAAGCTCGAGCCCGGCGAGGGTCCGGCCGAGGCTCTGGTACGCGAACTGGGCGAAGAACTCGGTCTTACCGTCGGCGTGGCATCGCTGGGACACCTCGGCCGGTTCGCCGCACCGGCCGCCAACGAGCCGGGTTTCGACATCGACGCGGACGTCTACACGACGCCGTACCCGGGGCCGGTCACCCCGCTCGCCGAGATCGAGGAAGCCCGCTGGGTCGACCCGCGCGACCCCGGCACGACCGTGCTGGCGCCGCTGATCACGGAGCTGCTGCGCGACGGGCGGCTCTGAGCGTGCGCGACCTCTCCCTCGAGCAGATGGAGGGCGACGTGTGGGGCGACGCCCCGCCCGGGTCGCCCCCGGCGCTCGTCGCCGCTCACGAGCTGCGGCGCCGGCCGATGAGCACGCTCGGGCCCGGGGACCTGCGGCTGCTGGTCGACCGAGGGATCGGCCTGTCGGTGCTCATGCCGCGGGTGCTCACCCTGCTCACCCGTGATGCCGCGGCCCATGCGGACCTGGTGGCGGCCGTGGTCGGCGTACCCGGGGAATTCTGGACCACGCACCCGGCCGAGCACGCCCGGCTGCGGGTGATTCTAGGCTGGCAGGCGTGACGTACACGATCGCGATGGTGACGACCGACCCCGCCGGGCTGGGCGGGCGGGACCAGGACACCGGGCCGCTGGCCGACGCGCTGCGGGCGGTGGGGCTGACGGTGGACGCGCCGGTCTGGCACGATCCGGCCGTCGACTGGGCCGGGTACGACCTGGTCGTCATCCGGACGCCGTGGGACTACTCCGAGCGGTACCCGGAATTCCTGGCCTGGCTCGACCGGGCGGCCGGGCTCACCCGGGTGCTCAACGCCCCGGAGCTGATCCGGTGGAACATCGACAAACGGTATCTCGACGACTTCCAGGCGCTGGGTGTGCCGGTCGTGCCGACCGTTTTCTGTGTGACGGCCGACGAGGTGCGGGCCGCGGTCGCGGGGTTCGCCACCGGCCGGGTCGTGCTCAAACCGTCGGTCTCGGCGGGATCGCGCGACACCGGGCTGTTCGAGCCGGGCGACCCGCGCGCGCTCGACCTGGCCGGGCGGATCCTCGCGGACGGCAAGACCGTGATGGTGCAGCCGGCGGCCGAGCGGGTCATCGAGGACGGCGAGAACGCGCTGTTCTTCTTCAACGGCGAGTATTCGCACGCGTTCCACAAGGGCCCGATCCTGGTGCCGGGCGGTGGGTACGTCGGTGGCTCCTACACCTCCGACATCTCCCGCGTCGAACCGCACGCCGACGAGATCGTGCTGGGCGCCCGGGTGCTGGCGGCGGTCAGGACCATCGCCGCGGCGAAGGGTCTCGGCGCGGACGCGGGCCTGCCGTTGTACGCGCGGGTCGACATCGCCGCCGGTCTGCCGCCGGAGGTGATCGAGGTGGAGATCTTCGAGCCGGCCTACTTCGTCGACGTCGTCCCGGAGGCGGTGCCGGCGTTCGTCCGCGCGGTCCAGGAGCGCCTGGCCCGCTGACGGCCCACCATGGGGTCCGGCGGCCCACCCTGTGGTCCGGCGGCCCACCCCCTGGGGTCGGCTCAGCGCAGGGTCCGGCGGCTCAGCGCAGGGTCTGGATGCCGGTGCGCCCGCTCCGGTCGGGTGCGACCAGCCGGCCGTCCTCGACCCGCAGGATGCCGTTGCTGCCCTCGAGCTCGAACTGACCGGAGTCACCGGCGGGCACGACCCGCCACGTCTGGGTGGCGTCACCGTCCCGGCAGGTCGTCAGCGTCAGCGTCACGCCGGTGGTGGCCGCGACGCACATCCCGGGCCGGGCCGGCAGGGCGATCGTCACCCTGTTGCGGGCGGACACCGGCGCGGGCCGCAGCTCCATCTCGGTGGTGGCGTCGCGCGCGGTGCCGGTGAAGTCGACGACGTCCCCGGCCCCGGCCTGCATCCAGCGGTCCACGCCGTCGTCGGCGATGTCGAGCAGGACGGCGGTCTCGAGGTCGATGCCGAGCTCCCGCAGCTGACTCACGTCCGAGGTCCGGGCACTTCCCGAGGCCGAGGCCGAGGCCGAGGGGGAGGCGGCCGGGACCACGGGGGGTCCGGAGGGGCGGTTCAGGACCGCGCCCAGACCACCGGCGACGACCAGCGCGGCCACGAAGGCCCCCGCGGCCGTGCGGTTGCGGCGCCGGCGGGCCGCGCGATGCCGGATCTCCCGGGCCGGGGCCGGGGCGGTGGTGTGCTGGAGGTGGTCGGCGTACGCGTCGAGGCCCTGCTGGATGCGGTCGTCAGACATCGCGGTGCTCCCGGCCCGTCTCGTAGGTCTCGCGGTCGGTCAGATGGGCGGCCAGCGCCCGTCGTCCGCGGGCGAGCCAGGTGGTGACGGTGCCGGGCGGGATGCCGGTCTCCCGGTGGATCTCGGCGACGCTGCGCCCCGCGAGATGATGCAGCACGATCACCCGCCGCTGATCGGCGGGGATCTGCCGCAGCGCCGCGACGATGGCGACGTGATCGGGGTTGAGCGCTTCGACGTGCCGGTCGGTGGTCTCGCTGCGATGGGCGCGCAACCGGTTGACCGCCTTGCGCCAGGCGCTCACCGCATGCCGGTAGGCGACCTGGCGCACCCAGGCCTCGGGGTCGTCGTACGCGCTGATCCTGTGCCAGCGGTTCCAGGCGCGCAGGTAGGCCTCGGCGACGGCGTCCTCGGCCTCGGCCCGGTTGCCCACCATCATCGCGACGTGGGCGGTCACACGGCGCGAGGACGTCGCGTAGAACGTGTCGAAGTCCTCGGCGTCGCGCGTCACCAGGTGAACTCCCGTCTCGCTCAGCTCGCGAACGGGATCGTCTGCAGGCCGGTGCGACCCGTGCCGCCGGTGGTGATATTCCCGTTCTCGACCGTGATCACACCGTACGCGCCCTTGAGCTCGAACTGCCCCGAATCCCCGGCCGGCACCACGGTCCAGACCTGGGCGTCCTTGCCGGCCTCGCAGGTCTGCAGCGCCAGCGCCGCGCCGGGGGTGTCCGCGACGCAGGAGCCCTTGCCGAGGTCCTCGTTCCAGAACGGCGGCTTGATCAGCACCCGGTTCTTGACCCGGCCCGGTGCGGCCTTGAGCGACATCATGGTCGAGTCGGTCTTCGTCGTGCCGGTGAAGTCGACGACACCGTTCTTGCCGATCTGCATCCAGCGGTCCACGCCGTCGTCCGCGACGTCGATGAGCACACCCTCGCCCAGGTCGATGCCGAACTTCTTCAACTGACTGAGGTCCGAGGTGCCCTCGGCCGGCCTGGTCGATGTGGCAGTGGCGCTCTTCGCCGGGGAAGGGGAGGTGGTGGTCGCCGCGGGCGACGAGGTGGCGGTCGACGGGGTGGTGGGCGACGGGGTGGCGGGCGACGGGGTGGTGGGGGCGGGGGCGCCGGCCACGGGGGGCTCGGCGTTCGCGCAGGCGGTCAGGGTGGCGGCGGTGGCCAGGGCTACGGCGGCGAAAGCGATCGTGCGCACGGGAACTCCTCGGGGGGTGACGTGATGTATGCCGTGGACACGCCCCGCGAGCGGCGCTGATTTCACCATCGATGTCACGAAATGGTCACGCTGGCCCGGGATGCCCGGGCCAGCGAGGACCGTGGATACCGGTTAGGCTCCCGGACCTGTGAAGACCGCCACGATCGCCGCGTCCCTGTTGCTCCTGGCCGGCTGCTCGGCGGGGCCCGCCGAGCCCACGGCCGCCGCGACGGCCGGTGCCACCACGCTGCCCGCCGCCCGGGTGGGCGCCGACGGCAGCGCCTGCACGCTGCCGGTGGAGTTCGACCTGGCCACCCGCTGGAAGCCGGCCGCCGTCGACGCGGCGGCGGCCGGTGAGCTCGCCGACCTGTTCCGCAGCGGCCCGTTCACCATGCTCTGCGAGATCAGCGCCAAGCCGGCCGGCAGCATCGGTTTCCTGCGCGTGTACGTCGCGGCCGGGCGCACCGGCACCCCGCGCTCGCACCTCGAGACGTTCGTCGCCGGGCAGTTCCCCGACCAGCGCAGGGCCGGGAACTTCGAGGTGGTCAAGTCCGGCTACGCCGAGGTCACCACCGGTGGGCAGGCCGCCGCCGAGGTCACGTACGAGACCTGGAACACGTCGATGGAGCACGCCGGGAAGTACTCCGCGTTCGCGGTGAACACCGCGGGCGGCGCGGTCGTCGTGCACCTGTCCGCGTTCGGGGCAGACGAGCACGACGAGACGCTGCCCGCGCTGCGGCTGGCCGAGCGGACCCTGACCGTCACCCCATGACCTGACCGGCGGGCCGCGCTCTCCGCACTGGCCGCGCTCTCAGTAGCCGGCGGCGGCGCAGGTCGCGTCGAGGCGCAGCACGGCGGCGTTCCACCGGCCCGGGTCGCCGTCGGTCAGTGAGCGGCGCAGATCGGCCACCCCGGCCGCCAGGTCCGCCGCGCCGGTGCCGGCGGCGACCCGGTCCAGCTCGACCAGCCGCGCGTACGACTCACCGGCCGGGATCGTGCCGAGCGTCGCGTTCAGGGACCGGAACCGCACGCAGGCCGAGCCGATGCCGGCCCGGGGAGTGACGGCCGGGCGCACCCCGGGACCGGCCGGCATGATCAGTCCCGCCGCCAGCACGCCCAGCATGACCGACGCGGTGACCGCGGCCTGTCCCGGGCTCGCCGCGGCCCGGTGCCGCGACGCCGCCGATACCCGCCACAGCAGCGTGCCGGCCCGCACCAGGGCGGACCCGAGCAGGCCCGCCACCGCCCCGGTGAGCGCCAGCGCGCTGACCGCGTCGCCGAGCACCATCAGCGCACCCACCCCGCCGGTGCCCAGGCCCGCCGCGAAACCACCGGCCACCGCCCCGGTCCGCAACCGGACCGCGGCCAGGCCACCCGCGACCACCGAGCCGGCCAGCACCAGCACGCCGCCCGGCAGCAGAGCCCCGCCCGGCACCAGCTCCCCGCCCGGCGCGAGGTCCCGGCCGTCGGTGAGGATCCCGGTCCGCACCAGGACGGCGGCCACCGCGCAGCAGGCCGTCCCGGCGGTCAGCGGGGCCAGGATCCGCAACGGCAGCAGCCGCAGCACCAGCAGCACCGCCGCCACCAGCACCTCCGGGCGTCCCGCCAGCAGAACCGTCACCGGGTCGGTCAGCAGGCCGGCGGCGCCCGGGTCCCCGGCGGTCAGGGTGCGGGCCGCCGACAGCACCGGCCGCAGCTCGTCGATCAGCAGCCAGCAGGCGACGCCCACGCCGAGCGCCACCGCGGCCACGGCCGGCCCCGGCCCCGCGGTGGTCCGCAACCCGGCGTCCAGGGCGACCCATCCGGTCCACAACACACCGGCGGCGACCAGCAGAAACGTGGTTGTCAGCGACTGGCTACCGGCGGTGGACGCCACCACGGACCCGGCGATCAGCCCGGCCGTCAGCGCGGTGCCGGTGACGAGTACGGCCGGTGGCCGGCCGTGCCGGACCCGGGACCCGAGATCGGCGCCCACCGTCGCCACCACCAGCCCGGCGACCAGCACCAGGCCGAGCCGGCGCGGGGCCAGCGGCGCGATCCCCGGCGTCAGCAGCAGCATCAGCCCGGTGGCCCCGGCCTGCGCCACGGCCATCACCAGGCCCGCGCCGAACGCCACCGCCGCGGGCACCCAGCGGGGCTGGTCGTGCACCAGCCGGGGGTCGCCGACCACCGCCGCCCGCCGCCGCGGCGACGGCCGGGTGTCCAGCCACTCCGGACGGTGCCGGGCCGTGCCGGCCTGCGCCACCAGCCGCCCCAGCGCCCCGCCCGGCCCGTCCCACTCCCGGGCCCGGGCGTCGGCGTGCAGCTCGCAGAGCCGCAGCACGGATCGCATGGTGAGGTGCACCAGCACGGTCAGCACCACCATCCGCCAGACCCCGCCGGCGAGGTCTCCCGGGGCGGTCCACCACAGGCTCACGCCGAACGGCACGAGGGCGACGATCAGGAACGACTGCCAGAGCGCCACCGACGCGTACGTGACGAGCACGTCCCGATTGCGCAGATGCCCGAGTTCGCGCAGCACGACGGCCCGGAACGCCGCCCGGTCGGTGTAACACCGGGTGATCACGTCCGCGCCGATCAGCATCCGGTGGTCCGGGGGACGGCCGTAGGCGAGGGCACCGGTGGCCGTACCGTAGGAACCGGTCATGAAGACCGGGCCGCGCGGCAGTCCGCTGAGCGTGACCAGGTCGCGCAGCGCGGCCGTCAGCTCCGGGTCGTCGTCCTCGCGCAGCGCGGCGAGGCGGTCCCGGCGGTTGCGCAGCCACGGCCGGAGCCAGCCGAGCACCGCGGTGACCAGGATCAGCAGCACGACCCCGCCGGTGACGACCAGGGCGCGGTCGCGCTCGAGCCCGGCGGAGCACCGCGCGAAGGTGGTGGCCCACCCGGCCGGATCGGCGGCCCCGGCGGCCTCGGTCGCGGCCCGCGAGCACCCGGTGCGGATCTCGCTGCCGCGCCGGTCCTGCCCCGGCAGCAGCCGGGAGATCCACTGGCCGGTGAACACGGTGGACGCCAGCACGGTGCCCACCAGCAGCACGAACCGGGAGCGCACGGCGGCCGGCACGCGCGGTTCAACGCTCACGCGACAGTCTGGTCATCCACCGCGACCCACGTCAATGCGGGCCTTCCCCGGCGATCAGCTCGCCAGCGCGACGAAGATCAGCAGGTAGGCGGTGAACGCCGTGCCGGTCAGGGCCTGCATGACGCGGTGCTTGAACCAGCTTGCCCGGGCCATGACGACCAGTTGGTGGGCGAGCTGGTCGAACTGTTCCTCCGGGGTGAGTCCCATCAGGTAGGCGCCCAGGGCCGCCGGGTCCCGCCGGCGCAGATCGCCGAAGAAGATGGTGCCCGCGCGGTCCGGCGTCCGGCCGTGGCCGAGCAGCGGCACGATCACCGCGCCGGCGGCGACCTCGGCGAGTCCGCACAGGATCATCGCCGTCCACAGCACGACGGCGCGCCAGCCGGTGAGGTCGGCGACGAAGCCGCTGCTCTGGGCCCGGGCGGTGAGCACGGTGCCCAGCACCGCACCGTTGACGGTCAGCAGGATCGACGCCTTGGTGTCCACCCGGGCGATCCAGTTCTCCTGGGCGGTGTGCCGGCGCCACGCGAGATCAAGATTGAGCCGGAGCTGCTCCTGCGGCACCTCGGGCCGGTCGGTTGTTCGCGGGCCTCGCCGCGGTGACGCGATCACCCCCGAAGAGTTCCACACAGGAAAGCCGGAGTCCAAGGAATTCCGTTCCGGATGACCTATCCGACCGGACGGACTTTCCAGCGGACGGGCCGCTCCGGATAACGATCATCGACATTGTTTCGCGCCTGTCAGTCGATCGATACCGGCTGCGTTACTTCCTACGGTGTGGAGGGTTTGAGAAAGTGCCTCCGATAAATGGAGGGCGACAATATCTTCGGGGAAGACGGGGTGGCAGCGTGCGACTCGATCCTTTGCACCACACGATCATCGCGACCGACGTGGCCGGCTCCAGCGCGCGCAGCGACGTGCTGCTCGTCCGGATGCGCCGGGACCTGCGGGAGATGCTGGACGACACGCTCGCCCGGTTGCACCTCGACCCGGCGGCGCTGGTCCGGATCGACGACGGCGACGGCTTCCGGGTGCTGCTGCCGGCCTCGGTGCCGCCGCACACCGCGCTCGCCCCGTTCGTCGACCGGCTGGCCATCGAGCTGCGCATGCACCGCGCCGGCGCCAACGAGCAGAACCGCCTGCGCCTGCGGATCGCCGTCCACAGCGGGCTGTTGTTCTCGGAGGACGGCGGCACGTTCACCGGGACCCCGCTGAAGGACTGCGCCCGGCTCCTCGACGCGGACGCGGGCCGTGAGCTGCTCGCCGACCATCCCGGGGTGGACTACGTGGTGCTGGTGTCGGACACGTTCTACCAGGACGTGGTGCGCGGCGGTGCCTCGTTCGACCCGGCGTCGTTCAGCCGGATCCGGGTCAAGGTCAAGGAGACCGATCGCGACGCGTGGGCGTACCTGCCGGGTGTCGCCCCGCCGCAGCCCGCGCCGGCACCGGCGACGCCCGGTCGGCCCCAACGTGCTGACCGCCACTCGGAGGTCCACATCACCGGCGACGGGACGATCATCCACGGCACGGTCATCGGTGGTGACAAGAATGGCTGAGCAGGAGAAAGCCCCGGATCCGAAGCAGTCCGACCCCAAGCCCGCGGAGGACAAGAAGGCGGAGCCCACGTCGCATTTCGGTGCGCAGCGGGCTGGTGCCGGCACGCGCGACGACGCCGCCGCGGGAGGCGCCCGCCGCCAGGCGGTCGACGACGCGATGTCGATGTTCGGCTCCCGGACCTCGGGCGTGGTGATCATCGGCGACGGGGTGCAGGTCGGCACGCTGATCGGCGGCGACCAGGCGACCGGCCCCGGCGGTGACCAGTCCGGGCCGATCCTGACCGAGGTCACCGCGCGCACCGTCGTCGAGATCGCCGCGGTCTACGTGGAACCGGACGGCTTCGCCGAGCTGCGCGGCCCGCTCGAACGGCACCGCCTCGTGCTGCTGGGCACCCGGCCCCGCTGGGGCAACACCGCCACCGGCATCCGCCTGCTCGAGGGCACCACCGAGCTCTACGAACTGCGCTTCGCCGGCCGGCTGGCCGAGCTGCCGGTCGACCGGCTGCCCAAGGGGGCCGGCTTCGTCCTCGAGGCCCTCGACGCCCGGACGCTGGCCGCGCTGAGCCCGCAGTACCTCGACGACCTGGAGGAACGGCTCGTCAAGGCGGACTGCCGGCTCGTGGTGCTCACCGACGCCGACCGGGTGGCCGAGCACGGTGGCCGGGCCGTGTGGCGGATGCTCGAGACCCCACCGGACGCCTACGAGCTGACCGTGCGCCACCTCGAGCACCGGCTGGGCTCCCGGGAGCAGGCGGTGGAGCTGCTCGACCGGGCCGGCACCTCCGCCGAGCTGCGGGCCACCACGCCCGGGGCCTTCGACGTGCACCGCCTCGTGGAACTCGCCTGCGATCTCGCCGAGGCGGCCCGTGGGCACGGCACCCTGGCCGACGCCGCCGAACGGTTCGCCGTGCGCGCGGACCGGGCCGTCGAGGAGTGGTTCGACGACGAGGTGACCGGTGTCAGCGCCCGCGCCCTCGTGCTCGCGCTCGCCGTCCTCAACGCGATGGCGTTCGACGCGGTGTCCCGGGCCGCGCTGCTGCTGGAGGAGGCCTGGTCGGCGCAGCACGCGGCACCGGCGGCCGGGACCCGCGAGCGCAGCAGCCGCCGTCAGCGCCTCAAGGCCGCCCGGGCCCGGCTGACCATGGAGACCCGGCGGACCCCGTACGGCCCGGCGACGCTGGAGATCGCCGCGTTCCTGGACAGCTCGTATCCCCAGCGGATCCTGCGGCACTACTGGCACGAGCACGACTACGACCGCCCGCTGCTGCTGGAATGGCTCGGCGAGATCGCCGACGACGTGGAGGTCGACGTCCGGACCCGGGCGTCCATCGCGGTCGGCTACCTCGGCACGTACGCGTTCGACATCGTCCGGCGGGCCGTGATCGTGCCCTGGGTGGCGGGGGAGAAGGTCGACGAGCGGGAGCTGGCGGTCAACGCGCTGGCGCTGCCGGCCCGGGAACCCGGGACCGCGGCACGGGCGGTGGCCCTGGTCGCCGACTGGTCGCGCCGTGGCGGGAAAGCAGCCCGGATGACCGCCGCCCGGGCGCTCGGCAGCAGCGTCGGCGCGGTGCTCGACGGCGGCCCGGACGCGTCGCTGACCCGGCTGGCGAAGGGCGCGGACGAGGATCTGGCGGTCGCCCTGGGCGACAGCATCGCCGAGCTCATGGCCAAGGCGGAACCCGATCGTCAGCTCGTCCTGCTCGGGCTGCTCGACAGCTGGTCGGCCGAGGGCCGCAACGGCCGCCAGCTGGCCGGGATCCTCGGGTTCCTGCAGGTCGGCTGGACGCTGTGGACCGAGGTCGACGGGGTCCGCTGGCCGACGCTGCTGTGGATCGCCGACCACGACGACGCGGCGCGCGACGTGGTGGCCCGGCTGTGGAGCCGGGCGCTGGTCGCCCCGGACGCCGACGACGGGCTGTGGGTGGTGCTGCGCACGTGGGCGCAGCTCGCCGAGCGCACCGAGGCGCTGCGGCCCGCGTTCGTGCGCCTGTTCACCGCGGTGCCGACCACCCGTCGCCAGGCCGACCTGCTGAAACGGCACGCCGAGACCCTCCGGACCGGCAAGCCCGCCTCTCCGGACACCGCACGCAAGCTGCTCGACGCTCTCATGAAGGGGTTGTAGGCCTATGTCCGGACCGATCCTTCACCGGATGGAGTTGAAGCGGCTGCCGTTCCAGCGCCGCCCCATCGCCGACCCGGGCACCACGCTCGTCTTCCAGATGCCCGACAACCAGCTGGTCACCCCGCAGTACCCGTACACCACGGGGGAGACGTGGTGGCGCGGGCCCAAGGCCGCGTACGTCGTGGACATCCGCCCGCACGGCGCCAGTTTCACCTGCCAGCTCCCGGCCGCCGGGGACGCGGTCTTCTTCCAGGCCACCGTCAACTACACGTGGAGCGTGGCCGAGCCGGTGACGGTGGTCAGCCAGCAGGTCCTGACCCCGGAGGCGGACTGCCAGGCCTACCTGTTCCAGGTACTGCCCCGGGTCACCAGGCGCCACGAGTACGGCAAGCCGGCCGCCGCCGAGGAGGAGTTGCAGAAGTGGCTCACCGGCCGGCCCCTCGATCTCGCCGGGCGCGGCCTGCGCATCGACAACGTGTACGCCCACCTGCGGATCAGTGCCGAGCAGATCACCGCGCTGGCCGATCTCTCGGTGGCCTCGGTGGAGCGCGAACGCGATCTCGACCGGGCGCGGCGCGACGCCGAGCTGTCCATGCTCGCCGAGCGGGCCACCATCGAGCGGCAGGCCGCCCGCCAGGAGCAGATGGACGCGATCATCGGGGGCGGTCCGGAGCGGCTCTACGCGTTCGTCCTGCAGCAGGACCAGACCAAGGGCCTGGAGGTCGTGGGCCAGATGGCGGCCATGGCGGACCGGGAGAAGCAGCGCGCGCTGGAGGCGATGAAGGTGCTCATCGACGGCGGTGAGATCCGGGTCGGTGAGCTCGACGGCGCGGTGGCCGCGGCGGTCGGCAACTTCCGGGCCATCCTCGGGCAGTACAACGCACCCGGCGCCGAGCTGCCCGCCGCGGACAAGGCGGATGCCGGTAAGGCGGATGCCGGCAAGGCGGATGCGGAGAAGGCGGGTACGTCCGGGGAACCGGGATGACCGGGCCGCTGGACATGATGGCGGAACTGCTGCTCCGCCTGCTCGGTGGCCTCGCCCCGGAGACCGCGGCGGTGCTGTTCGTGCCGCTGTTCGTGGTCGTGGTGGCCACGGCGTTCGTCGTCTTCGTCCGCACGGCACTGGAACCGCTGTGCCGGGCGGCGTCCTTCGTGCTCCGTACGGCGTTCACCCTGGCCGGGGCGGTCGTCCTGCTGGGCGAGATGACGGTCGCCGGTGGCTACCGCCGGCGGGGGGTGCGGCCCCCGGCGGTGGTCTACAACGTCGGCGACATCGTGGCCTCCTGGGTGACCGCCGCGTCGTCGGGTGCCACCCGCGCCACCACGGCGCTCGCCCGGGCCGCCCGGCTCAACGCGGTCCTGCTCATCCTGGTGAGCCTGGCCTGGATCTGGTTGTGGAACGACGGGTACTGCCCCGACGAGGCGGCGTCGTGCGCCCGGCCGGTGGCGACCTGGTACGACCGGATCGGTGATGGCTGACCGGCTTTCCCGGAATGCATGGCCCGAACGATGCGGCAATTCCGATGATCGGATCGTTTCCCGATTCGACTGACCCGTGCGAGTGACGTCGCACTTTCCGCTATTGGTATTCCCGGCGCCCCCGTGCGAGGCTCCGGCGTCGCGAGCGACGGATGCCGGACGCCATCAGAAAAATCAATACATATTCCCGCAGTGATGCGAATGGAGGTGGATCCGGTGCCCCGAGATGATCGGTATTCAGGTCGCCGGTGGCTGCTGCCGGTCGCGGCGGCCCTCACCCTGTCGGTGCTGCCGGGCGCCGCCCCCGCGGCGGCCCGCGACGAGCCCGCGACGTTGCCCGCTATGCAGGTCGTCGTGCTGGTCGACGAGTCGGGCAGTCTCAGCGACACCGACGTGGTCAAGGAGCGGGAGGCGGCCCGGACCATCGCGTTCAGCGTGCTCGCCCCCGGTTCCGTCGTCTCGGTCGTCGGCTTCGGCAGTTCCGACCGGTCCGGTCAGAGCGCGGTGGACGTCGCGTGCAGCCCGACGGTGCTCGACAGCCCGCAGGCCCGCGACGCCCTCGCCGAGTGCGTCGGTGACCTGCACCGCAGGACCCCGGCGGAGGGCGACGACACCGACCAGGCGGCGGCCCTGCAGCAGGCGCTCTCGTTCGTGCGCACCGGCAAGCCGGAGCGCAAAGTGGTCTTCCTGCTCACCGACGGCAAGCTCGACGTGCCGAACAGCCCGGCGTACGGCGACACGGCCGAGCGCCGCAACGCCGCGGCCGCCGGCCTGACCCGTGAGGCCCTCGCCGATCTCGCGGCGATCGGGGCCCAGGTGTGGCCGCTGGGTTTCGGCGCGGTCGACGACGCGGCGCTGAAGGGCTTCGCCACCGGCACCAGCTGCACGCCGGCCGCGGTCGACCCGGAGGCCCGGATCGCGAGAAGTTCCGGCGAGCTGACGGCCGCGGTGGCCGAGGCGTTCAGCTCGGCCGGCTGCGTGAAGTACGGCCCGCGCGACGTCACCGACCTGCGCCCCGGTGAGCCCGCCGACCTGCACATCGACATCCCCACGATCGCCAGTGACGCGTCCATCGTGGTCTACAAGCACGATCCCCGGGTCCAGGTGGAGTACTTCGCCCCCGGCAGCGACACGGCCGCCGCGCCGGCCGCGGGCGGGTCGGCGTTCGAGTTCGCCGGCCAGAGCACCGACACGGAGTCGTTGCGGGTCAGCGACCCGGTGCCGGGCCGCTGGACGATCCGGCTCTCGTCGGCCGAGGTCGCCGCCGCCGACGTCGCGGCCACCGTGGTGTACCAGGCGGCGGTGAAGGCCGTGCTCACCGCCAACCCGCCGCGCCCGGAGCCCGGCCAGGACGTCGGCGTCGAGATGCAGGTCTGGGCGCGCGGGCAGGCCGTCACCGACAAGGAGGCCCTGCGTGGCCTCACGTTCGTCACCGCGTTGAGCGGCGACGGCATGAGCCGGTTGCCGGTCCCGCTCGCCGACCCCGACGGGGACGGCACGTACACCGGCACGGTGCGGGTGCCCGAGTCCGCGACCGGCGCGCTGACGTTCCGGGGACAGGTCTCCGGGGTCGGCATCGGCGGGGACACCCGGACGCTGCCGACCCGGGTGCAGCCGCCCGGCGCGGCGATCAAGGGACAGATCCTGTTCGACGTCAACCGGGCCGGGGTGCATCCGGGCGGCGAGATCACCGGCACGGTCGCGGTCACCAACGACTCCGGCCGCCCGGCCCGGTTGCGCCTGCTGGTGGCCGAACCCTCGCCCGGTGCCGAGTTGTCGGTGGACCCGGCCGAGGCCGAGCTGCCGGCCGGCCCCGGCAAGGCGAGCTTCACACTGCGGGTGGGGCCGGGTACCCCGGAGGGCGTGGTGGCGGCCCGGTTGCGCCTGGTGGTCGTCGACGACCCCGCCGTCGCGGTCGCCGAGCGGTTGTTCGCCGCGGACGTGACCCCCGTACCCGGCTGGTGGGATCGTTTCTTCTGGTGGTGGATGTCTCTGATCGCCCTGCTCGGCGTCGCGGTGGTGCTCGTGCTGCTGCGCGTGATGGCCCGCAACAACGCCGGCAAGGTCGGCGGGCTCACCGCCGAGCTGTACAGCGGTGACACGAGGACCGCTGATCTGGTGCCCGAGGACAGAGCGGCGAAGGTCTTCCGGTTCGTCCTGTACGACGACGGGTTCAACGCCCCGCTGCTGCAACCCGGCCGACCGGGTGAACAGGGGCTCATCGAGGTCCGCCGGGCGAAGGACGGCCTGAGCATCACGACGGCCGCCGGGCGCACCGGCCTGGCACCCGGTGCCCGGCACCCGATCGGCACGACGTTCAGCGTCGTGATCCAGGACGACCGGCACACCGGCGGCGCGCCACCATCCGTACCCGATCCGTACCTCCCCCCTCCCGGCACCCCCGACCCGTTCGTCCCCGAGCCGTCGATCCCGGGCCAGCCGTTCGGCTACGCCACGGGCGACCCGTTCGCGGAACCCGTCCGCGACGACCCCAACAACCCCTTCCGCTGACCGGGACTGTGAGGACGAGGGCTATGAGGATCTATCAGCCGATGTTGTTCATCGGGCTCGGTGGCACCGGATGCAAGGTCGGCGCCGAGCTGGAGCGGCGGTTGCGTGAGGACCTGTGCGGTCCGGACGGCACCCGGCTGCTCGGGGACATGGAGGGACGTAACTTCCTGCCGTACCAGCTCCCGTCGTGCATCCAGTTCGTGTATGCCGATCTGAGCGCGCAGGAGTTGCAGCGGGTCCGTCGTGAGGTGGTGCCCGGGCGGGAGCACGAGCAGGCCGCGCAGAAGACGATGCGGCTGATCACCGATCTGGTGCCGGCCGGGCTGGGCAATTCCGCCGAGGTCGCGCAGAGCCTGCGGATCAATCTCGACGAGGACACGGTGGGCTGGTTGCCGCCGGCTGATTCGGACCCCAGGATCGGCCCTCTGGTACGCGGTGCCGGGCAGCTGCCGACCGTCGGGCGCGCGGTGCTGTTCGAGACGGTCCGGCGCAACGCGGACACCGCCCTGCTCGGCATCAAGGAGGCGATCGCCGACATCAACGAGTCCGCCGGCGACCTGTTCGTCGTCAGCGGCAAGCGCACCCAGCGCGTCGACCCGGTCATCGTGTTCGTGGTGTTCTCCGTGGCCGGTGGCACCGGCAGCGGCATCTACTACGACTACCTGCACCTGATCGGCAATCTGATGGTCCAGGGCCACAAGCAGGCGGAGATCTATCCGCTGGTGCTGATGCCGTCGGCGTTCGACGACGCGCAGGGCGGCGGCCGGCCGGCCGAGCTCAACGCCGGGTCCGCGCTGATCGAGTTGTTCCGCCTGATCGACGACCAGAACGCGCAGGGCTCCCCGGGGCACCTCGACTCCAGCGGCGGGCACGGCAACGTCTCGGTCCGCTACCCGCGGCTGGAGGAGGTGCAGCTGCCGCCCAACATGATCCAGACGGCGTTCCTGTTCGGCCGGCCGGTCGGCGGTGTCCGCCGCGACGACCTGCACCGCTCGATGGTGTCGCTGATGGGCTCGCTCGTCGGCGCCGGCCCCAGCGACCAGGACCAGGAGGAGTCGGCGAACCGGCAGTACCAGTCGTTCGCGGACGGTTTCATCAACGGCGCTGTGGAACGCTATGCCACCTCGGAGACCGGGGTCGGCCGGCGCGGGGTGACCACCAGCGCGGTGGCGGCGCTGACCACACCGTTGCTGGAGATCACCGACATCCTCAGCACCCATCTGCTGGCCAACGCGATCACCGAGCTGCAGCAACCGCCGGGGGCCGCGGAGCTCAACAAGAGCCACATCCGTACGTTCATCGCCGCCTCGGGCCTCGACCGGCTGCTCGACGCGACCCCGATCCGGATCCCCCCGCACCAGGACCCCGTCGGCTACGGCCCGGTGCTCAAGGCCCTCACCGACCGGGCCAACGCGATGGGGGCGGCCATCGAGAAGGGCCGCGAGACCCTGGGCAAGCCGATCGCCACGCTCGCCCAGGGTTTCGAGCCGGTGGCCGCGACCGAGGCACTGCTGCGCGACGTCGACCTGTTCCGGATGCGCCGGGCCGTGTTCGGCGACCCCGCCCTCACCGACCCGCTCGACCGCGGCGGCTTCCAGACCCTGCTGGAGACCTGGCAGTCACCACCCGCCCCGGTCAACGGGCTCACCGCGGCGGCCCCGCCCATGCCGGACAACCTGCCCCGCAAACTGATGCAGCGCCTGCGGATCACCGACGAGCCCGCGCAGGCGGTCATCCGCCGGCAGGACGCCTGGTACGCGTGGCAGACCCGCACGCTGTACAACGCGGCGTGGAAGGAAAGCCGGCGGTTGTGGTCCCGGCCGTGGCAGGCCTACCTGGAGGAGCTGCGCCAGATCACCGACCAGTTCCGCACCCTCGTACGCTCCGACCGGCAGCAGTTCTCCCTGCGCTCACAGGACCTGTACAAATCCCGGGTCGGCGTGACCTACCTGCTGCCGGCTGAGGACCGGGGCCTCGAGGGCTTCTACGACGTGGTCGTCGAACGGCTCAAGCAGGAGTACTCGCAGCGCCTGAGCGCCAACGCCAACGAGGGTCACCTGCTCAACCTCATGCTCGGCTCCGACGGCTGGGCCACCGCGTACGCGAAGGGCCGCCGTGACCCGGAAGCCGCGGTCGGGTACGTCCGGCAACGGATCAAGGAAGTCGTCACCGAGCACCTGCGCCCGAGCGACCGCGGCCGCCCGGCCCTGGTGCCCCGGATGGAGGACCTGCTCAGCAACGCGGCCCTGCGCCGGGACAAGACCGTGACCGACACCGACCTGACCCGGTTCCGGCAGAAGCTCGCCGAGCTCGTACCCGGCGGATTCGCCCCGGACGGCCGGGCCCCGCTCAAGGCGCTGATCACTTACCCGGCCGGCAAACAGGACGCGGAACTCGAGCGCTTCCTGCGCCGGGAGGTCCCGCTCCCCTCCGACCTGGGCGGCGAACCCGAGTTCCGCGCGGTGCAGGCCGACTCCATGGTGGTCGTGCTGAACCGCAGCTCGATGGGGATCACCGAGGTCCCGGAGCTGCGCCGGGTGGTCAAGGTGTGGTCGGAGGCCCAGCGCCATCCCCGCCCGCACGACTACACGAGCTGGCGGCGACGGCTCGCCCCGGACCACGGATACCTGCTCATGACCGCCGCCGACCGGCGCAAGGTGCTGCACCGGCTGCTCTGCGCGGCCTGGGACGGCAAGGTGATCGTCGACGGCGACCCCGCGAGCCCGCGCCACATCACCGTGGAGATCGGCAACAGCGAGGCGGTCGCCATGCGGCTGGAGCTGGCCCCGCTCGGCACGCTGTCGTCGTGGGCGAGCGTGCTGCAGGCGTACGAGCAGTGGATCCTCGCCGACGACAACCCGATCCGCCGCGGGCTGGCCGCCCGGCTGATGATCCACCAGCCCCGCGACGCCGACCGGGCCCCGGCCCCGCCCGCGCCGGTCCTGGAGGCGTTCCTGGACATCGCCCAGCAGGAGAAGCAGAAGATCAAGGAGGCCGAGCAGAGCCGGGCCCTGGCCCGCGACCCCCAGCTCGGGGTCTTCCGGGAGTTCTGGTGGACGACGCTGCCGGCCGCGCTGGACCAGCGCCTCGACGCGAGCCACAAGAACCTGGCCGAGCTGCGCGAACAGGTCGGCATCGCGCACGGACTGGGGCACTGAGCCATGCCGGTGACCCTGCTCGACCTGCGTGACCCGGGCGGTACCGGGCCGGACCGGCTGGCCGGCAAGGTGCTGGTCCTCGACGACGCGGAAGCGCTCGTACGGCACACCGAGACGTACCTGAGCCTGTTCGGCGACCCGCTGGTCACCGGCGTCATCTGCGTCGCGATCGGGGAGGCCGGCGGCGCCGCGGCGGCCGACGGCGTCGTGCTCCCGCTGCCCACGGTGCTGCGCGGCACCACCGTGCTCTGGGTCGGTGACGTCATCGGTCTGGAGTGGAGCGTCCGCCGGGCCGCGCCGCGGTTCCCCGGCCACACCCGCACGGCGCTGCCCGACCTGATCGCCGCACTGCTCGCGGAGGACGTCTTCGACGAGGTCGAGTCCGCCACCCGGGGCATGGCCCACACCGTGGCCAGCCCCGGCGTCCGGCTCGCGCTCGGCCCCACCACGGCGCGGGACCTCGACGAGGCCGGCGCCACGGCGATCCGCTCGCTCTGCCTGGCGCGCACCGACCCGTCCCGGGAACTCGCCGGGCGGATCCGCGACCTCGACGCCGCACCCGATGCCCCACGAGCGGCCCTGACCGGGCCGATCGCGGCCGCCGGGGCCGAGGCGGTGCGCCGCCTGGACCGCCTGGACGGCGCGCTGGACGCGGCCGCGACCTGGCGGGCCCTGGCCGGGCCGGAACCCACCCGGGTGCTGTCCACCGACCCGGAGCCGGCCGGCCAGGCCGCCGAGAACTACCGGCGCTGCGCGGACGAACTGCTGAACCGGATGGACGGCCACATCCAGAACGGCCGGCCGGCCGTCGAGGACGTCGCCGCGCTGGGGGCCGGGACACCGGCGCCGGCCCGCGACCGCGAGCTCGCCACCGGCCTGCGCGCGCTGGTCGGCGCCCGGATCGAGGCGGGCGTGACCCTGCCGGTGCTGGCCCGGGAGCTGCGGACCGCGACCGCGTACTGCGGCCCGCAGGGGGTCGGGACGGCGATCGCCCGGATCCGGGGACTCGGCCCGCAGAGCATCACCCCGCCGGACTTCCCCCGGTGGCCGCTACGCCTCGTCCTGCTGCCCGTCATCGCCCTGAGCTGCCTGGTCCTGGCGCTGTCACCGAACCCGGTCCTCGCCGCGGGGCCGGCCGCCGGCTGGTTCCTGGGCGGCTGGCTGCTGCTCGCCCGGCGCCCCGGACCGGCCGGGTCGCGGGGATTCGGCGCCACGGCGACGCGGGCGGCCGCGACGTACGGGCTCGCCGCGGTCACCGGTGTCCTCGCCGGCGTCCTGCTGCGCCGGTACGTGGCGGATGCGCCCCGGGTGCCGTACCCGATCCCGGTCCTCGTCCTGCTGCTCGCCGGCGTCGTGGCCGCGACCCTGCTCGGCTGGCGGGCCGCCGTCCGGCGCTGGCGGGCGGACCTCCCGCTCGACCAGGTCCGCGCGGCGGTCACCACGATCGGTGAGGTCGTCGCCGGGGTGTGGGTGACCGAGTGGCAGCCGCTGCGCCGGCATCAGCGGATCGCCGAGCTGACCGCGGCCGCAGCCGGAGCCATCGAGGTCATGAACACCACCCTGGAGGATGCGGCGGACGGTCTCTTCCCCGCGTCCCGGCAGCACGCCGGCCCCGGCCCGGGCGAGGCGGCGGCGAACCCGCTGCTGCCCGAGCTGTCCGATGTGGTCCGCGGCGACCTGGCCGGGCTGTGCCGCGACGCCCTGGAACCGCTCTGGCTGGGCGGACTGGCGGCCCGCGACGGCGACGAGTACGCGCTGCGCCTGCGGCACCGGATCGCGGAGTACGGACTGCACGTCGCCCGGTACGGCCTGATCAGCCCGTTCGACCCCGGCACCGGCCCGGGACCCCGCGACGCCCTGCTGCGCCGGGTCTGGAACACGTCCCCGCAGGCCCGGGCCACCCTGCGCCTCGGTGCGTACGACGAGCTGACCCAGCTCTGCGACGGCCGGCAGCTGAGCTACCTGAGCAGTGTGGCCGAGCCGCACCTGCTGCGGTTCGCCCCGCGCAGGCTCGGCCCGATCCTGCGCGAGGACCCGGCCGACCGGACCGTGGCCGACGACCCGGCGATGCTGTGGACCGACACCAGCGAGTCCGTCGGCGCGCTGCGCCTGCTCCCGCTGCGGCCCGAGTCGGTCCGGATCGGCTGGGGCGGTGAGGCCGGATGAACCCCGAGCCGATCGGCCCCGAGCCGGTGACTGTGCGCTGCCGGGACGTCGGGGGCCGGATACGGACGCTGCGGCTCACCGACCACGGCGCGTTCTCCTCACCCGGCTCGGCGCTGCCGCAGCGGCTCGTCATGCCACCGAGCGGCGTCCCGCTCGTGCGCAAGTCGGTGCCGCCCGGTGCCGCTCCCGAGCTCTACACGCTGCTGGACAACGAGGTCCGGGCCGGCACCCGGCTGGGCCAGGTGTACGCCGGCGGGTACCCCCAGGAACTGGCCTGCGTCGTCGGGTACGACATGGACGCCGCGGAACCGTTCGTGCTGCTGCGGGCCTATGCGGGCGAGCCGGCCCCGGACGTCGCCGGCCGCCTCGACGAGAGCCGGCGCCGGATGCTGCAGACCGGGCTGCTGCGGGCCCTGGAACTCACCGCGGCCGCCGGTGTCGTGCACGGCGCGGTCACCCTCGACCGGTTGCGCTGGGCGGGTTCGTACGCGCAGCTCGTCGACTTCGAGTCGGCCCGGCCGGGCGACGGCCGGGAGGACCTGTGGGCGGCCGGGGCCCTGCTGCGCGCGCTGGTGCTCGGCGCCCCGGACGGCGGTCCGGCGGCCGGGCACGCCACCGATCCACCCCAGCTGCGGGCGCTGCTCGACGGCGTGTTCGGCCCGGTCGCCCAGCGGCCCCGTCCGGGCGAGCTGCGCCGCCGGATGCGCGACGACACCCCGGTGCCGGCCGCCGGGGATCCCGAGGCACCGTTCGCGGCCGGGCGGCTGCGCTTCGACGAGATCTGTGCCGGCCGGCGCCCGCCCGGGCAGCGCACCGAGCCACCCGCGAGCGAGCCTCCCGCCCCTGGCCGGCGGTCCCGATGGCGAGGGATCTTCTGATGACCGAGACCCTGAACAGCGAGCAGGTGGTGCGCTGCCCCATCTGCGTCGACGAGTTCGTCTGGCGGCCCGAGCCGACGGTCGCCGTCTACGACACCAAACAGAGCCAGTACCGGTCGGTCGATGTCTCCCGGATGCCGGCCGGCAAGCGGGCGGACGTCATCCGCACCGGGTACCGGCAGTGCCCCAACCCGTCGAAGGACACCCCGGCGCACTTCCTGCCGGCCACGTACGCGTCGTACCTCCCGCCTCTGGTGATCGGGCTCGTCGGCGCGGCCCGCGCGGGCAAGACCCACCTGCTGACCGCGATGATCCGCGAGGTCTACCGGGGCGGCCTGAGCCCGTACGGCGTCCGGGCGGCGGCCCTGGACTTCCGTCGCCACGAGGCGTTCCAGCGGCGGTTCATCCGGCCCTTCGACGCCGGTGGTGCGCTGGCCGGAACGGGTACCGGGGTGATCGACGCCGCCGACATCCTGCTGCTGCGCGGCCCCGGCGGCCAGCGACCGGTGGCGTTCTTCGACGTGGCCGGCGAGGACCTCGAGAGCACCGAGGCCCTCAACCGCAGCACCCGGTTCCTCACCGGAGCCGACGCGGTCATCTTCGTGCAAGGGCTCGAGGACCCGCCCGGGGACGGGCTGCCGACGGCGGCGGCGACCAGTGGATGGTCGTTCGAGCTGGCCGTCGAGCGACTGCAGGACCTGCCGTACGCCGCGGACCGGATGCCGGTCACCATCGCGGTCACCAAGTCCGACCGGCTGCGCTACGTGTCCCCGATGGACCGGTGGATGGCACCCCGCGAGGCCCCGGTGCTCGACGCGACCCGGATCCGGGAGCAGAGCCGGGACGTGTACGCCTACCTGCATCACACCGGCGCGGCCGCGTCCCTGCGGCCGTTCGAGGCGTTCCGCCGTTGCACCCTGCACTTCGTGTCGGCCAGCGGCGGCGACGCACTGGACGGCGAAACCGACAGCGACCCCGCCTACTTTCCCCGAGGGGTGCACCCGGTGAACGTGCTGGATCCGCTGATCTCGATCCTGGCGATGACCGGCATGATCACCGGTCCCGAAGCGCAGAAGGTGGGCATGCCATGACCGGTCCCCGGACCGACGCCCCGCTCCATCAGGCCTATTTCGGCTGGTCCCGGGACCGGAACCAGGTCTCGGTGCTGGCCCACTCCTTCGAGCACCACGAGACCGCCGAGCGCTGGTTCCGCTTCCTGGAGGGCCGCATCCGGTTGCAGCCGGTACCTGACACCGTGCTGCCGGCCAGCGCCCTGTCCTACTTCCACGCCAGAAACGGCAACGCGGTGGTGCTGCGCCGGATCCCCGGCGGGAAGTCGGCCGGGCGCAACGACTCGCACGCCCTCATCGGCCCGGCGCACCTGCTCACCACCGAGGTCGCCCTCGGGCTGTCGCGGTGGAACGGCTGGGAGAATTCCGAGCCGATCGCGCCGATGCGTCAAGCCGCGCTCAGCGCGGTCGACCTGGCGCGGGCCACGGCCCAGCGGATCGGCGACTCGGTGCGGGCGCGCCGGGAGGCCGTGATCACCGTCCTCGGACGGCTGCTGGCGGACCCCGCCCGACCGGTGAGCATCGTCGGGGCCCGGCCCGAGGACCAGCTCCCCATCGTCTGGGCACTCGCCGAGATCGCCGGGAGCTACCGGCCGCAGCGGCTGGGCCGGGTCACCGACTGGACGTTCTCGACGTACGAGGACCGCCACGACGTCTCCCAGGAGGCACTGCCCCGGGTGATCTTCCTGCCGGCGCTGCCGCCCGGTGCCGGGGTCGTCGAGCGCACCATCGTGGACATGCTCGATCCGCGGCTCGACGCCGGCCTGCGCGACGAGGCCGGGTACTACGTCGACGAGCTGCTCAAGGGCGTCCCGCCGGAACAACGCGACCCGGTGCCGGCCCGGGCCCAGGCCGAGCCGGAGTACGCGGTCCCGGCGCGGGCACCGGCGGTGTCCCGGGAGAACGGCGGTGGCACCCGTCCGGGTGTCGCGCGCCCGGTGACCCGGCCGGGTGGCGCCGCCTCGGGCCTGTTGGGCGCCGGCACCGTGCGCCAGCTCACCGAGGAGCTCGGCGTGCTGGCCGGGCGGTCGTCGCGGCAGTACCGCGACGCGCTGCGGGCCGCGCTGCCGGTGGCCACCCTGGACCAGGTCACCCGGCAGATCGAGATCGACGTCCGGCAGGAGCTGCTCGAGGAGCTGCTCGCCGCGCTGTACGGCCCCCGGTTCGAGGACCTCACCGACCCGGCGGCGCTGAAGCACGCCGCCCTGACCGTCCGCGACGGCGAGTCGGAACAGGTCACGCTGATGCTCGGGGCGGCCCGGCGCAACGACCACGAGAAGCTGCGCGAGGCCGCCTACCACCGGTGGGCCGGTGGTGGCCGCCGGGGCCGTCCCGAGCCCGGTGGGGTCCTGCTGCGCCGGTTGCGGGCCCAGCGGTACGGCCGGTACCTGCCGGTGGCGGTCCTGGTCGCCGCGGTGGCGTTGCTGGGTCTGGTGTTCCTGGGCGGATACCTCGTGGCCGGCACGACCGGAAACCCGGACCCGGCCGCCGCGGCGGCGGTCCCCGTCCCGTTCCCGCCACCGCCGGGGCCGGCGCCGGTCGCCGCGATCGTGGACAGCGGCCAGGCGGTGCTCACGATCCAGCCCGGCCGGCAGGTCTTCGCGTTCGTGAAGGCGGCGGCCGGGTATTACCCCCAGCAGGCCTGCGCGCCGGTGGGGGACGGGCTCTGGGAGTGCGGCCGGCGGGCGGGCGCCCTACCGGATCAACCGGAGCTCGTGGCCGTCGACATCCCGTTGGAGGCCGTGCCCGAGCTGGCGGCCGCCGCCGAGCGGGGGCGGAGCACGGGACGCCAGCAGAGCTGGGGGACCGAGGTCCCGGTCGTCCCGCACCGGTGAGCCCCGGCTTTCCGGGAAACGAGAAGACCCGGCGCCGGGGTGGCCGCCACCGACCCCGGCGCCGGGCTTCTTCTCGCGCTGACCCGCCCGCCCGTGCTGGGACGGGCGGTCAGCGCGCCCCGGTGGCGTGGCGCAGGACGTCGGCCAGGTGGGCTGCCGCCCGTACCGCGGCCAGCCGGCCCTGATGCAGCACGGTGAGGTCCTCGACCGCGCAGGCGGGCGGGGTGTGGCCGACCGCGGCCGCGAGGGCGGGATGGGCGCGGCCCCACGCGGCCACCGACGCGGACAGCGCGGTGGCGGCCTGCTCGGTGGCCATGCCGGGTTCGAGGACCCGGGTCAGCAGGTGCTGGCGGTGCGGCCAGTACGACCAGATCTTGGTCTCGTCGAGAAGCTGCTCGACCGGATCGGTACGCAGGTAGCGCAGCGCGAGCTGGATCGAGTCGGGGCGCCCGTCGGCGATCAGGTCGTCGACCATGCGGTGCCGGGCGTGCGCGCCGGCGACCTCGTAGAACGTGGAGCGGCAGCCGTGCGGCTGGGCCGCGGCCACGACGCTCTTCCAGGTCAGCGGCGTCCCGGGTCTGGTGGCGAGCAGGTCCGCCGCCGCACGGAAGTAGATGATCTTCGTCTGCCAGTGGTTCCGCCGCGGGGACCGGTTGCCCGACAGCCGGGCGTGCCACTCGCCGGTGACGGTCCGCCCGAGGTCCATTGTGATCATCTCAGTCGTCCCTCTCGGGTTGATGTTCTGCGATGTCGAGCCTGGCGTCTGCAAGGTGCACGGCACCATCACGTGTTCACGTGTTCCTGGCTGCGGTGTCCCGTGACGACGTCCAGGACCCGGTCCCAGTCGGCCTGATCCGCTCCCGAACGCCAGGCCACGTGCTGATCGGGGCGGACCAGCACGAGACCCTCCTCCCAGCAGGCCCGGACCACCGTGTCGGCGACCGTGAGGTGCCGCATCGGGATGCCGCGCGCCTCGGCGGTGGCCACCAGCGCCGTCCCGTGCGCCCCGTCGGTGAGGTCCACCAGCGTGAACTGCGGGCCCAGCCGGTCGAAGAGCTGACCGCCGTCGCTCATCCGCACCGCGGGGGGCCGGCATCCGGGCACCGTACGGGTCACCGCGCCGGGTTCCCGCCACACCACCGCCGAGCGCCCGGCGCCGTCGGCCGGCCCGGTGCCCGCCACGTCCGTCGGCGCGGGTTCCGGGCCCAGCACCCCGGCCAGCACCTCGTGCGACGCGCCGGCGTCGGCGAGCCGCCCGAAGCGGCTGCGCGTCTCCAGCGCCCGCGACGCCAGCTCCTGATCGATCAGCGCCCGCCGCCGCCGCTCGTCCTCGTAGCTGGCCAGCAGCGCCGGCCCGCCCCACCCCCGGACCGCCGCCGCGAGCTTCCAGCCCAGGTCGACCGCGTCGCCGACACAGGTGTCCACGGTGTCGCCCGGTGGATGGAACCGGTGGGCGGCCTCCCCGGCCAGGTAGACCGGGCCGCGCTGGTACGCCGCGGCCACCCGGGGCGACTCCTCGGACTGCGCGACCGCCACGATCTCCGCCGCGTCCGGGCCCAGGCCCAGCCGGTCCTGCAGCAGCGCGGCCGGGTCGGCCGTGGTCGCCTCGTCCGCCGACAGCGGCAGGTAACCGATCCACAGGTCCTCGTCAGGGCGCCAGCTCAGGGTCAGCCCCGCGGTGATGATCGTGCGGGGGTGCGCCGGGCCATCGGTCATCTCGTCGCTGCGGAAATAGACCGTGTAGTGCTGCACCGGGGTGGTCAGATGCTCCATCACCACCCCGAGGCACCGCCGCACCGTGCTCTGCGCGCCGTCGCACCCGGCCAGGTACCGCGCCTGCACGACGTGGCGTACGCCGGTCCCCGCCTCGAGCAGGACGGCCACCGCTCCGCCCTGATCACCCTCGGTCCGGCTGTCCGACGCCGACGGTCTCAGGTCCGTGAACGTCCACCCCTCCCGCAGGTCGACCAGCGGATGGGCCCGGGCCGCGGCCCGCAGCCGGCCGGTCAGTTCCGAGCCCGGCAGCACCAGGTACGGCTCGACCGGCGCCCGGCCGTCACCGCCCTGCGCGTACGCGCTCAGCAGCTGGTTGACCGACGGCAGCCGCGACACCAGCACGGGCGGCTGGTCCAGGCCGCGTACCCAGAGCACGTCGGCCTCGCCGTCCGGGTCGATCCCGTGCGGGCGGATCGCGTCGGACAGGCCGAGCCGGCGTAACAGCTCCATGCTGCGGCCGCTCACGAGGTTGAGCTCGCGATGCCGTGGGTCCCGGGTCGCGCGCTCGACCACGATGCTGGGCACCCCGTGATGGGCGAGCTCGAGGGCCAGCACCGATCCGGCCACACCGGCGCCGACGATGAGGACGGGGGTATAGAGAACTGCCATACCGCACATGCTCGGTGCGGGGCAGTCGCGGCGACATCACGCAGTCACGTGATAACGGCTCAGGGTGGCGGTGTCTCCCTGGCCACGAGCTTGGCCAGCTCCACCCGGCGGTTGATCGCCAGCTTGGCGAAGATGTGCCGCAGGTGACTGTCCACGGTGTGGCGCGAGACGAACAGCCGCGCGGCGACCTGCAGGTTCGTGAGGCCGTCGGCGACGAGCAGGGCGACCCGGCGCTCGGCGTCCGACAGGTCCGGCAAGAACGGCGACGCCATCGGTACGGACGGCAGCGCCGCACCCCGCCACGCACCGAGCCGTGCCTCCAGCCGCCGTCGCGCGGCCACCGCCCCGCACTCGTCCACGATCGTGTGCGACTCGTCGTACCAGGCCTCGACCGTGGTCCGGTCCTCGGTGGCGCGCCCGGTCACGGCCGCGTCCGCCAGCGCCGCCGCGAGGGCCAGCCGCCGCGGGGTGCGCCGGAAGTGCCCGATCGCCTCCGTCAGCAACCTCAGGTCACCGCGCAGCATCCCGTCGGCGTGGGCCGCCGCACCGGCCGCCGAGCTCGATCCCGGATTGCGCCGGGCCAGCGCGCGGGCCGCCCGCACCACCCGGGCGGCCCGGTCCCGGTCGTCGGCGGTCAGCGCGAGCCCGACCAGCGTGGCCGCGGCGGCCGGGTCCTGCACGATCAGGGCCGGCCGGTGCTCCAGCGTCTCGTAGAACTCGGCCGCCACCGAGAACGCCACGTCGCCGGCCGCACTCGCGTGCAGCAGCAGCGTCTCCGGCCAGGTCACGTCCTCCGGCGTCGCGGTGATGCCGGTGCGCATCAGCTGCCGCATCCGTTCCAGGTGCACGGTCGCCGCGGCCAGCTCGCCGCGCATCGCCTCGAGCCGGGTCAGCGTGCCGAGCAACGGGACCGCCAGCTGGTACGCGGTGTGCTGCTCGGCGGTCGCCACCCCGGCGTCGGCCTCGGCCACGGCATCGTCGAGCCGGCCCCGCGCGGACAGCAGCTGGGCGGAGTAGTAGTGCCAGAGCGGCTGCGCCCAGAGCGTGCCGAGCCGCTCGGACTCGCGCCGCCCGGCCCCGAGCGCCCGGCCGGCCTCGTCGAACCGGTCGGCGTCGGTCAGGGTGCTGCCCAGCCAGATCCGCGGATGCCGCAGCCGGGCCGGGCCACCGTGCTCGTCGGCCGTACGGGTGGCCGTCGCGGCGTGCCCGAGTGCGTCCTCCAGCCGGCCCTCGGCCTGCGCGACCAGGCTGCGCGCGGTCCGCCCGAAGACCGCGGCGCCGTACTCGCCACCGGCGGTGCCGAGCCGGTCGGCCTCCGCGCCGGAGACGTCCGCCGCGGCGAGATCGTCCACATAGATCAGCGCGTGCGCCCGGATCGCGTGCAACCGGGCCCGCAACGGCTCCCCGAGCGTGGTGTGCTCCAGGCCCCGGTCGGCGTACCCGACGGCGGACCGGTTCTGCCCGGAGTGCTTGCACGCCTCGGCGAGACCCAGCAGCAGTTCGGCCTCCGTCTCGGCGCCCAGGCCGGCGCCCAGGGCCTGCTCACCCAGCTCGCGGGCCTCGCTGACCCGGGCCGCCGACGCCAGCAGCTGCACCGTCTCGGCGATCAGGGCGGTGCGGTCCGGGTGGTGGGTGGGCAGCGCGCCCAGCGCGTGCAGCATGAGGTCGGCGGCGGTGGCGGGCGCGACCCCGGCGACCTCCCGGGCCGCGGTGCACAGCATCCGTACCGCGTCGGCGCTGCCCGAGCGGCCGGTCTTGAGCAGGTGCTCGGCCACCTCCAGGGCCGGGCGGTCCTCCGCGCGCGCGATCGCCGCCGCGTCGCGGTGCAGCTGTTCGCGGACCGGCCGGCGCACCGTGCTGTACACCGCCTGGCGGACCAGGTCGTGGGTGAACGCCAGCTCGTCGCCGTCCTCGGTGAGGACCTCCCGGAGCGCCTCCTCGACCTGCGGGTACACCTCGGCGGGTTCGTGGCCGAGCAGCCGGGCCACGGTCTGCACGCGGAACGGCCCGGTGAACACCGACCCGGCCCGCACCAGGCGCTGGGTACCCTCGGAAAGGCTGGTCAGGACGTCGTTGACGGTGTCGACGAAGCTGGACGGCAGCTCCCCGCCGACCACCGTCGCGACCCCGTCGTTGATCACCAGCTGCCGGGACGCGCGCAGCGCCCGCAGCAGCTGACCGACCCGCAGCGGGTTGCCGCCGCAGCCGCCGGCCAGCGCGAGCACCGTGTTGTCCACCTCGGCCCCGGCCACCGCGGCGCTGAGCTGCGCGATCGCCGCCTCGTCGAGGACGCCGACCGGCACCGGCTCGGCGTGCCCGCGGCCGAGCCAGGTCAGGGTCTGCAGCCCGGGGGTCTCCTGCGCCTCCGGCCGCCCGGCGAACAGCCACCGCACCGGCGAGCTGGCCAGCGCCGGCACCAGCTCGCGGATCGCCAGCGCGCTCAGCTCGTCCATCCACTGCGCGTCGTCGATCACGATCAGCAGCGGCTGCTCGGCGGCGAAATTCTCCAGCGACGCCCGCAGCCGGTCGATGGTGTGGTACTGCTCCTCGCGCCGGGCGCCGTCGAACAGCCAGTCGAACTCGACGGTCCGGGACCGGAACGCGCGCAACGCCATGGTCAGGGTGAGCAGCGGCGCGGCGCTGTCCAGCTTGAACGCCTCCCGGGCGGCGACCGCGACGTCCATCTCGGCGGCCATCTCCACGGCGGCGCGGACCAGGTGCGACTTGCCGACCCCGGGGATCCCGGTGAGCACGAGACAGCCGCCCGCTCCGGCCGCGGTCCCGGCGAGGGCGCGGCGGATGACCGCTGTCTCGTCGCCGCGGCCGAACGTGTGCTGGCTCAGGACGTCCTCCCCCGGCTCGCTCGACAGTGGATGGTGGCGGGATACGACAAGATTGTTTCGAGAACCGGCGTTCAATTCATTGTCCGTTCGGACCGTAAGCGTCTCCGTCCGTAGCCGGGGCATCGCCGAGTTCCCGGAGCCCGGCCCGGAAGAATCTTCTAGCACCCGACTGTTGGGTGCACCTTGTCACCGGACGGCGAGCGAACGTGAACCGCTGAGCACACCGCGGGTCATGCGCTCCAGCAGAGCCGGGCCGTTCTCGGTCAGCAGGGACTCCACATGGAACTGCACGGAGTGCAGACCGGGCCCGCTGAGGCTGTGAACCGCCTGGCCGGAACCGTCACGATGGATCCGTACCGGGCCGGCGGTCAGCGGGCCGCGCACCTCGTCGTGGGCACTCACCGCGGTGAACGAGTGGTAGAACCCCACCCGCTCGGGCCGGCCGTCGACGGTGATCGTCCGGCGCACGCCCTGCGCGGATTCACCCATCCGGGTGATCACCAGACCGAGTTCGTCCGCGAGGACCTGATGGCCGAGACAGACGGCGAGCAACGGGGTACGGGCGGCCAGCAACCGCCGCGTGATCGCGTGCAGTCGGGCGATCCGGGGATCGGTGCGGTCCCGCGGGTCGCCCGGTCCCGGGCCGATCAGCACCACGTCGGCACCGGCGGTCGGCGGATCCCGGTGCCACGGCTCGACCCGCACGTCCAGGCCCAGTGCCTCGGCCATCCGCGCGAGCATCGCGGTGAAGTCGTCCTCCGCGTCCACGATCAGCATCCGCCGCCCGGCCGGCACCGGCACCGGCCGCTCCCGGCCCAGCCAGAACCGGGAGAGCCCGTCGTTGCGCCCGATCAGCTCGCCGGTCAGCTCGCCGGTCAGCTCGCCGGGTCGGTGTGGCGCCGGCGGCACGGGCGGGGCGTCCTCGCGGCGCAGGGCGGCGAGGACGGTGGCGGCCTTGGCCCGGGTCTCGGCCGCCTCGGCCGCGGGGTCCGAGCCCCATACCAGCGTGGCGCCGACCGCGACCTCCACCCGGCCGCCCGCGTCGATGTCGGCGGTCCGGATGATCAGCGCGGAGTCCATCTCGGGCCCGGTGTCGTGCTGGGTGACCAGGGCGAGGACCCCGCCGTAGCAGCGGCGGTCGGTCCGTTCGTGCGCGGCGACGACCCGCCGGGCGCGGGCGACCGGGCTGCCGGTGACCGTCGGCACCGGCATGGTCAGGCGCAGCACCTCGGCCGGGGCAAGGTCCGACGGGCCCTCGATCTCGTACTCGGTGTGGGCCAGCCGCGCCATCGGGCGCAGCCGGGGACCCCGCACCCGGCCGCCGCCGGCGCAGACCCGGGCCATCATCTTGAGCTCCTCGTCGACCACCATGAGCAGCTCGTCGCGTTCCTTGGGGTCGGCGAGGAAGCGGCGCAGGCCCGCGGCGTCGGGCCCGTCCGGCGGGTAACGGTAGGTGCCGCTGATCGGCGTCATCGAGACCCGGCCGCCGCGCATCCGGACATGCCGCTCCGGGGTGGCCCCGGCCAGGGTCCGGCCCGCCCAGTGCACCACGAACGTCCAGTACGCCCCGCTCTCCGCGAGCAGCAGACGACGGAACAGCGCCTTCGCGTGCTCTGCTGACCACTGTGGGTAGTCGGCTCGGTAGGTCCGGCGGATGACGAAGTTGGCGCCGTCACCCCGGGCGATGTTCTCGTCCAGCACCCGCCGCGTGACCGCCGCGTACTCCTCGTCGCTGAGGTCGAAGTCGCCGTCGCCGAGCTCGGGCAGCTCCGCCGGCAGGGTCCGCAGCGCGACCGCGACCGGCATGGTGGACCGGTCCAGCACCCGCAGCGTCACCGGGGGAGCGGCCCCGGCCGGAACCACCAGCAGCACGTCCTCTCCCGGCGCGGCGGGCCCGGTGCCGCAGCGCAGCAGTTCCACCGTCCCCGGGAACGTCTCCGGTCGGTGCAGCAGGGCGAAAGTCATGCCCTCAGCGTGGCCGCCCCGCTGCCCGCCGGCACCTACTCATACGAGTAGTACCCGGCGTCCGATCGCGAACCTAGCGTCAGCCCCGAACGAAAGAATGGGGGTTCGACAATGGACGACAACGCCATGTTCGCCCGCCGCCCACGACTGCGTCACCTGTACCGCGGCGACGCTCCGGGCCTGCTCATCGTGCCGCTCGACCACGCGATCGGGGCCGGCCCGCTGCGGCACCGCGGCGACCTGGACACGCTCGTCGCCGAGATCGCCGCCAACGGCGCCGACGCGGTGGTGCTGCACAAGGGCGCGCTGCGCCGGCTCCGGCCGCACCGGATCGGGCGGCTCTGCCTGGTGCTGCACCTGAACGCGAGCACCGGCCTGGCCCGGGACCCGGACGCCAAGTACCCGGTGGCGACCGTGGAGGAAGCGCTGCGGCTCGGCGCGGACGCGGTCAGCGTGCACGTGAACCTCAGCTCACGGACCGAGGACCGGCAGGTCGCCCACCTCGCCGAGGTCTCCCGGGACTGCCAGCGCTGGGGCGTCCCGCTGCTGGCCATGATGTACGTGCGCGGCCCGGACGTCCTCGACGGCACCGCGCCGAGGCTCGTGGAGCACGCGGTCACGGTCGCCGCGGAACTCGGCGCCGACCTGGTCAAGACCAGCCTGCCGGCCGACCCGGCGGAGATCGCCGCGATCACCGCCGGGTGCCCGGTCCCGGTACTGGCCGCCGGGGGCACCGGTGCCACCCCGCGGAGCCTCGCGGTGGCGGTCCGGGCCGGTGCGGGCGGTATCGCGGCGGGCCGCGCGGTCTTCACCGCCCCCGACCCCGGTGCGATGGTCCGGCAGCTCGCCGCCGTCGTGCACGACCGCACCCCGGCGGCAGCCCGATGAGCCCGGCCCGCGAGACCGCGGACAAGCAGTGCTGGCTGGACCTGCGCGCCGCGGGGGACTGGCGGCAGGCCGCGTGCGAGGAAGCCGTGCATCAACGGTTCGACGCGGTGGTGGCGGACGACCCCGGCCACCTCAAGGGCCTGCCGCCGACCGTGCGCCGGGTGCTGGTGCCCGCCGGTGACGAGCTGCCGGACAGCTTCGACGGCGCTGACCTCGTACTCGCCGATCCTCGCTCGCATGATCTGACTGCGCTCGCGAGACGCCATCCGGAAACCCGGTTCGGCACGGCCCTCGACGTCGGCGACCCGGCCGGTCTCGACGCGGCCTGCGCCAGCGTGCGCCGCGACGCGGTGACCCTGCTGCGGTTCCGCGACCCCACCAACATCCCGATGGAGATCGTGCTGGCCGCGGCGGACGGCGCCGACGGCACGATCATCACCACGGTGGACCGGGTCGCCGACGCCGCCGTGCACCTCGGCGTCCTCGAACACGGTCCCGGGGGCGTGCTGCTCACCCCGTCCGCGCCCGGCGAGGCGACCCGGCTGGCCGGCGTGCTGCGCGACCGGTCACCGGACATCGCCCTGGTCACGCTCACCGTCACCGCGGTGCACCACGCCGGTACGGGGGACCGGGCCTGCGTGGACACCTGCACGTACCTGGGCCGCGACGAGGGCATCCTGGTCGGCTCCCGCTCCCGCGCGATGGTGCTGTGCGTCAGCGAGACCCACCCGCTGCCCTACATGCCGACCCGCCCGTTCCGGGTCAACGCCGGCGCGATCATGTCGTACACGCTCGCCGACCACGAACACACCCGGTACCTCAGCGAACTGACCGCCGGCGGGACCGTGCTGGCGGTCGGCGCGGACGGGCGGACCCGCCGCGTCACGGTCGGCCGGGTCAAGATCGAGACCCGGCCGCTGCTGTCGATCGACGCGGTCGCCCCGGACGGCGAACCGGTCAACCTGATCGTGCAGGACGACTGGCACGTCCGGGTGCTCGGCCCCGGCGCCCGGGTGCTCAACTCCACCGAGCTGCGCCCCGGCGACGAGCTGCTGGGCTACCTGCCCGGCCGGGAACGGCACGTCGGCTACCCCATCGACGAGTTCTGCCGCGAACAATGATCCTCGACTTCCACGCCCGGCTGGTCCCGGGCGACGACAGGCTGCTCCCCACCATGGATGGCGCCGGCATCGAACGCGCGGCGGTGTCCGCCGGCGGCCTGATCGGCCTCGACCGGCTCTCCGCCCAGATCGACGCCGGCGGCCGGGCGGAAGCCGGCGCGGCCAACGACGAGGTGTACGAGCGGTGCGCACGGTCCGCCGGCCGGTTGCTGCCGTTCTACTTCGCGGACCCGTTCCGCGACGTGGCCGCGTACGCACAACGGTCTTCGCTCTTCCGGGGTCTGGAGATCTCCCCGGCGGTGCACGGCTTCCGCCTCGACCACCCGGCGGTGGCCGCGCTGGTGGAGACCGCGGCGCGGGCCGCCCACAGCGTCTACATGGTGACACTGGCCCGAGCGGGCGCCCGCCCGGCTGACCTGGTCCGGCTGGCCCGCACGTTCCCCCAGGTCACCTTCGTGTGGGGACACTGCGGTCACACCGGCCTGGACTTCGCGGGCCTGACCACGATCGCCCCCGAACCGAACATCCTGGCCGAACTGTCCGGCTGCCTGACCGTGACCGCCCGAGCGGCGATCGACCGCCTCGGAGCGGCCCGGGTGCTGTTCGGCACCGAATACCCCCTGCAACACCCCCAGGTGGAACTCGCCAAGATCGCCGTGCTCGGCCTTACCCCCACCCAGCGGACCGCGGTGCTGGGAGCGAACGCCCGCCGCATCCTAGGAGAGGAGAACCCATGACCGCCCATCCTCCGCCCACGCCATGCCCATCGGGCCTACCGGCGCCCAAGCCCGCGCCCGGGTCGCCCGCGCCCGGGTCGCCCGCGCCCGGGTCGCCCGCGCCCGGGTCGCCCGCGCCGCTCGGGGCCGGGCGGCCGGAGGTGGGGGACTGGTCGACGTTCGGTGAGCTGGCCGCCCGGCAGGACGCTCAGCTCGGCCGGCTGCTGACCGCCGCCGCCCGGTCCCCGTTCTACGCCCGGCGCGGCGTCCCGGCCGACCGGGCCGGCCTTGCTGATTATCCGATGACAACCAAGGCCGACCTGCGCGCGGCGTACCCGTTCGGGCTGCTCGCGGTCGACCGTCGTGAGCTGGCGACCTACCACGAGTCCAGCGGCAGCAGCGGCGTGCCCACCGCGTCGTACTACACCGCGGACGACTGGCTCGACCTCGCCGAGCGGTACGCCCGCAAACACGTCGGCATCTTCCCGGCGGACACGTTCCTGGTCCGGACCCCGTACGCGCTCATGATCACCGGGCATCTGGCGCATGCAGCCGCCCGGTCCCGGGGGGCCACGGTGGTGCCGGCGGACAACCGGTCGCTCGCCATGCCGTACGCGAAGGTGCTGAGGTTACTTCAGGACCTCGGCGTGACCC
This sequence comes from Actinoplanes sp. NPDC051494, assembly GCF_044454705.1. NCBI lineage: Bacteria > Bacillati > Actinomycetota > Actinomycetes > Micromonosporales > Micromonosporaceae > Actinoplanes > Actinoplanes sp. NPDC051494. Next base: position 449,275 of record NZ_JBITDZ010000002.1, read on the forward strand.
TGACCTGGTCACTGCCGACCGACACGCTGCTCTGGGCCGCCGCCGCCGAGCTCGCGGGGCGGCGCCCCGGCAAGGACTTCCCGCATCTGCGGGCCCTGTTCGTCGGCGGGGAACCGCTGAGCCCGGCCCGCCGCGACCGCATCGCCGCGATCTGGGACGCACCCGTCGTCGAGGAGTACGGCGCGACCGAGACCGGCAGCCTGGCCGGCGAGTGCCCGCACGGCCGCCTGCACCTGTGGGCCGACCGCGCGCTGTTCGAGGTGCACGACCCGGTCACCGGGCGGATCGGGCGCGACGGGCGCGGGCAGCTGGTTGTCACCCCGCTGTACCGGGAGGCGATGCCGTTGCTGCGCTACGCGATCGAGGACGACGTGGAGATCACGTACGCGGACTGTCCCTGCGGCTGGGTGCTGCCGGCGATCCGGGTGCTCGGCCGGGCGCACACGGGCACGCTCGGGCTGACCCAGACCGATGTGGAGCAGCTCGTCTTCGCTCTGCCCGCGGAGTACGGCGTCATGTTCTGGCGGGCCCGGACCGAGGGGGCCGGGCTGCGGATCGAGATCGAGGTGGCACCGCGGTACCGGCAGGCCGCGACCCGGGAACTGCGCGAAGCGGTCGGTGCGGCGTTCGGCATCGACGTCTCGGTGCGCGCCGCGACGCTCGTACCGGCGGCGTCCTTGACCGGTGAACCCGAGGTGATGAAACCGCGCGCCCTGTTCGGGGCGGGCGACAACTGGGACAAGGCCCTGAACTACTACTGAACCCTGGAGTGGATCGCATGCAACGGATAGTGGTGGTCGGAGCCGGCATCGGTGGCCTCACCGCGGCGCTCGCCCTGACCCGGGCGGGGGTGCGGTGCGTGGTCCTCGAGCGCGGCGCCACCCTCGACCGCACCGGCGGCGGCATCCAGATCCCACCGGCCGCGTCCGCCGTCCTGCACCGGCTCGGCATGGGCGGCCCGGCTGCCCTGGGCCCGGTTGCCCTGGGCGCGGGCGCGCCGGTTGCGGCCTGGCCGGATCGGTTCGGCCTGGGCGGTGCGATCGCGCTGGGTGCGGGCGCGCTGGATCGGGTCGGGCTGGATCGGGTCGGGCTGGATCGGGTCGGGCTGGGGGGTGCGGTGGAGCCGGGTGCGCGGGAGCTGCGGCGCTGGTCGGACAACTCGGTGATCAGCCGGACCGCGCTGCAGGGGCCGGCGCCGCACTACACGCTGCGCCGGACGGCGTTGTGCCGCGCTCTGCTCGCCGCCGCCGGACCAGCATGCGTCCTATTTGGACAACGGGTGGTCGGCATCGTCGATCATGGCGACGGGGTGGTGGTCCGGACCGGTGACGGCACCCGGTTCACCGCCGACGCGGTGGTGGGAGCGGACGGACTACGATCATCGGTACGCGCCCAGCTGAGCACCGTCCCGCTGCGCTACTCCGGGCACGCGGTGTACCGGGCCGTGGTGCCCGCGGCCCGCGCCGGACGGCTGGCACCGATGGACGTCGTGGTGTGGCTCGGGCCGGGACGGCATTGCGTCGCCTACCCGATCGACGGCGGGCGGAGCATCAACATCGTCGCCACGGTGCCCGCCGCCCGGCCACCCCGGGCCGCTCGCGAGGTGGTGACCGGGGACGTGCTCGCGGCGTACGAGGGGTGGCACCCGGCGGTCCGCGGCCTGCTCGCGCTCGCCGGGCCGTTCGACCATCATGGCCTGTTCGACCGCGAAGACCTGCCCACCTGGCATCGGGGCCGGGTGGTGCTGCTGGGCGACGCGGCCCACCCGATGCTGCCGTTCGCGGCGCAGGGTGCCGCCCAGGCGATCGAGGACGCGGCGGCGCTGGCCGCGGCGGTGCACCGGCCGGACGCGTTCGCGCACTACGAGGCGGTACGGCGGCCCGCGGTGGCCCGGGCGGTCGCGCTGTCCCGGGCCGGGGCGACCGATCACCACCTGCCCGACGGCCCCGCCCAACGCCGCCGCGACGACCTGCTGCGCCGCACGGAAGCAGCAATCCGATGACCGCGCCCGGCCGACCGGTGGCGCTGGTGACCGGTGCGGCTCGGGGGATCGGCGCGGCGGTTGTCCGTGCTCTTGCCGCGGCCGGCCATCGGGTCGTCGCCACCGACCTGGTCGCGCCCGCCGGTCTGCCCGGTGCGGAGTGCGCGCTGGCGATGGATGTGCGGGACACCGCGGCCGTCGACGCGGCCGTGGCCCGGGTCGAGGGCAATGCCGGGCCGATCGAGGTGCTGGTCAACGTCGCCGGGATCCTGCGGACCGGGCCGGTGCTCGACACCGGCGACGCCGACTGGGCCGCGGTCCTCGACGTCAACGCCACCGGCGTCTTCCGGGTGAGCCGCGCCGTCGCCGCCCGGATGGCCGGCCGGCGGCGGGGCGTGATCGTGACCGTCGCCTCCAACGCCGCGGGCGTGCCCCGGGCGGGGATGGCCGCCTACGCCGCGTCGAAGGCCGCCGCGGTGCACTTCACCCGCTGTCTCGGGCTGGAGCTCGCCGGCGCCGGCATCCGGTGCAACGTGGTCTCGCCGGGGTCGACCGACACGCCGATGCAGCGGGCGCTGTGGACCGGCCCGGACGGCGCGGCGGCGGTCGTCCGGGGTGACCCGGCGAACTACAAGGTCGGCATCCCGCTGGGCCGCATCGCCGACCCGGGGGACATCGCCGCGGCGGTCGTGTTCCTGGCCTCCCCGGCGGCCCGGCACATCACCATGCAGAACCTCTACGTCGACGGCGGTGCCGCGTTGTGACCATTCCCAGGATCGTCTCCTACCCCATGCCCACCGCGGCGGAGCTCAGTGTCGCCGACGTGGACTGGGAGATCGACCCGGCCCGTGCGGCCGTGCTGATCCATGACATGCAGGGTTACTTCGTCGGCTGCTTCCCGCCCGGGCGGCCCCCGGTCACCGACCTGGTCGCGAACATCGGCCGGGTCCGGTCGGCCGCGCGTGACGCGGGTGTCCCGGTGCTCTACAGCGTGCAGCCGGGCCGGGTCTCCCGCGCGCGGCGGGGCCTGCTGCACGATTTCTGGGGGCCCGGGATGACCGGCGAACCGGCCGACCGGGACGTGATCGCGGCGCTCCGGCCCGGCCCCGGCGACCATGTCGTGACGAAGACCCGTTACAGCGCTTTCTTCCGTACCGAAATGGCTGCCTTGCTGGAATCTCTCGGCCGGGACCAGCTTGTCGTGTGCGGTGTTTTCGCCCACATCGGCTGCCTGTTCACGGTCGCGGACGCGGTCTCGCACGACGTCCAGGCGTTCCTGCTCGGTGACGCGGTCGCGGACTTCTCGCGCGCGGACCACCTCATGGCCCTGGACCACGCCGCCGGGTGCTGCGCGGTCACGACGACGACACGTCGCTTCCTGGACCGTGCCGCAACAGCGCGGCCAGCTCCATCCGCGACGCGATCCCGAGCTTCTGGAAGATCTGCCGGAGATGGAAGTTGACGGTGTGCGGGGACCGCTGCACCCGGTGCGCGATCTGCAGGTTCGTCATCGCGGCCAGGCCCGCGAGCTCGGCGATCTGCCGTTCCCGGGGGCTCAGTACCGCCAGGTCCACGCCCGTGTGCGACCGTTCCCGTGGGGCCGGGGGCGGGACCGACGGCAACGCCGCCTTGGCCGAGCGTGGGCCGGCCGGCATCGCCCGCAGGGTCGCCGCGACCGGGACCGGCAGCCCGGCCGCGACGATCGCGCGGACCCGGTCGTGGCTGAACGCGACGTTCTCGCCGTCGGCGATCAGCAGCCCGGAGTCCAGGGCATCCGCGACGGCCGGCACCACCTCCAGCGGGCTGACCCGCAACAACCGGGTCAGCCGGACCAGCGGGAAGGGCGAGCGCAACGTCGACGCGGCCTGCAGCAGGTGCCGCGCCGGCGGCGACATCGCGGCGAGCTGTCCGGAAACCCATGATCCGGTACGCAGGGGAAGCCGCGCAGCCGTCAGCACGGTACGGCCGGCGTCCGTGCGTACCAGTCCTTCCTCGGCCAGTCCGGCGACGAGTTCGCGGACCACGCCGGGCCGGCCGGCGGCGACCCGGAGCAGGTCGGCGACGTCGGGGCCGGGTGGTGCCCCGAGCCAGCCGGTGGCGAGCCGCAGCACGTCGGCCGGGGACAGCGGAGCCAGCGCGACACGGCGCACCGACGGCGAGGTCAGCCGATCGACGAGGACCGGTCCGGTGCCGGGCCGCGCGGGCACCACGATCAGCACCGGGGCGGTCTCGGCGAGCAGGTCGAGCGCGTCCCAGGCCCGGGCGTCCACCCGCAGCGGATGATCACACCCGAACACGAGCAGCCGCCCGGCGGACAACGCCGGCGGCGGGTCGCGGCGCAGCTCCCGGGTGACCCGGCGGGCGCCGTCCTCGGCGGTCCACTCCGGTTCGGGGATGACGGTCGCGCCGCGGTCGCCGGCGATGGTGACGATCTCGCGCAGCATCCGGGTCCGGCCGCTGCCGGACGGGCCGTCCAGGACCAGGACGGACGGGCGACCCGGGGTCACCGTGGTGAGCAGTGCCGACATGGTGCGGATCTCATGGTCACGGCCGATCAGTGCTGCGGACCCCATGCTTCCCCCTCGAGCTGCGCGTACCACCGATGGTGGCGGGCGTGGCCGGGAGAGATCGGCTATTAGTAGGGGATCCGGCGGACCGGTCGGTTTGCCGACGCCGGGGTATCAGAAACGGTCACTGGTCATGACCGGAGGCCAGCCGGTTCAGGCCGGCCGGGTCGAGCACGGTGACCCGGCGGTACCCGGTGGCGACCAGTCCGCGCTCGCGCAGGTCGGCGACGGCCTTCTGCACCGTGGCCTGGGCGATGCCGATCATCGCGGCGAGTTCCGGCTGGCTCAGCGGCACCGCGATGTCCACCGTGCCGTCCGGCCGGGGCAGCCCGCACACCTGGGCGATCTCGGCGATGAGCCGGGCCAGCCGGATGTGCGCGGGGAACGCGGCGAAGTCGGTGCGCCGCTGGTTGGCCCACCGCAGCTGGCGGGCCACCGCGGCCATGACCGGGGTGGCGGCCGCCGGCCGCCGGCGCAGGAACGCCTCGAAGTCGGCCCGGGTGACCAGCCGGGACACCACCCGGCCGCAGGCGGTCACCGTCGCGTTGCGGGGGTCGCCGGTGAGCGCCCCGGTCTCGCCGATGACCTCGCCGGGCAGCCGGATGCCGAGCAGCGTCTCGATGCCCTCCACCGCGGTGGTGACCTTGACGAACCCGCTCAGGATCAGCACCACGGTGGTCGACGGCGCGCCCTCGCGCAGGATCATGCGGTCGGCGGCGAACACCTGCCGGATCCCGAGCGTGACCATCTCGGCCGTGGCGGCGGGCGACAGGCTGCCGAGGAACGTGGCGGGCGCCCACCCGTCGGCGCGGGCCTGTTCGCTCATCGGACCTCCCGTCGGCGGCACCGGATCTGCCGGACCAGCCAATCACGCCACAGGCGACGGGGCAACGCGGCCCGGTCCGTCCTGGTGCGATCGTGGGCACGTCCGGTGACGGGACCGTCATCCGGCAACCGTCATCCGGCTGGGTGTCCGGCGTCACGGACACCCGGCCGGATCAACGGCTATGGTTCCCTGCGGTGTCCCACCTCGCCGCAGCCTTCGCCCTGCCCACGGCACCCGGATCGTTCGTCGGCCGTGCGGGGCTGCTCGCTGCCCTGCGCGCGGAGCTGGCCCGGCCGTCCGCCGTCGTGCTGCTCACCGGCGAGCCCGGCGTCGGCAAGACCCGGCTCGTCGCCGAGGTGCTCGACACCTCCCCGGTGCCGGTGGTGGTCGCGCACTGCGACGACCTGCGCGAACCCCAGCCGCTCGGCCCGCTCATCGACGGACTGCGGCTGACCGGCCCGCTGGTGGACGGGCCCCCGCTCGACGCCGACGCCGAACGCGCCCGGCTGCTGCGCGCCATGGCCGGCCTGCTGCGCGGGCGCGCACCGCTCGTGGTCGCGCTCGAGGACCTCCAGATGGCCGATCCGGCCACTGTGGAGCTGGTCGAGCACCTGGTCGCGTACCCGGTGGAAGGCCTGACCGTGCTGATCACCACGCGCCCGTCGGGGTGGCAGCCGCCGGCCGGCGTGCGGCAGCTGCACGTCTCGGCGATGACCCGCGACGAGGTCGGCAGTCTCGCCGGCGCGCTGCTGGAACGCCACGACGCGGCCGCGGAACCCCCCGGGCGGTTCGTCACCCACCTCTATGAGCGCACGGCCGGCATCCCGTTCCTCATCGAGGAGGTGGTCCGCTCGCTGGTCACCGACGGTGACGTCGACCGTATCCGGCAGCATCCGGAGGTCCTCGCCGACGTCGCCGTGCCCGCCCTGCTGCGCGACGTGCTGCTGGCCCGCCTGCGCCACCTCGGCGAACACACCCAGGAGATCCTCGGCGCGGCCGCGGTGGTGGGCCAGGCCGCGGACCCGCGCCCGCTCGCCGCGATCCTCGGATCCGATGACCGTACGGTCGCCGCGGCCCTGTCCCAGGCCGTCGACGCCGGACTGCTGCACGAGCGCGACGGCCGCCTGTGGTTCCGCCACACGCTCGCCCGGCAGGTCGTCCACGAGCTGGTGCCCCCGGTCACGCGCGGCATGCTGCACCTGCGCACGGCCCGGATGCTGGAGGAGCAGCAGCCCCGCCCGGTGGCCCGCCTCGCCCACCACTACCGGCTCGCAGGCAGCGCCGCCGACCACGTGCGCAACGCCGAGGCCGCCGCCGACCTCGCCACCGCCCAGGGCGACGACGCCACCGCCGCCCGCTTCCTGCTCGGCACCACCGGGTATCCCGCGCTGCCCCGCCCGGTCCGGGTGCGCCTCGCGGTGAAACTGGGCCGCTCGGCCATCGAGAGCGTCGCCCAGTCCGACGCCATCCCGGTGCTGCGCCGCCTGCTCGCCGACCGCCGCCTGCCCCCGGGCGCCCGCGGCGAGCTCGGTCTGTCCCTCGGGCGCATGCTCAGACAACAAGGCGAGGCCCGTGCGGGGTACGAGGAGATCGAGCGCGCGGTCCCGTACCTGCGCCAGCACGCCCGCCGGGCCCGCGCCCTCGCCGTCCTCAGCGCACCGGACACGGTGGTCGGACGGCACCTCACCGAGCACCAGCGACTGTGCACCGAGGCGGCCGAGGCAGCCGCCCTGTCCGGCGACCCGGCCGCCACTCTCGCGGTCCTGATCGCCCGGCTGTCGCTGTCCCTGGAAACCGGCGACCCCGGTGCCCTGCCCGCGATCGCCGCGGCGCTGGCCGGCGAGACGTTCGCCGGCTACCCCCGCGAGCGTGCCCGGGCCTGCATAAACTGGGCCCAGGGCGCACTGCACACCGGCCAGGTCACCGCCGCGGCCGAGCTCACCGCCACCGGCCGCCGCCTGGTCGACGACGCCGACTACGAACGCCTGCGCCCGGTCGTCGAACTGACCGAACTCGGCCTCGACCTGGCCGCGGACCGCCGCACCGACCTGACGGCCCGCCTGCTGCACTTCCTGGCCCGCCCCTACCGCCTGCCCCAGGCCATGGCCGACGCCCGCCTCTACCTGGCCCGGCTCCGGTTCCGCGAGGGTGACACCGAGGTCGCGGAGGCGGGCATGCGCGAGGTGATCGCCGAGGCCACCCGGGTCGGCGCGGTCTGGCCCCTCGTCCCGGCCCGCACCGCGCTCGCGGAGCTGCTCCTGACCACCGGTTCCCACGCCGAGGGCCGGGCCGAGGCCCAGGCCGCCGTCGACCTGGCCGAGGGCAAGGGCCTGCGGACCTGGGGCGCGGAGGCAGCCCGGCTGCTCGTCACATGATCCGCCCGCCGCGTGTCATCCCGGCATGCAGCGAATGACGAACCCCGCGACGGTTCTGCCGGACACCATGACGGCGATCAACTCCCTCTACCGGGCCGCCCACTCCGCCGGCGTCCCTGGATCCACCCTCGAACTCGTGCACCTGCGGACCAGCCAGATCAACGGTTGCGGCCCCTGCGCCGACGCGGGCGCCCGCAGCGCCCGCCGGGACGGTGAGACCGACGACCGGCTGTTCTCGGTCGCCACCTGGCGCGAGACGCCCTACTTCACCGACGCCGAACGGGCCGCCCTCGCCCTCGCCGAGGCCGCCACTCGCCTGGCCGATCGGCCTGACCCGGTCCCGGACCCCATCTGGGCCGAGGCCCGCAAGCACTTCACCGAACCGGAACGGGCCGCCTTGATCATCTGGATCGCGACCACCAATCTCTTCAACCGCCTCAACGTGACCACCCGCCAGCAGGCACCCCAGAACTGGGGCTGACCCCACCCGATCCGTCGCCGGCCCGCATCCGCCGGGGCCGGCGCCGGTCAGGACGAGCGTCGCGGCGGCGGGTGTGCTCACGGGATGAGGATGATCTTGCCCAGGGCGGTGCGGCCGGACGACTCGGACAGTTCCATGGCCGCGGCCACCTCGGACAGGGGGAAGCGGGCCGCGATCGTGGCGGACAGCGTGCCGTCGCGCAACAGACCGAGAACATGCGAGAGATCGGTACGGGTACGGGCGAGGAACGCGTCCCGCTTGGCCGAGCCCGGCTTGCCGGCGCCCGCCCAGATGTCGTAGAAGCTCGCGTGTCTGCCGGTCGGCAGGTAGTTCCAGAACGCGAGCTTGCTCAGCAGCATGAGGAAGCTGAGCAGCACGGAACTCTTGTCGTCGAGTTTGCTGGCGATGCTGTAGCAGACAAGCGTCCCCGTCCGGTTGAGCAGCCGGTACGAGAGGTCGACGCTCGCCCCGCCGAGGTGGTCGAACACCGCGTCCACACCGTCGGGGGCCAGCGCGCGGATCCTGGACCCCAGGTCGGGGTCGCGGTAGTCGACCGGTTCCGCGCCGAGTGCCGTGAGCGCGTCGTGGTGGCGCGGGCCGGCCGTGCCGATCACGTGGGCGCCGGCCTGGCGGGCGAGCTGGACGAGGATGCTGCCCACCCCGCCGCCGGCACCCAGGACGAGCACCGTCTGCCCGGCCCGCACCTTCGCCTTGGCGTGCAGCATCTGGTAGGCGGTGATGCCGTTGACGATGAGTGTCTCCGCCTCGTCGGCGGCGATCCCGTCGGGCACCTCGACGAGCTCGGCGGCCGTCAGCAGAACCGCGGTGGCCCAGGCGCCGGTCTTGGTCAGCGCGGCGACCCGGCGGCCGGCCAGGGCGGGGTCCACCCCGGGCCCGACGGACTCGACGGTGCCGACGAGGTCGTAGCCGGGCACGAACGGGAACGCGGGCTGACCGTAGTAGCGGTCCCGGCGCATCGCGCTCTCGGCGAACGACACGGCGGTGGCCTCGACGCGCACCACGACCTGACCGGCGGCGGGTGCGGGCAGTTCGCGCCGGACCAGCCGTAGGCCGGAGGGGCCGACCTTGCCGGGCAGGACTACCTCGAGGGTCGAGTTCATGGTCGCTCCCGCATTTCGTGAATGTGCATCACACTGTTAATGGCCGTAACTATGCACTGGTCCGTTGAACTGCGTCAACCAATAACTAGAGTGGCTGACCCGTTACGATGCGACGATGGATAACGGGCAGGCGTTGACGCGGCGCGAACGACTGCGGTCGCAGACGCTGGAGGAGATCAGGGACGCGTCGTTCGCGATCATCGACGCGGACGGCGGTCACGCGCTCTCGATCGCGGCGCTGGCCCGGAGCATGGCGATGTCCGCACCGGCGGTGTACCGCTATTTCCCGTCCCGCGACGCTCTGATGGCCCATCTGACGACCCTGGCCTACGAGCAGCTCACGACCGCGATGACCGATGCCGTCGCCGTCGCCGGTAGCGGCCGGGCGCCGCAGACGAAGATCCGGTTCGTGGTCGAGGCCTACCGCGGGTGGGCACTGCGCCATCCCCGCCGCTACGCGATGCTCTTCGGCGAGCAGACCGCCGCCGTCCCGGGAGACCGCGCCGCCGCCGGCCCGGGAGATCGCGCCGCCGCCGTGCCGGGAGATCGCGCCGCCGCCGGCTCGGGAAACCGCGCCACTGCTGTGCTTGGAGACCGCGCCGCCGCGGTCCCGGGAGACCGCGCCACTGCTGGTTCCGGAGAGCGGGCGGTCGCTGGTTCCGGGGAGCGGGCAGCCGGTGGGCCCGGTACCCGGACGCCGCTGGATCGGGCGATGGCGTTGCTCATCGACCTGATGGTCGCCGCGACGGAGGACGCCCCGCGGGAGAGTGCCGGCGGCAGCCCGGAACTGGACAGCCGGCTGAAGGCGTGGGCCCGGATCCAGGGCCGGCCGGACATCACGCCACGCGTTGCCGGTGCCGCGCTCCTGATCTGGACCCGGGTCCACGGGATCGTGGGCCTCGAGCTCACCGGCATGCTCGACGACCATCCCCTCGACGCCGAGATGCTGATCAACCTTGAGCTCGACAGCATCCTCGACCCGGCCGGGAGAGGTTGAACCGGTCACACCGGCGAGGCCGCCACGTGGCGCAGGGCCAGGAGCATCGCCGCCACGTGGCGCAGGGCCAGGAGCATCGCCGGCGCGGTGGGGGTGGGGGAGGGGCCGGCCGCGGTCAGGGCGAGTGCGGCCCGGCCACGCCACCGCGGATCCTCGACCATCGGCAACGGACACCTCGGCATGGTCGAGGGGCTGACCGAGGACGAGATCCGCACCCAGCTGGAGACGCCGGCGCGCTGGGGATCACCCAGGCCGGGCTGCCGATCACCCAGGCCGGGCTGCCGATCACCCAGGCCGGGCTGCCGATCACCCAGGCCGGGCTGCCGATCACCCAGGCCGCGCTGCCGATCACCCAGGCCGGGCTGCCGATCACACCCTGGCCGACGCCGCCGCTGCGGGTCTTCTCCGGCAAGTCCTTCGAGGCGATCCGCGACGAGTACCAGCAGCCGCTCGTCACGCGGGAGCAGGGGCAGCCGGTCGCCCCGCGCGCGTTCGGGTGATCCGGGCCCTGCTCAGAACGCGCGGACCAGCAGGACCACGCCGACGACCGCGCCGAAGGTGATGATCACCCAGCGCAGGATGTGCGAGGGCAGCCGGCGGGCCAGCTTGGCGCCGACGTAGCCACCGACGACCGTCGCGGGGGCGAGCACCGCCACCACCGCCCAGTTGACCGGCCCGAACGCGCTGTAGATGAGCACGGTGACCACACCGACCACCGCGGACAGCACGTTCTTGAGCGCGCTCACCCGGCGCAGCGGCTCGTCGAGCACGAGCGCCAGCCCCGCGATCAGCAGCACGCCGAGCGCCGCGTTGAAGTAGCCGCCGTACAGTCCGCACAGGAACACCGCGACGTGCAGATAGACCGCCGCCCGGCGCGGGGTGTAGTCCTTGGGGTGCCCGGCCAGCCCGCGCAGCTTGTTCTGGAACGCGAGCATCGCGGTCGCGCCGAGCACCAGGAACGGCACCACCACGTCGAACACCGACCGCGGCGTGAGCAGCAGCAACGCGCACCCGCCGAGTGCGCCCAGGATCAGCGTCGGGATGACCCGCAGCACCCGGCCACGCTGCCCGGCCAGGTCGGCGCGGCTGCCGAGCGCGCTCGAGGCGTAACCCGGGGCCACCGACAGCGAGTTGCTGACGTTGGCCGCGACCCCGGGCAGCCCGATCGCGACCAGCACCGGGAACGTGATCAGCGAGCCGCCGCCCGCGATCGCGTTGACGGTGCCGGCCCCCAGACCCGCCGCGAGCAGTCCGATCGCTTCCCACGGGCTCATAGCGTGAACTCCAGGTTTCCGTCCAGGACCGTGGCCAGCACGCGTCCGTCCAACAGGGCCGCCGGGTCGGCGGCGAGCGGGTCGACGTCGAGGCCGGCCAGGTCCGCGGGGCCGCCGGCACGCAGCCGGCCGTCACCGAAGCCGGCGATGGCGGCCGCGCCGGTGGTGAAGAGAGCGAACGCCTCGGCCGCGGTGATCGCCTGGCCCGCTCCGAGCGGTTCGTCACGACCACGGACCATCCGGGTACGCGCCTGCCACATCCCGTGCAGCGCGGACAGCGGTGGCCCGGGACCGTCCGATCCACCACCCACCGTGACGCCCGCGTCCAGCCAGTCGCGCAACGGATTGGCCCGGGCGGCCCGCTCGGCACCGAGACGCTGGGCGAGCCCGGCACCGAATTCCCACTGCAGGGCCGGATGAGCCGACACCGCCACCCCCAGCTGTCTCGCCCGGGCCATCGCGGCCGGGGTCGGTCCAAGATAAGCGTGGATCAGATGGCTGCGTGCACCGCGCCCCGACGCGGTGATGGCGTCGAGGGCCAGGTCGATGGCGGCGTCACCGACGGCGTGGATGCCGACACCACGCTCGGTGGCCGCGCACAGGGCCGCCAGCTCGTCGTAACCGACCGTCTGATTGCCGAGATAACCGTCCGTGCCGGGCCAGGGGGTCGACAGCAGCGCGGTGCCCAGCGACCCGCCGCCGTCGAGGAAGATCTTGGTGGGCCCCAGCCGCAGCCGGCCGGTGCCGGCCAGCGCCGGCGCGACCACGCCGTGCGGCATGGCGGTGACCCGCAGGCGCAGCTGCCCGGTCCGGCCCAGCATCTCGTACGCGGCCAGCCCGGTCCCGTCCACCGCCGGGTCGACCACCGTGGTGAACCCGTGCGGCAGCAGCTCGGCCTGCCCGGCCCGGATCCACCGCGCCCGTTCGTCCACCGTGGCCGCCGGCATGACCGCCCGGACCAGGGCGACCGCGGGATGTTCCACGAGCAGGCCGGTCGGCGTACCGTCCGGGTGCCGTTCGATCCGCCCGCCCGGCGGGTCCGGGGTGCCCGCGCCGATCCCGGCCCGCCGCAGCGCCGTCTCGTTGACCAGCGCGTCGTGGCCCTTGCGGTCCAGCACCAGCCCGATCCCCGGTGCCACCGCCTCCAGCCGGGCGGCGTCCGGCAACGGGCCGTCGAACCCGGCGTCCGCCTCGATCCACGCCTCACCCGGGTGGGCGGCCACGTGCGCCGCGATGCGGCCGAGGACGTCGTCGACGCCGGTCGCGTCGTCCAGGGCGAGCCGGGTCGCGGCCCGGCCGGCCCAGAGCAGGTGCACGTGGCTGTCCACGAAACCCGGGACCACGTACGGGAAATCGAGGACCGGGGTGCCGGGCGGCACGGTTGCCCGTACCGATGCGAGGTCGCCGATCGCCGCGATGCGGGAGCCGGCGACGGCGACCGCGGAGGCGACCGGCCGGTCCGGGTCCTGGGTCCGGACCGTGCCGGTGATGATCAGAGCGCGCACAGCACCGCGGCGGTGCCGTCGGCGCGGGGGTCACTGGCCGCGGTGAGCGTCGCACCGGTGAGCCGCGCGACCTGGACGTGACCGGCGTCGTCGTGCGGGCCGCCGGTCGTGGCCACCAGCAGGCCCAGACCGGGTGCCGCCGCCGCGAGCGTGTCCGGCAGACCCGGCTCGAGCACCAGCGTGGGCAGCTCGTGACCGACGTCGCGGCTGCCGATGACCCAGCGCGGGCGGCCGACCACCCCGGCCGGGTCCGCGGCGGTCAGCGCGTCGCCGGCGACCTGGGCAAGGATCCACGGCTGGGAACGGCCACCCTGACATCCGAGCGCCAGCACGGTGTCGTCCGTGATCGCGACCGTCGGGCACAGGGTGTGCGGCGGCCGGGCCCCCGGGGCGAGCCGGCCCGGATGGTTCTCGTCGAGGCTGAACATCGAGCCACGGTTGTGCAGCACGATGCCGGTGCCCGGGTCGAGGATCCCGGAGCCGAAACTCTGGAACACGCTCTGGATCAGCGTCACGGCGGTGCCGTCGGCGTCGACCGCGGTGACCGCCACGGTGTCGCCGGTGGGACGCGGGCCGGCGGTGACCGGGCCGTGGGTGGCACCGTCACGCAGCAGCAGGCCGTCGACGTCGACCGGGCCGGTGCGCGGGTCGCCGAGCAGGTTGTCGCGGGCCAGCTGAGCCCGGCGGGCGGCGCTGAGCAGGTCTTCCGCACCGGCGATGGCCAGGAAGGTCGCACCCTGCGTGGGCGGGGGAGCGGCATACCAGGACGCACCGTACGCGTCGGTGGTCAAGGGTTCGGTGACCTCGGCCCGGTGCGCGGCGAAGTCCGCCGGGCTCAGCGGGCTGCCCGCCGCGCGCAGGCCCGCCGCGAGCCGGTGACCGAGGTGACCCTTGTAGAAACAGCGCCAGTTGCGGGCGATCTCGGTGAGCGAGGCGGCCAGCGCGGGCTGCACGAGCCGGTCGCCCTCGGTGAGACCACCGACCACCGCGGACAGCCCCGGGTCGGCGGCGATGATGTCCGCCCGGTCCCGGATCGCGCGGGCCAGCCCGGCGCTGACCGGGGCACCGTCGCGGGCCAGGCCGATGGCCGGCTCCAGCAGCGTGGCCCAGGGCAGCGCCGCACCGAGCCCGGCGAGCGCCGCCCAGCCCGCCACGACACCGGGCACGGTGATCGACAACGGCCCGGTCATCGGGATCCGCGGCCCGGCGGCCCGCAGCGCGGCCACGTCGATCTCCCGCGCGGCCGCGCCGATGGACAGGACCGCCGTGGGTACGCCACCCGCGGGCCGGACGACGGCGATCAGGTCACCGCCGATCGAGCACTGGTGCGGGTAGACCACGGTCAGCGCGGCGGCGGCGGCCAGAGCGGCGTCGAGCGCGTTCCCGCCCGCGGCCACCACCGCCCGCCCCGCCTCGACCGCCGCGGGATGCGGCGCGGCCAGCGCGACCCTCTCCTGCGTCACTGACCCTCCCGGCGGATCAGGATGGCGCGGGCGAACGAGCCGTCGGCGTCGACCAGCTTGGTGGGCAGGCAGACCAGCTCGTAGTCGGCACCCGGCGGCACCGCGTCCAGGTCGGCGTTCTCCAGGATCAGCACCCCGGCGCCGAGCAGCGCGTGGTGGGCGTCCCAGGTGTCGGTGCGGGTGTGACTCTCGATCGTCAGGTAGTCGATGCCGACCAGCTCCACCCCGTCGTCGATCAGCGACTTCGCCGCCTCGGGGGAGAGCCCCACCCAGCTCGGCGCCCGGTCGGTCTGCTTGAGCGGCCCTCCGGAGTTCGTGGTCTTGAAGAGCACGCGGCGCTGACCGCTCACCCCGGCGGCCTTCAGGTCCTCGACGGTGATGTCACCGGTGACGTGGGTCATGTCCACCACGATGGCAGGCCCGACAAGCGAGTGCAGCGACACCTTGTCGATGGGCGTGGCACCGTCGACGAAATGGGCCGGGGCGTCGACATGCGTGCCGGTGTGCGCACCCAGGCGCCACCGGGTCACATTGGACGCGTCGCCGTTGGCCAGCGACTCGACGATCTCCACCTCGGGCTTGCGCCCCCAGTGCAGCATCTCCGGGTGGATCGGCAGCGTGATGTCGAAGATTTCCATCGAATTCCTTTACGGACGGCAGGTGTCGGGCTTCTTCACGGACGGTGCGTGGGGTCGGGCCAGGGCTCGGCGATGGCGGCGGACACCGCGCGGGCGGTGGTCTCGACGCACCGGTCGAACTCCGCCTTCCCGTGCTCGGCGCTCGCGTCCTGCACGTCGCGGCCCCAGACGCCGGTCTCGCTGACCTGGTCCATCCGGTAGTCCCAGAACGAGTCCACGTCGAGGTGCGAGGTGGCCTGCTCCATCCGCACCAGGTCCGGGTGCAGGTGCAACATCACCGACGTCTCGAAGAAGTTGGCGTGCATCAGGCCCCGCCCGTACCGGACGTGCCCGTTCACCTCGGGCCCCGGATACATGGTCACGTACCCGATCGAGCGGATCCGGGCGTCCCGGTGCCGGACCCGGGTCTTCTCGGCGGTGACGTCGAGTGCGCCGCTGTTCCAGATGTGCCCGCTGATGATGACGAACTGCCGGATCCCGCTGGCGTACAGCGAGTCGATCAGATCCTCCAGCATCGCGATCAGCGTCTCGGGCCGCAGCGTCAGCGTGCCGGGAAAATCACCGTGCGACGCGGAGACGCCGTACGCGAGCGTCGGGATGACCGGCACCCCGGTCCGGGCGGACACGGCGTGCGCGACCGCTTCGACGATCCGGGTGTCGACGGACAGTGGCAGATGCGGGCCGTGCTGCTCGATCGCCCCGATCGCGATGATCACGGCGTCCCCGGCCTGGCCGGCCTCGGCCCAGGTCTGGCTCTCCCACCGCACCGGCCCACCGGCCGGTCCCGCCGTGCCTGCCGCGCCCGGCGCGTCGTCGCGGCCGGGTTCGGTGCCGGATGCGTTCACCATGCTCGCCTCGTCTTCTCCGGCAGCAGTTCCAGCGCCGTCATCGGTGCCGGGCCGTCCGGTGTCGTCACCCAGACCTGTGCGTCCGGGCTGTAGTCGCTGATGAGTTCCCGGCACACCCCGCACGGCGCGATGATCCGGAACGTGCCGGCCGGTTTGATCTGGACCGACACGACGGTGTCCACCGCCAGTGGCGCCCCGGCCGGCAGCCCGCCCCGGGCCGCCCCGAGCGCGATCCCCTCGGCGCAGATGGAGCTGCGCCGGCACGAGCCCTCCAGATGCACCCCGGTGAAGACCGTGCCGTCCACGGTCCGCAGTGCCGTCGCGACCTCGTGCCGGCCGAACACGTAGACCTTCTCCAGCAGCTGTTCCGCGACGCGCAGCAGCTCGATGTCCGCGGCCCCCATCCACCGGGGCGGCGTAACCTGAGTGATCACTCCGGAAGTCCCAGGATCGCGGCCATGTTGCCGCCCTCGACGAGCGCGCGGTCCTTCTCGTCCGGGATGGCCTTGGCGATCTTGAAGCGTTCCAGGTCGAAGTCCGAGCCCGGCCACTCGCTGCCGAGCAGGATCTTCGACGGGCCGAGCCGGGCATAGGCGCGCCGCACGTCGCTCATCAGCGTCGCGGACGTCTCGAGGAAGATGTGCGGGTTGCGCTCCGATACGATGATCGCCTCGGGCACGTTCCACACCGCGCCCATGTGGGCGATGATCGTCGGCACGTCCGGGTGGCCCTTGGCGATCTCCTCGATCGCGAGGGGCGCGCAGAAGGCGTCGTCGAGCGCGTTGATCAGCACCGGCAGGCCGAGCTCGGCGCACTTGCGGAACACCGGGTCGAGCAGGCCGTGGTCGGCCACGTGGTACCCGTGCATGCTCGGGTGCAGCTTGAGCCCGGAGAGCCCGGCCTCGGCGATCCGCTCGATCTCGTCGAGCGCGTCGTCGGCCTGCGGCATGACCTGACCGAAGCCGAACAGCCGGGTCGGATGCGCCTTGACCAGGTCGATGATGAAGTCGTTCTCGATCCGCTGGGCCAGCGAGCAGACCATCGCCATGTCCACCCCGGCCGCGTCCATCCGGGTGAGGATGCGCTGCGGGTCGAACGGCACGTACGGCGGCGGCGCCTGACCGGGCCTGGCACCGGTGAGGTAATCGGAGCGCCCGCGGACGTCCTGGGTGGTGTTGTAGGCGTCGATGATCAACTGTTCGGCCTTTCGGTGGCGGCGGGAGATCGGTCGGATCCGGACGATGACGGGGAGCCCACGGCGATCAGCGGCAGGTGACACCGCACCGAACGGCCCGGCTGCACCTCCGCGAGCGGCGGGGTGACGGTGCGGCACTTCTCGGCCGCGTACCGGCAGCGCGTGTGGTACGTGCAGCCCGGCGGCGGGGCGGCCGGGTCGGGCAGCTCGCCCTCCAGCACGATCCGTTCGCGGGCCGGTCCCGGGCTGAGCTGCGGCACCGAGGCGAGCAGGGCCTCGCTGTACGGGTGGGCCGGCGCGGCGAAGAACGCGTCCCGGGGCGCCAGCTCGATGATCTGCCCGAGGTACATGACCGCGACCCGGTCCGCGACGTGGCGCACCACGCCCAGGTCGTGCGAGATGAACAGCATGGTCAGGCCGCGGTCCCGGGTCAGGTCCGCGAGCAGGTTGATGACCTGCGCCTGGATCGACACGTCCAGGGCGGAGACCGGCTCGTCGGCGACCACGAACCGGGGGCCGGGCGCCAGCGCGCGGGCGATGCCGATGCGCTGGCGCTGCCCGCCGGAGAACTCGTGCGGTCGCCGGTCGCCGGCCTCGCGGCCCAGCCCGACGAGGTCGAGCAGGTCGAGCGCGGTGCGCCGGGCGGTGGCCTTGTCGGCGCCCCGGGAGCGCAGCAGCGGTTCGGCGACGATGTCGGCGACCTTGCGGCGCGGGTTCAGCGAGCCGAACGGGTCCTGGAACACCATCTGCAGCTCGGCCCGGGTGCTGCGCAGCAGGGTGCCGCGCATCGTGGTGATGTTGAGTCCGCGGTACCGGATGTCGCCGCCGCTCGCCTCGATCACCCGCAGCATCGCCTTGCCCAGCGTGGACTTGCCGCACCCGGACTCACCGACCAGGCCGAGCGTCTCGCCCTCGTAGACGGTCAGGTCGACGTCCCGTACGGCCCGGACCTTGTTGGCGAACTCCACCGACAGGTTCTCGACCTGCATCAACGGCGTGGGGACACTCATGCGACGCGCACCTTCTCCCGGTCGGGGCCCAGCACGCACGCGTCCAGCTGGCCCGGCCGGCCGTACCGCTGGGTCAGGGCCGGTGTCTCGGTGACGCAGGCGTCGTGGGCGACATCGCAGCGTGGCGCGAAAGCGCAGCCGGGCGGCCGGGTCACGCCGGTCAGCGGGTTGCCCGCGATGGCCGGCAGGCGTTCCTGCGCCGGGCCGTCGATCCTCGGCACGGAGGAGAGCAGGGCCCGGGTGTACGGGTGCTGGGGCGCGAAGAGCACCTGGTCGCGCGTGCCCTGTTCGACGATGCGCCCGGCGTACATGACCGCGACCCGGTCGGCGACCTCGGCGACCACCCCGAGATCGTGGGTGATCAGCACGACCGTGGTGCCGTGGTCGGTCTGCAGCCGCTTGAGCAGCCGCAGCACCTGGGCCTGGATGGTGACGTCGAGCGCCGTGGTCGGCTCGTCGGCGATCAGCAGGGCGGGTTCGTTGGCGAGCCCGATCGCGATCATGACGCGCTGCCGCATGCCGCCGGAGAGTTGATGCGGGTACGTCTTCGCGCGCTGCTCCGGGTTCGCGATGCCGACCTCGCGCAGCAGGTCGACGGCCCGCGCCCAGGCCTGCTTGCGGGACACCTTCTGGTGGGCCCGGACCATCTCGGCGATCTGCGCGCCGATCCTCTGCGTCGGGTTGAGCGCGGCGAGGGCATCCTGGAACACCACGGCGATGTCCTTGCCGCGGACCTGGCGCAGCTGGTCCTCGCCGGCCGCGATCAGATCCTGGCCGCGTAGCGTGGCGGTGCCGCTGATGTGCGCGCGCGGGCCGCGGTTGAGGCCGGCCAGGCTCATCGACAGCGCGGATTTGCCGGAGCCGGACTCGCCGACGATCGCGACGACCTCGCCGGCGGCCAGGTCCAGGTCGACCCCACCGACCGCGGGCAGCCGCCCACCGGCCACGTCGAACTCGACCCGCAGCCCCCGGATCGACAACAGAGGCTCGCTATCGCTCATAGCTCAGCGCCTTCTCGATGAAAGCCACGACCTCGCCGGGGTGCACCCGTGGCGTGAAGTGGCTGCCCGGAACCTCGGCGACCGTCGCGCCCATGCGGGCCGACATGTCGCGCTGGATCACCGTCGGCAGGGTCTTGTCCTCGGCGGCGACGAGGTACCAGCTCGGCTTGACGGTCCAGGCCGGCGTGCCGGTCCGGTCGGTGAAGATCTCGGGGGAGCTCTGCCGCGACTCGTTGTCCCAGACCGCCCGCTGCTCCGGCGCGACGTCCCAGCCGATCTCGTTCCAGTAGTCGTCGGAGTGCTCCGAGGACCATTCGCCGTTGGGGCCGCGGCGCATGTACTTCGACACCTCGGCCGGGGGGTAGCGCTCCACGATGCCGTTGACCGACTCGCCCTCGTCCGGGGCGAACGCCGCGACGTAGACCAGGCCGGTGACGTTCGGCTCGTGACCGGCGTTGGTGATGACCGCGCCGCCGTAGGAGTGACCGACCAGCAGCACCGGGCCCTTGATCGAGCGGACCACACCAACAGTGTGCGCGATGTCGTCGTGCATCGACGTCATCGGGTTGGTCACCGCGGTCACGGCGTGTCCGCGCGCCTCGAGCAGCGGCACGACCTCCGTCCATGTCGCCGGGGTTCCGCCGGCGCCGTGCACCAGGACGATGTTCATGTCAGGCCTTCCGAAGTCGCGGGTCGAGGACGAGGTAGAGCAGGTCGACCGCCACGTTGACGAGGGTGAACAGCAGCGCGATGGCCAGCGCCGCGCCCTGCACGACCGGGTAGTCGCGCTGCAGGATGCCGTTGACCAGCATGTTGCCGACGCCGGGGTACGAGAACACGGTCTCGGTGATGACCGAGCCGCCGAGCAGCGAGCCGAACTGCAGGCCGAGCACGGTGACGATGGGCAGTGACGAGTTGCGCAGCACGTGCCGGCGCAGGATCTGCCCGCCGGACAGGCCCTTCATCCGGGCGGTGCGGACGAAGTCGTCGCCGAGCACCTCCAGCACCGAGGCCCGCACGATCCGGGTGATGAAACCGGCCATGGACAGCGCGAGCGTGGTGGCGGGCAGGATCAGGTGCTGGATCCAGGGCCAGATCAGCTCGGGCCGGTCCTGCAGGATCGCGTCGACGAGCACGAAGTTCGTCAGCGGCCGGTAGTCGAGCTGGTTGGGGATGCGCCCGATGACCGGCAGCCAGCCGAGCCATACCCCGAAGATCACGACGGCGAGCACACCGAGGGCGAACCAGGGCAGCGAGAAGCCGACGGTGCCGACCGTACGGGTGAGGTTGTCGACCCACGTGTCCTTGCGCAGCGCCGCGACGATGCCGGTGGTCAGGCCGAGCAGCACCGCGATGAGCATGGCGGCGACGGTCAGCTCGATGGTGGCCGGCAGCGACCCGCCGAGCAGGTGGGTGATGCTGTTGCCGCCGTAGAACGAGCGGCCGAGGTCGAGCGTCACCAGGTCGTGCAGGAAGTCCCCGTACTGGTGCAGCAGGGACTTGTCGAGGCCGAGCGCCTCGTTGATGGCGGCGGTGTTCTCGGTGATCTCGGCGGCGGTGGTGTCGCCGCTCGCGCCGCCCGCGGCCAGTGACGTCGCGGGCGAGCCGGGCAGCAGCCGCATGGCGATGAAGACGCTGGTGGCCAGGAAGAACAGCACGACGGGTACGGCCAGCAGCCGCCGCACGACCACCCACGGGGTGGCGAGGCGGTCCTTGAGGGAGGAGATCGCGGCGGTCATCGGCTGCCCCGGGGGTCGAGCGCGTCACGCAGGTCGTCACCGGCGAAGTTGCAGGCCACCACGAAGAGCAGGGTGGCCGCCGCCGGGAGCACCACCAGGCGCGGCGCGGTGTACAGGAACTCCTGGCCGGCCTGGACCATGTAGCCCCAGTCCGGGGTGGGCGGCTGGATGCCGAGCCCGAGGTAGGACAGGCCGGCGGCGAACCCGGCGGCCACCGACAGCGTCATCACGACCTGGGCCAGCAGCGGGCCGGCGATGTTCGGCAGCACCTCCTGCACCATGATCCGTGGTGCGCGGGTGCCACCGAGCCGGGCGGCGAGCACGTAGTCGCGGCCGGCCTCGCGCCCGGCGAGGGCCCGGGTCAGCCGGGCCAGGCCCGGGGCGAGCGAGGCGCCGATGCCGACGACGAGGCTGGGTACGCCGGGGCTCCACGCGGCCACCACCAGGATGATCAGCAGCATCGCGGGGAACGCGAGGGCCAGGTCCATGAGGCGCATGAGCACCCATTCGACGCGGCCGCCGTAGAAGCCGGCGACCAGGCCGACCGCGACGCCGGTGACCGCGGCCAGGGCGGTGGCGAGGAACGCGACGAGCAGCAGCGGCCGGGCGCCGTGGACCATCCGGGCCAGCATGTCGCGGCCGAAGTCGTCGGTGCCGAGCAGGTGCCCGGGCGCGCCCAGGCCGGCGAGCGCGTCGCTGGTCTGCCGGGTCGGGTCGGCGCCGACCAGCGGCGGTCCGAGCAGGGCGATCAGGATGAACAGTGCCACGATCGCCCACGCGACGGCGGCCGGCGCCGACCGGGCGACGCGGCGCCGCGCGTACGCGGTCCGCAGTCGCCCGGCCGGCACCGGCCCGGTCCGCAGGGCTTGCTCAGACACTCGCCTTCTCCATGAAGCAGCGGTGGCTGCCGAGCGCGGCGACGTTCACGCCTTCCACCTTCGACCCGGTGACCACCGGGTTGCAGGAATACGCCAGCATCGACAGCACCATGTACTGCTCGGCGAAGCGACGCTGGATGTCGCTGTACTTCGCGGTCCGTTCGGCCCCGTTGGGCAGGTTCTTGGCCGCGGTGAGGTCGGCGGCGAACGCGTCCGCGCCGGGCAGCGTCGCGAGCCCGGTGGCGAAGTCGCCGTAGACGCCGGACGGCATGGCCAGCGCGCCGATCATGTTGTCCGGGTCCGGCACGTAGGAGTTGCGCTCCCAGATCATCAGGTCGTGGAACTCGTCCTCGGCGTTGGCGATCCGGCCGAAGTACGTGGCCGGGTCCACCGAGTCGCTGACCACCTTGAGGCCGATGTCGGTGAGATTCTGCGCGACGATCTGGGCCGCTTTCGGGTGCCAGCTGTCGCTGGCGGCCATCAGCCGGACCGTACGCCCGGTGGCGCCGGCCGCGGTGATCAGCCGCTTGGCCTCCTCGACGTTCGTGGTGCTGAGGTCGGCCAGGGCCGGGTCGTGACCGGGCTGCGACGGCGGGATCGTGTAGCCGACCGGCTTCGCCCCGGTGCCGAAGAACGCCTGGGCCAGGATCTGGTCGCGGTCGACGGCCAGGTTGATGGCCTTGCGGACGTCCAGTTCCGGGATCCGCCGGGCGTCGATCATGAGGATCGCGTCGAAGCTGTACGGCGTCTCGTGCACCGTCACCGCGTCGTTCTTCTTCAGCTGTTCCAGTGCCGAGTACGGGGCGAACTGGGTGCCGCCGACGTCGCCGGAGATCAGCGAGCTGACGATCGTCGACGGGTCGGTGACCTGCTGCAGCACGAGCCGGTCGATCGGGGGCTTGCCGAGCCGGAACCCGTCGAACGCCTCCAGCACCACCGACTGCCCGCTGGTGGCCGACGCGAACGTGAACGGGCCGGTGCCGATCGGGGCCTTGCCGAGGTCCTTGCCGTTCTTCTCGATCGACGCCTTGCTCATGATCCGGCCGCCGATGTCGGACAGCCGGGCCAGCACGGTGGCGTCGGGGGCCTTGAGCACCAGCACGACGGTGTTCGCGTCCGGCGCGGTGATGCTCGTGACGTTGGCGCCCAGGCTGCGCAGCGGGCGCGAGGAGCCCTCGGGCAGCGACGGGTCCTTCTCGTTCCACTGCCGGCCGAGGCTGGCCAGCACGTCGGCCGAGGTGAAGGCCGTCCCGTCGTGGAACGTGACGCCCTGGCGCAGCGTGAACGTGTAGGTGAGCTTGTCCGCGGACAGCTCCCAGCTCTCGGCGAGATCGGGCTGCGGGTCGTTGGTCTCGAAGGAGATGAACGTCAGGCCGCGCATGACGCAGTCGACGGCCATCCAGTCGCCGAGGGTGGTGTAGAACGCGGGGTCGATGACCGCGCTCGTGCCGTCGACGGCCAGGGTCAGCGTGCCGCCGCTGCGGCCACCGGTCGACTTGTCGTCGTCCGCGGCCACGCCGCAGGCGCTGAGCAGTCCGGTCATACCGAGCCCGGCGCCCATGCCGAGCAGGCCGGCGCCGCGCAGTACGGAGCGTCGGGAGAGGGAGCGGGATGCGAGGGAATCCGTCATGAGGGGCAGCTCCTACGTCCAGCGGTGCGTGGTATCCGTCACGTATGGGATTTTATTTCTTATTAATTGGATCCAATGCATCGTGGCAAGCGGCCGATGCGGTCGCGTGTCACGACGGTGAACGTCTGATTACCAAACCTGTGAAACAGCTGGTCACAGCGCTCACGAGCAGCAGGTGCTCCCGTCGCCGGGGTTCGCTGCCGGGTCGGGGATGTCCAGGGCGGGGTTGCGGTCGAAGAAGCCGTCCGGCTCGAACGCCAGGTGGATCGCCTCCACCGGCATCACCGGCCACTGCTCGGGCCGCGGCACGTGGTGCACGCCCAGCACCGGCCAGACCACCAGCGGCACGCCGTCGATCGAGCGGTCCTGGCGCTGCCACACGTGCACGCCGTCGTCGCCCGGCTCGGCGTGGTTCGGGTACTGCCCGCCGATGAACTTCTCGTCCGGCGATCGCGGGGTCGCCCACAGGTGCTGGTGGATGAACGGCGCCCGGCGGTCCATCACCGAGTCCGGCAGCCCGAACGAGCGCGTCGTGTTCTTGATCTGCAGGCGGTAGGCGGTCGGTTCGCCGTACCGGTTGGTCCTGTCGGCGCTCTCCACCCGCCAGTGCCGGGCGATCGACGGATCGTTGCGCATCGCGGCCTGCGACTCGGTGGTCACGGTGGTGCGCACGCTGCGCACGGCATTGCCGTACGGGTTCAGCGCCGGGTCCGGTTCGGTCTCCGCGTGCTCCTCGACGAGCCGGTTGAGCTCCCCGTCGACCGCGGTGTCCAGGCGGATCCCGAAATAGTGCTGATGCGTCGGTGCCTGCACGCGGCTGGACACGATCCGCCCGTACGGTGCGTCGTCGCCCTCGTGGATCCCGGAGGCCGACAGGATGCCGGTGAGCTTGACCTCGAGCTCGATCCGGCCGTCCTGGTAGAGCGTCCAGTAGAAGCCGTAGTCGTAGTTCGCCACGGTCTGGAAGTTCGAGATGATCAGGCGCCGGCTGCGGCGTACCTCGCTGACGCCGCGGCGCAGGTCGTTGTGCTTCCAGAGGATGCTGGCGTCCTCCTCGTGCATGCAGATCGCCTGCGGGATGACCGTCGGGTCACCGTCGCCGCCCAGCACGGTGGCGTCGAAGTAGTGGATGACCCCCAGGCAGTCGCACCCCAGCGCGAGCGAGTTGGTCAGCGGGCCGGCGCCGTACTCGCCCCAGTCGAAGAAGTTCTTGCGGTACTGCGTCGAGTTGCTGTCCAGGTAGGGCACGTACATCTCGTTGCAGGCCGCGCGCTTGAGCACCGACCGGCCCTTGAACTCCAGGTCGTGCAGGATCAGGCCCTCGCGGTGGGTGAAGCCGATCCGGAACGTCCAGCCCTGCCAGTCCACCGACCAGCCGTCGACGGTGAAGCTCGGGCCCTCGGGCTGCACCACGTCGAGCGGCTTGAGCCCCTCGCGCTCGGGACCCCAGCCGCCGCGCTGCAGCGGCCCGGCCTCCTCGGACACCGGTACGACCCCGTGGTCCTCGACCTCGAGCACCTCCATGGTGTGCATGTCGATGATCGGGATGACCCCCTGCACCGGACGGGCGTAACCGTTGTCCTCCTCGGTGGTCCGGTGCCACACCGTGCCCCAGGTGATCCGGCGCCCGGCGTACTTCCCGGGCTCGAACCCGCCCATGGACTCGGCGTCGATCATCACCAGCGACACGTCGTCGATGCCGCGCTTCGCCAGGGCGGCGCGGAACTCCGGGCTCTCGCGGCATGCCTTGGCGGCGGCGCGGGCCTCGTCCGAGGTGATGCCGGGCCGGCGCGGATCGATCGGCCGCCAGTCGAGACAGCGGGACTCGCTCGCCAGCAGGACGTCGATCTCCCACGCCGCGCTGCCGCTGTAGTCCATCGCGACCAGGCCGATCTTCACCTCACCGGCGGGTTCGGTGCCGGCGACGACCCGCCGGGCGTGGTCCTCGTCCAGGTACGCGCCCCAGAACCGGGTGCGCTCGCCGAGGCGCCCGTCCGCCCGCGCCGTCGCCACCGCGAGCGAGATCTCGCCGGCGCTCGGCGGGTCGAGCGGGTGCGTGCGTGCCGTGGCCCCGCTGGTCTCCGGAGTCGGATGGCAATTCATCTGGTTCCTCCTGGTCCCGCGGACTTCCTGGTAGATCCAACGTACGGTAGTTTTGGATCCAACGGAATAGTTAGTGGATCCAAAACTGAGGGTCGGGGGCTTGCTATCGTGCTGTCACCAACAAATGGACTGGGCGAGGCCACAGTGGAAGTACTCCCGACCAACGCGCTCGTCGACGACACGGCCGCCGCCATCCGGGCCCGGATCATGTCCGGCGACATCCCGATCGGCGCCCAGCTGCGCCAGGCCGAGCTGGCCAAGGCGCTCGGCGTCAGCCGCACCCCCGTGCGCGAGGCGCTGCGCCAGCTGCAGACCGGCGGCCTCATCGAGGTCGTGCCCCATCGCGGCGCGGTGGTCCGGGTGCCGGCCCCCTGGGACGTCCGCGAGACGTACGAGGTGCGCGCCGAGCTGGAAGGCCTCGCCTGTGAGCGGGCGGTCTCCCGGATCACCCGCGACGGCCTCGACGACCTGCGCAAGGCCAACGAGGCGCTGCGTCCCGGCGCGATCCGCCCGGACGGCTCCAGCACGGTGGCGAACGACAGCTTCCACACGCTGATCCACGGCATCGCCGGCAACGAGCGGCTGGCCCGGGTCATCAAGGAGATCAACGAGGCGTTCCCGCGCAACGTGTCCGCGCTGGTGCTGCAGGACAACCCGCGCCACCGCGAGGACAACTTCACCGAGCACGAGCGGATCATCGCCGCACTCGCCGCCGACGACGCCGAGCTGGCCCGCCGCGAGATGCAGGCACACGTCATCAGCGCCGGCGAGCAGCTCGCCCGCTGGTACGAACGGCGCTCGGCGACGGTCTTCCGGGGCTGAGCGGTATCGGCCGCGCCGGCGACGTAGGGCGGCCGGGCCGTCATCCCGTGACCCCCAGGGCGGCGGGGGAGAGGCCGTCCAGGTCCGGGCGGGCGATGCCGGTCGCGATGTCCGCCAGGGCCGCACCGATCGCGGGGCCGAACTTGAAGCCGTGACCGGAGCAGGCCGCCGCCACCGACACCTGCGGGGTCCCGGGCAGCTCGCCGATCGCGAAGCGGTTGCGCGGTGCCATCGTGTACCGGCAGGCGACCGTGTCCACGACCGAGCCGTCCACGCCGGGCAGGAAGCGGCGGGCCAGGCCCACCAGGCGGGCGATCTCGCCGGCCGTCGGCGGGTGCTGCGGCACCGACGGGTCCGACGCCGGGCCGGGTTCGAGGCCGACCTTGAGCGCGCTGCCGCCGAACGCCGGCAGGCCGAACAGCAGCCCCACGTCCGGCACGTCGATGGAGAACACCCCGAGCCCGGGCGGGGCCACCAGCTCGCCGTCGCGGGCGCCGAGGAACACGTTGATGATCCGGGTGACCTCCAGCAGCGGCGCGAACTGCGGCAGCAGCTGCGAGGTCCACGGCCCGGCGCAGACCACGAGGCGGTCGGCGGTCAGCTCGCCCGCGGACGTGGTGACCCGGACCCCGGCGCCGTCGGGCCGCCAGGACGCGACCGCGGTGCCCGGGCGGCGGTCGGCGCCGTGGGCCAGGGCCAGCTCCCGCAGACCGGCCAGGGCCGCCGCCGCGTCGATCACGCCGGCCGCCGGGTCGTACAGCGCGGACCAGCCCGGTTCGAGGCGCAGCCCCGGGAAGATCCCGGCCGCTTCGTGGTCGCCGACCGTGCGGCAGCCCGGCCCGCGCAGGCCCTGCACTCCGTCGGCCCGGGCGTACAGTCCGCCGGTCGTGGTGACCAGGGGCGTGCCGGTCGCGGTGCTCAGCTCGTCCCACGCCGCGTACGCCCGGTCGACCAGGCCGTCCCAGAACGCCGACGGGTACGCCCGGCGGATCATCCGGGTGTGCCCGTGCGACGAGCCCTCGGTGTGCCCGTCGGGGAACCGGTCGAGGTGGGTGACCCGCACCCCGCGCCGGGCCAGTTGCCACGCGGCCGCGCTGCCGTGGATCCCCGCGCCGACCACGATGACGTCGGCGTGGCTGTCCGAGCGCACGAACGCCGGCGCCCCCCGACGTACGACCAGGGTTTCCGCCAGCGCGTCGACGTCGCTCTCGTCGTTGTAGACGTGCACCGACGCGCGCACCACCGCGTCGAGCCCGCGCCGCCCGAGGTCCCACTGACCGTGCCCGGCCGGGACCTGGGTCAGGTGCACCCCGGCCGCCCGCAGCCGGAGGACCGTGTCGCGTGGCTCCTCGCCGTCGAGCACGAACGTCACGATGCCGCCGGTCGACGCCGGGGGATCGGTGAGCCGCACCCCCGGCAGCCCGCCCAGCACCGAGCGCAGGTGCCCGGCCAGGGATCCGATGTAGTCGTGGATCGCCGGCACCCCCAGCGCGAGCGCCTCGTCGAGCGCCACACCCAGGCCGAGCCGCAGCGCGTGCGACGTCTCCCAGGTCTCGTAGCGCCGCGCACCCGCGTCGAGCTCGATCGCCCCGTCGGCGTGCCACCTGGCGCCGCGTACGTCGGGGTGGCTGGGGCGCATCCGCTCGCGCATCGCCGGGCTCACGTACAGCAGCCCGGTGCCGCGTGGCCCGCGCAGGAACTTGCGGCCGGTGCCGACCGCGATGTCGACGTGGTCGGCGACCACGTCGAGCGGCAGCTGCCCCAGCGACTGGGTCGCGTCGAGCAGCAGCGGCACCCCGGCGCCCGCGGTGAGCGCACCGATCTCCGCGACCGGTTCGACCAGGCCCGAGGAAGTCGGCACATGGGCGACCGTAACCAGCGCGGCGGGTTCGCGGAGGGCTTTCGCCAGAGCTTCCAGGTCGGTACGCCCGGACGGGTCGCACGGCAGCACCTCGACGACGACGCCGTGGGTGCGCCGCAGTTCGAGCAGGTGCATCGCGGAGCTGACATAGCTGGACGCGGCCGCGAGCACCCGGCTGCCCGGGGTCAGCGCGAGCGCGTCCATGGCCCGGTGCCAGCCCACGGTCGCGCTCTCGACCAACGCGATGTCGTCGGCCCGGGCGTTGATGAGCCGGGCCGCGGAGGAGTACACCGCCTCGAAGCGGGGCTTGGCGGTCTCCGCGGCCTCGTACCCGCCGATCCGCGACTCCAGGTTCAGATGCTCGACGACCGTGCGCAGCATCGCCGCGCTGGGCAGCGCGGCACCCGCGGCGTTGAAGTGCCGCGCGTGCCGCGTCCCCGGCGTCGCCGCACGTATCGAGGGGAACGACGTCACAGCGCGATCACCACGCCCTTGCGTTCGCAGAACGCGTGCAGGGCCTCGTCGCCGAGGTCCTTGCCGAGGCCGGAGTCGCCGACGCCGCCGAAGGACAGGGCCGGGTCGAAGATGTTGTACGTGTTCACCCAGACCGTGCCGCAGTGCAGCGCGGCCGCCATCCGGTGCGCGCGGGAGAGATCCTTCGTCCAGACGCCGGCCGCGAGCCCGTACGACGTGTCGTTGGCGATCGCGATCGCCTCGGCCTCGTCCTCGAACGTGATGACGCCGGCGACCGGGCCGAAGATCTCCTCGCGGGCGATCGTCATGTCGTTGGTGACGCCGGTGAACAGCGTCGGCGAGACGAAGTAACCCGGGCGGTCCGGGACGTCGCCGCCGACCGCGAGCGTGGCGCCCTCCTCGACACCCTTGCGGATGTACGAGAGCACCTGCTGGCGCTGTTCCTCGGAGACCAGCGGGCCGACGCTGACGCCACCGTCGAGCCCGTTGCCCACCGGCACCTTGCGGGTCGCCTCGGCAAGCCGCGACAGCATCTCGTCGGCGATCGAGCGTTGCACGAGCAGGCGGCTGCCGGCCGTACACATCTGGCCCGAATGTCCGAAGACCGCGCGCATCGCGGTGGTGACCGCGGCGTCCAGGTCCGCATCCTCGAAGATGATGTTCGGGCTCTTGCCGCCCAGCTCCAGGGTGAGGCGTTTGGTGCTCCACGCGGCGGACGCCATGACCTTGCGGCCGACGTCGGTGGAGCCGGTGAACGACACCTTGGCCACGCCGGGGTGCGCGACCAGCGCCGCACCGACCTCGCCGTCGCCGGTGAGCACGTTGAGCACGCCGTCGGGCAGGCCCGCCTCGGCGCAGATCCCGGCCAGCTTGAGCATGGTGACCGGGGTCTGCTCGGCCGGCTTGACCACGACCGTGCAGCCGGCGGCGAGCGCGGGGGCCAGCTTGTGCGCGGCGGTCATGATCGGGAAGTTCCACGGCAGGATCAGCGCGACCACGCCGACCGGTTCGAGCACGGTGTAGACGTGGTGCGCGCCGCCGTCGATCGGCACGACGGTGCCGGCCAGGCGGCTGGGCGCGCCGGCGAAGTGCCGGAAGTCCTTCGCGCTGAACAGGGTGTCGGCCCGGGACCGCTCGATCGGCTTGCCGTTGTCCCTGGTCTCGAGCACGGCCAGCTCCTCGGCGTGCTCCTCGATGAGGTCCGCGATGCGGGTCAGGACCCGGGTGCGCTCCAGCGGGGGCAGACCGCTCCAGCGCCGGTCCGCGTACGCGCGCCCGGCAGCCGCCACGGCCGCGTCGACGTCGGCCGGGGTGGCCTGGGCCACCCGGGTCAGTTCCTCGCCGTTCGACGGGTCGAGCACGGGGAACGTGGCCCGGTCACCCGGCGTCACCCACCGGCCGTCGATCAGGAACGGTTCCTCAGAAGAGATCGAAATATTCACGCTGCTCCCAATCCGAGACGTGTGCGAGGTAGCGGGCGAACTCGTCGCGCTTGAGCCGGGCGTACCACGCCACGACCTCGGGCCCGAGCGCTTCGGCGAATACGGGGTCGGCGACCAGGGCGTCCACCGCGCCGGCGAGCGAGCCGGGCAGGGCGGGCGCGTCGGCCGCGTAGGGGTCGGTGACCGGGTCGCCGGGGTCGAGGCCGCGGCGCAGCCCGTCCAGCCCGCTGATCACCTGCGACGCGATGTACAGGTACGGGTTGGCGGCCGGCTCGCCGGCCCGGTTCTCCAGGCGTACCCCGGTGTCCTGGGCCTCGCCGACGACCCGGACCATCGCGCCCTTGTTGTCGTTGCCCCAGCAGATCCGGTCCGGTGCGAGGGAGAACGCGCGGTACCGCTTGTAGCCGTTGACCGTCGGCATGGTGAACGCGGCGGCGCCGGGCGCGTGCGCGAGCAGTCCGCCCAGATAGGCCCGCAACACCGACGGATCATCGAAGGCCGCTTCACCGGTACGGACATCGCGCAGCGACTGGTGCAGGTGCCAGCCCGCCGAGGCGCCGTTCGCCCCGGCCGGACGGGCCATGAACGTCGCGTGGTGCCCGCTGCGCCGGGCGATCTGCCGCACGGCGGAGCGGGCGAGCACGACGTCGTCCGCGGCCCGGGCGGCGTCCGCGTGCTGCAGCGTGATCTCGAGCTGGTTCGGCCCGAACTCCAGCTCGACGGAGCGCAGCGGCAGGTCGACGGCGTGCAGGCCGCGTTGCAGGTCCTGCACGAGCCCGTCGAGCCGGTCGAGGCCGTCCTCGAGCAGCAGCTGCGAGCCGGTGCTGACCGGGCCGACGCGCGGCGCCCGGCCGGGCGCGCCGGGCACACCCGTACGGTCCGGGGTCATGGTGGTCTCGTCGCAGCGGAACACGTGGAACTCGAGCTCGACCCCGACGGTCATCGCGTAGCCGGCGTCGGCGAGCCGGCCGAGCTGTGCACGCAACATGGTGCGGCCGCAGAACGGGACCCGGGAGCCGTCCGGGAACCGCAGGTCGCACAGCACCCAGCCGGTCCGTGGGGCCCAGGGCAGGACCCGGAACGTGCTCGGGTCCGGCACCATCACGACGTCGCCGGCACCGGCGAACCCGTCCACGCCCACGCCGGTGTCGGCGCTGAACACGCCGAACGCCGAGCGCCCGGACGTGTCCTTGAGCAGCAGCGAGCTGGGGGCGGTGACACCGGAGCGCAGGGCCGCGCTCAATGCCGCCCGGGTCAGCGTCTTGCCGTGCAGCACGCCGTGCTGGTCGGCGAAGGAGAACCGGACCATCTCCAGGCCGAGCTCGTCGACGACCCGGCGCAGCTGGCCGGCCGCGGCGTACTGGGCCTGGTCCCACAGCCCGTGCCGGTCGATGAACCCGCCGCGGTCGGCGGCGAGCAGCGGCCGGGCGTTCCAGCCGCCGCCACCCTCGGCGACCGTGCGTTCGTCGACGCTAGGCATTGCTGCCACCCAAGCCTGGACTATCAGTCGGCGGAGTTCCTCCGGCCCAGGGGGAGTTCTCGCGGCGCTTGGCCTCGCTGTCGCGCCAGGCCTGTTCCCAGCCGTCGGTCGGGGCGACGGTGTCGACGGCGAGCGGGCCGGTCAGCGCCGCGGCGGTCGCGGCGTCCACCGCGCGGGCCGGGATGGCGCCACCGGACTCGAACGCCTCGATGGCGCGCAGCAGCAGGCGGCGGTTCGCGGTGACCGCCCGGTCGGAGATGCCCAGGCGTTCGGTGGTGCGGTCCTGGACGCGGCCCATGCTCTCGACGGCCCACTGGTCGTGGACGTTGATGTCGAGGCCCATGCCGGTGTAGGTGAGGTCGCGCTGCTCGGTGGGGTCGTACCCCCAGTTGTTGGCGCGGTTGCGCAACGGCCGGTAGTCCGGCAGCGAGACCTCTTTCAGACGCTGCTGGAGCAGCGTCTCCTTGTCGGTCTGCTCGGCGAAGTCGTAGAAGATCATGTACCAGTAGTGGTTCTCGTCGTCGATCGGCACGTGCCACTGGATGAAGACCTTGGAGTTGCCGAACGGCACCACGAACGCGTTGGGGAACACCAGGTTGGTGATGCGCACGTGGCGCACCTCCTCGGTCAGCTGCCGGATCGCGTACACGCGCAGCCCGTGCTCGGCCGACTCGACCTCGATGTCCGGGCGGAAGCTGTCACCGACGAGCTTCGACAGCTTCTGGCCGGTGCCCTCGACGACCTCGCTGAACTGCTGCCCGTACGTGTCGCGGGGGTCCTCGTCGATGAATTTGTGCAGGAACGACACGTGGCTGGGGTCGATGCCGCCCTCGACGCCCTGCAGCCAGTTGCATTCCCACAGCCCCTTGAACGCGAAGGTGTACTCCTCCGGGGCCTTGAAGCAGTCGTAGTCGGGGAACGGCGGGGGCTCGCCGTCGCCGAGGTAGGCGAAGATGATGCCGTTGCGCTCGACGCAGGGGTAGCTGGGGATCCGGATCTTCTCGGCGAACCGGCTGTGCGCGGGCTCGGCCGGTTGTTCCCGGCAGCGGCCGTCCGGCCCGTACAACCACCCGTGGTACAGGCAGCGCAGGCCGCCGTCCTCGTGGCGCCCGTACGCGAGGTCGACCCCGCGGTGCGCGCAGAAGCGCCCCACCAGCGCCCAGCCGCCGTCGTCCTTCCTGAAGAGGACCAGGTCCTCGCTGAGCAGCCGCACCGGTTTCACCGGGCGTTCGGGCGCCATCTCCGACACCAGGGCGGCCGGCTGCCAGTAGGCGCGCATGACCTTGCCCAGCGGTGTCCCCGGCCCGGACCGGGTCACCCGCTCGTTGTCCTCCTGCTTGAGCACGCCGGCCCCACCTCCCGCATCCAGTCAGTACAAGATTGGATCCAATCCTTGCACAAAAGTATGGCACCGGGCCAGCCCCCGGTCGCTGGTATCGATGTCCATGACGGTGACAATCGGCATTCCGACACCTCTGGAAGGTTTATTCCGGCGCGATTAACGGGCCGTTTCCGAATGGGATAAGCGAATCCGTGCGCCATCTGTCATGATCACGAAAATGTGTCCGACCGTGCTGACCTCGGCTTGTTCGCGACACTGTCCGGTCAGGACGGTCGAATCGGGAACAATGCCCGGTTGGGAAACCCGGCCGAATCATCGGCTTCATTTCCATTTTCGGGTGCCCGCCATTTCCCGTTAACAACCGCGCCCTACGTTCGGAATTCGCAGCCGTGCGTGGGGAGGTGCCATGAGAAAGATGTTCGCGTTCCTGCTCCTGGTGGCATTCCTGGCCCCCGTGCCGGCCGCGGCCGCACCCCCGCCGGACTTCCGGACGGCACTGGTCGTGGGCGCGGGGCTGGACGGGCCCGCCGGCTTCGAGATCGCCCCCGACGGGCGGATCTTCGTGCTCGAACGGGCCGGCCGGGTCCGGATCGTCAAGGACGGGCGGCTGCTCACCACCCCGTTCGCCGATCTGCCCTCGGAGGCCACCGGCGACCGCGGGCTCATCGGCATCGCCTTCGACCCGGAATTCGGCGTCGCGAACCACTATGTGTACTTCTATTACACCGGTCTCGACCTGCACAACCGGCTGGTCCGATTCGACGCGTCGGGCGATGTCGGCACCGGCGGGCCATTCACGATCTTCCGCACCGCGTCGCTGTCGCAGCAGCTGCACGTGGGCGGCAGCATCCGGTTCGGCCCGGACGGCAAACTATATTTCGCGGTCGGCGACAACGGCTACGCCAGCAACGGCCAGCTCCTGACGAACCCGCACGGCAAGATCCTGCGGATCAACAAGGACGGCTCGATCCCCCCGGACAACCCGTTCGCCGGGCAGGCCGGCAAGCAGCAGGAGATCTGGGCGTACGGCTTCCGCAACCCGTGGCGCTTCCAGTTCGACAGCGTGACCGGCCGGCTCTACGGCGGGGACGTCGGCGACTACACGTGGGAGGAGGTCAACCACATCGTGAAGGGCGGCAACTACGGCTGGCCGCTCAAGGAAGGCGTCTGCACGTCGGGGTGTGCGGGCTTCACCGACCCGATCTACACGTACCCGCACGACGGCCAGAGCGCGGCCGCGACCGGCGGGCCCGTCTACCGCGGCGGCATGTTCCCCGGCGAGTACGAGGGCAACCTGTTCTTCGGCGACTACGCCAAGGGCTTCATCCGCCGCGCGGAACTCGACGCCAACGGCGAGGTCGCCGCCGTGCACGACTTCGACGCCACCGCGGGCAGCGTCGTCGACATGAAGGTCGCCCCGGACGGCTCGCTGTACTACCTCACCTACATCCCCGGGCGGCTGTACCGGATCAGCTACGAGCTGGGCAACCACGCCCCCGCCGCGGTCGCCACGGCCGACGTGACCAAGGGCGTCGCACCGCTGACCGTGCACTTCTCCGGCTCCGGCAGCACCGACCCGGACGGCGACCCGCTCGGTTACGCCTGGGCGTTCGGCGACGGCACCACCAGCACCGCGGCGGACCCGGTCAAGATCTATCCGCACACCGGGGTGTACGTCGCCACGCTCACCGTCACCGACAGCGAGGGCAACGCGGCCGCCGCCGTACCCGTCGTGGTGCAGGTGGGCATCGCACCCACGGTGACCGTCGCGGTCCCCGCCGACGGCAGCCGCTACCGGGCCGGCGACGTGATCACCTACAACGCGTTCGCCAGCGACGCGGCCGGCTTCGACCTCGACGACAACGACATCGCCACGACCGTGGTGCTGCACCACGGCACCCACGTGCACCCGTTCGCCGGTCCGCTCACCGGCCGGGCCGGGTCGTTCACCGTCCCGGTGACCGGCGAGTCGTCCGCGGACACCTGGTACGAGATCACCGTCACGGCCACCGACACCAACGGGCTCAGCACCAGCAGGTCGATCACCGTCCGGCCGGTCACCGGCACATTCACCGTCGCCACCGATCCGCCCGGGCTGACCGCGTACCTCGACGGCGTCCCGCGCGGCACCCCGCACGAGGTGCTCGGTGTGGCCGGCTTCGAACGCGAGGTGTACGCCCCGCCGACCGCCGTCGCCGCGGACGGCACCGTGTACCACTTCACCGGCTGGTCCGACGGCAAGGGCATGCGGCACGTCGTCACCACGCCGGAGGCCGGGGCCACCTACACCGCCACGTACGCGCCGTCCGCGCCGTACACTGCCACGTTCTTCCGGGGTACCACGCTCGGCGGGGCGCCGCTGCTCACCCGTACGGACCCGGCCGTCGACTTCACCTGGGACGGCGGATCACCGGCCCCCGAGGTGCCGGACGACGACTTCTCCGCCCGCTGGAGCAAGAAGGAGTACTTCGCGGGCGGCCGTTACACGTTCACCGCGGTCACCGACGACGGGTTCCGGCTCCTGCTCGACGGCACGACGGTGCTGAGCCGGTGGCCCGCGCAGCCCGGCACCGCGTACGACTGGACCGGCGACCTCGGCCCCGGCAACCACACCATCACGTTCGAGTACTTCGAGGACGGTGGTGCCGCGCTCGCGAAACTCGACTGGGCCGGTGCCGTCGAACAGCCCGGCGACACCTGGCGGGCCGACTACTGGAACGCCCCGGGCACCGGCGCGGCACCGGCCGTACCCTCCTCGGCTCCGGTCCTGACCCGGGCCGAACCCGCCGTGAACCACGACTGGGCCCGGGCCGCACCCGGGCCGGGCGTCGACGCCGACCACTTCGTGGCCCGCTGGACCCGCACCCTGAGCCTGGCCCCGGGGGAGTACGAGTTCACCACCACCGCGGACGACGGCGTGCGGCTGACCGTCGACGGGGTCCGGGTCGTCGACCGCTGGGCCGACTCCAGCGGCGGCACGGACACCGCGCGGGTCATCGTCGACGGCGGCCCGCACACCGTGGTCATGGAGTACTACGACGACTGGGGCGAAGCCGTCGCGAAGCTGGCCTGGCGCCAGGTCGCCGACCAGCTCGCCCCGCAGGACTACACCGCCGAGTTCTGGACCGCCCCCGGCCCGGCGAGCTCCCCGCCGATCCCGCGGCGCGCCCCCGACCTGGTCCGCGCCGATCCCGCGATCGCGTTCGACTGGGGTGGCGGCTCGCCGGTGCCGAGCGAATCGTTCATCGCGCGCTGGACCCGCACCGACACGCTGCCGGCCGGCCGCTACCGGTTCGAGGGCGCCGCCGACGACGGCATCCGCATCTATGTGGACGGTGCGCCCGTCGTCGACCGGTGGATCGACCAGAACGCCACCTTCGGCACCGACCGGATGCTGCTCTCCGGGATCCACGAGATCCGCGTCGAGTACTACGAGAACGGCGGGGGAGCCCTCGCCCGCTTCGACTACCGGCGCGTCGGCGACTACCAGCCCGCGAACCTGTGGACGGCCTCCTACTTCACCGGCACCGCCCTGGCCGGGACGCCCGTCGTGACCCGCCAGGACGACACCGTCGACATCGACTGGGGCAGCGGCTCGCCGGACCCGCTCCTGCCCGCCGACGGCTTCTCCGCGCGCTGGACCCGGACCGCGGACCACGCGGCCGGCACCTACCGCTTCGCCGCCACCGGCGACGACGGCATCCGCGTGCTGCTCGACGGCGTGACCGTCGTCGACGGCTGGTCCGACCACGGACCCACCACGTTCACCGCCGACGTCGTCCTCGGCGCCGGCGAGCACACCGTCACCGTCGAGTACTACGACAGCGGCGGCGGCGCCCTCGCCCGCTTCCGCGAAACCCCCCTGTAGACAAGGAGTTCGTCCATGGCGGAAACACCGCCTGCCCCGCTGACCACCACGCAGCACCTCCTCGGCGCCCCACCCGGGGTGAGCGTCGTCGTCCCGACCCGCAACGAGGCCGACAACGTGGGCCCGCTGGTCGACCGGGTCCGGTCCGCGTTCGGCGCCCGGACGGGCGAGGTCGTCTTCGTCGACGACAGCGACGATGACACCCCGGCGGCGATCCAGGAGCTCGCCGACCGGTTCCCCGGCGAGGTACGCCTCGTGCACCGCGTCCCCGGTGCCCGCGACGGTGGCCTCGGCGGCGCGGTGGTGGCCGGCATCAGCGCCGCCCGCGCGCCCTGGGTGGTGGTCATGGACGGCGACCTGCAACATCCCCCGGAGACGGTGCCGGAGCTGCTCGCCGCCGGCCGTGCCGAGACCGCCCAGGCGGTGGTCGCCAGCCGCTACCGCACCACCGGCCGGGTCACCGGGCTCGGCGGCTGGTTCCGCCGTACCGTCTCGCGCGGCACCGGCCTGCTCGCCAAGGTGTTCTTCCCGGTCCGGCTGCGCGCCGTCAGCGACCCGATGAGCGGCTTCTTCGCGGTGCGCCGCGACGCGGTCCGGGTCGGCGAGCTGCGCCCGGACGGCTACAAGATCCTGCTGGAGGTGCTCGTCCGTAACCGGATCGACCGGATCACCGAGGTCGCGTACACGTTCCAGCCGCGCACCGCCGGGGAGAGCAAGGCCTCGATCCGGGAGGGCATGCGTTACTTCCGGCACCTGGCCGGGCTGCGGCTGTCGACGTTGCGGCGGCCACATTCCGCGTACGGGAGAATGCTCGGTTTCGCCGTGGCCGGAGCGGCCGGCACCGCGGTCAATTCCGTGGCGCTGTGGGCCCTCGGCGAACTCGCCGGACTGCCCTACCTGCTGGCCGCGTTCCTGGCCGTGCAGGTCGCCATCGTCTGGAACTTCGCGGTCATCGACCACCTGGTGATGCCGCCGGGGGAGCGGGCGAGGCGGCACCGCTTCGGTCGTTTCCTGCTGCTCAACAACAGCCTCACGCCGATCCACCTGGGACTGCTGTTCGCGCTCGTGCGCTGGGGCGGCCTGCACTACCTCGGTGCGAACGTCATCGCCATCGGGGTGGTGTTCGCCCTGCGCTACGCCGTCACCACCTCCTGGGTCTACGACAGTCCCGCGCTGCCCACGTCCGGCGTGCTCCGCGTCGTCCGCCGCGCCGCCCAGGTCCGGGTGGTGCTCGCCGTGCTGCTCACCGCGCTGGCCTTCCCGGCGCTGCTGAGGCTCGGGGCCACCCCGGTGCCGCTGGTCATCCCGTTCGCCGCGGCCGCCGCGCTGGTCCTCGGCCGGCTGCGCCCCGAACACGGCGAACCGGACGTGCACGACCGGCAGCTCGACGGCCTGCTCGCGGTCGGCTGCCTGGCCTCGGCGACCACGCTGCTGCTGCTCGCCCCCGCCCCCGACCGGATGACCTGGGTGCTCCCGGCGGCGCTGTTCTACCTGGCCGGGGCGGCGGTCCTGCTGCTCGGCACCCGCACCGCCGCGCGCCTGCGCTGGATCCTGCCCATCCCGCTGGTGTCGCTGGCCGCCGTGCCCGCCCTCGCCGGCGCGATCGCCTGCGTCGTGCTCGGCGCGCTGGTGGTGTTCGGTCCCCGGCTCAGGACCCTGCTGCACGCGGGCACCGCCGCCGCCGTGCTGGGCGCGGTCTCGCTCGTCACCGGCCAGCCGGTGCTGCTCGCGCTCGTGGTCGCCGGGTTCGCCGCGGCCTGGTCCCGGACCCGGATCACCGCCACCGCCGGCGCGGCCGGTCGCCCGCACCTGCCCCGGGCCCGCTACGCGCTGGTCACCCTCGTCCTGGTCGCGGCGCCGCTGGCGCTGACGCTGCTCACCGAGCGGGGCAACCACTGATGGCCGACGCCAGATGGGAGGCCTACTCCGCGCACGTCGTGCTGACCCGGCCGCAGCGGTTCGCGCTGCTCGGCGCGCTGGTCCTGATCGGGGTGCTCGCCGTGCTGCGGCCCATGATCGTGCTCCAGGTCGTCGTCGCCGTCGTGACCCTGTGCTACGGCATCGCGCTGGCGTTCCGGGTCGTGCTGGTCTGGGCCTCCGGCCGTGGCGAGCACCGGATCATGGTCGGTGACGAGCAGGCGCGGGCGGTCCCGGACGCCGACCTGCCCGTCTACACCGTGCTGGTGCCCGCCTACCGCGAACCCAGCGTCATCGCGGCACTGATGGACAACCTCTCCGCGCTGGAATACCCCCGCGACAAGCTCGAGGTCATCCTGCTGCTCGAACCCGACGACACCGAGACCATCGACACCGCCCGGGCCGCG
This sequence comes from Actinoplanes sp. NPDC051494, assembly GCF_044454705.1. NCBI lineage: Bacteria > Bacillati > Actinomycetota > Actinomycetes > Micromonosporales > Micromonosporaceae > Actinoplanes > Actinoplanes sp. NPDC051494. The sequence goes on from NZ_JBITDZ010000002.1 coordinate 488,520, forward strand.
CTCACCGGCGGGCACATCCGGATCCTCGTCGTGCCCGAGTCGCAGCCCAAGACCAAACCCAAGGCCTGCAACGTCGGGCTCGAGCAGGCCACCGGTGAGTTCGTCACCATCTACGACGCCGAGGACATCCCCGAACCCCTGCAGCTGCGCCGGGCCGTCGTGGCGCTGCGCCGGCTCGGCCCCGGGTACGTGTGCCTGCAGGCCGAGCTCGCGTACTTCAACACCGACCAGAACCGGATCACCCGCTGGTTCGCCCTCGAGTACGCGACCTGGTTCCGGTCCCTGCTGCCCGGGCTCGTCGCGCTGCGGATGCCGATCCCGCTGGGCGGCACCAGCAACCACTTCCGGACCCGGGAGCTGCGCGAACTCGGGGCCTGGGACCCGTACAACGTCACCGAGGACGCCGACCTCGGCATGCGGCTCTCCCGTGCCGGTCATCGGGTCGGCGTGCTCGACTCGGTGACCCTCGAGGAGGCCAACTCCGACTTCATCAACTGGATCAAGCAACGCAGCCGCTGGTACAAGGGCTACCTGATGACCTGGCTGGTGCACCTGCGCAGCCCCCGGGCGACGGTCCGGCAACTCGGCTGGCGCGGACTGCTCTGCCTCAATCTGTTCGTCGGCGGCACCCCGCTCGCGGCCCTGCTCAACGCCGTCCTGTGGGCCACCACCGTGCTGTGGTTCCTGGACCGCCCGGCCGTCATGGAGGAGATCTTCATGCCGCCGTTCTACTACGTCGGGGTGTTCTGCCTCGTCATCGGCAACGCCACCGTCATCTACCTCAACGTGCTGTCGGTACGCACCATGGACCGTCCCGACCTGCTCGGCACCGCACTGCTCTCCCCGCTGTACTGGGTGATGATGAGCCTCGCCGGGGCCAAGGCCGCGTGGCAGCTCGTGTTCAAGCCCTCGTACTGGGAGAAGACCACGCACGGCCTGCACCTGCCGTCCGCTCCGTCCGCTCCGCCTTCTGAGGTGGCCGATGTCCACTGAGACCCGCACCCGTCCGGCACCCACCACCGCCCGGCACCGGTTCACCGATCAGCGGGCCGTCCTGCTGGTCAGCGGCATCGTCTACCTCGCCGCCGCGCTGTACTTCTGGCGCAACGGCGTCATCCCCGGCGACTCGACCAGCCGGCTCGCCAACGCGTTCTACACGCTGTACAGCCGCGACCCGCACCTCGCCGCCGTCGGCTTCGTGTGGAACCCGCTGCCGTCACTGATCCTGCTGCCGTTCCTGCCGCTGCAGATCCTCTTCCCGGCCCTGATCCAGGAATCGCTGCTCGCGACGCTGATGTCGGCCGGCCTGATGACGGCGACCGTCGGGCTCGTGCACAGCCAGCTCCGCGCCATGGGGGTCGGTCGGCGGTCGCGGCTCGTGCTCGTCGCGGCGTACGCCCTGCACCCGATGACCGTGCTGTACGCCGGCAACGGCATGAGCGAGGCCTGCTTCCTGCTCCTGCTGCTGCTCGGCACCCGCGGGATGCACCGGTGGCTCACCACCGGCCGCACCGAGGCGCTGGTGCCGCTCGGCCTCGCGATCGGGCTGGCGTACGGCGCCCGCTACGAGGCCCTCGCCCCGGTCGCCGCCGTCCCGGTCGTCGTCGCGGCGGTCACCTGGTTCCGTACCGCGGGCACCCGGCAGCGCCGCCGGCAGCTCGCCGTCACCGACGCGGTCATCGCCGGCCTGCCCGGGGTGCTCGCCGTCCTGCTCTGGGCGGTGGCCAGCAAACTCATCGTCGACCAGTGGTTCGCCACGTTCTCCTCGGAATACGGCAACTCGGCCCAGGTCCGCAACAGCGCGCGGTTCATCGCCGAGGCCACCGGCGACACCCTGGCCGGGCGTACGGCGTACTGGCTGGAACAACTGCACGGCCTGGCACCGTTCGTCCTGGTCCTGCTGGTGCTGGCGCTCGTCACCGCCTGGCGCCGCCGCGACCCGGGCGTGCTCGCCCCGATCACCGTGCTCGGCTCGGTGCTGGCCTTCGACACCCTGGCGCTGCTGGCCGGCATGTCGTTCGGCTGGCTGCGCTTCCAGATCGTGGCCGTCCCCGGTGCGATCCTGCTGGCCGGCTACGTCCTCGCCGGCCGGGACCTGGCGATCGCGGTGCCACGCCGGCCCGCGGTGGCGGCCACGCTGGTGATGACCCTGCTGGCGGTCCCCACCACCCTGCTGATCCTGTCCCAGCAGAACCTGTCCCGCGAGGAACGGGAATGGATCATCCCGGCCGGTGCGGCCCGCAAGACCGAGCTCACCCGGGTCGACACCCTGGTGGCCACCGACCTCGACGCCATGGACCTGCCCGACGGCGCCGTGCTCACCGACGCCGCGACGGCGTTCGCGGTGGTCCTCGCCAGCGACCACCCGAAACAGTTCGTCATCACCCCGGACCGCGACTTCCCGGCCGCGGTAGCCGACCCCGCCGGGCACCGCGTGCGCTACCTGCTCCTCGCCGGCGAGGCCACCTTCGACGCGGTCACCCGGGCCATCCGCGACCCGGCCGCCCCACCGGTACGCACCTGGTACGACCACTACGGCGACCTGCACTGGACCCTGGTCGCGGTCTGACGATCAGGCGGGCGCGCCCTGGTCCTCCGGGGCGCGCATCCGCCACGCGTCGGTCACCAGCTCCTCGAGCCGGGCGGCGCCGACCGCGGCCAGGCGCAGCAGCACCAGCGGCACACCCTCGTAGCCGGGCGCGGTGAAGAACAGGCCCGGCTCACCGAGCAGCAGCGCCTGCTTCTCGGCCTCGTCGCCCACGAACAGGACCGCGACATCGGTACGGATGACGCGTGGCCTGCCCGGGGTCCGCTCGGGATACGACCAGACGAAACCCTTGCCGCCCACCCGGAAGTCGAACCCGGCGCTCGCGATCTCCACCGTGTGCGGCAGTGCCAGCGCGATCCGTCGTACGTCGTCCGCATCAGCCATACGGCGATCCTACGAAGAACGGGGCGCGGCTGTCGCGGGCCAGCGCCAGGTAGCGGGTCTGCCGTTCGTCCAGCTCGGGCACGTCGGCCCGGGTGAACCAGCGGACCTCGGTGGACTCGTCGTCGTTGACCCGGGCCGCACCCCCGGCGTACCGGCAGTGGAACCCGACGTCGAGCCAGTGCACCTGGTCGCCGTTCGGGTACGTCGACAGCTCCAGCGCCTCCACCGCGATCAGCCGTTCGACCGTGGCCGTGACGCCGGTCTCCTCCATGACCTCGCGCAGGGCCCCGGCGGCGGGCTGCTCGCCGGGCTCCAGGCAGCCGGTGGTCAGCGCCCACCGGCCGTTGTCCGAGCGCCGCACGAGCAGCACCCGGTCGTCGTCGTCCAGCACGACGGCGGTGACCCCCGGCAGCGGGATCGCGGCGTGACCGATGTGGGCGCGCAGCGCCACTCACTCCCGCCCCATACCGGTGGATGGGTGCAGCAGCCATCGGGTGAGAGCTTGATCACCGCAGCTTCCGTCTTTCCTCCGGGCCGGATCTGATCAAGAGTGTTGTACGCCCTGAGGTGAACGTGGTCTGAGCAAGGAGACAGCGATGGTGGACGACGCCCCCGCCGGCGGATACGTTCAGCTGCTCACCCCGGACGGTGAGCGCGTCGACAGCGTCACCACGGCCGACGGCGTGACGTACTCCGCCGACTTCACCGACGACGAATACCGCGAGCTGTACGCCGACCTGGTCACCGTGCGCCGCCTCGACGCCGAGGGCCTGGCCCTGCAACGCCAGGGCGAGCTGGGCCTGTGGGCGAGCCTGCTCGGCCAGGAGGCGGCCCAGGTCGGCGCCGGCCGGGCGATGCGCCCGCAGGACATGGCGTTCCCGTCCTACCGCGAGCACGGCGTGCTGTACACCCGCGGTATCGACCCGATCATGCCGTTCGGCCTGTTCCGCGGCGTCGACCAGGGCGGCTGGGACCCCAACGAGCACCGCTTCGGCATGTACACCCTGGTGATCGGCGCCCACACCCTGCACGCGACCGGCTACGCGATGGGCATCACGCTCGACGGGAAGACCGGCACCATGGACGGCGAGGCGGTCATCGCGTTCTTCGGCGACGGGTCGACCAGCCAGGGTGAGGTCAACGAGGCCTTCGTCTGGTCCGGGGTGTTCAACGCCCCGATCGTCCTGTTCTGCCAGAACAACCAGTGGGCGATCTCCGAGCCGACCGCCCGCCAGAGCCGCGTGCCCCTGCACCGCCGCTCCGCCGGCTTCGGCTTCCCCGGCATCCGGGTCGACGGCAACGACGTCCTCGCGTCCTACGCGGTCACCCGGGCGGCCCTGGACCACGCCCGCACCGGCCAGGGCCCGACCCTCATCGAGGCGTACACGTACCGGATGGGTGCCCACACCAGCTCCGACGACCCGACCCGCTACCGCAGCTCGGACGAGGTCGAGTCCTGGCGCGCCAAGGACCCGATCACCCGGATGAAGGCGTTCCTGACCAAGCAGCAGATCGCCGACGAGTCGTTCTTCGTCCAGGTCGACGACGACGCCAAGAAGTTCGCCCTCGACCTGCGCGAACGCGTCCTGGCCATGCCCGACCCGAGGCCGGTCAGCATGTTCGACAACGCCTACCCGGGCGGCTCCCCGGAGGTCGACACCCAGCGCCGCGACTTCACCGGCTACCACGCCGGCTTCGAGGCCTGAGCCCGCCGAAAGCCCCTGCGGCGAGCCGGGCCGGTGCCAGTCTGGAACCATGATCGAGCTGCTCGTCGTGGGTGTGACCGCTGTCCTGGTGATCGCCGCCGCGGCCGTTGCCGGGCCCCGGCTCGGGATCGCGGCACCGCTCGTGCTCGTCGCGGTCGGCGTCGCGGCCGGCTTCCTGCCGGTGTTCGACTCCACGCACATCGAGGCCGAGTGGATCCTCGAGGGGATCCTGCCGCCGCTGCTCTACTCCTCGGCCGTGTCGATGCCGGGGATGAACTTTCGCCGGGAGTTCGGGGCGATCAGCGGACTGTCCGTGCTCCTCGTGGTCGGCAGCGCGCTCCTGCTCGGGGTCTTCTTCATGCTGGTCGTCCCCGGGCTCGGCTTCGCCTGGGGCGTCGCGCTCGGCGCGATCGTCAGCCCCACCGACGCCGTGGCCACCTCGATCATCAAACAGACCTCCGTGTCGCCGCGGGTGGTGGCCCTGCTCGACGGCGAGAGCCTGCTCAACGACGCGACCGCCCTGGTCCTGCTCCGGACCGCGGTCGTCGCCGTGGCCTCGACCTTCTCGTTCTGGGGCGCCCTGGGCACGTTCGGCTACTCGGTCGTGGTCGCGGTGCTCCTCGGCGGGCTCGTGGGCGTGCTCAACCTGGTGGTCCGCAGACGGGTGACCGACCCGGCCGTCAACACCGTCATCTCGTTCGCGGTGCCGTTCGCCGCCGCCGTGCCCGCCGAGCGGCTCGGCGCCTCCGGTCTGGTCGCGACCGTCGTCGCGGGCCTGATCACCGGGGTACGCGCGCCCCGCGACCTCTCCCCGCAGAACCGCCTGTCGGACGCGCAGAACTGGCGCACGGTCGAGCTCGTCCTCGAGGGCGCCGTCTTCCTGACCATGGGCGTGCAGATCAAGTCGATCGTCACCGCCGTGGAGCAGGAGCACGCCGGGGTGGGCGCCGCCGTGCTCATCGCGTCCGGGGCACTCGTGCTGACGGTGCTGGTGCGGGCCGCGTACGTGGCTCCGCTGCTCGCGGTCCTGCTCTGGCGCGCCCGGCAGGGCGTGAAACTGCAGACCCGGCTGCGCGACATCCAGGAGCGGATGGCCACCCCGGAGGGCAGACAGGAGACGTTCCAGGAGGTGAACCGCGGGCGCCGGGCGTCCGGGCGGGCCCTGGAACGCTTCGAGTCCCGGGTCACCCAGGGCATCGCCACCGTCGACTACTTCGTCCGCCAGCCCCTCGGGTGGCGCGAGGGCACAGCGGTGGTCTGGGCCGGCATGCGCGGCGCGGTGACCGTGGCGGCCGCCCAGACACTGCCCGAGGACACCCCGCAACGACCGGTCCTCGTGCTGGTGGCGTTCGCGGTCGCGGCGCTGTCGCTGCTCGTGCAAGGTGGCACCATCGGCCCACTGCTGCGCCTCATCACGAAGACGCCCGGCACGGCCGGGACCGGCGACGAACAGGCCCGGATCATGGAGATGCTGAGAACGAGCACCGCGGCGGTCCCGCCACCCCCGGAGCGCGCGGCGCGGGACTTCGCGGCGGCCCGCGACTACCAGCTGGCCGTGATCGCGGCGCAGCGGTCGGCGCTGCTCGACGCACGCGACCACGGCACGTTCGACGCGGACGTGCTCACGGAAGCGCTGGCCGGCCTCGACGCGTCGCAGATCGCCATCGAGATGCGCGGCAGCTTCGCGGGCTGACCTGGTCCCGCCGCCGAGCGGGTAGCGGCGTCAGAGGCGGTCGGGGCGGGCGGTGCCCGCGCCGCGGAGCAGGGTCTCCACCACGAGTGTCGCCACCTCGTCGATGCCCTTTCCGCCGGAGAGCGGCGCCGCCTCGTGGAGCAGGGCGTGGTAGACGCGGCACGTCCAGGCGATGTCGACGTCCGCGCGCAGCAGGCCCGCGTCTCTCGCCCGCAGGAACAGCCGGGCGCAGGTGTCCATCAGCACGCCGAAGATGCGGGCGACCTCCGGGTTGGCCCCGGAGGCGCGGCTCATCGCGAATCCCCAGCCGGCTTTGGCGCCGAGGATGTTCACGGTCATCTGATAGAGGGCCACGAGGGGCGGGGCCGTGTCCGGGCGGGCGTCCTCCACGGCCGCCCCGACGCGCCGCACCGCCGACACGGCGAGGGCGTCGATGAGTGCCTCGCGGGTGGCGAACCGGCGGTGGACGGTGGTGCGGGCGACGCCGGCCGCCTCGGCGATCTGCTCCATCGTGGCGGCCGGGTCACCGCTGAGGAGCTGTTCGGCCGCCCCGAGGATCGCCGTGATCGTCCGCTCGGTGTCGGCGCGAAGGGGCCGCTGTGTTGGCACGGCAAAAGAGTACGGCAATGGCGCCGGTCATCCTTGAGTTGCAACATGATGTTGCATGTCTTAGTTTTCTTGCGTCTGCAGTGACGCAACAAGGAGGACCCGTTGAGTGCGAAGAAGGTCATCGTCATTACCGGTGCGAGCGATGGCATCGGTGCCGCCGCCGCACGCCGGCTGCACCACGAGGGGCACACCGTCGTGGTGGTCGGCCGCTCGGCCGAGAAGACCCGCGCGATCTCCGCGGAGCTCGGCGTGGACAGCTACCTCGCGGACTTCACCCGTCTCGACGACGTGACCCGCCTCGCGGCCGAGCTCACCACCGCCTACCCGCGGATCGACGTCCTGGCCAACAACGCCGGCGGGGTGTTCGGCGCGCGCACCGTCACCGCCGACGGCTTCGAGAAGACCTTCCAGGTCAACCATCTCGCGCCGTTCCTGCTGACCCGCCTGCTGCTCGACACCCTCGTCAGGTCCCGCGCCCACGTGCTCCAGACGTCGAGCACCGTGCGCTTCGCGGGCAAGGTCGACCTGGACGATCTCGGCAGCGAGCGGCACTACGAGCCGTCCCGCGTCTACGGTGCGACCAAGCTCGAGAACATCCTGTTCACCAGCGAACTCCACCGGCGTTACCACGCGAGCGGCCTCTCGGCGGCCTCGTTCTACCCCGGCAACGTCGCGACGAGCTTCGGGTCGCAGACCACCAACCGGATCATCCTGCTCGTCCGCGCCCTGGGAAGCGTCGCGATCCTGCGACGACTGCTGCTCTCCACCCCCGACCAGGGCGCCGACCAGATCGGGTGGCTCGCGCAAGGCCGTCCGGGTACCGACTGGCAGTCCGGGGCCTACTACTACAAGCGCAAGGTCAGCAAGCCGGCCAACCCCCAGGCCCTCGACGCCGGCCTGGCCCGCGGCCTGTGGGAACGCTCGGAGGCCATGCTCGCGTCGCGACTACCATCCTGACCCGCCAGGCCGCCGCCGCCGGCCTGGCGGTCAGGAGCCGACGTACGCCGCCAGGTGCTGGCCGGTGAGGGTGGTGCGGTCGGCGATCAGGGCGGCGGGGGTGCCTTCGAAGACGATGGTGCCTCCGTCGTGGCCGGCGCCGGGGCCGAGGTCGATGATCCAGTCGGCGTGGGCCATGACGGCCTGGTGGTGTTCGATGACGATGACGGACTTGCCGGAGTCGACGAGGCGGTCGAGCAGGGCGAGAAGCTGCTCGACGTCGGCGAGGTGCAGGCCGGTCGTCGGCTCGTCGAGAACGTACACGGTGCCGGTGCCGGCCATCTGGGTGGCCAGTTTGAGGCGCTGGCGCTCGCCGCCGGACAGGGTGGTCAGGGGCTGGCCGAGGCTGAGGTAACCCAGGCCGACATCGGAGAGGCGTACGAGGATCTTGTGGGCGGCCGGGATGTGGGCGTCGCCCTCGGCGAAGAACGCGGTGGCCTCCGCGACCGGCATCGCCAGGACCTGGCTGATGTCCTTGCCGCCGAGCTTGTAGTCCAGCACATCGGCCTGGAAGCGTTTGCCCTCGCAGACTTCGCAGACCGTCGCGACCCCGGCCATCATGGCCAGGTCGGTGTAGGTGACGCCGTTGCCGTTGCAGGTGGGGCACGCGCCCTCGGAGTTGGCGCTGAACAGCGCCGGCTTCACGCCGTTGACCTTCGCGAACGCTTTGCGGATCGGTTCCAGCAGGCCGGTGTACGTCGCCGGGTTGCTGCGCCGCGAGCCCTTGATCGCGGACTGGTCGACCGACACGACGCCGTCGAGCCCGGACACCGAGCCGCGGATCAGGGAGCTCTTGCCCGAGCCCGCGACCCCGGTGACGACCACCAGCACGCCGAGGGGGATGTCGACGTCGACGTCGCGCAGGTTGTGCGCTCCGGCGCCGCGGATCTCCAGGGTGCCGTTCTGCGGGCGTACCGTCGGCTTGACGGTTGTCCGGTCGTCGAGGTGTTGACCGGTCAGGGTCCTGCTCGTGCGCAGGCCGGCGACGGTGCCCTCGAAGACGACCTCGCCGCCCGCGGTGCCGGCCCGGGGGCCGAGGTCGACCACGTGGTCGGCGATCGCGATGGCCTCGGGCTTGTGCTCGACCACGAGGACCGTGTTGCCCTTGTCGCGCAGTTGCAGCAGCAGGTCGTTCATCCGCTGGATGTCGTGCGGGTGCAGGCCGATCGTGGGTTCGTCGAACACGTACGTGACGTCGGTCAGCGACGACCCGAGGTGCCGGATCATCTTGGTGCGCTGCGACTCGCCACCGGACAGCGTGCCGGACGGGCGGTCGAGGCTGAGGTATCCGAGGCCGATCTGCACGAACGAGTCGAGGGTGTGCCGCAGCGTCGCGAGCAGGGGAGCGACCGACGGCTCGTCGAGCTCGGCGACCCAGGCGGCCAGATCGCTGATCTGCATCGCGCAGGCGTCGGCGATGCTGATGCCCTTGATCTTCGACGAGCGGGCGGCCTCGCTGAGCCGGGTGCCGTCGCATTCGGGGCAGGTCTGGAACGTGACCACCCGCTCGACGAACGCCCGGATGTGCGGCTGCACCGCGTCGATGTCCTTGGACAGGAACGACTTCTGGATCTGCGGGATCAGACCGGTGTAGGTCAGGTTGATCCCGTCGATCTTGATCTTCGTGGGTTCCTTGTAGAGCAGGTCCTGCAGCTGCTTCTTGGTGAACTTGTTGATCGGCTTGTCCGCGTCGAAGAACCCGCAGCCGTTGAAGATCCGGCCGTACCAGCCCTCCATGCTGTAGCCGGGGATGGTGAGCGCGCCGTCGTTCAGTGACTTCGTGGCGTCGTACAGCTGGGTCAGGTCGATGTCGGAGACCTTGCCCCGGCCCTCGCAGCGCGGGCACATGCCGCCGGTGACGGAGAATTCCCGGCGTTCCTTGATCTTCTGCCCGGCGCGTTCGACGGTGACCGCGCCGGCCCCACTGATCGACGCGACGTTGAAGGAGAACGCCTGCGCCGAGCCGATGTGCGGCTTGCCGAGCCGGCTGAACAGGATGCGCAGCATCGCGTTGGCGTCGGTGGCGGTGCCGACCGTGGAGCGCGGATCGGTGCCCATCCGCTGCTGGTCGACGATGATCGCGGTGGTCAGCCCGTCGAGCACGTCGACCTCGGGCCGGGCCAGCGTCGGCATGAACCCCTGCACGAACGCGCTGTACGTCTCGTTGATCATCCGCTGGGACTCCGCGGCGATGGTGGCGAACACCAGCGAGCTCTTACCCGACCCGGAGACCCCGGTGAACACCGTCAGCCGGCGTTTCGGCAGCTCGACGCTGATGTCCTTGAGGTTGTTCACCCGCGCCCCGTGCACGCGGATCAGGTCGTGACTGTCGGCGACGTGCGGCTTCTTCACAACCATGCTTATCGGCTCTCCGTGGGGGTCACGCTACGTGCGGCCATTGTGCCCCGGTCACCCCGGGTGCGGGAGGTGACGCGCTGATGGTCACGGTTCTCCCGATCAAGGAGCCCGGCCCCTACGATGGTTCTCATCGATACGTGGGATGCCGCCCCGGCCGGCAAAGCCGGAACAGTCGTCGTGACCGTCCCCGTCGGCCCCCGTCCGCTCGTCGCGCGCCTGTCCGCCGACGAGCTCGTGACGGTCCGCTCGATCCTCGACGAGGTGGTGGACGCCTACCGGCGTGACGAGTACACCCGGGCCGGCTTCGCCGACGCGATGCGGGTGGCGATCGGCCGTGACCCGTTCCGGCAGGCCCGCGCGCCCGGTACCGGCCCGCTGCCGGTCCGCCCCGGCGCGGCTGTCGCGTTCGCCGCGCTGGTCTTCGCCGTGCAGTCCGGCGAGATGTGGCGCCAGGTCGCCGGCTACACCGTCGCCGGCCTCTGTCTGGCCGTGCTCGCCGTCCAGGCCCTGCTGCGCACCCGACAAACCGGGCTGAGTCCCTCACCGGTGGACACGTGCGGTACCAGCACTTCCGCAGGTGCCGTGCGGTGACCTATTCTTCGCCGACTGTCGCACGGGGAAGGGAAACAGGTGTACCCAGGGCAAGAAGGTGGCGGAGCGATCGCGCTCACGCTCAAGTACCACTGGCTCGCGTTCATGCTCGGTCTGTTCAAGCCGGAGGTGACCCTCAACGGGCACCCGGTCGCGAACGCGTGGGGCCGTACCGTCATCCCGGTCCCGCCGGGTCAGCACCACCTGCATGTGCACGTGCCCTACCTGCTGCCGCCGCGGATCGGCTCCGCCGACCTGCCGGTGCCGGTGCAGCCGGGACAGACCGTCGAGCTCGAGTACCGCGCGCCGATGGTGGCGTTCATGGGTGGCGCGCTCGGCGCCCCGCCGCAGAAATACCCGGGCATGATCGTCACGATCATCCTCAGCGTCGTGGCGTTGCTGCTCATCCTGTGTGTGTGCGGCGGGACCGTCCTCGCGGCGCTGTCCAGCGGCAGCACCTCGCCGTAATCAGCCCTCGCGTCGGCCCTGGTCCGGTTGGTACCATCCCGCCGTTCCAGGGCCACCCGCGGAGGTTCCGGTGACGGACAATCGGATGAAGGATCGTGTGAAAGTGATGTTCAACGGGACGTCCCCGGACAATGCCACCTCCGAGCACGCGGTGCTCGCGCAGCAGCAGGGCCAGGTGCACCAGGGTCAGGCCCAGCAGGGGCAGGCGCAGCAGGGCCAGGGCATCCCGCCGAGCCAGGCGCTGCAGGTCCTCACGATGGCCCAGCGCACCGCCGAGGAACACCTCGGCCGGGCCCAGCAGCAGGCCGAGAAGATCCGTGCGGACGCCCTCGCGGCGGCCGAGGAGATCGGCCGTGAGGCCCAGATGCACGCCCACAACGTGCGCCGCGAGGCCGAGCAGGTGCTGCTCGAGGCGCGCGCGCAGGCCGAGCAGACCGCCCGCGAGGGCCAGGAACGCGCCGAGGACTCCCAGCGCAACGCCGCCAAGGTGGTGCTCGACGCGCGCGGCGAGGCCGGCCGGATCACGGCCGACGCCCAGGCCAGCGCCGACCAGCTGCGGATGGCCGCGCAGCAGCGCTACGACGACGTCGTGGGCAGTCTCGGTGCCCGGCGCGAGGCGCTGCAACAGCAGATCGAGGCCCTCGAATCGTTCGACCGGGACTACCGCGGCCGGCTGACCACGTTCATGCAGAACCAGCTGCGCGCGCTCTGGGTGGACCAGCCGCAGGTCAAGGACGAGACCGAGCCCGCCCAGGTCGCGTTCACCCCGGCGCTGCGCCAGCCGACCGGCCAGCTGCCGCAGATCATCCCGGCCAAGGAGCCCGCCGCCCCGGAGGCGAAGAAGCCCGCCGAGGAGCCGAAAGCGGCGGAGGACAAGAAGCCCCAGGAGGTCGTGCAGGACGCGCGCCGCCGGCAGGGCAGTCACGCCTCCCGCGCCGAGTAGACCCGCTTCCCACCCACGTACGTGATCGCCACGCGGGCCTCGCCGATCGCCCCGGCCGGGCCCGCCAGCGGGTCCCGGTCGAGAACCACGAGGTCCGCGCGGTGCCCGGGCCGCAGGGTGCCGCTGTCATCGCGGTGATTCACAAAAGCCGACCCCCGGGTGTACGACCGGAGCGCGGTCACCGGGTCGATCCGTTGCCCCGGCAGGAACGGCGGCGCATCCGAGTCCGGGTGTCCCCGGTTCACCGCGGCGTGCACGCCGAGCAGCGGATCCGGCGTGCTGACCGGCCAGTCGCTGCCCGCGGCCAGTCGTACGCCGGCCCGGTGCAGGTCACCGAACGGGTACTGCCGCCCGGCGAGCGCCGGGTCCAGGAACGGGATCGTCAGCTCGTCCATCTGCGGTTCGTGCGTCGCCCAGTACGCCTGGACGTTGGCCGTGGCGCCGAGCCGCGCGAACCGGGGCACGTCGTCGGGGTGCACGACCTGCAGGTGCGCGAGGTGCGGCCGGGTGTCCCGGCGCCCGTTCGTGGCCCGCGCCGCCGCCACCGCGTCGAGCGCCTCCCGGACCGCCCGGTCGCCCAGGGCGTGGAAATGTGACCGGAACCCGATCGCGTCCACCGCGGTGACGTACGCCTTCAGCGCCTCCGGATCCACGAACGACAGGCCGCTGTTGCCGGTCGGATGCCCGCACGCGTCGCGGTAGGGCGACGTCATCGCGGCGGTGAAGTTCTCCGCGACGCCGTCGAGCATGAACTTGACCGTGTGGCAGCGCAACGGACCGGTCGTCAGCCGGTCGCGCTGCTCGACCAGCGTCGCGATCTGCGCCGCGTCGCGGTCGCGGTCCCACCACAGCGCACCCTCCACCCGCGACAACAGGGAGCCGTCCCCGGCCGCGGTCAGATAGGCGTCGGACACGTCGGGGTAGCCGTTGGCGCCGCACAGCATCGCGTCCTGCCACGCCGTCACCCCGAGCGAGTGCAGCAGCCGCTGGGCCCTCAGCAACCCGGCCAGCCGGTCGGCCGCGGTGGCCTCCGGGACCAGCGCCGCGACCAGCGCCATCGCCCCCTCCTGCAGCCCACCGGCCGGCTCCCCATCGGCCTCCCGGTCGATCCGCCCGTCCACCGGGTCCGGCGTGTGCGCGGTGATCCCGGCCCGTTCCAGCGCCCGCCCGTTCACCCACGCCGCGTGATGGTCCCGGTTCATGAGAAACACCGGACGACCACCGGCAACCCCGTCGAGCAGACCCTTGCCGGGTACGCCGTGAGCGAAGCTCTCCATCGCCCACCCGCCCCCGGTGATCCACTCCACGTCCGGGTGGCTGTCCGCGTACCGCTGGATCCGTCTCAGGTATTCCCCGACGTCGGTGGTGCCGCTCAGGTCGCACAACCCCAGCTCGAGTCCGCCCAGCACCGGGTGCACGTGCGCGTCCTGGAAGCCCGGCAGCAGCAGCCGCCCGCGCAGGTCGACGACCTCGGTGCCGGGCCCGGCCAGCGAGCGCACCTCGTCGCCGCCCACCGCCAGGATCCGGTCCCCGCTGACCATCAGCGCACGGTCGCGGCGCCCCGTGCCGAACATCGGCCCGCCGGTGAAGAGAACGTCCATCGCCATCCTCCGAGGATCGCACCGCTTGACCTGGAGCGCGCTCCAGGTCCTAGCGTCGCACGGGTGCAGACAACAGAACTGGGACGTACCGGGGAGCAGATCAGCGGCCTTGCCCTCGGCGCCATGCAGATGGGCAACGCCACGAGCGAACCCGACTCCGTCCACATCCTGAACCGCTACCTCGAGGTCGGCGGCACCTTCATCGACACCGCGGACTGCTACGAATGGTGGTCCACCCCCGGCAGCCGCGGCGGCGGGAGCGAGGAGCTGCTCGGCCGCTGGCTGCGCGCCGGCCACCACCGCGACGAGGTCTTCCTGGCCACCAAGGGCAGTGCGCTGCCGGTGGCCTCCCCGGACCTCTGGGCCGCCGACGGCACCGCGAACTGGGACCTGGCCCGCCGTACGTTCGCCGGTGCGGGCGCCGCGACCCTGCGCGACGCCCTCGACGGCAGCCTGCGCCGCCTCGGCACCGACCACGTCGATCTCTACTACATCCACGTCGACGACCGGGCGACGCCGCTGGAGGAGACCCTGGAGACCCTGGCCGGCTTCGTCACGGCGGGCAAGGTCCGGCACCTCGGCTGGTCCAACGTGCGCACCTGGCGCCTCGAACGGATCCGCAACCTCTGTGCCGCGAACGGCTGGCCGCTGCCGGTCGCGGTGCAGCAGCAGCACAGCTACCTGCGCCCGAACGGCAGCGTCCAGCACGAGTCGATCACCGGCGGGGAGCAACTCGACTACCTCGCCGAGCACGACGACCAGACCCTGGTGGCCTACTCACCGATCCTCAAGGGCATCTACGACGACCCGGCCAAACGGGCCGGCCACGACGCGATGACCGCCTACGAGGGCCCGGACGCCGACGCCCGGCTCGCGGCCCTGACCGAGGTCGCGGCGGAGCTCGGGGTCACCCCCAACCAGCTGGTCCTGGCCTGGCTCCTGCACCAGGAGACCCCGCGGGTGATCCCGCTGATCGGCCCCCGCACCGTCGAGCAGTTCGAGGCGGCGGTCCCGGCCCTGGACCTCAAGCTGACCCCGGACCACCTCGACCGCCTGTCCGCCGCCGGCCGGTAGGCGCGACCACTGGACTACTTGGACTCGAGGGTGCCCAGCGGATCGGTGCCGGCACCCGCGGCGGTCCAGCCGGCGTCGTCACCGTCGAGGACCTTGCGCAGGTAGGCCGTGGTGATCCGGCGGATCAGCGCCACCCGCTCGGGGCTCTCGTCGGTGGTCTCGGTGACCGTGTACCCGGAGAGCCCACCGAGGGAGTGCTCCGCCCCGGCCAGCGTGAGCAGGGCCTTCGGGGCCGGGCTCAGGAAGTACGGGTCGGTGAACCACTCCGGACCCCGTACCGTCAGCGCAGACTGGTCCTTGTCACCGGCGACGACCAGCGCCGGCGTGGTCATCGCGCTGAAGTCCGGGCTCATGAACGGAAAATGCTCAGCGGCGAACGGGCTCAGATCGGCCCCACCCGTGCCGGTGGTCGCCAGCAGCAGGCCCGCCTTGATCCGCGCGTCGGACATGTCCGCACCGGGAACCCCGTCGGCGTCGAGCACCCGGGCACCCAGCAGCGTGCTCGCGGTCTGCCCACCCCAGGAATGCCCCGCGACCGCGATCCGGTCCCGGTCGGCCCGCCCGGCGAGCCCCGGCACGGCCGCCACGAGCACGTCCAGCTCGTCGACGACCCGCACCAGGTCCGCGACCCGGATCCGCCAGATCTCCGCATACCGTGGGTCGGCCGGCGTGACGTCCAGCGTCCGCGAGTCGAGGTGGGTGGGCTGCAGCACCACGAACCCGCTCGCCGCCCAGTGATCGACCAGCGGGGCATAGCTGTCCATCGACTGCCCGAACCCGTGCGAGAACACGATGACCGGCAGCTTGCTCCCGGCCACAGGCGCGGAAACCCGAACCTGCAGATCCTCACCCCGCTCGGGAGCCGCCAGCACAACAGGCCTCACCGAAACAACAGCACCATCCGAGTACGACACAACAATCTCCTAGCCAAGTAAACGGAACCTCGCTCCGCTAAGAACTATACGGAGCGCTGTTCCGTTTTCCATGGTGAGTGGCACAGCTAACAGCCCCAGCCCTCACTCAGCCCAGCCGTCCCATCCAGCCCGGCCGCCCCGTTCAGCCCGGCCGTCCCGTTCAGCCCGGCCGTCCCGTTCAGCCCGGCCGCCCCGTCCCATCCGGCCGTCCCATCCGGCCGCCGATCCAGCCCGGCCGCCGATCCAGCCCGGCCGCTGATCCGGCCCGGCTGCCCCGGTTCAGCCCGGCTCGTCCCGGCCGGCGGGTGCGGAAGACCCAGCTGGCGCGAAGCCTGGAGGGAGCGCCGGGACGCGCGAATGGCATGCGGGGAGGGGAGGGTCGGAGTCAGACCACGGGATACTCAGGGCGACCGGCAAGGTCGACCTGCTTGGCGCGGTGCAGGCTTGCCAGGGGGCGGGACGGCGGCGTGTGGCTGGCGTGGTCCGGCCTGGTCCGGCCTGGTCCGGCCTGGC
>NZ_JBITDZ010000002.1:505016-527587 GCF_044454705.1 Actinoplanes sp. NPDC051494
AGTGGCGTGGCGTGGCGTGGCGTGGCGTGGCGTGGCGTGGCGTGGCGTGGCGTGGCGTGGCGTGGCGTGGCGTGGCGTGGCGTGGCGTGGCGTGGCGTGGCTGGACGGGCCGGTGCGGGTGGTGCCGGTTCGGCGGCCATCCGGTGTTCGGGTGCGGCCGGTCAGGAGAGTTTGCGGGCTCGGTCGATGAGGGTTTCGACCTGGGCCGTGAGGCGGGCGGCCTCGGCGTCGTCCGCGTGGGGGACGCGGTCGAGCAGGGCGAGGTGATCGGAGGTCAGTTTGCGGTATTCGCCGCGGAACGAATCCGGGCCGTCCTGGTAGCGGGCGTCGAGGTCGATGATCTGCTGGGCGAAGACCGCGGTGGCGGCGGTCAGAGCTGTGCGGGCGTCGGTCGCCCGGGCGATGCGGTCCCGGCGGTCCGTGGCCGCGCGCCCGGCCCGGCGGCCGGCGGCCCAGAGCAGGACCGAGCCCAGGATGATGATCAGCACCGCCGCGCCCGCGACGAGGTAGCGGGGGAGTGACGGGCTGACCGTGCGGGCGCCGTCGGGGACGATGTTCGCCCTGACCAGCATGTCGTAGTTGACCACGACCAGTTTGACGGCCTCGAGTGGCCGGTCGGCGAACTGATCGACCCCGCGCGCCACTGTGGTCTCCGCGACCAGCGCTCGCCCGAAGTTCTCGTCGCTGACGCCGGGCAGCAGGGCACACGAGTACGTGTCGTATTCCGTGCCGGTGCGGCTCAGGCCGAGGACCAACGTGCCGGCGGCCGTACGGCGGACCTTGTCGCAGCCGGTCCGGGGTTCGGTGTCCGCCGGCAGGAGCAGGACGACGAGGCGCCGGTTGCCGATCACCCGCTCGGCGGCGGTCACGTCGAGGCCGGTGCCCGGCGCCGCGTACACCGAGGAGGTGCGGACCTGCCGGGCCATCGGGCCGTCGACGACGCCGCCGGACCACAGGGCCCAGCCGGCGAGGCCGAGGCAGGCCAGGACCGCCAGCCCGAACGGCGTGACCAGGAAGCCGAGCACCCCGGGCCGGGACCGGCGGGGAGCCTTGTCCCGGGGGCCACTGGGAGAGTCGCGCCTCATGTCAGTCGCCCCCGCAGGTAGTCGTCCGGGCGGTAGCCGGGGTACGGCAGGGTGCGGGCGGCCATGTCGAGTTGGGACTCAGCTTCGGCCACCATCGGTCGTACGGTGGCGTCGGGGAGGTTGTCGTCGAGGGCGGAGCGCGCCGCGGTGAGCGAGGCTATCGCCCTGGTCAGCGCGGGGTCACCGGTCCGGTCCGTCAGGGCGGACATCTCCACCGCCAGAGCGGTCAGGCCGGCCAGACGGGCGGGCAACCCGCCGGACCGCCGTCGCCGGGGTGGCCGGAGCAGCGTCCGCAGCGACAGCGCGAAGAACAGCACCGCGCCGGCGACGAACAACCAGGGCAGCACGGGCAGGGCGACCCGCAGCGGATCGGTGGGGCGGTAGGGCAGCGGCCGGTCGAAGATGCCGGCGTAGCGGACGTCGGTCACCCGGTTCAGGTACGCGGTGAGCACGTTCTGCTGGGGGTACGCGAACCGGGACAGCCGGTCGCCGAACTGGGCGTAGAAGCTGACGGCCGCGACCTCGGCGAACTCGTCGGCGTGCGGGCCGTGGTATTCGATCCAGTCGCCGTAGACCACGATGATCGGGGTGTCCGGGAACACCGCGGTGAGGGCGGGGCCGTACCTGAGTGCCGACTCATCTTGTCGAGGCAGCACCACGTAGAGGCCGCCGGGGAACGCCGTCTCCGAGCCCTCGGTCGCGGTCGTGCCCGCGGCGGCGTAGAAGCCGTCCTTGCGCAACTCCGCGACCACGATGTCGATCTGAGCGGGGGTCGGGTCCCGCCAGCGCCAGGTGTCCACGAAGTCCGGAGCGGGCTGGTCGCGCACGTGCGCGATGACAGCGACGAGCTGGTTGGTGACGTCGGCGGCGCCGAACTGGATCCGCCAGTCGGCGAGCGAGCCGCCGGCCGCCTGCACCCCGCCACCGCTGACCTCGGTGCCGATCACGGTGACGTCGGCGGTCTCCACGTCACGGACGCGCTTGCGCTCGGCGTCGTCGAGCCCCGGTGGCGCGACGAGGATCCGTAGCCCGGAGCCGGCGACGGCGCGTACCCGTGCTTCGTCCCATCGGGCGACCGAGCCGGGGAGCCGGACCACCGGATCGGCCGCGAGCAGCGCGGTCAGCTCCGCGACCGACGGCACGGTGGCCGTGTCGCTCTCGCCCAGCGCCACCGCCCGCGCGGCATCCGGCGCGGGGGAGCGGCCGTAGCTGACGTCCGCGGTCTGCCGCTGCGCGACGAGGAAGACGACGAGCGACGTGACGGCTACGGCGAGCGAGACCCAGCGCAGGACCCGGGCGATCACTGCCCGCCCTCGGCGTCCGGGTCCACGCGGTCGGCCGGGCCGCCACGGTGGAGGTGGTCCTGGGTGCCGGGATCGAGGTCCGGGGTGGAGGGTCGCGGGCCGTGGTGGGGGTGGCCGGTTTCGGCCTGGCGCCAGAGGTGGTCCGCTCGGCCGGCGAGATCGGTGACCTGTTCGGCGGCTCGGTGGCCGCCCTGGCCGGCTGCGGTGATCGCCTCGGCGCGGGCCAGGAGGAGGTCGGCCTCGGGGAGGGTGGTGCGGGCGGCGTCGCGGCTGATCGTGGCGGTAGCTGTTGCTGCCCTCGCGGTGGACCAGGCGTTGCGCCGGTGTTCGGTGGCGGCGCGCATCCTGGGCAGCGCGACCGCGGTGAATCCGCCGAGCACCAGGATCGTCGCCCCGGCCGCCCAGATCCACCCCATGATCAGCCATCATGCCAGCCGGTCGCCGGTGTCGCCGTGACCAGGGCGGGCATCATCGACTGATGGTTGGAACCCAGCTGCTGTCCGCGTACGTGGGGAACTGGACCGGGGACGGCACCGGCGTGACCGTCATCCTGCCGCCGGAGGGCACGGTCGCCTCGGGGGAGGTGCGCGGCGGCGCTCCCGCGACCCGGGAGTTCGCCCTGCTCGACCCCACCCGGCTGGTCGACCGGGCCGACGCGGTGGTGCTGTCGGGCGGCTCGGCGTTCGGGCTGTCGGCAGCCGACGGGGTGATGGCGTTGCTGCGGGACCGTGGTGCCGGTTTCCCCACCCCGGCCGGTCCGGTGCCGATCGTCCTCGGGATGTCGATCTTCGACGGGTCGGTGCGTACCGGGCCGCCGGATGCCGCTGCCGGACGGGCGGCCGCCCTCGCGGCGCTGAGCGGGGAGCCGTTGCGGACCGGGCGGGTGGGCGCGGGCACCGGGGCGTCGACGGGGACGTGGCGGGGCCGGTCCGATCCGGGTGGCCTCGGCACGGCGGAGCAGGCGGTCGGCGCGGCCCGGGTCGCCGCGATCGTCGTCGTGAACGCGTGGGGCGACGTCCTGGATCACCACGGCGGGCCGGTGTTCGCCCCGGGTGAGGGGATCGCCGGGGTGAAGGGCGGGATGCAGAACACGACCGTCGCGGTGGTGATCACCGACGCGCGGCTCAGCAAGAGCGACTGCTTCCTGGTGGCGCAGAGCGGCCACACCGGGTTCGCGAGGGCGATCCATCCCGCGCACTCCCGGTACGACGGTGACGCGGTCGTGTCCCTGGCCACCGGTGCGGTGACCGGCGGCTTCGACCTGGATCTGCTGCGCGCGGCGGCCACCGACGTGATCGCCGCGGCGGTCCGGGCGGCCGTACCCGGATAGCGGCCGATCCACCGATCGGTTGATCGCGGGGTCCCGTCCATCGGGCGGTGTTCGCCGGGCGCCGCCGGCGCAAGGCTGGACGCATGCCACCAGTGATCGAGGTCAGGAACCTGCACAAGCGTTACGGGGACACCGTCGCGGTCGATGATGTCTCGTTCACCGTCGACAAGGGGGAGATCCTCGAGGACCTGCTGCGCGCGGTCCGGGCCGCGGCGCGCGGTGAGACCACGCTGTCGCCGTCGGTGGCGGCCTGGCTGATGAATCGGGTACGCACCCCGGTGGTGGTCCCGGTGCTCAGCCCGCGCGAGCTCGAGGTCCTCGAACTCGTGGCCGCGGGCCACAACAACCGGCAGGCGGCGACCCGGCTGTTCATCACCGAGGCCACGATCAAGAGTCACCTGCTGAACATCTACGACAAGCTCGGCGTGCGGGACCGCGCCGCGGCCGTCGCCGAGGCGTTCCGGCGGGGACTGCTGAAGACCTGAGGCACGACGGAACCCCACGCCGGGGTGGTGGCGTGGGGTTCCGCCGGTCCCTCCCCAGGGGCCGGTCCGAGAAGGGGCGGGGTGAGGTCAGGCGAAATTCGACTGGATCCAGTCGGCCACGGTGCCGACGGACTGCACGACCGCTTGATCGTGGTCGACGCCGTCGAGTTCGACGAACGTGACGGGTTGGCTGTAGGTCTCCAGCTCGGGGACCAGCACGTCGGCGGTGATCGAGTACGGGACGGCGTCGTCGGCGGTGCCCTGGACGATCAGGATCGGGACGCTCGGGGCCGAGGCGGCCGGGTTGCCGTACTGGGCGAGCTTGTCGAGGACCACCTGCGAGACCACGCCGTTCGGTACGAGCTGCACGTCGGTGAGGCCGGCGTACGCGGCGAGGATCTCGTAGAGGCACCCACTAGAGGTGGCCACCGAGGTCTTCGACTTGGCCGCCGGCGCCAGGTAGGCGTTCGGGTTGAACGTCGGCTCGATGGCCTTGATGCCGTACAGGGCCATCACGAGGTAGCCCTGGCCGGGCGTGCCGGGGATCGCGGGTGCGATGAGGTCGAGGTTGGAGGCCGGGGCGATGGCCGCGGTGCCCTTGAGGACCAGAGCCCCGTCGTAGGCGGGGGCGATCTGGTTGGCGAACAGGGCACCCTGGCCGCCCTGGGAGTGGCCGTCGATCTGGTACTGCGTGCCCAGTGCGCTGTCGAGGTTGCGGGCCGCCTTCGCGCTGTCGATGATCGCCCGGGCCTCGCTGAGCCCAATCAGGTACGGGTGGTCGCCCGCGGTGCCGAGCCCGGTGTAGTCCGGTGCGGCGACCGTCCAGCCGCGCTTCACCAGCTCCGCGACGGCGTCCCTGGCCTCGGGCCAGAAGTACGTCTTGTCCGTCGACGGCGCGCACTTGTCGGCGAGGCCGGTGGTGCCGTGGGCCCAGACGACCGTCTTGTTCTTCTTGTTGCTCTTCGGCGTGAACACCAGGCCGGACGTGACGACGGCGACGCCGGCCGGGGTGGTGGTGACGTAGGTGATCTTCTTCGCGGTCGCGAGGGGGGTGTACTCCGCGGGGATGGCGACCGTGGTCTGGGTGACGATCGACCCCGCGACGCCGAGTGCGGCGGCGGGGCTGCCGGTGGTGAGCACGACACCGGCGAGGGTGAGGACGAAGACCTGGACGGCAGCGGCCAGGCGGACGGCGCGATGCCGCCGGAATGCAATTCTCATGTATGTGTCCTTTCGGGATCGGGCATGGTTGTCAACGAATCCGGGCGTGTTTCGGTGGCTCCCGGATCCTGGGAGAAAAAGGCATGGTGGTATTACGGGGACGGGCGGTTGTTGCTCACGCGTGGGGCGCGGGAATGGGGTGCGCTCAGGCTAGGTGGTCGGATATCCGGCGTAGCGCGGTGATGGTCTCGCGGTCACGGTCCGGATCGTCCTCCGTGGGCCAGGCGCTGCATTTGACGATGACGACGTCCGCCGCGGGGTCGACGAACAGATACTGACCGTGCACACCGAGGCCGGTGAACGCCTGAAAAGAGCTTTCGCCGAGCGTCCACCACTGGTTGGAATATCCATAGTGATCATAGCCGCTGGGGCCGAGCGCGCCTACCGACAGATGTGGGAGATCGGCGCCCCGGCTGCGCCGGGCCCAGTCGCCGGGCACGATCGGCTCGCCGTCGAAACGGCCCTCGTGCGCCATGAGCAGACCGAGGCGGGCCAGGTCACGGGCGGTGGCGTTGAACGCGCCGGCGCTGATCGCGGTGCGCGGCCGGGAACGGCTCAACCCGTAGTAGGCGTCGCGTTCCGCGCCGATCCTTCTCCACAGGCGCTGCGACGCGTACGCCGCGAGCGTCCGCCCGGTCGCCGCCTCCAGAACCCAGCCCAGCACCTGGGCGTCGAAGGTGGAGTAGTTGAACTGCGCGCCGATCGCGGCGGTGCGCGGCGTCGAGCGGATGATGGCGCCGAGGTCGCCGCCGCTGAGCGCCGCCCGCTCGAAGTCACGGATCCTGCTGTCGGCGCCGTCCCAGGTCTCGAGCCCGCCCACCCCGCTGCTCATGTCGAGCAGGTCGGCGAGGGTGACCCCGTCGTAGGCGGTGCCGGCGAACTCGGGCCGGTAGTCGGTGATCAGGTCCTTGACCGAGCCGATCGCGCCGTCGGCCAGGGCGATGCCGATCAGCATCGAGGTGACCGACTTGGACAGGGAGAACAGCTGCATCCTGGTCCGCGGGCCGGCGAACGCCCCCGGGTAGCTCTCGTGCACGATCCGGCCGTGGTGCAGCACGACGAACGCGGTGGTGAACGTGCGCCGGTGCAGGTCCTCGACGCTGTGGTCACGGTCGTCGAAGCGGTAGGTCAGGTCCAGCGGGACCGTGGCGGCCGGGAGCGGCCGGTGATCCGGGCCGCCGGCCACCCGCTCGGTGGGCATCAACCAGTTCATGTGGGTGAACGTCCACTCGTTGAGCGGGCGCCGCATGATCAGGTCGCTCTGCCGTTCCCACCAGGAGGGCCGCTCCGCGGCCCGGGCGACGGCCGGCTCGGTCGTGCTGGTCATGTCAGTCCCCGCTCTGGTGGATGGGGCGGTCGATGCTGCGGTCCGCCGGGCGGGCCCGGTGCGAGACGTCACGAAAGTGTTCACGCAAGGTCAGCCCGGAGGGTTCACCGGTGGGTTCGAGGTAGCTGTTGAGGATGCCGAGCACGGCCATACCGACCAGGTTGTCCTCGTGGTCGTCCTCGCCGATGATGCCGGCGCCCGGGTCGCCGAGGTGGTGCAGGGCGAAGCCCTCGGTGATCGCGGCGAGCATGTACGCCAGCTGGTCGAGCGTGACGCCGGGGCGCAGCTGGAAGCCGCGGGAGGCGAACGTCGACTCGTAGATCTTCTTCCAGGGACCGAGCGCGCCGTCGTACTGGTTGGCGATCGCGTCGTGGATGCCGTCGTTGCGGTCCGCGGTGGCGACCATGATCAGCTGCAGCCGGAACAGCGGCATCCGGCAGATCGCCTGCAGCTCGGCGAAGGTGGCGCGGTCGATGGCGTCGACGAAGCTCTCCTCGTCGTCGAGCCAGCCGCGGGTCTCCACCTCGGCGTCGTACTGCGGGTCGTAGTTCATGGCGTGGAACAGGAACGTGAGCAGGTCGTTGAGGTAGTCGTCGTGACTCGCCCAGGTCGCGCGGTAGGGCCCGTCGCCCTTCTGCCGCAGGAACGGCTGCTCGAGGTGCTCCATCTCGCGCGACAGGGCGCGCTCGGTCAGGAAGCGCAGCCCCGACCAGTACTGCTTGCGGCCGGCGTCGGCGACGTCCGCCCAGTCACACGCGCCGAGGTTCTGCTCGACGAGGTTGGCGCCGGCCTTGAGGTAGGACGCCACCTTCGGCGAGTTCACCAGAGCGGCGCGTGTTGCCTCCCGGACACCCTTCACGCGGGTGACGATGCCCGAGAAGTCCTGGTTATAGGGATAGGGCAGATCCGCCTTGCCGACCGTCATGAAGCGATTCTTTGTCTGATTACCGGGCGGGACAAGTGCGCGGGTGCGTAGTACTCGGAGGCTAGTCCTTACCTTTTCGCGGCACCCGCAATTATCACCTTTAGTAGTGCTGTGATTACGCATTGGAATTGTCTGGCTGGCCATCGTTGGGTATAACGAGGCCATGCACAGTGAAGCGCTCGTCGGTCTGCTCGGGGAACTCCCCGGCACGGAGGTGTCGGCCGAGGCCGGCTCGGTCATCGTCCACATCCCGGCCATCGGCGACACGGTCCGGCTGGCGATCCGCGACATCCTCGGCTTCGAGCAGATCATCACGCCGCTCGGCCAGCCCGGTCTCGACCTGGGCGTACGCCGCGGCCACGAGGAGCTCCCGCTGATCGTCACGGTCGACGACGTGGTCTTCATGCCGGCGTACGCGGCGGACATGCTGGTGCCCGGCGCCGAGGTCCTGGTGCCGGCCACCCCGCACCTCATCACGTATTCGGAGATGCACCGCGACGTGCGCGCGCTCGGCCGGGCGATCGACGCGGAAGGCGCCGAGTTCGACGAGGAGACGCTCACCGCCACCCTGCTGGTGCACCGGTGCTTCCTCGCCGGGGCGATCCGCGTCGGGCTCTGGCCGGTCCGGGTCGCGGCCTGGTGGGAGTATTCCTGGGCGCGGGTCGGCGACCTGGTGCCACTCGCCCCGTTCCGCCCGGACCCGGTCTGGGACCAGCTGATGGCCGACGTCCAGCAGGCCCGCCGGCAGACGCAGCCGGTGCACCAGGATTAGTCCTTCTCCACTGTGGGTAGCTGAACGATGTCAGCACATCTCACGGAGGAGCAAGGAAGATGACCCAGGTCAGCAGGTCCCGTACCGGTGTCTCCGGCGCCCGCGTCTGCACCATCGTCGGCTTCGTGTTCGCGGCCCTCGCGATCCTCTTCTTCCCGCCGCTGTTCGCCCTCGTCGCCGTCGTGCTCGGCGCGGTCGGCGGATACCTCGGCGACCGCCCGCTCGGCTGGTACGCCGCCGCGGCCGGGGTCGCCGGCGGGGTGCTCGGCCTGATCCTCGCCGCGGTCGTGCTGAACGCCGCCTGACCCCACAGACCTTGCCGGACCCCGAAAGGCCGCGCTGCCACTTCCCCCTGGCGGCGCGGCCTTTCGGTTTCTCATGACGAGGACCGGACCGCGGATCTGAGTACGGCGGCCGCCCGCCCGGCGATCTCGGCGTCGCTGCCGGCCCACAACGCGTCCAGCCACGGCCCGGCGAAAAGGCCGGCCACCGTCGGCGTGCCGTCGCCCGCACTCGCGTCGAGCCATTCGCAGATGTCGCCGTCCGCCGGCCCGTGCACGCGGTGGTAACCCGACCGGTACACCGGCCAGAAATGCTCGGCGAACCGCAGCACGACCTTCTCCACCCGCCCCATTCCGAGCCGGGACAGAGCATCGAGCTGCGCATCGGGTAATGGCGGATCGAACGTGATGACTCCAGCGTGGAGCACGGACACCGGCACGGTCACGATCGCGGCGTCGAATGGCGCGCCGTTCACCCGTACCCCGTCGGGATCGGTCCGGATGTTCTCCACCGGCCGGGACAGATGAACGGTGATCCCGCGCGCGAGATGCTCGACCAGCGGGCGGAAACTGCCGGCGATCCAGCGGTCGCCCTCGCCGACCCCGGGCTCGAAACCGTGCCGCGCGCTCAGCCACGACAGCGGCGCCCCGGAATCCATCATGATCTCGGCGTCGGCGAAACGCCGGATCTCGGGCGTCCAGGGCCGCAGCGCGTCCTCGACCGAGGCCTCCACCGGTGCCGCGGCCAGCCTCCGAGCCACCTCCTCGGCGACAGCCGGCGAGGCGGGGACGCCACCGGAAAGCACGAGCGGATCGGAGAAATCGGTCGCGACGGTGCGCAGCCCCAGCCGTTCCGCGACGCGGGCCAGCGCGTTCTCCGGATACTGCTGCAGCCAGTTCGCTCCGAGGTCGAACGTGAAACCGTCCAGATCGGCCCCGGCGGTGCGCCCGCCCAGCCGGTCCCGGGCCTCCCAGACCTCCGCGTGCACGCCCAGCCGGGTCAGATGCCGCGCCGCGGCGAGCCCGGCCATCCCGGCCCCGATCACCACCACCCGGCGGTGCCCCAGGTCGGCGGCCCAGGCGGCGGCTTCCGTCCCCTTCTCGTACGCCCCGTGCGCCATCCCCGCACGGGTCGCGTGGGTGGCCTCGCCGGCGATCCGCAGCCGGGGGCCGGCCGGGGCGCCCAGCGTCGTACGGTCGGCGGGGGTGCCACCCCGGCCGATCAGGCTCCAGGACCCACGCGACCACGGATCATCGCCCCACCGGGACACGAGAAAAGCTCGCAGCACGGCCGCAGCGTACGCCCTGGGCGCCGGAAGGTAGGTTGACTTCCTACTCGGGCGAAAGGTGCGGACGCGATGGTGGCGGAGCGGAGCCGGTCGGTGCGGCCACCGACGCTGGACGAGGTCGCCTCGCGGGCGGGCGTGGGCCGGGGCACGGTCTCCCGGGTCGTCAACGGATCCGCGCAGGTCAGCCCGCAGGCCCGGGCGGCGGTGGAGACCGCGATCGCCGAACTCGGGTACGTCCCCAACCGGGCCGCCCGGACGCTGGTGACCCAGCGCACCGACTCGATCGCCCTGGTCGTGTTCGAATCGGGACGACGCTTCTTCGCCGAGCCCTTCTTCGGCCGCATCGTGCAGTCCATCTCCACCGGCCTGGTCGACCGCGGCCTGCAGATGGTCCTGATGATCGCCCAGGCCCCGCACGAACGCGAACGCCTCGAGGGCTACCTCACCCGCCAGCACGTCGACGGCGCCCTGCTGCTGTCCCTGCACGGCACCGACCGCCTGCCGACGGAGCTCGAGGAACGCGGCGTCGCCACGGTCCGCGCGGGACGCCCGGCCGGCGCCGAGACCTGCTGCTACGTCGACGCCGACAACCGGGGCGGGGCGCGCGCCGCGGTCGCGTACCTCAAGGAGACCGGCCGACGGCGGATCGCCACCATCACCGGCCCGCAGGACATGGCCGCGGGGGTCGCCCGGCTCGCGGGCTACCGCGACGTGGCCGGCGCGGGCCCGGTCGCCCACGGCGACTTCAGCGAGGAGAGCGGCGCGGCGGCGATGGCCGAGCTGCTCGCCGCCCACCCGGACCTCGACGCGGTGTTCGCGGCCTCGGACGCGATGGCGGCGGGAGCCCTGCGGGTGCTGCGCGAGCGGGGCCGGCGCACCCCGGAGGACGTGGCGGTGATCGGCTTCGACGACTCGGTGATCGCCCGGCACACGGACCCGCCACTGACCAGCGTCCACCAGCCGATCGAACTCATGGGCGAGGAGATGGTCCGCCTGCTGCTCTCCAAGATCGACGGCATCGAGCCGCCCTCAACCGAGGTCGTCCTCACCACCAGCCTGGTCCGCCGCGGCTCGGCCTGAGACCCCCGCGCCGGGCCCGGGCCGGTCGCCGCGGGGCATCAGCAGCACCATCACGACCATCAACGCGGCGACCACGATCAACCCCACGAAGATGTGCTGTACGGCGCTGGTCAGCAACGCCGGGTCCGCCCCGCTGCCGCCTGGCGTGGCGCCCGCGCCCGCGCTCGCCCCGTCACCGCTCAGCGTGCCGCCCGTCCCCGTCCCCGCGGTCGCGTCGTCGCCGCGGAGGGTGGCGTTCGCGACCGCGCCGAACGCCGCCACCCCGATCGCACTGCCGAGCGACCGGAGGAACACGCTGTTCGCGGTCACCACGCCACGCTCCGCCCAGCCCACGCTGGCCTGCGCCGCGACCACGATCGGCGGCCCGACCAGGCCCATGCCCACCCCGATGAACAGGCAGATCGCGCCGACCTGCAGCACCGAGGACCGCTCGTCCAGCAGGAGCAGCGGCAGCGAACCGGCCAGCACGATCGCCGTACCGATCAGCGCGCACCCCCGGAAACCCAGCCGCAGATAGATCGCCCCGGACCGGCTCGCCGACAACGGCCAGCCGATCAGCAGCATCGCCAGCGCGAACCCGGCCACGAGCGGACTCGCGCCGAGGACCGTCTGGGCGTACGTGGGAACGTACGAGGTCAGACCCAGCAGCACCGCCCCCACGCCGGCGGAGGTCAGCCCGGCCGAGACCAGCAGCCGGCGCCGGAACACCCACAGCGGCAGCACCGGATCGGTCGCGGTGCGCTCCACGAAGCCGAACGCGACGAGCAACGCGGCCCCGCCCCCGAGCACCACCAACCCGGTGACCGACCCCCAAGCCCAGCTCTGCCCACCCTCCAGCAGACCGAGAATGATCAGGGTCAGACCGCTGGTGAGCAACGCCGCGCCCCGATAGTCGATCGCCGGCTTGCCGCGCGTCACCCGCTCCCCGAAATGCCGCCAGATGACCGCGGCGGCGATCAGGCACAACGGGATGTTGACGAAGAAGATCCACCGCCAGGACGCCCACTCGCTCAGCAGCCCACCGAGGGCCGGCCCGAGCACCGAGGAGACACCCCACACGCCGGCGATGTACCCCTGGACCTTCGCCCGCTCCCGGACCGAGTACAGATCGCCGATCATCGTGATGGTGCTCGGCTGGATCGCTCCGGCACCCAGCCCCTGGACCGCCCGGAACGCGATGAGCACCCCCACGCTCCCCGCGGCGCCACCCCCGATGGATCCGATCAGGAACAGCGCGATACCGGCCAGGACGATCGGCTTGCGTCCGAAAAGGTCCAGCAACTTCCCATACACGGGTACGGAGACGGCCTGCGCGAGAAGATAGACCGAGAACAGCCACGGGAACTCGGTGAACCCACCGATGTCGGCCACGATCGACGGCACCGCGGTGGCGACTATCGTCGCATCGATGGCCACGAGCGCGGTGGCCAGCATGACGGCGGCCAGCACCGGCCCCCGCTCGGACCGCAGCCCCACCGCATCACCCATGATCACACCCAACCATGCCCACAAGCATTCCGCTCCCGGCCCCCGTGGTCCGGCGCTCGTGGTCCGGCGCTCGTGGTCCGGCGCTCGTGGTCCGGCGTCCGTGGTCCGCCGTCCTGCTTCCGGCCTCCCGCTCACGGTTCGCGTTCCCGGGCTCGTTCGCCGGCCACCTTCGACGGCTGGGCGGGTCGTCTTCCGCCGCGCGGGTGTGTCTTCCGTTGGCGTGGCCCGTTTCCTGGGCCGCTTCACGACGGCGCGGGTCGCCTCCTTGTCGCGCGGGCCCGGTGATCATCGACGGGGGCCGTGATGACACGATGCGATCATGAGTGCTCCCGGGCCCTCCGAGATCTTCGTGCCGGTCCGCCGCCGCCCGCCGGGCGCAGCCACGACCGGGCGGTGGCGTGCGGCGGCCTGTGACGAGGTGGTCCGCCCGGCGATCCGCGACGCCCTCTGGGAATTCGTCCGCGGCGCGGTCCCGCTCCTGCACCCGGGCGCCACCGCCCCGGCCGAACTGGCGCTCCTCTCCGGACTCAACGACGGCCGCGACGCCGATGTGAAGATCGGCATGCTCGGCACCGACACCGCCACCGTCTGCCTGGTCCTACGAGCCCGCCTCGGGGCCCCCGCCCGCGACCCGGCCCACCCCGGCGCTCCCGCGTCCGGCCGGGCCCGCTCCGCCCAACCCACGCAGGGCCCGGCCCACCCCGGCGCTCCCGGGCCCGGCCCGGCTGGCGCCGAGGGAGCGGATCAGGACCGCGACTACTCCGGCATCTCCGCGCCCGGCCCGGGCCGCCCTGGCCGCTTCGCCCACCCCGCCGGTCCGACCCGGGACAGGGATGGTCTAGGCCGTGTCCTGCCGATCAGTTGATCAGTTCTGGTTGATGTGTCGGGTGTTGGGCGTGGTGAGTTGACGGATAAGGCGTGGTCGGTGATCGAGCCGTTGTTGCCGGAGCCGGGTCGCAGGTCAGGGCGGTGGCGAGAGCACCGTCAAGTGATCAACGGGATCTTGTGGAAGTTGCGGACCGGGGCTCCGTGGCGGGATCTGCCGGAACGCTACGGGCCGTGGAAGACCTGTCATGAACGGTTGCGCCGGTGGACCGATGACGGCACCTGGGAACGGATCCTGGCCCAGGCACAGGTCTATGACGACGGTCAGCCAGTCGAATGGATCATCAGCGTGGACTCCAGCGTCGTGCGTGCCCATCAGCACGCCGCCGGAGCCCGCAAAAAGGGGGATCTGCCGGCGGTATCGCGATTCCAGCGGCGGATGGTGAAGCGCTGGGTCGCTCGAGGGGTGGGCTAACCACCAAGATTCATCTCGCCGTCGATGGCCGTGGCCGCCCGTTGGCGGTGCTGCTCACGCCGGGCCAGTGCGGTGACAACCCGCAGCTGTTCGCGTTGCTGGACGCGATCCGGGTGCACTACGGCGGCCCGGGCCGGCCCCGGAAGCG
This sequence comes from Actinoplanes sp. NPDC051494, assembly GCF_044454705.1. Lineage (NCBI taxonomy): Bacteria > Bacillati > Actinomycetota > Actinomycetes > Micromonosporales > Micromonosporaceae > Actinoplanes > Actinoplanes sp. NPDC051494. The sequence continues at coordinate 519,052 of NZ_JBITDZ010000002.1, forward strand.
GCCGGACATGCTGATCGCGGACAAGGCTTATGCCCATGACCCCACCCGACGCGGCCTACGCCGCCGCGGCATTGCTCACACCATCCCCGAACGCGTCGACCAGGTCGCCCGCCGGGCTGCCAAAGGCAGTCACGGCGGCCGACCGCCCGAGTTCGACAAGCAGGTCTACCGGCAGCGAAACGTGGTAGAACGCTGCTTCAACCGGTTGAAACAATGGCGAGCCCTCGCGACTCGCTACGCCAAACGCGCTGCCCTCTACCGTTCATCATTGCTGCTCATCGCCGCTTTGATCTGGCTTCGATGATCGGCAGGACACGGCCTAGACGGCACTACCCGGGGTGGGGCTGGTTCTGATGGCACCGCCCGAGGCGTGGCTGCTGCCGGTGGCGCTGGTCCGGGCCTGGCTGGTCCGGGCCTGGCTGGTCCCGGCGGCGGGGCTCGGGGGGTGGCCGCTGTCGGCAGTGGGGGGCGAGGCTCGGCCGGTTCCGGCTCCGGGTCGTACCCGGGCGGCCCGGTTCGGCGCTGGCGGGACGGCCTCGGGGTGGAGGGGGTACGTCCGGACGCCGCGACCCTGACCGGTATCGATCAGGTCGAGGTCGCGGATGTCTCGCCGTTGCTCCCGGACCGCCCGTCCTCGCGGGTCCGGCCGTGGGTGGTCGTCGGTGCGGTGGTCCGGGACCGGACCGGCAGCATGAGCGTCGATCCCGGCGACGGCATCCTGCGTCACGTCATCGACTTCGCGGTCCTGCGCCTGGACCGGCCCGGACCGGGTGGCGACCGGCCGGCCCGCTGCCCGCACTGCGACCGGTCGCGGGTGCGCCGGTACGCCGCCTTCGACCTCTGTCCCGACTGCGGATGGCACGCGCAGTCCGATCGGTGACCCGGCGGGGGCTCTCGTCCGTACATCATGGTGTGAAGGTGTCGTTGATCTTCCTGGCCCGTCGTTGGCTGCCCGCTGCGGTGGCCGCCGCCCTGGCCGGCGTGGTCCTCGTGGGGGAGCGGTCCGAAAGGGAGCCCGTCGCCCCGCCGGCCCGGGTCGAGGCCCTGATCCTGCGGGACGGTGCCGCGGTCGAGGCCACCGGGATGATCCAGATCGATGATGCCGGTGGCGCACGCTTCTGTGCCCCTGCCCCCGAACCGATCGGCGGCGGCTTCGCGGCCTGCGAGTACGCGGTACGGCTGACCGGTATCGATCTGCGGCCAGGATCCGCGCGGGTCCGGGGGATCTGGCGTGACGGGGCCCTGGCGGCGACCGCGCTGCTGCCGCCCGGTGCCGGTGTCATCCCGCCGCCGGAGCCGGAGAGCGGGCTGCCGTGCGCCGCACCGCGAGGGGGATGGGCGCCGCCGGCCGCGGGTGGCGACGGACTGGCCGAGCTCGACGACTATGTGGAACGGGTGCATCCCGAGCAGTTCCGCCGCCCCTGGGTGACGTACCCGGGTGGTATCCAGGTGATGGTGGTGGAGACGGTGGCCGAGGATCCGTCCCGGGCCGAGGCGGCGCTGCGCAGCCGTGTCCCGGGCAACCTCTGCGTGGTGAGCCGGCCCGGCAGTCCCAGCGTCGCCGACCAGAACGCGGTCGGTGCGGCCCTGAGCATGTTTCTGGACCTCGGCCCGGAGACCGGCGTCTACCTGTGGGCACCGGGTGACGTGTTCCGGATCGAGATGGTCGCGCTCACCCCGGAGATCGCCGCGACGCTGTCCCGGGTCGGCTTCGCGATGCTCGACCCGCAACCGTGGCTCCGGCCGGTCTGATCCGCTCCGTCAGGCGCTGGCCGGGGCTCACCGCGTTTCAGCTGCGCGAATGACGCGTTTGCGGCGGCGCGGGGCACGGTGGCGACGTTTTCTCGCGGCGGGGAGGCGCCTGCTCAGCGCCGATCCGGGGTGCGGCCGTCGGTGAGTTTCACGGTGAGGCGGGCGGCCAGGTCGTCGTACCCGATGCCATGAAGATCGAGGACCACCAGGCCGGAGCCGGTCACCTGGAGTGTGGCGACGTCGGTGTAGATGCGGTCGACGCAGCGTTCCGCCGTCAGGGGACAGGTGCATTCCGGCACGATCTTGGGGCTGCCGTCCTTGGTGAACATCGTGGTCATGACGAAGACGCGCTTGGCGCCGATCGCCAGGTCCATCGCACCGCCGACCGCGGGGATCGCGTCCGGTGCCCCGGTGTGCCAGTTGGCGAGGTCGCCGGTCGCGGAGACCTGGAACGCGCCGAGCACGCAGACGTCGAGGTGGCCGCCGCGCATCATCGCGAACGAGTCGGCGTGGTGGAAGTACGCCGCGCCGGGGAGCTCGGTCACCGGGATCTTACCGGCGTTGGTGAGTTCCTCGTCGATGTCGTCGCCGTGCGCCCGCGGTCCCATGTTGAGCATGCCGTTCTCGGTGTGCAGCACCACGCCCGACGCCGGGTCGAGGTGATCGGCCACCAGGGTGGGCAGACCGATGCCGAGGTTCACGTACGCGCCGTGCGGGATGTCCCGGGCGACGAGCGCGGCCATCTCGTTCTTGCTCAGGCCGCTCACAGCGCCACCACTCGGTCGACGTAGATGCCCGGGGTCACCACGGCCTCGGGGTCGAGCGTGCCCGTCTCCACCACCTCGCGGACCTGCACGGCGACGGTGCCGGCGGCGGTCGCCATGACGGGGCCGAAGTTGCGGGCGGTCCTGCGGTACACGAGGTTGCCCATCCGGTCGGCGCGGTGGGCGCCGATCAGCGCGAGATCACCCTTGATCGGGAATTCCAGGACGTGGGTACGGCCGTCGATCTCCCGGGTCTCCTTGCCCTCGGCGAGCAGGGTGCCGGCCCCGGTCGGGCAGTAGAACGCGCCGATCCCCGCGCCGGCCGCGCGCAGCCGCTCGGCGAGGGTGCCCTGCGGCACCACTTCCAATTCGATCCGGCCGGACCGGTACAGGCCGTCGAAGACCCAGGAGTCGTGCTGCCGGGGGAAGGAGCAGACCACTTTGCGTACGCGTCCCGCGGCCAGCAGCGCGGCCAGTCCCGTGTCCCCGTTGCCGGCGTTGTTGGAGACCACGGTCAGGTCACCGCTGCCCTGGCGGATCAGCGCGTCGACCAGAGCGGTGGGCATCCCGGCCATCCCGAACCCGCCGACCAGCACCACCGCCCCGTCGGCGACCCCGGCCACGGCCTCGTCGGCGGTGTCACAGATGACCGTCACGCGCCGCTCCCACCGAGCGCGGGGGTGGTCCGGACGTTCTCGAGGACGACGGCGAGGGCCTGGCCGACGCCGATGCAGATGGCCGCCACGCCCCAGCGTTCGCCGGAGCCGGTGAGCCGTTTCGCCAGGGTCGCCAGGATCCGGGCACCGGACGCGCCGAGCGGGTGGCCGATGGCGATCGCCCCGCCCTTCGCGTTCACGATCGCCGGGTCGATCTTCCAGGCGTCGACGCAGGCGAGGCTCTGCACCGCGAACGCCTCGTTCAGCTCGACCGCGCCGACGTCGGACCAGCCGATGCCGGCCCGCTCGAGGGCCAGTTCCGCGGCCCGGACCGGGGCGAACCCGAACAACTGCGGCTCCAGCGCCGCCGCACCACGACCGGCGATGCGGGCCACCGGCTCGCTGCCGATGGTCGCGGCCGCGGACTCCGACCCGATGAGTACGGCCGCGGCGCCGTCGTTGAGCGGCGACGCGTTGCCCGCCGTGATCGTCCCGTCGGGGCGGAACGAGGGCGCCAGTGCGGCCAGCTTCTCCAGCGTCCCGGTGGCCCGGATGCTCTCGTCGCGGGTCAGCACCGTGCCGGGCACCGGGACCACGAGCCCGTCGTAGAAGCCGTCCTCCCACGCCGCGGCGGCGAGGCGGTGTGACCTGAGTGCGAACTCATCTTGTCGCTCCCGGGCGATGCCGAACCGGTCGCGCAGCTGCTCGTTGGCCTCGCCGAGCGACACGGTCCACTCCGCCGGCATGCGGGAGTTGACCAGCCGCCAGCCCAGCGTCGTCGAGACCGCGGTGACGTTGCCGGCCGGGAACGCCTTCTCGGGCTTGGGCATGACCCAGGGCGCGCGGGTCATCGACTCCACGCCGCCGGCCACCACGACCGTGGCGTCGCCGGTCTCCACGGTGCGCGACGCCATCATCGCGGCGTCGAGGCTGGAGCCGCAGAGCCGGTTGATCGTGGTCGCGGGTGTCGTCACCGGCAGGCCGGCGAGCAGCACGGCCATCCGGCCGACGTTGCGGTTGTCCTCCCCGGCCTGGTTGGCGCAGCCCCACAGCACGTCCCCGACAGCGTCGCGGTCGAGGCCGGGATGGTGGTCGAGCAGGCCACCGAGCGCGGTCGCGGCGAGATCGTCGGGGCGGACGCCGGCCAGCGCGCCACCGAAGCGGCCGAACGGGGTACGCGCGGCACCGTACAGAAAGCTCGCGGTCATGCTCTCACCGTAAGGCCGCCAACTGATTGTCTCCAATATTCAATGTCCAGCGATTGATAAGCTGAGCGTATGGATCTGCGGCAGCTCACGTCGTTCACCGTGCTGGCGCAGGAGCTGCACTTCGGTCGCGCCGCCGCCCGGTTGCACCTGGCCCAGCCCGCCCTCTCGCAGCAGATCCGGCAGTTGGAGAAGCAGCTCGGCAGCACGTTGTTCGCCCGGTCCACCCGCCGTGTCGAGTTGACCGAGGCCGGGGCGCTGCTGCTCGACCGGGCTCATGCGATCCTCGCGCTGATCGAGCGGGCCGAGGACGAACAGGCCCGGTTGGCCCAGGGCCGGCTCGGCACGGTCGGGATCGGCTTCATCGGCACCGCGACGTACGACGTCCTGCCCGGTGTGGCGCGGGAACTGCGAGCCGGACTACCGGATCTGCGCCTCGACCTGCGCGGCGAGATGCTGACCCCGGAACTGGTGGCCGGTGTCCTCGACTTCTCGCTGGACGTCGCGCTGATGCGCCCGCCGGTCGACCCGTCGGGCCTGCACCTCGTGCCGCTGCGCACCGAACCGCTGGTCGCGGCGCTGCGGGCGGACGATCCCCGGGCCACCGCCGGCGCCCTCGACCTGACCACCCTCGCCGCCGACGCGTTCGTCTCGCACCCGTCGCGGCGGTTGTCGTCGATGCACCAGAGCCTGCTCGACACGTGCCGGGCGGCGGGTTTCGAACCCCGGGAGATCATCGAGGTACGGGAGACCTCCACCCTGGTCACGTTCGTGGCGGCCGGCATGGGGGTGGCCCTGGTGCCGGCGTCGGTCCGGTCCCTCGGTCTCGCCGGCGTCGTCTACGTCCCCCTGACCCAGGGCAGCGCGACGGTCGACCTGGTGATGGCGACCCGCGCCGCCGAGACCGCACCCGGCGTCCGCCTCGTCGCCGGCCTCATCGAGGCGCACGTGAGGAACGCCCCCGCGGCCCCGTCCGTCTAGCGCGGCGCGCCGCGGGAAAGCCCTGGTGGCGCCGTCAGATCAGCGAGCCGTTCAGTGCGGGGCGCGGGCCGGGCGGCCCAGCAGTTCCGCGAGGTCCGGTGTCTGGTGGGAGAGCCGTCCCGCGCGGGCCAGCGAGTGCAGCCAGCCCATCGGGCCGGCGACGTCGCCCTCGCGCGCGACGACTCCCCTCGACGAGGCGAACTGCGGAAACGTCCAGAGCGGGCCCGTCAGGTCGTACCTGCGTCCGGTGTGCCGATCGCTCAACAGCGCGGTCACCGCGGCCTCCGCCAGGTCCTGCCGGTAGGCGGTGTTGAGCGGCTGCCCGCCGGTCGCGTGCACAAGATCGCCGGACGGCGGCAGGAACGGGTCGGTGTAGAACGGATTGCGCAGGACCGTGTACGCCAACCCGCTGCCGGCCAGGGCTTCCTCGGTCGCGCCGTGCGCCTCGAACAGCCCCGCGATCTCGTGGAAGCTGGTGTAGACCACCGCCTCGACCCCGGCCGCGACGGCCGCGTCGATCACCGCCCGGTGCTGGGTGATCCGGCGGGCGGGGTCCGGTTCCGGCGACGACACGAACAGCAACCGGGTCACCCCGGCGAACGCGGCGGCGAGGCTCTCCGGCCGGTCGTAGTCGACGTCCGGCCTGGACAGGGCGACGACGTCCCGTGCCGGGACCGGCTCGGCGGCGTCTCGTGCCGGGAGCCGTTCGTGAAGCTCGGCGACGGCGAGGCGGCCGAGCTGACCGGTCGCACCGGTGACAGCGATCATGCGCCCACCTTCGTGACGCCGCCACCGGCCGTCAACCGAATTACCCCCGGCGGCACCGTCAGGGCCGTGCCCGGCGCGCCGATACGGAACTCATGCTGCGTCGTCTCGTCTCCCTCGCCGCTGGGATCGCCCTCGCCGTCGGCCTGCCATTGCCGGCGTCCGCGTCGACCACGTACTGCCTGCCCGGCGGCATCGGTCCGGGCAGCGCCGTCGTCTGCCAGGTGTGGACCGGCAAGGTCGTGCGGGTCAGCGACGGCGACACGCTGCAGGTCGACCTCGCCGGCGACGGCACCCCGGTGCCACGGTCGATCCGGCTGATCGACGTCCAGGCCATGGAACAGAGCGTGTACGCCTCCGACCGGGCGAAGCGGCGCGGCGACTGCCACGCCCTGGAGGCCACCGCGCGCCTCGAACAGCTGGTCCGGGCCGGCGGCGGGATCGTCCGGCTGACCGCCCAAAACCCGGGCAGCACCAGCCGGGACCGGCCGTTGCGCGCGGTCCAGGTACGGATCAACGGTGCCTGGCGCGACGTCGGCCTCGACCTCATCGGCCGCGGTCTCGCCCTGTGGCAGCCGTTCCAGAGTGAATGGGCGTGGAACACGGCGTACCGGACGGCCTCGCAGCGGGCCGCCCGGGCGGGGCTCAACCTGTTCGACACCGACGCGTGCGGCACCGGGCCGTTCCAGGCGGCGCGGATCTCGGTGGACGTCGACTACGTCGGGGAGTCGGTCCGGATCCTCAACCGGTCGGCGTCCGCGATCGCGGTGGGCGGCTGGTGGGTCCGCGACTCGGGTCTGCGCCGCTTCACGTTCCCGGCCCACACCATGATCGGGGCCGGTCAGGCGGTCACCGTGCACGTCGGTACCGGCACCACGACCGCGACCGACTTCTACTGGCGGCTCCCGGGCCCGATCTTCGACAACCCGACCCATGACGAACAGGATCACGGCGACGGCGCGTACCTGTTCGATCCGCAGGGTGACCTGCGCGCCTGGATGATCTATCCGGCCGGGTGATTTTTGGATCTTCTTGCCAGTGACTTCCGCAATGAATTCGTGATCTGCTGGACACATGAGCGACGAACGGGTGACCAACTGGGCCGGCAACATCGTCTTCGAGGCCCGGCGGCTGCACCGGCCCACCACGGTGGAGCAGGTTCAGGAACTGGTGGCGGGCGGCGGCCCGGTCAAGGTGCTCGGCAGCGGGCACTCCTTCAACCGGATGGCCGACACCACCGGTGACCTGATCTCCCTGGCCGGGCTGCCGCGGATCTTCCAGGTCGGGCCGTACCACAACTCGGTGCGGGTGGACGGCGGCATCCGCTACGGCGAGCTGGTCGCGCTGCTGCACGCCGAGGGCCTGGCCCTGCACAACACCGCGTCCCTGCCGCACATCTCGGTCGCGGGCGCGATCGCCACCGCCACCCACGGCTCCGGCGAGACCAACGGCAACCTGGCCACCGCCGTCTCGGCGATCGAGCTCGTCCGCGGCGACGGCAAGCTCGTCACCCTGCGCCGCGACGCCGACGGCGACGCCTTCCTCGGCGCGGTCGTCGGCCTCGGCGCGCTGGGCGTGGTCACCGCACTCACCCTCGACGTCGTCCCGGCTTTCGAACTGCGTCAATACGTGTACGACGACCTGCCGCGCGCCGCGATCGACAACGACCTGCAGACCCTGCTCGCGGACGGATACAGCGTCAGCCTCTTCACCAACTGGAAGGGCCCGGACGTCAACATGGCGTGGCTGAAGCGCCGCGACGCCCTGCCCGACGGCGACTGGCACGGCGCCCGGCGGGCCGACGCGCCCCGCCACCCGGTGCCCGGCATGCCCGCGCAGAACAGCACCGACCAGTCCGGCGAACCCGGCCCCTGGCACACCCGGCTGCCGCACTTCCGCCTGGAGTTCACCCCCAGCAGCGGCGAGGAGCTCCAGTCGGAGTACCACGTGCCCCGCGCCCGGGCTCTGGAGGCGATCGACGCCGTCGCCGCGATCGGCGCGCACGTCTCCCCGGTCCTGCAGATCTGCGAACTGCGCACCATCGCCGCGGACGACCTGTGGCTGAGCCCGAACTACCAGCGCGACACGTTCGCCCTGCACTTCACGTGGATCGCGGACACCGACGCGGTGCTGCCGGTGGTCGCCCGCCTGGAGGAGGCCCTCGCCCCGCTCGACGCCCGCCCGCACTGGGGCAAGGTCTTCACGACGGCACCGGCCACGATCCGCGGCCAGTACGAACGCTTCGCCGACTTCGCGGCCCTGGCCCGCGAGTACGACCCGCAGGGCGTCTTCCGCAACCCCTGGCTGAACGCCCTGCTCGACTGACGCTGCCCGACCGGTCCGGACCGGCCCAGCCCTGACCGGCCCAGCCCTGACCGGCCCAGCCCGGACCGGCCCAGCCCTGAACTGGGCG
>NZ_JBITDZ010000002.1:527684-944990 GCF_044454705.1 Actinoplanes sp. NPDC051494
GCTCGGTTCGATCTGGCTCGGTTCGATCTGGCTCGGTTCGATCTGGCTCGGTTCGATCTGGCTCGGTTCGATCTGGCTCGGTTCGATCTGGCTCGGTTCGATCTGGCTCGGTCCGATCTGGGCCGGTCCGATCTGGCTCGGTCCGATCAGGGCCGGTCCGATCAGGCCGGTCGTAGCCAGAGGTCCCGGTTGCCGGCGATCAGCACCCGGCCGTCCCGCAGGGTGGTGACGGCCTGCGGAGGGGAGTCGCCGCAGCCGAGCCCGCCGCGCTTCCAGGGGCCGTCCCCGTCGCCGGTCCAGACCACCCCGCAGGGGTCGGGCGGCAGGTCACCGTCGCGGTGCTCGTAGTCGTAGGTGACACCGACCATCACGACGTCCCCGGCCGCGTCGACGGTGGCGTCCCAGATCCGGCCCTCGCCCAGGCCCCGCATGTCGCCCGGTGCCCAATGCCGCGCGTCGTCGCTGGTCAGCACGAATGTGGTGTCCTGCCGGCCGGCCCCTTCGCTCGCCACGCCGGCCAGGGCGATCCAGTGCGCGCCGGCACGGACCAGCCGCATCATCTGCGTGTTGCCCGGGAGGCCGTCGATCGACGACACCGCCCACGTGTCCCCGCCGTCGGCGGAGCGCCACACCGTGGCCCGCCGCAACTGCGTACCGATGGCCACGATCGTGTCGCCGGCGGCGGCGATCACGCCGACCACCTCGCGGGTCCCGTCCGGGAGTATCGTCCGGTCCGGATCGATCGGCAGGTCGACCCGGCGCAGGGTGCGGCCCCGGTCGGTGGAGAGCAGCAGGGCCGGGGCGGTCCTGGCCGCGGTGCTCAGACCGGCATCCAGGACGATCACACCGCTGCCGGTCACCGCGAGTCCACGCACCATGCTTCGGGTGCCCTGCCCCTCGAAACCCTCGGTGGACAGCTCGGAGCGGGCCAGCTGTTCCCGCTTGCCGTCGCGGTAGCGGGCCAGACCGGTGTCATCGGCGGTGAGCAGCGCCCCGTCCGGTTCGACCGCGACCGCCTGCGCGCTGATGCCGCCGCCGCGCCACCCGTTGGCCACGTCCGGTGGCCCGTCACCCACCGTCCCGCCCGCGCCCACAATCCCGCCCGCGTCCGGTGCCGGGTCGAGCCGGAGCCGGTCGCAGACCTCGGTGCCGAGCCAGTTGGCGCCGACGTCGCGGTAACCGTTCGCGTAGGTGCCGATGCCCCGCGCACATCCGCCCTCGGGCACCAGCATCGTGGGACTACGTGCCGGCCGGCACGTAGTCCCACGCGGACGGGAAGTCCACGGCGCCGGCGTGCCGGGTGAAGCCCAGGCCGGAGCCGGATTCGGGGACGTCGCCGGACCAGCCGCAACCGGCGAGCATCATCGTGGCGGTGAGCAGCATGCCGGTCAACGGTCCCCTATGCATCAGTCGATGCTTACATCCGCGGGCAACCGGCCGGGCGTCCCCTAGGCTGCGGGGATGGGTGCGGAGGCGCTCGGGCCGGCGGAACCGGCCGGCGAGCCGAAGCCGCGCCGCCGCTCGGAGAGGACCGGACATGACCGACGGGTACGCCGTGGACGCCCCGAAGATCCTGATCGGGCTGTGCCTCGGCGCGGTGACGGCGGTGTTCGCCACACTGGTCGCGTTCCTGTCGGGCCGCTGGCTACCCGGGACCGGGATCGCCGTTGTCGCGGTCGTGCTGGTGGCGGCCGCGGCGTCGTACGCGTATGCGACCTTGATCGGCAAGGCTCTGCTCTGGCGGCGGGAGATCGTCCTGCTCGCGTTGCGCGGCGACGAGACCACCGTCGACCTGGGCTGAGGTCGCGGCCTCGTGCTCGCCCTGACCGCGCGCGGGCTGACGACCGGCCGTGCCGTGGGTCTCGACCGGTGGCGCGAGGACGATCAGAGCGGCAACACGCCCGAGGCGGTCCGGACCGCTGTCGCCCCGGCCCCGCTGATCGCCGGGGACCTACGCGCGCTGCCGCTGCCGGACGCGGTGTTCGACCTGGTTACGTCGAGCGTGGCGATCCATCACATCGGCACCACCGACGGCCGTGCCGCCGCGGTCACCGAGGCGTACCGCGTGCTGCGGCCGGGCGGCAGGATCCGGATCGCCGATCTGCTGCACACCGGCGCGTACGCGGACACGCTGCGCGACCTCGGCGCCGAGGATGTCGGTGTCCGTGATCTGGGCCCCCGCTGCTGGTACGGCGGGCCGTGGTTCGCCACCAGCATGGTGACGGCCACCAAACCGGCGTGAGAGCGTCCCGCCGGACGTCAGCGGACCGCGGTGGCCAGGCTGTCGGCGGAGGCGTCGCGTAGTCCCTGGCAGTGCGAGCAGCGCATGAGGTAACGGCTGGACCGCACCGGGAACAGCGGCACGAAGAACAGCGTGAACTTCGTGGACCGCTTGTACAACGCCTGTGCCGCTTCCCACCCGCAGATCGCGCAGGTCATGACGCCGGATGCGATCAGGTGGTCCTTGGTGCGCAGACCGAACAAGAGGAACATGCGGTCACGGTACCCATCAGGCGCCAGACCACACTGTGACGTTCAGGACCAGGTAGTCGCCGCCCACATCGTTGACCCGGCCCATGGCAAGGCTGCCGGCCGACGTCCGGAAGCAGAAGTGCGTGCCGGGGCTGAGTGAGTTGGCATAGAGCTTCGGAGCCAGGTCCGTCCCGCTCATCGCTTTGGCGCACCCCTTCTCGAGTTCAGTGTCCCGGGCGAAGTCGCTGTTGTTGGCGCGCACCTCGTTGCCGACCACGCCGAGCCCGAACCACAGGTCCACGTCGCCGTTCGGCCCGTCGGTCTCCACGGGTTCATGATTCTTTCCCTCGTCGAGGTCGGCCGCGGTGCCTTCGTCCAGGCGGACCGCGACCGATTTCGCGGCGGCCGGCGCGGTGCCGTTTTGCGAGGGCCCCGGGGCCGGATCGGGAGCGGGTTCCGTGGGCAGCAACCCGGGGATCACCACGGCCGAGAGGGTGGACGCCCCTGCGACCACCGCGACGACGCCGAGCAGCAGCCGCCGGCCGAACGTCTCACCCCAGCCGCGGACCATGACGTAGATCCCGGCGAGCAGGGCCAGCGCGGCGAGCACCGCGACGATCGCACCGGAGGTCGCGGAGAAGAGCGCGACCACCGCGGTGAGGTCGGCGACGACGGCGACAGCGGCCAGCAGGTTGCGGGACCGCGACGCCGGGGTCGGTGGTGATGGCTGAGACACGGCCGTCCCTTCGTCGCCCGGCGCGGGGAGGCCGGACCACGAGCACAACGCGACAGCGCCCGCGAAGGTGACGGGCGGTCACCGGAGCGGGCGGCCGGCACCGGGTGAGCCGGCGCAGGGTGAGCCGGCACCGGGTGAGCCGGCGCAGGGTGAGCCGGCACCGGGTGAGCCGGCGCAGGGTGAGCCGGCACCGGGCGAGTCGGTGCAGGGTGAGCCGGTGGCCGGCGGCCGGCGCGGCATGAGCCGGGGCGGCGGTCAGCGCACAGTGAGCCAGGCGGCGGTGTCCGGCGGCAGCAGGCCTTCGGCGGTCAGCGGTCCGCTGCTGACCAGGACCGATCCGCGCGGCAGCTCGACGGGCTCGTCACCCATGGCGACGACCAGGGCGAACCCCGATGCCCGTACGGCCGTGAGCAGACCGTTGTCGTGTGCCGTCCAGGTCACCGGGTCGTCACCGGACCACTCGCCCGCGTCCGTGAGCGCGGTCCGCAGCCGCATCGCCTCCAGGAAGAACGCCGGTGGCGGGCCCGCGTAGGAACCCCAGTCCTGCGGCACCGGCAGCCACGGCGGTGCGGTGTCCGCGGGGGAGAAGCCGTAGGTCCCGGCCGGGTCACGCTGCCAGGGGATCGGCACGCGGCAACCGTCGCGGCTGCGGCCGGACCGGATCCAGGCAGGGTCCTGGCGCTGCTCCGGCGGCACGTCGACCTGCGGCAGACCCAGTTCCTGACCCTGATACACGTACGCGGCACCCGGTAACGCCAGGATCGCCAGCAACGCCGCCGCGGCCCGGGCCGGCGTGCCGTAGCGGGTCGGGGTGCGTACGACATCGTGGTTCTCCACCACCCAGGTCACCGGGGCGCCGCCCGCGGTGGACAGCAGCCGGTCGCCCACGTCGGCCCATCGCTGCGCGTCCCACGGCGCACCGACCAGCGCGAACGCGAACGCCTGGTGCAACTCGTCCGGGCGGACGTAGCGGGCCACCCGCTCCGGGCTCAGGTTGACCTCGCCGATGAGGGCGCGCGGCGGGTCGTACCCGTCGGCGAGCTTCCGCCAGCGCCGGTAGACGTCGTGCACCGCGTCCTGGTCGGTGGCCAGCGTGTTACCCCGGCCGCGCCGCCGGGTGACCTCGGCGAGACCGTCGTCGTCCAGGTCGGGCAGGCCCTCGGCCTTGAACAGCCCGTGGGCGACGTCGACGCGGAGTCCGTCCACCCCGCGGTCGAACCAGAAGTGCAGCACGTCGGCGAAGAAGTCCCCGGTCCGCGGATCCGTCCAGTTCCAGTCGGGCTGCTCCGGCGCGTACAGGTGCAGGTACCACTGCCCGGGACGCCCATCGGGCCCGGTGACCCGGGTCCAGGCCGGGCCGCCGAAGACGCTGAGCCAGTTGTTCGGTGGTTCGTCCCCGTCCGGTCCGCGCCCGTCGGCGAAATGGAACCGGGCCCGCGCGGCGGTGCCCGGCGCGGCGGCGAGCGCCTCCTGGAACAGCGGATGCCGGTCCGAGCAGTGGTTCGGCACGATGTCGATGATTAACCTGAGTCCGCACTCATGTACCCGTGCCGCCAGCGCGTCGAACGCCGCCAGGTCCCCGAACAGTGGATCGACGTCCGTGTAGCCGCTCACGTCGTACCCATGATCGGCCTGGGGTGAGAGCTGGAACGGCGTCAGCCAGAGTGCGCCGACGCCCAGCCCGGCCAGGTAATCCAGATGATCGGTGATCCCGGCGAGGTCGCCGACCCCGTCGCCGTCCGCGTCGGCGAACGAGCGCGGATAGATCTGGTAAACGACGGCGTCTCTCCACCAAGCGTCCGGCATACCGAGACACTCAACCATGGTCGCGGTCCTTCCGCAGACCTCGCGCCGTGTGCAGATGACGAACCCGGGTGGCGCTCTTGACCTCGGCGTGGGACGGTGATCATGAGGAAGTTTCGGTAGGTTCGGAGGCAAAATGGCACGCGAAGGCGATCGTCAGGGGCAGGGCTCACCCGGCATTCCGGCCAAGGGCCGCGGTCCGAACAGAGGCGGCAAGCCCTCTCAGGCCGATTATGATCACCCGTCCGCGGGCTGGGGTGCCGCCGTCAGCGTCGGCCAGATCGTCGCGCACTCCCGTGAGCCGCTCGCCGCGCCACGGGCCGTGCTGCAGATGAACCAGCTCAAGATGGCGAAGAAGGGCAAGGGCTTCGACTGCCCCGGGTGCGCCTGGCCGGACGACCGCAAGGGCCTTCACCTCGACTTCTGCGAGAACGGCGTCAAGCACGTCACGTGGGAGATGACCCGCAAGCGCACCGATCGTGACTTCTTCGCCGCCCACACGGTCGCCGAGCTGAACACCTGGAACGACTTCGACCTGGAGAACCAGGGCCGGCTCACCGAGCCGATGCGCTACAACCCGCGGACCGACACGTACGAGCCCATCTCGTGGGCCGACGCGTACGCGGTGGTCGGTGACGCGCTCCGGGCGCTCCCGAGCCCGCACGAGGCGTCCTTCTACACCTCCGGCCGGCTCAGCAACGAGGGCACATTCCTCTACCAGCTCTGGGCCCGCGAGTACGGCACCAACAACCTGCCGGACTGCTCCAACATGTGTCACGAGGCCAGCGGCCGGGCCCTGACCGCCGCGATCGGCACCGGCAAGGGCACCTGTGACCTGGAGGACTGGGAGTCCGCCGACCTGATCGTGCTGATGGCGGTCAACGCCGCCTCGAACGCGCCGCGGATGCTCACCGCCCTGGCCCACGCGGCCGCCAAGGGCGCCGACATCGTGCACGTCAACCCGCTGATCGAAGCGGCGAGCCGGCGCACCATCGTGCCGCACGACTTCGTCGCCATGGGCACGTTCAAGGCCACGAAGACCGGCACCATGAACATCCAGCCCCGCATCGGCGGTGACCTGGCCCTGCTGCGCGGCATCGCCAAGGTGGTGCTCGAGAAGGGCGCCGTCGACGAGCACTTCATCACCGAGCACACCGACCAGTACGAGGCCTACCGCAAGCTCGTCGACGAGACCGACTGGGCGGACATCATCCACCAGTCCGGTGTCCCGGAGGCCGAGATCCGCGACCTGGGCGAGAGGTACGCCACGTCGCGTCGCGCTGTCATCGCCTGGTGCCTGGGTCTCACCCAGCAGGAACACAGCGTCGACACGATGCGCGAGATCATGAACGTGCTGCTGATGCGCGGCATGATCGGCCGCCGGGGCGCCGGCCCGTCGCCGATCCGCGGCCACAGCAACGTACAGGGCAACCGCACCTGCGGCATCAACCACCACCCGACCGAGGCCTGGCTCGCGAAGAACGACGCTGCCACCGGCATCGTCTCGCCCCGCGAACGCGGCTTCGGCACCGTCGAGACCATCGAGGCCATGCGTGACGGCCGGGTCAAGGTCTTCGTCAGCGTCGGCGGCAACTTCGCCCTCGCCGCACCGGACACCGAGCACACGTTCGCGGCGCTGCGCAACGCCGAGCTCACCGTCCAGGTCAGCACCAAGCTCAACCGCAGCCACCTGGTGCACGGCAAGGACGCTCTGATCCTGCCCTGCCTGGCCCGCTCCGAGGAGGACATCCGCGGCGGCAAGGAGCAGGGCGTCACGGTCGAGGACTCGATGAGCTACGTCCACCTGTCGTACGGCAAGCGCAAGCCCCCGTCACCGGACCTCGAGTCGGAGAACGCCATCCTGTGCGGCATGGCCCGCGCCACCCTCCCCGACTCGGCGACGCCGTGGGAGGCCTATGCCGAGGACTACGACAAGATCCGCGACACCATGGCCGCGGCGATCGACGGCTTCGAGAACTACAACGCCCTGCTCCGCGACGGTGACGGCATCGGATACCGGCTCCCGCAGCCGGCCCGTGAACGGATCTGGCTGACCTCCTCGGGCAAGGCGGAGTTCCATACCTCACCGCTGCCCGACGTGGTCCCGGCCGAGGGTCGCCTCATGCTGTCCACGGTCCGCTCCCACGACCAGTGGAACACGACCATCTACTCGGACAACGACCGTTACCGGGGCGTCAAGAACACCCGCACGGTCCTGTTCATGAACCGCGACGACATGGCCGAGCGGGGCATGAACGACTGGGACCTGATCGACATCACCAGCTACGCCCGCGACGGCAGCACCCGCTCGGTCTACGGCTACCAGGCCATCGGCTACGACACCCCGCGCGGAAGCGTCACGGGTTACATGCCGGAGCTGAACATCCTGTGCGCGCTGAGCGACAACAGCATCCAGAGCGAGCAGCCCCTGACCAAGCACCTGATCGTCGAGGTGACCCCGCACCAGACCGCGTGAGCGGCACCGGTCCCGCCCTGAACCCCGTCGCATGCCGGGGCGGGACCGTCTCCTACGCGGCTGTCGTCTTTCACCGCGGATGATCACCGGCCCCAGGTGCCGCCCGTCGCCGTGATCAGGCGACGCAGAACTCGTTGCCCTCGGGATCGAGCATGACGACGTGGCCGAAGTCCCCGTCGTACCGGTCCTCCCGGACCACCGTCGCACCCAGCGTGAGCAGATCCGCCACCTTTGCGCGGATCAGCCGCTCCCGCTCGGCCGGATCCCAGGGCGGTTCGCCGGCTGGCCGTACGTCGATGTGCATCCTGTTCTTCGCGGTCTTGGCCTCCGGCACCCGCAGGAAGCTGATCGCCGGACCCCGGCCGTCCGGATCGATGATCGAGGCCACGTCCGGGCCGTCGAAACCCGGTTCCGTCACGTACCCGAGGGCCTGCTGCCAGAACGCGGCGATCCGCCGTGGCTCGGCCGCGTCGCAACCGAGCGTCCAATGGGTGACCATACTGCGATGATCCTCTCGTGACAGGGAAGCAGAACGCGAAGTCCGATGCCCCACGGGACGTCGCCGGGTCCGGCCCGGCCGACGGGACCGGACAAGCGGTATGACCTCTCATCCGGAGTGGAGCACGGTATTCGCCCACAGCGAGCCCTGTCCCGGCGCCGGGACCCGCGCGCTCGACGAGTTCGCACGGCGGGTTCGCGGCGGCCCGGACGCCGTCGAGACGGCCGAGATCATCGGTCAGCAGCGCAACCCTTTCCCTCCGGGCGACCCGTCCCACCCCTTGTACCAACCGCTCGACCCATCCGGCTGGTTGCTGCCCGACCGCGACCTGCCGCGGTCCTACCTGGCACTTCTGGCCTTCTCCGACGGCGGCTCGTTCGGCAACGGCGATCGCTTGATCCAACTCTTCCCGACGGACGGTCCCGCCGGGGTCCGGGCCATGACGTTTGCCTACCACCTGCCCGCCTCCATGCCGGGCGCCCTGCCGTTCGCGTTCAACGGTGGTGGTGTCTTCTACCTGTTCGACATGCGCGACGCCGCGGATGACACGGGCGAATACCCGGTGGTGGCGGCGCACGCCGGAAGTTCGGGCTGGGCAGCTGACGACCATTGGCCGGTCGCGCCGACCCTGGCGGAAGCCTGCCACGGCACCGTCGACATCGCGGATCTGCACCTGAGCTAGCCCGGAACAGCGATGTCGTCGCCGCAGCCACGCGGAACGGCCGCGGCAGGCCCGTGTCTCCGTCGTGACGCCGCGTTCGACGCCGTGCTCGACGCCGTGCTCGACGCCGTGCTCGACGCCGTGCTCGACGCCGTGCTCGGGCACGGGCCTCGGCGATCCGCCGTCGCGGCCGGTCAGGCCGGGACGGTGCCCAGGCGGCTACATGTCTGCCACGTGGCCGGCAGCGAGCGGCCCGGGGACAAGCGGCTCGGGGAGGGCTCGGCCGCTGCACGAGTACCGATAAGCTCCCACGTCATGGCCACGATCTGTGTCGAGGCGGTTGTCGACGTCGCGGCCGCACAAGCTTGGGCGGCGATCGCGGATGTCGGTGCCGTCCATGAGCGACTCCTGCCGGGCCGGGTCGCGGATGCCCGGATCGAGGGTGACGTGCGCATCCTGACGATGCCGGACGGGTGGCAGGTCCGGGAGCTCATCCTCGCGGTCGACCACGATGTGCGCCGGCTGGCCTACTCGGTCACCGATGGCCAGCGTCTCCCGATCACCTACCACCACGCGTCGTTCCAGGTGTTCGACGAGGGTGACCGTTGTCGCGTGGTCTGGCTGACCGATGTGCTCCCGCACGCGATGGCGGACACGGTACGAGCCCGGGTCGAGCGCGGCATCGTCGAGATGAAGCACGTGATCGAGGCCGCGAGCTGAAGCACGTGATCGAGGCCGCGAGCTGAAGCGAGGCCCGGAGAGAACCCCGGGGGAGGCGACGCCCGGAGAGAACCCCGGGGAGGCGACGCCCGTAGAGAACCCCGAGAGGCGACGCCCGGCCGAGGACGCCCGTCCAGCGAGCAACCGGCCGAGGACGCCCGGAGTGGACGCCCGGAGTGGACGCCCGGCGGGGATGCTGCTTCGGGTCAGGACGGGCGCGGGTCAGTATGGGCGCGGGTCAGGAGGGGCGCGGGTCAGGACGAGGCGCTGATCTGGACGTCGTCGAGGCCGGCGAGCGTGTCGGAGATGCCGGCGAGGCCGATGTCCGCGCAGCCGATGACCTGCAGCCGGCGCAGGCGGGGCAGACGGGCCACGTACCCGATGTCCTTGATGCCCCCGCAGTAACGGATCTGCAGCTCCTCGAGGTTCTCCAGTGCGGTGATCGCCGCGATCGACCGCAGCGAGCGCAGGTTGTGCAGGCGCAGCGACGCCAGCCCGGTCATCGTCTCGATGCCGTCGAGGGCGGGCAGCCCGCCGCCGAGCAGGCCCAGCCCGGTCAGCGGCAGGTGGCCGATCCGGTCGAAGATGCCGGTGGGGACCGTCATCAGGTGGAGTTCGCGCAGGTCGGGTGCGGCCAGCGCGGCGTCGAGGTTCTGGCCGTTGCGGGCCGGCTTCAGCGACACGGCCCGCAGGCCGGGGAAGGTGCCGGCCGGGAACATCAGCGGTCCGTCGGTTCGCAGGCCGGCCACGTGCGGCAGCACCAGGCCGCGCGGCCACGTGGTGGCGGAACCACCAGTGAACACGCTGAGCGTCGTCACCGACGGGGGTATCGACTCCTCGTCGAGCCCGGCCACGAGCGCCCGGTCGGCGTTCGGGCCGATGGTGAGCCGGACGAGGTTGCCCAGATCGCGGACCCGGGGGAAGAGCCGGGTGAGTGGGTCGGTGGCCGGTGCGTAGAGCCGCAGATCCTCGATCCGGGAGTCGCGCTCAGGTTCGGCCGGGGCGTCCGCGTCGAGCACGCGCGACGCCCAGCTCGGGTTCATGGCGACGAGGCTCGCGGCGTGCTGCGGCCCGGCCATGATCCACTCGACGTTGTCGATGGAGATCTCCTGTCGGCGAGGGGTGGCCCGGGCACGGATGCCCGGGCCACGAAGAACGTCAGGCCTTCTTCAGCCAGAACGTGAGACCCATCGGCTCCTCCGTGAAGGGCGTGCCCCAGTCGGGCGTGCCCTGCGCGTAGTCGGTGGCCAGCACCTCGTCGGCGACCAGGTCACGGTGCTCCCAGAGCGCCGCGTCCGTCTCCTGCTCCGTCGTCGCGTAGCGCAGCACGATCCGGTCGGAGACCTCGAGGCCGCTGGACTTGCGGGCCTCCTGGATCAGCCGGATCGCGTCGCGGGCCAGGCCGGCCCGCTTGAGCTCCGGGGTCAGGTGCAGGTCCAGGGCCAGCGTCGCACCCTGCTCGGACGCCACCGCCCACCCCTCCCGGGGCGTCTCGGTGATGATGACCTCCTCCGGGGACAACGTCACGAGCTCACCGTTGACCGTGACCGACGCCGTACCCTTCGCGAGGTCCTGCTTGAGCGCGGCGGCGTCCGCCGCCGCGACCGCCTTGGCCACGTCCTGGACGCCCTTGCCGAACCGCTTGCCGAGCGGGCGGAAGTTGGCCTTGGCCGTGGTGTCCACGAGCGAACCGCCGGCGGCTGCCACGTTCAGCACGACACCGACGTTGAGCTCGGCCGCGATCTCCTGCAGCAGCGGGGCGTCGAGCGACTCGAAACCCTTGCCCGACGCGAGGGCGCGGGCCAGCGGCTGCCGGGTCTTCATGCCCGACTCGGCCCGGGCCGTGCGGCCCAGCTCGACCAGGCGGCGCACCAGCTCCATCTGCTCGCCCAGACGGGCGTCGATCAAGGTCTCGTCCGGTGACGGGTACGCGGCCAGGTGCACCGACTGCGCGGCGGTCGGATCGACCGACGCGATCATGTCCTGCCACACCCGTTCGGTGATGAACGGCGTGAGCGGGGCCATCAGCAGCGTCACCGTGCGCAGTGCCTCGTGCAGGGTGGCCAGGGCGGCCGGGTCCCCACGCCAGAAACGGCGCCGGCTGCGGCGCACGTACCAGTTGGACAGGTCGTCGACGAACGCGGCGAGCAGCTTGCCGGTCTCGTGGGTGTCGAACGCGGCCATCGCCGCATCGACGCGCTTGACCAGCGTGTTCAACTCGGAGAGCACCCACCGGTCCAGAACGGAACGATCGGCCGGCGCCGGGTCCGCGTCCGACGGCGTCCATCCCGCGGTACGGCCGTACAGCGCCTGGAACGCGGCCGTGTTCCAGTAGGTCAGCAGCGTCTTGCGCACGACCTCCTGCAACGTGTTGTGCCCGACGCGGCGCTGCGCCCACGGCGAGCCGACCGCGGCCATGAACCAGCGCACCGCGTCCGCGCCGTGCCGCTCCAGCAGCGGCAACGGCTCGAGGATGTTGCCCAGGTGCTTGGACATCTTGCGGCCGTCCTCGGCCATGATGTGCCCGAGGCAGACCACGTTCTCGTACGCGGACTCGTCGAAGACCAGCGTGCCGACGGCCATCAGGGTATAGAACCAGCCACGGGTCTGGTCGATCGCCTCGGAGATGAACTGTGCCGGGTAGCTGCGCTCGAACAGCTCCTTGTTCTTGTACGGGTAGCCGAACTGCGCGAACGGCATCGAGCCCGAGTCGTACCAGGCGTCGATGACGTCGGGCACGCGCGTGGACGTCGCGCCGCACCAGCAGCCGAACGTGATCGCGTCGATGTAGGGCCGGTGCGGATCGAGGTGGGTCAGATCCTTGCCGGCCTTTTCACCGAGCTCCGCCAGCGAGCCGATACAGGTGAGGTGCCCCTCGGGACAGCGCCAGATCGGCAGCGGGGTGCCCCAGTACCGCGACCGCGACAGCGCCCAGTCGACGTTGTTGTTGAGCCAGTCGCCGTACCGTCCGTGTTTGATCGTCTCGGGCTGCCAGTTGGTCTTCTCGTTCTCCCGGATCAGCTTGTCGCGGACCTCGGTGGTGCGCACGTACCAGGACGGCTGCGCGTAGTAGATCAGCGGCGTGTGGCAGCGCCAGCAGTGCGGGTAGCTGTGCTCGTACTGCTGCTCCCGGAAGAGCGCACCCCGCGACTGCAGGTCCAGGACCAGGGGAGCGTCCGCGGCCTTGAAGAAAAGACCACCCACGAGGGGTACGT
Organism: Actinoplanes sp. NPDC051494; assembly: GCF_044454705.1. Taxonomy (NCBI): domain Bacteria; kingdom Bacillati; phylum Actinomycetota; class Actinomycetes; order Micromonosporales; family Micromonosporaceae; genus Actinoplanes; species Actinoplanes sp. NPDC051494. The sequence continues at coordinate 540,267 of NZ_JBITDZ010000002.1, forward strand.
CGGCCTCGAACGTGCCGTCGGGGCGCACGGGATTGACCATGGGCAGTCCGTACGCCCGGCAGGTCGCGAGGTCGTCCGCGCCGAAAGCGGGGGACTGGTGCACGAGGCCGGTGCCGCTGTCCGCGGTGATGTAGGTGGCCAGCACGACGAAGTGGGCGTCCGGGATGTCGACGAGCTCGAACGGGCGCTGATAGGTCCAGCGCTCCATCTCCTTGCCGGTGTAGCTCTGCCCGGTCAGCGTCCAGCCCTCACCCAGCGCCTGCTCGACGAGCGGCTCGGCGACGACAAGCTGCTCGTTGCCGTCGGTGGCGACCACGTACGTGAAGTCGGGGTGCACGCCGACGGCGGTGTTGGACACGAGCGTCCACGGCGTCGTCGTCCAGACCAGCAGCGACGCGGTGCCGGCCAGCGGGCCGTTGGTGAGCGGGAACCGGACGTACACCGAAGGGTCGATGTCCGTCTCGTAGCCCTGGGCGAGCTCGTGGTCGGAGAGCGCGGTCTGGTCACGGGGGCACCACGGCGCCACCCGGAAGTCCTCGACCAGCAGGCCCTTGTCGAAGATCCGCTTGAGCGACCACCACACGGACTCGATGTACTCGGGGTCCATGGTCCGGTAGGCGTCGTCCATGTCGACCCAGTAGCCCATGCGCTCGGTCAGCTCGGCGAACGCGTCGGTGTGCCGGGTCACAGACTCGCGGCACCGGGCGTTGAACTCGGCGATGCCGTACGCCTCGATGTCCTGCTTGCCGGTGAAACCGAGTTCCTTCTCCACGGCCAGCTCGACGGGCAGGCCGTGACAGTCCCAGCCGGCCTTGCGGGCGACGTGGAACCCCTTCATCGTCTTGTAGCGCGGGAAGACGTCCTTGAAAACCCGGCTCTCGATGTGGTGCGTCCCGGGCATGCCGTTCGCGGTCGGCGGGCCCTCGTAGAAGATCCAGTCGGGGCGGCCCTCGGTCTGCTCGAGGCTGCGGTTGAACACGCTGTTCGCGTGCCAGAAGTGCAGCACCTCGTGATCGACCTGGGCCAGGTCGACCTGGGCGGGAACGGGCTTGTACATCGGGTCCTTCCTCCGTCGGGATCGTTCACCAACGGAGGGACGAGGCCTTTCAGCCCCGCGGTACCACCCTCCTTGACCACGCAGAGATCCGTGGCCCCCTCATTTCAGGGCTCGCGAGGCTCGGGGGGTGATTTTCGCGCCGCGCACGCCTCCGGGCTCACACCATCCCCGGCTCGCTCCGCGCTGCGTGCGGCGTTACTCGTCCCCGTCTGCACCTTGCGGTGGGCAATGCTACCGCAAAGCCTCCCCGTACCCCGGGCGCATTACCGGCGCGGCCCGCTCGCCATCCTGGCAATGACGGATCCGCATCGACCTCATGCGCGATGGGCGATGGTGTTGAGGGCCGTCCGCGGGTGGTCCGAGGTTCGCGGGCCACCGCACCGTCCCGGTAAGGGTAGCCTTACCGTGTATTTCACTCCGCTGGGAAGAAGTGGTCGTATGCCGAAGCCAGTCCGCGCCGCCAAGGCGGGCGTCGTCACCCGGATCGAACAGCTCACGCCGCACATGGTGCGCATCGTCGTGGGCGGTCCGGGCCTCGCCGAGGTCCAGGCCGGCGAGTTCACCGACCACTACGTCAAGGTGCTGTTCCCGCCGCCGGGCACCGAGTACCCGGAGCCGTTCGACGTGGCGGCGATCCGTGAGTCGATGCCGCGTGAGTCGTGGCCGGTCGTGCGCACCTACACCGTGCGCAAGTGGCTGCCCGACGTGCCCGAGCTCTGGCTGGACTTCGTCGTGCACGGCGACGAGGGCATCGCCGGGCCCTGGGCGAAGGCCGCCCGGGTCGGCGACCCGGTGCGTTTCATGGGCCCCGGCGGTGGCTACGCCCCGGACCCGGCCGCCGGCTGGCACCTGATCGCCGGCGACGAGAGCGCGATCCCGGCGATCGCCGCGGCGCTCGAGGGCATGCCGGCCGGTGCCCGGGTGCACGCGTTCGTCGAGGTCTCCGGGCCGGACGAGGAGCAGAAGCTCGAGACCGCCGCTGACCTGGAGCTCACCTGGCTGCACCGCGGCGCGAGCCCGGTCGGTGAGCAGCTCGTGGCGGCTGTCCGCGGTCTGGTCTGGCCGGACGGCGACGTGCAGGCGTTCGTCCACGGCGAGGCCAACTTCGTCAAGGAGCTGCGCAAACTGCTCCGGGTGGAGAAGGGCCTGCCGATGTCGCAGCTGTCCGTCTCCGGGTACTGGCGCCGAGGCATGAACGAGGACGGCTGGCAGTCCAGCAAGCCCGAGTGGAACAAGCAGATCGAGGCCGAGCAGGAGAAGAGCTGACTCCTGCCCGGCCCCGGCCGGGTCACGGCCGCCCGTACGTCTCCAGCAGGCGCAGCCAGATCTCATTGATCGTCGGGTACGCGGGGACGGCGTGCCACAGCCGGTCCAGCGGCACCTCGCCGACCACGGCGATGGTCGCCGCCTGCAGCAGTGCGTCGACGTCGGGTCCGACGAACGTCACGCCGAGCACGACCTTGCGCTTCTCGTCGACGACCATCCGGGCGGTCCCGGAGTACCCGTCCTGGTAGACGCTCGCCCCGGACACGTTGCCGATCTCGTAGTCGACGACGCGGGTGTCGTACCCGGCCTTCTTCGCCGCCTCGGCGGTCAGGCCGACCGAGGCCACCTCGGGGTCGCTGAAGACGACCTGCGGGACGGCCCGGTGGTCGGCGGTCGCCACGTGGGTGCCCCACGGCTGGTCCGAGACCGGCTTGCCGCCCGCCCGGGCCACGATCACGTCCCCGACCGCGCGGGCCTGGTACTTGCCCTGGTGGGTGAGCAGCGCGCGGTGGTTGATGTCGCCGGCCGCGTACAGCCAGTCGTAGCCGTCGACGAGCATGGTGTCGTCCACGTGCAGCCACTCGCCGGGGGTGAGCCCGACCTTCTCCAGGCCGATGTCGGCGGACCGCGGTGAGCGTCCGGTCGCGATCAGCACCTCGTCGGCGTGCACCTTGCCGCCGTCACCGAGCTCGATGAGCACCCCGTCGTCGCCGCGGGTCACGCTCTTCGTCGCGGTGTTCAGCAGCACGGTGACACCCTGCTCGGTCAGCGCCGCCGCGACCTTCTGGCCGGCGAACGGCTCCGAGCCGGCCAGCAGGCCACCGCGGGCGATGAGGGTCACGGTGGTACCGAAGCTCGCGTAGGCGGTGGCCATCTCGACCCCGACGACCCCGCCGCCGATGACCGCGAGGCTGGCCGGCACGGTCTTGGCGCTGGTCGCCTCGCGGCTCGTCCAGGGGTCCGCGTCGTCGAGGCCGGGGACGGGCGGGATCAGCGCGTCGGACCCGGTGGCCACGACCACGGCGTGCCGCGCGGTGACCACGGTCTCGGTCCCGTCCTTGGCGGTGACCGTGACCTGTTTCTCCCCGCTGAGGCGGCCGTGCCCGCGGAGCAGGCCGATCCCCGCCGACTCGAGCCACTTGACCTGGCCGTCGTCCTTCCAGTTGCTGGTGAAGGAGTCCCTGCGGGCCAGCACGGCCTCCACGTCCAGTCTGCCGGTGACCGCCTGCGCGGCGCCACCGACGCGCTGGGCCGCGCGCAGTGCCTGGGCCGGGCGCAGCAGCGCCTTGGAGGGCATGCACGCCCAGTACGAGCACTCACCCCCGACCAGCTCGTGCTCGATCAGGACCGCGGTCAGTCCGCCCTGGACCGCCCGGTCGGCCACGTTCTCGCCCACCGGCCCGGCCCCGAGGACGATGACGTCGTATTCGCTCATGCCCTGATCCTCCCATCCCGGTAGCAGGTGTCCGCGGCGTTTCTGGCGCGATGCGTTGTAAAGACAAGTCAGGTCTTGCAAAGTCTTGCATGGACATTCGCCGGAAGGTTAGCGTGCGTCGTCCGCGTCCATAGGAAGGTCTCGATGTGCAGATGTCGCGCGTGAGCCGGTTGCTGCTGGCCGTCGTTCTGTCCTTGGGTGCGGGATCGGGGGTGACGGCCGCCTCCTCGGTCTCCGCGGCGCCACCGCCGGTCGCGAGACCTGCCCCGCCCAATGAGCAGTTCTACTTCGCACTGCCGGACCGGTTCGCCGACGGGAACACCGCGAACAACCGCGGCGGCCTCGGCGGGGACCGGCTCGCCACCGGCTACGACCCGGCGGACAAGGGGTTCTACCACGGCGGCGACCTGCAGGGCGTGATCAACCGCCTCGACTACATCCAGGGCCTCGGCACCACCGCTATCTGGCTCGCCCCGGTGTTCAAGAACCGCCCGGTGCAGGGCAGCGGCAACGACGTCTCGGCCGGCTACCACGGCTACTGGATCACCGACTTCACCCAGGTCGACCCGCACTTCGGCACCAACGCCGACCTCAAGCGCCTGGTCCAGCTCGCCCACCGGCGCGGCATGAAAATCTACCTCGACATCATCGTCAACCACACCGCAGACATCATCAAGTACGCCGAGAACGAATACGCGTACGTCGACAAGTCGGCCCAGCCCTACCTCGACGCCCAGGGCCGGACCTTCGAGGACCGCAACTACGCCGACGGCACGCGCGCGTTCCCGGCGGTGGACGACGGGTCGTACCCGTACACGCCGGTCATCGACCCCGCCGACGCGAAGGTCAAGGTCCCCGCCTGGCTCAACGACCCGGCGATGTACCACAACCGCGGCGACACCACGTTCACCGGCGAGGACAGCGAGTACGGCGACTTCTTCGGCCTCGACGACCTGTGGACGGAACGTCCCGAGGTGGTCAGCGGCATGACCAAGATCTACGCCGACTGGATCGGCTCGACCGGCATCGACGGTTATCGCCTCGACACCGTCAAGCACACCGACCTCGACTTCTGGCCGCAGTTCTCCCAGGGTGTCGAGAACGCCGCCGCCAAGGCCGGCAAGCCGGACTTCTTCATGTTCGGCGAGGTCTACAGCGCCGATCAGGAAGTCGAATCCACCTACGTCCGCCGGGGCGGTCTGCCGGCCACCCTGGACTTCTCCTTCCAGGCCGCGGCGAAGTCCTTCACCGCCGACGGCGGCTCGGCCCAGGACCTCGCCGACGTGTACGCCAAGGACAGCCTGTACACCACCGTCAGCACGAGTGCGGGACGGCTGCCCACATTCCTCGGCAACCATGACATGGGCCGCATCGGTTCGTTCATCGAAGCCGGCTCCGGTGACCCGGGCACATACCTGCGCCGCGACCAGCTCGCCCACGAGCTCATGTTCCTCACCCGCGGTCAGCCGGTGATCTACTCCGGTGACGAGCAGGGATTCACCGGCCCCGGCGGCGACAAGGACGCCCGCCAGGACATGTTCGCGAGCCGGACGGCCGACTACCTCGACGACGACCTGATCGGCACCGACCGCACCCACGCCCAGGCCAACTTCGAGACCGGCCACCCCCTCTACCGGACCATCGCCACCCTGGGCGCACTGCGCAAGGCGCACCCGGCACTGCGTGACGGCAGACAGATCACCAGGTACGCCGCCGACGGCCCGGGAATCTTCGCCACGTCCCGGATCAACGACGCGGAACGCCGCGAATACGTCGTCGCCGTGAACAACGCGACCACCACACAGACCGTCACCGTGGACACGTGGACCGCCGGCTCCTCGTTCCAGGGCGTCTACGGCGGCGCGGGCGGCAAGGTCACCGGCGCGAACGGCAAGCTCACCGTGACCGTCCCCGCGCTGTCAGCGGTCGTCTACCGCGCGGCGAAGACCGTTCCGCTGTCCGCAGCGGCCCCGACTGTCGGCTTCACGTCACCACAGGCCGGTGCGCTCGTGCCCACCCGGGCCGACGTGACGACGGCCACGACCGGCGACCCGCTCGCCACCGTGACGGTCGAGGCCCGCACCGGTCGCGGCCGCTGGGAGAGCCTCGGCACCGGCCCGGCCGTCCACCACGACCTGGCCGGGCTGGCCGGTGGGACCGAGGTCACCTACCGGGCGACCGTGCGAGACAGCCGGGGCCGGACAGCCATGGCGACACGCGGCATCAAGGTCGGGACACCGGCCATCACCGCAGGTCCGGACTATGCCGTGATCCACTATCAACGCCCGGCCGGCGACTACGACGACTGGGGACTTTACGCCTTCGGGGACATCGATCCGTCCGCGCAGACGAGTTATCCACAGGGCCAAATTTTCGCGGGCGAGGACGCGTACGGTCGCTTTGCTTGGGTGAAGCTCAAGCCCGGCGCGAAGAGCGTCGGTCTCGTCGTCGTGGACAAGAACGGGGTGAAAGACGTGGCAGCAGACCGCTTCCTCGACCCCACGGTCAATCCTGAGGTGTGGCTGAAACAGGGTGATCCGGCAGTCGGCACCTCGCCGCCCGGCTCGCCGCAGGACCCCACCACCGCCATCATCCATTACCGGCGAACCGGCGGTGACTACACCGGCTGGGGACTGCACGTCTGGGAAGGCGCCGCGAATCCGACCGACTGGGCCGCTCCACTGCAGCCCGCCGCCTCGGACGCGTTCGGCGTGACGTTCCGGGTGCCGCTCGCCTCCGGTGCCACCGGCCTCAACTACATCGTGCACAACGGTGACGCCAAAGACCTGCCCGGTGATCAGCGCGTCGACTTCGCCACCGCCGGGCGGGAGATATGGACGCTCTCGGGCGTCCCCGACAGGCTGGTGCCCCCGGTCCGCAAGGCGGCGGGAGGTGGCACCACCGATGTCACGAAGTCGGCCGCGATCTGGCTCGACCGCTCGACCATCGCTTGGAAGACCGGCACCGGCAGCACGCTCGAGCCGACCGGCGCCGGCACCGACGGCCGGGTCTACGACCTGGTCTGGGCCTCGCAGGGCGGGCTCGACCCCGCCGCGCCCCAGCACAGCCTGCGCCTGAGCGCGCAACGCAACGGGCTCACCGAGGCGCAACGGGGAAGATTCCCCCATCTGTGGCAGTACAACACCTTCAAACTGCCCCGCAGCGACGTCCGCGAGATCCTCAAAGGCCAGATCGCGGTCACCGAACGCGATGCCGCCGGCAAGCTCCTGTCCGCGACCGGTGTGCAGCTCGCGGGTGCGCTCGACGACCTGTACTCCGCGGCTGCCAGGGCCACCCTCGGCCCGGTCTTCACCGCGGGACGCCCCAAACTGGCCGTCTGGGCCCCGACCGCGCAGTCCGTGAGTCTGGAACTGTTCGACTCGCCGACATCGACGCCGCGCGGCGTGGCCATGTGGCGTGACGCGCGGACCGGTGTCTGGTCGGTCCGCGGCACCAAGGACTGGAAGGGCAAGTACTACCGCTATCGCGTGACCGCATGGCAGCCCACCGAACAGAGAGTGGTCACCGCGAGCGTCACCGACCCCTACTCGATCGCGCTGTCGGCGGACTCCACACACAGCCAGATCGCGGATCTCGCCGATCCGGATTTGATCCCCGCGGGCTGGGCGTCCCTGCGCAAACCCGTCGCGAAGAAAGGTAACACTCAGATCACCGAGCTCTCGGTACGCGACTTCTCGCCCGAAGGCACGTACCGCGCGTTCCACGACCCGCGGACACCGGGCATGAGGCACCTGAAAGAGCTCGCGGACGCCGGGGCCACCCATGCCCACCTGCTACCGGTCTTCGACTTCGCGTCCACCCCGGAACGTCACGCCGACCAGCTGCAGCCGCGTTGCGACCTGGCCTCGCTGCCACCCGACTCGGATCTGCAGCAGAAGTGTGTCGCCGAGGTGGCCGAGGGTGACGGCTACAACTGGGGCTACGACCCGCTGCACTACACCACGCCCGAGGGCGGTTACGCGACCGATCCGCAGGGCGCCGGCCGTACCAAGGAGTTCCGGCAGATGGTGGCCGGGATCAACAACGCGGGCCTGCGCGTGGTGCTCGACGTCGTCTACAACCACACCGCGGCCGCGGGCACCGCGCAGTACTCGGTGCTCGATCAGATCGTTCCCGGCTATTACCAGCGGCTGCTCGGGGACGGCGCCGTCGCCAACTCCACCTGCTGCTTCAACACCGCCCCCGAGAACACGATGATGGGCAAACTCGTCGTGGACTCGATCGTCACCTGGGCCCGCGCCTACAAGATCGACGGCTTCCGCTTCGACCTCATGGGCCACCACCCCAGGGACAACATCCTGGCGGTCCGGGCGGCCCTCGACCGCCTCACACCCGCCAAGGACGGCGTCGACGGCAAGAACATCCTCCTGTACGGCGAGGGCTGGGACTTCGGCGAGGTCGTGGGCGACGCACGCTTCGAGCAGGCCAGCCAGGCCAACATGGCGGGCACCGGCGTGGCGACCTTCAACGACCGCCAGCGCGATGCCGTCCGGGGCGGCGGCCCCTTCGACGACAATCCCCGCGTCCAGGGCTTCGGGTCGGGGCTCTACACCGACCCCAACGGCGACCCCGTCAACGGCACACCCGCGGAGCAGCGGGCCCGCCTGCTGCACGACCAGGACCTGATCAAGGTCGGTCTCACCGGGAACCTGGCCGGCTACACCTTCGTCGGGACCGACGGCAAGTCCCACACCGGAGCCCAGATCGACTACAACGGAGCCCCGGCCGGGTACACAGCGGCACCCGGCGAGGCGATCGCCTACGTGGACGCCCACGACAACGAGATCCTGTACGACGCGCTGGCCTACAAGCTCCCGCAGGCGACCTCGCCCATCGACCGGGCCCGCCAGCAGTCCGTGGCCCTCGCCACCACGGCGCTGGGCCAGGGTCCGGGTTTTGTCACCACCGGCAGTGAGCAGCTCCGCTCGAAGTCCCTGGACGACAACTCCTTCAACTCCGGCGACTGGTTCAACCGCATCAACTGGAACTGTGATCAGGGCAACGGCTTCGGCAAGGGCCTGCCGCCCGCGCCCGACAACGAGACCAAGTGGCCGTACGCGAAGCCCCTGCTCGCGGACCCGTCCCTGGTCCCAGGCTGCGCGGCGATGAGACTGGCCAACGCCCGCTACCTGGAACTCCTGAGGATCCGCAACTCGTCCCCGGTCTTCGCCCTGCCCACCGCCGAGTCGATCCAGCAGCGACTGTCGTTCCCGCTCTCCGGCGCGGACGAGACCCCCGGCGTCATAACGATGAAACTGGACAGCCAGGGCGTGGACCGCCGCTGGAAGTCGGTGACCGTGGTCTTCAACGCCACCCCGTCGACAGCAACCCAGACGGTCAGCTCCCTTCGCGGAGCCCGGGTGACCCTCCATCCGGAGCAGCAGGCCTCAGCGGACCCGATCCTCAGAACCGCAACGTTCGCCCCGGCAACCGGCACCTTCACCGTCCCGGCCCGCTCGGTCTCGGTATTCGTCCAGAGCTGAGACCGCTCCGGCGAGCCAGGACCGCAATCAACGCCCCCTCCGACAGCGGCCCAACACCTCCCAGCGTGGCCTAGCCCAACCCGCCCAGCCCAACCCGCCCAGCCCAACCCGCCCAGTCCGCCCGTCCCGGCCGGACCCGGCCAGGCTCGCAGTTTCAGGACATCCCGGATCCGTTTGGAGTTGCCGCTCATCCGTCTGCGCTCACCTCGTCGGCAGGCCCCGCGGTGGAGGCCCGCTCTACAAGCCTCCACCGCGCCTGTTCCACACCGACGACACCTGACACCACCTGCCGGGCACAAGCCTTCCCCTGATCCCGCAACGACTGCGAAACCGTGGTCAACCCGGCTACGGCCGCGGCCGCAGTGTCATCCCATCCGGAGATCCGCCGGCTCACCGCATGGCTCGCCCCCGTCGGTTCGCTGGTGTTTCCGGCGTCGGTGGCCCGTCGTCCGGCGGCTCTTCCGTCCTGCCAGTCCGGCAGGGCCAGCGCTATCTGGTCGCTCATCGCCGCGACAGCATCGGCGTCCTCGATCGCGGACGCGGCGGCCCGTGCCTCCGCGGCATCGTTGCGGGCAAGCACCAGGACCCGCACGGTCGCCCAGTCTCCGCCGAGTTCGGTGATCGCGTCCCGGTATCCGGCCAGCCTCAGCCTGGTGACCGGGAACAGCGCACTTTCCGGGTCAGGCCCCGACACCAAGCGGGGGATCCGGTCGCGCCCCATCGGGAACGACAGGACGGCGGGGGAGCGGGCTCCCCGGAAGACGGCCAATCCGACCGCCCGGGCAGCGGCCCGGTCGTCGATCGTCACCAGGCCGGCACCGGGCACCGCCGGTCCGCCGGCCACCACCGCGGGTCGGCGGCCGATCACCTCCAGCACCGGGTCGTCATCAGCGGTGGTCCAGACGACATAGCCGTCCACCGCCGCCTCACGCACCCGGTCCGCGTCACCCGGGCCGCCGGTCACGGGGATGAGCGTCAGCCCCAGCCCGGCCTCCACACAGACCGCGGCCACCCCGGCCAGGAACCTGGTCGCTTGCGGATCCTCGAACGCGTAGGTCAGGTGCTCACCCAGCACGACCCCGATGGCCCCGGCCCGCCGGGTGCGCAAAGCCCGAGCGCCGGGGTCGGGGCCGGTGTATCCCATCTCCTGCGCGGTCCGGTGCACGAGATCACGCGTTGTGGCAGAAACCCGTTCCGGCCTGCTGAAAGCATAGGAAACCGTCATCACCGAGACTCCCGCCCGGGCGGCGACCTCCGCCATCGTCACAGCCATTGTGTAACGATACACAGATGAAGGTCTACAGTCCCTGGATTGTCTTCGGCGCGTTCTGGGGTGCTTGGGGCGCGTCGATCCCCGCGGTGCGTGACCAAGCCGGAGTCACCGACGCCCAGCTGGGATATGCCCTGCTCTTCATCGGCCTCGGAGCTCTGCCAGCGATGGCCTTTGTCGGCAGGGCGATCGACCGCTGGGGTGTCCGCGTCACCGCCGTCACCATCATCCTGTTGGGCCTCACCGGGCCGGCGGCGATCCTGGCCGCCCACAATCTTCCCGCGCTGTGTGGGGGCCTGCTCGTCATCGGCGCGACCTCAGGCGCCGCGGACGTTGCCATCAACGCCCTCTCCGCGGATGCGGAGAACAAGGCGGCCAAACCGGTGATCGCTCGCTCCCATGCGACATTCTCGGCGGCGGTCGTCGGCGGCAGCGTTCTGACGGGCCTTTCCACGGCTGTGGATGCTCCTGTCGTTCTACCTTTCGCCCTGGTCCTGGTCGGAGCCCTGGCCGCCGGCTTCTTCCTTGTCGGTCGTCACCCGACTCATGCACCTGTATTGGGGGAGTGGGCCGGACCGGACGAGGGGGCCAGGTTGGGTGAGGGGGCCAGGTTGGGTGAGGGGGACGGACTGAGTGACGGATCGGGGTTGCCTGAGCGAGGCAGCCAGCGGGTGGCCTTGGTCGCCAGACAGGCCGGGAGACTGGCGGTCCTGCCCTTGGTCACGGTCGGGATGGTGGCGGCGCTTGCGTTCGCGGTAGAGAACGCCCACCAGAGCTGGTCGGCGGTGTTCCTGCACGACGTCCTCGGTTCGGGGGCGGGGCTCAGTGCCGCCGCCCCGGCGGTGTTCGCCGCTGTCGCCAGTGTGGCCCGGTTCGTCTCGGGAGACCTGAGCCGCCGCCATCCGAGAGGCATGTTGCTCGGCGGCGGGGCCGCCGCCATGGCAGGTACGGCGCTCGTCGCTGTCTCAGATCATCTCGTCGTGGCGCTGGTGGGACTCGCTGTTGCGGCCGGCGGGACCGCGATCCTCTATCCAACACTGATCAGCGCGGCGCTTTCCGGCATCGACGGTACGCGACGAGGCCGGGCTACTTCGCGGGTCGCGACCACGGCCTACCTGGGCTTTCTGGCGGGTCCGGTCTTTGTCGGCTTCTTCGCCGACGCCGATGGCCTGCGTACCGCGTTCCTGGCCGTCGCCGCCGTTGCTGGGCTCTTCACCTGCCTCGCAGCCCCGGTTGTCTCACTCACCCGCCGTGAGGGCCGGGCGATACGCCATCCGTGAAGGCCGGGCGATACGTCAGCTGTGAGGGTCCGGGCAGTACGCCAGCTGTGGGGGTCTGGGCAGTACGCCAGTCGTGAAGGCCGTGCGCTGCGCCGGTCGTGAGGTCGGGCGTTTGCGCCGGTCGTGAGGGCCGCACGACCTCGCGTGTCTGACGGGCTTGTAGCCCTGTCGATCACACCCGCCGAACTTCTAGTGAGCCAGGGGCCCCGCGTTCGATGCCCGTCGCCATTCATGGGGCGGCCTCGTCCGCGGAGGTCTGTTGTCATAAGCCCACGCCGAAGGGGAACGCGGCAGGCGGCAGGCGGCACTGTCGGCCGGATCGGGCCCGCAGAGCATCCGGAAATACTTCTAGGATCCTAGGACGCCCCACACGCTGTGCCCTCGATCTCTCAGGACGGGCACACGTTCTCCTCAGATTCCGGGCCCAAGCTCGCGATAGATCAGCCGAGTGACGGAGCGGACGGAGAACACCGGTGAGCCTGAGTCTGGCCAGCTTGAACCTGCACGCCGGCCGCGACCGTGCGTCGGGGCGGTATTCGGTGGAGGCCGCCGTTGCCTCGTTGGACACCGACGTCATCGTGGTGCAGGAGAACTGGCGTCCGGTCGGGGAGCGGAGTGTCGCCGAACGGGCCGCGGAGGTGTGCGGCTACCGGGCGTACGCGGAGATCGACGTGATCACCGGTCGTACCCTCGCCGGTCTCGGTGTCGCGGATGACGACACCGAGACCGGGGCCTGGGGGCTGGCCGTCATGAGCCGGATCCCGTGGCGCAGCCTCGGCACGATCCCCCTCGGTGCGGCCCCCGGTGACGTGGTGGGCGTTCGCCGGGCGCTGGTCGCGGAGATCCCCGTCGGCGAGACCGGTGTGCTTCGGGTTGTCGACGTCCACCTGACCCACCGGCTGGCCCACGGCCCGGCTCAGATGCGCCGTCTGCTCGCGGGTCTGGCCGGTTCCTCGGTCCCGACGGTCATCGCCGGCGATCTGAACATGTGCCGTCCTACCGTCTGGCTGGGTGGCGCCCACCGGCCCTCGGTCCGTGGGCGCAGCTGGCCGGCGCATCGTCCGGTGGCTCAGATCGACCACATCCTGACCGGGCCGGGAGTCACCGCCACGCAGACCGGGGTCGGTCCGGCGGTCGGCTCGGACCATCTTCCGGTCCGCGCGACTCTCACGGTGTCCGTGCCCGCGGCCACCCTGGAGCCGCCCCGGATCCTTGCCGCGTCCGGACGTTAGGGGCGGGTCTCCGGCGGGTGCTCCCGGAGACGGGCGGCAGCTGGCACGGATCAGGATCAGGTGGCGGTGCGGCAAGACGGAAGACCGTCGGCGAGTCAGAAACTACGACTACTCTCCGTTCTCGTGACTGGAGTCATCGCAACTCGGGTTATGTGAAGATCCGGCTCCGCTAGGTGTTCAGGGGTCGGCGGGCGACCAGGAAGACGTGGGTGACCGGCCAGTCGACCGGGGTGCCGGACGGGGTGGTCAGGGACGCGACCGGGGCCAGGCGGTTGTCGACGATCCACTCGTTGCGCAGGGTCTCCGACGCCGGGTCGATCTCGAAGCCGATGTCGGTGAGCAGGGACTTCCAGTCGGCGAACTCGAAGCCGCAGAACTGTTCCTGGGTCTCGGAGAGCCAGTTGTCCGGGTAGTCCTTGCGGGTGAGGTAGTCCATCGCGTCGCCGAACGGGAGTTCCACGGTGGTGGCGTCGACGGGGGTGAACGAGAACGGGAAACGGTAGTCGGTGGCGAACTGGTCCAGGCGGGCCCGGGTGGACAGGCCGCCGACGTACTCCGCGACTTCCGGGGTCGACAGGGACGCGAGCTCACGTCGTACCGAAGCGGGGTTGTTGCCGTCGGTGTCACTCAGGGTGAGCCGGATCGTGCGGTCGCGGCCGTCCGGGCCGCAGACGTCGCTGTTGATCCAGACGCCGCCGGGCGCGGTGTGGTCGTAGATGGCCTGCGCGAACGCCCGCAGTGAGGTGGCCCGGTCGCCGTAGGACCAGATCTCGTGGGTGAGCGCGAACGTCAGCGTCGTGTCGACCGAGCGTGGCGGGAAGATGGCGCCGCCGAGCACGTTGCGGCGGTAGAAGTAGACGTTGGCGTTGCGGAAGAAGCCCTGGGCCTTCTTGTGCACGCACTCGTCGTAGAGGTGCCGGGCGATCTCGACGCCGATGAGGTCGCTCTCGCGCAGGGCCGGTTCCTGGTCGGCGCGTTCGAGGACCGCGCCGGCGCCGCAGCCGATGTCCACGATCCGGCCCGGTCGCACGTGCGGGCGGACCAGGTCCCATTTGCGTTCGGCCGCGTCGGCGAACGCCTCCGCGTAGGTGCGGTAGTCACGGGTCGTGGTCAGGCCGCCCTCGTCGCCGACGACCGGGTCGTTCATCACCGTGCGGACCGTGTCGACCAGCCGGTAGCGGTCGAAGACGTCGGCTGTGGCCGGGTGGGCCAGCTCACGCCACGTCTCGTCCCCGGCGGCAAGGCGCAGGAGCACATCCCAGGGCCTTTCCGGTACGGGGCTGAGCGCGGCCTCGACGCCGGCGATGCGGAAGCCGAGCAGCTCGTACAGGGCGGCGACCTGGGGTGTGGAGCACGCGACCACGGTGTTCTCCGGGGTCAGCGTGATGCCGGTGGCCACCGCGACGTTCTTGAGGGTGACCTCGGCGAAGCGGTCGGTGGGCGCGGTGTCGAAGACCGGGACGACCAGCGAGCGCAGGCCGGCGAGCACGCTGAAGCGCTCGATCGCGGCTTCCCGGCGGTGGAACGGCACCGGGTTGCGCTTGGTGTTCGCGTGGTTTGCGGAGGTTACCGCCCATATGATCGTCGAGTCCGGGAAATCAGCCAGATACCCGGCCTGGAATCGGGTTAGTACATGGTGACGTCCAGGGAACAACACGAACTGAGATTCCATTGGGTCGTTGATACCGTACGAGAACACGACCATGAGGACCGGAGGCCCGGAAAATGGCTGATCGCACTGCTCACCGGCATCGTGTGGTGATCGTGGGTGCCGGTTTCGGCGGTCTTTTCGCGACGAAGGCGCTCAAGAACGCCGATGTCGACATCACCTTGATCAACGGCACCGCCTACCACCTGTTCCAGCCGCTGCTGTATCAGGTGGCGACCGGCATCCTCTCCGAGGGCGAGATCGCCCCGCCGATCCGCGAGATCCTGCGCCGGCAGGACAACGTCGACGTGAAGCTCGGCTGGGTCACCGACATCGACGTCGAGGCCAAGAAGGTTTCCGTCTCGGCGCCGGGCATCGATTACGAGGTCGGGTACGACACGCTGATCGTCGGTGCCGGCGCGTCCCAGTCGTATTTCGGCAACGACCAGTTCGCCGACCACGCGCCCGGCATGAAGAGCATCGACGACGCGCTGGAGCTGCGCGCCCGGATCTTCGGCGCGTTCGAGCTGGCCGACCTGCAGACCGATCCCGCCGAGCAGGAACGCTGGATGACGTTCGTGGTCGTCGGCGCCGGCCCGACCGGGGTGGAGATGGCCGGGCAGATCGCCGAGCTGGCCCACCGCAACCTCGCCGGGCAGTACAAGCACATCGACCCCAAGCGGGCCCGGGTCATCCTGATCGACGCCGTGGACGCGGTGCTCAAGACGTTCGGTGACGCGCTGTCCACCCGGGCGCTGCGGCAGTTGCACCTGCTCGGCGTCGAGGTTGAGCTGGAGACCATGGTGACCGGCGTCGACGCGACCGGCATCGACGTCAAGACCAAGCGCGGCACCGAGCGCATCGAGTCGATGACCAAGATGTGGGCCGCGGGGGTCGCCGCACCGCCGCTGGCCCGCAAGCTCGCGGCCGCGGCGGGCGCCGAGACCGACCGGGCCGGCCGGATCATGGTCGAGCAGGACTGCTCGCTGCCCGGTCACCCGGAGATCTTCGCGGTCGGCGACATGATGGCGCTCAACGGCCTGCCCGGCGTCGCGCAGGTCGCGATCCAGAGCGGCCGGCACGCGGCCGACCAGATCAAGCGCCGCCTCAAGCGGCAGGAGACCGGTCAGAAGTTCGAGTACTTCGACAAGGGCAGCATGGCGACGGTGTCGCGGTTCCACGCGGTGGCCAGCATCGGCAAGATCCACCTGTCCGGCTTCATCGGCTGGCTGATGTGGCTCGCCGTCCACCTGCTCTACATGGTCGGCTTCAAGAACAGGTTCACCGCGGTGGTGCACTGGTTCGTCAGCTTCCTGGGCCGGGGCCGTTCCGAACGGGTGGCGACGTTCCAGCAGTCCTACGCCCGGATGGCGGTCCGTGAATACGGTGACCCGTTCGAGCGCCGCCGGGCCGAGGCCGAGGCCGAGGCCGCGCTGAAAAAAGAGCCGGTGAAAGAGCCGGTCAAGGCGAAGAGCTAGAGCTCCAGGCGGTGCGCCGGTCCCGGGCCGTCCGGCACGACGGTTATCCGTACGCCCAACTTGCGCCGAAGTGACGCCAGGCACAACGTGACCACGGCTCGGAGCCCGGCGGGCAGCTGCTCGCCGAGTTCCGGGTCCGGCACGGCCTGGCCCGGGCTGCGCATCAGGCGGTGCAGCACCTCGAACTCGGCGCCGGTCAGCGGCACCGGCACGCCCCCGCGGCGCACGCTGCGGCTCTCCACGGTCAGCTCGACGTCGCCGACGCTGAGCACCGTGCCGGCCGGGGCAACCTCGGAGGTGCCGAGAACGACGCGCAGCCGCGACACCACGTCGTCCAGGCTGAACGGCTTGGTCAGGTAGTCGTCCGCGCCGGCGAGCAGGCCGGCCGCACGGTCCTCGGCCGAGTCGCGGGCGGTCAGGAACAGCACCGGCAGCCCGGGCCACTCGCTGCGCAGCCGGCGCAGTACCTCGACACCGTCGAGGTCGGGCAGCATCACGTCGAGCAGGACCGCGTCGGGGGTGAAGAAGGCCGCCGTGGTCAGGGCCGTCGCGCCGTGGCAGGCACTACGGACGTCCCAGCCCTCGTAGCTCAGCGTCAGCGTGAGCAGCTCGGCCAGCGACGGCTCATCGTCCACCACCAGGATCCGCGCGGGTCGTTCCGCGGCGCCGTAGCGGCTGCCGGGAGCGGCTGAGGTTGCCATCGTCATGGGGAAAGCTTCGGCCGGGGCGTTGTGACCACCCTGAGCAGCACATGTGGATGAGCTGTGACCGCGTCGTCACGCAGAGAGCGTGGCGTAGCGGCCGCCGGAGGAGACCAGGGCATCGTGCGTGCCGGACTCGAGGATCCGGCCGTGGTCGACGACGGCGATCTGGTCGGCGTCGCGGACCGTGGAGAGGCGATGGGCGATCGTCACCGTGGTGCGGCCCTTCGCCAGCTCGTCGAAGGCGCGCTGCACCGCGCGCTCGGTCTCGGTGTCCAGCGCGCTGGTCGCCTCGTCGAGCACCAGGATGCGAGGGTCGCGCAGCAGGGTACGGGCGATCGCGATGCGCTGCTTCTCGCCACCGGAGAAGCGGTGGCCACGGGAGCCGACGACGGTGTCGTAACCGTCGGGCAGGGCGGCGATCAGGTCGTGGATCTGCGCGGCACGGGCGGCCTGCTCCAGTTGCTCGTCGGTGGCGTCCGGGCGGGCATAGCGCAGGTTCTCCCGGATCGTGGTGTGCAGCAGGTACGTCTCCTGGCTCACCACGCCGACGATGCCGGCGAGGTCGGCCAGGCGCAGGTCGCGGACGTCGATGCCGTCGATCGTGACCCGGCCGGAACCGGGGTCGTAGAGCCGGGCGATGAGCGCGGCGAGGGTGCTCTTGCCCGAACCGGTCTCACCGACCAGGGCCAGCGAGGTGCCGGCCGGGACGTCCAGGGTCACGCCGGCGACCGCGGCGGTCTCGCTGCCCGGGTACGCGAACGTGACGTCCTCGAATCGCAGGTGCCCCGCGATCCGGGCCGGGTCGGCGGTCACCGGGTGGGCCGGGTCGTCGACCTCCACCGGCAGGTCGAGGTATTCGAAGATCCGCGCGAAAAGCGCCAGTGAGCTGGTCAGCGACACGCCGACGCCGAGCAGGCCCATCAGCGGGCGGAACAGGCCGGTCTGCAGTGCGGTGAACGCGACCAGGGTGCCGATGCTCAGCGTCCCGGCGGTGAACGGCAGGCCGGCGCTGAGGTAGATCACCGCGGGGATGGCGGCGAAGATGATGCTCATCGACGCCATGCGCCAGCGGCCGGCGAGCTCCGAGCGCAGCTCCAGGTCGATGAGGCGCTGCGACGAGGCGGTGAAACGGTCGACGAGGGCGGCGCCCGTACCCATCGTCTTGCTCAGCTGAATGCCGCTGACCGAGAGGCCCTCCTCGACGGTGACGTTGAGGTCGGCGAGCTCGCGCTGCCGTTGCGCGGTGATCTCGCGGCGCATCCGGGCGACCCGGCGGGTCAGGAAGATCGCGGGCGGCAGGACGACCAGCGACACGAGCGACAGTTGCCAGCTCAGTGCGGCCATGGCGACCGCGGTGGCGACGGCGGTGGTGAGGTTCGAGGCGATCGAGGTGGCGGTCGAGGTGACGACCGACTGCATGCCGCCGATGTCGTTGGTGATGCGGGACTGCACCTCACCGGTACGGGTGCGGGTGAAGAACGCGACCGACTGGCGGTGCAGGTGGGTGAACACGTCGGTGCGCAGCCGGTGCATGACCTGCTGGCCGACCTTGGTGGAGATCCAGGTCTGGACCACGCCCAGCGCGGACGTGACCGCGGCGACCGCGACCATGCCGGCGACGAGCCAGGCCAGCAGCGTGAGGTTCTGATCGGGCAGCGCGACGTCGATGACCTCGCGGAGCAGGAACGGCGAGGCCATGGCGAGCACCGAGGACACCACGATGATGGCGACGACGACGGTGAGCTGGGCCCGGTGGGCGGTGAAGAGCCGGCCGATGCGGCGCAGGGAGACGTCCTTCGCCTGCTTCTTCTCGGCGGCGGTCAATTTCTTGGGGGAGCGGCGGGAGCCGGTGTCGGATGGGGCTGCCAAGTGGGCCTTCTTTCCACGGGAACGCGATATTGCTGAGGTTACCTCAACATGAGGGAACAACAGCAACCGCTGGTACGATATTCCCTGTGGAGGACAGCACACTCTCCGAACTCTTCTGGGCCGTCGCCCGCCGCCTGCGTCACCTCAGCAAGGAGACACTCGAGCCGCTGGAGATCTCGCCGTCCCAGGCCCGGGCGATCGGGGAGCTGACCCGCCACGGCTCCATGCGGCCCGGGGTGCTGGCCGAGCACCTGCGCATCGCCGCGCGTTCCGCCACCGAGGTCATCGACGACCTCCAGGACCGCGGCCTCGTCGAGCGCGACCACGACCCGGCCGACCGGCGCGCCACCCTGGTGTCGCTGACCGCGGCCGGCCGGGCGGCCGCCGAGCGGATCAAGGCGACCCGGCGGGCCGAGGCGGAACGCTTCTTCGGCGCGCTCGAGCCGGCCGATCGCGACGAGCTCGCCCGCATCCTCGGCAAACTCCGCGACTGACCGGACCCGCCGCCGCGCCGCGGTCACTTCGGGGTGAGATCGCCGGGGTGGGGCCGCCTCGGCCGTGGTTGCCGGGTGCGGTGTGCAGGCTGCGGGGCCTGGGGCTGCGAGGCGTGGGGCTGCGGGGCCTGGGGCTGCGGGGCCTGGGGCTGCGGGGCCTGGGGCTGCGAGGCGTGAGGCTGCGAGGCGTGAGGCTGCGAGGCGTGGGCTGCGAGGCGTGGGGCTGCGGGACGTGGGGCTGCGGGGCGCGGGCTGCAGGGCGCGGGGCTGCCGAGGCGTGGGCTGCGAGGCGTGGGGCTGCCGGGTGGGCGGCCCCGGGTGAGCGGGCGCGGGCGTGGGTGGGTGCCGCTCGACCGGCCGGCCCGGGGGTGAAGCAGAGAGTTGGGCGGGTGTCCAGAGGGTGGCACCGGGTTGAGCGGCTGATCACATCTGGGTATCCGGATTGTGACACCTCGATGTCAGGGGGCCAAGATCTCCGGGGCGCGGCGCGTGCGGCGGCGCGGGGACGGGGGCCGTCGTGACGGTGGTGGAGTCCGCCAGGGACGGGCGCCGGGCGGCCGTGCTCGCGGCGGTTCGGGAGATACTGCTGGTCGGCGGGCTGTTCCTGGCCTATGAGCTGGCCCGGTTGCTGGCCACCGGGCATGCCGGGGTCGCGATGGCGAACGCCGAGCGGGTCTGGGACCTGGAGCGCGCCCTGCGGTTGCCGTCCGAGGCGGCCGTGCAGGGGTTGTTCATCGATCACCGTTCGCTGATGCGGCTGATCAACTCGTACTACGCGTACGTGCACTTCCCGGCCACCGCGCTGGCCCTGGTGTGGATGTACGTCCGCCGCCCGGCGCTGTACGGCTGGATGCGCTGGACGCTGGCCGCGCTGACCGGGGTGGCCCTGCTCATCCACCTGGGGCTGCCGCTCGCCCCGCCGCGGATGATGGCGTTCACCGGGCTCGCCGACAGCGGGCACCTGATCGGCCCGGCGGTCTACGGGCCGCCCGACACCGACCAGGTCAGCAACCAGTATGCGGCGATGCCGTCGCTGCACGTCGGCTGGGCGCTGGCCGTCGCCATCGCGCTGATCGTGGCGACCCGGTCGCGGTGGCGGTGGCTGTGGCTGGCCCATCCGCTGATCACCCTGCTGGTGGTCGTCTCGAGCGGCAATCATTACTGGCTCGACGCGATCGTGGTGGGTGCCCTGCTCACCGCCGTGCTTCTCATCCTTCCGTGGTCACACGACCGACAGCCCGCGGAGTCCACTTCGTCCTGATATGGTCGCCATGCGCGTCTGTGTGGTGGGGGCCGGTCAGGCCGGGCTGCAGTTCGCCCTGGGATTGCTCGCCGAGGGGTTCGAGGTCACCGTCGTCTCCGCCCGCACCCCCGGCGAGCTGCGGCAGGGGCCGCCGCTGAGCACCCAGGCGATGTTCCATGACGCGCTCGAGACCGAGCGGGCGTACGGCCTGAACCTCTGGACGCCCAGGCGCTCGCGTTCGAGGGCCTGCGGTTCTCGCTGTCCGCGCCGCCGGGGGAGCGGGCGCCGGCGTTCGGCGCGCGCCTGACCCACCCCGGGATCAGCGTCGACCAGCGGGTCAAGATGGCCGCCTGGCTGGAGCTCGCGGAGCAGCGCGGGGCCGAGGTGCGCTACCGCTCACGGTGGTCGCGGCCGGCAAGGGCGACCTGACGACGATCGTCGAGCCGGACCCGGCGCGTACGGCGTTCGCCGCCCCGCAACGGGCGCTGTCCATCGCGTACGTGCGGGGTCTGGGCCCGGATCCGGAGTTCACCGCACCGCACGTGAGCTTCGACGCCGTACCCGGTGTGGGTGGGCTCTTCGTCATTCCCGCCCTGACCCTCGACGGGCTCTGCGACATCCTGTTCTGGGAGGCGCTGCCCGGTGGGCCGGCCGATCTGTGGACCGCGCGTGAGCCGATGGAGCCCGCCCGGCACCTGCCCCTGATGCTCGACCTGGCCGGCACGTATGTGCCCTGGGCGGCGTCGCGGGCCGGGTCCGTGCGGCTCGCCGGCGCGCGGCCGACGCTGCAAGGCCGGTTCACGCCGGTCGTGCGTGAGCCCGTCGCGGTGGTCGACGGCGCGCGCCGCGACGGAGTGGACGAACGCGATGCTGCAGCCGCCGCGAATGCCCAGGTCGCAACGCGGTTCGCGGACGGTTTCTCGGATCCGTCCGATTTTGACCACTGGTTCATGACGCCGTCCGCAGTCGATCGGTAGCTCACCGCTGTGTAACCTGAGCCACTTTACTGACCGATCGGACAGTCTCTGACCGATCGGTCAGGCATGATGGCGATCATGGTTCGCGTCAGCACCCGCGACGAGATCCTCCGCGTCGCGGCGGAGCAGTTCACCCGCACCGGCTACAAAGGTACGTCCCTGCAGGAGATCGCCGCGGCGGTCGGGTGCTCGAAGGCCACCCTGCTGTACCACTTCGCGACCAAGGACGCGATCCTGCACGCCCTGGTGGCTCCCGCCGTGCAAGCGCTCACCGAGCTCATGACGTACCTGGATGGTCTGGACAATGCCGACGTCCAAGCCGCGGCGATCGACGGCTTTGTCGATCTCGTGCTGCGCTTCCGGCGCGAGGTGGCCCTGATCTACGACGTCATCCCGCAGTTCCTGCATGAACCGGCGTTCGACACCGTGCGGCCCATGACCGACCGGCTCTGCGCCATCTTCGCCGGTGACTCGCCCGATCCCGCCCGTTTCATCGCCGCCGAGGTGGTGCTGGGCGGGATCGCCGGCGTGGTCATCGACGACCAGCGGGACGCGGCCGAGCTGCGCCCCGCGCTCACCGGGGTCGCCCGCCGGGCCCTGTTCCCCCCACCTCCAGACAAGGACTGACATGGCAACCCTGCTGTACAGGCTCGGCCGGGCCTCGTTCCGCCGCCGGAGAGCGGTGGTCGCGCTGTGGCTCGTGCTGCTCGCCGCCCTCGGTGGCGCGGCGGTGGCCTTCATGGGCCCGACCTCGAGCGACTTCACCATGCCCGGCACCGAGTCGCAGCGCGCGATCGACGCGCTCAAGACCGAGTTCCCCGAGGCCAGCGGCGCGACCGGCACCATCGTGGTGCGCGCGCCCGAGGCCCGGACCCTCTCCGACGAACCGCTCAAGAGCGCTGTGCTGGGCCTGGTCCAGGAGGCCAACCAGCTGCCCGGCGTGGTCGGCGCGCTCGACCCGTTCACCACCAAGGCCCTGTCGCAGGACAACCGGTACGCGCTGATCCAGGTGCAGTTCACCGGCGCGGCCGACGACATCACCGAGGAGCAACGTTCCGCGTACGAGAAGAGCGGCGCCGCGGCTGAGCAAGCCGGTCTGACCGTCGCGCACGGCGGGGAGGTGCTCAACGCCCCGCCCGAGGTCGGTGGCACCGAGGGCATCGGTGTGGTCATCGCGCTGGTGGTCCTGGTCGTCACGTTCGGCTCGCTCGTCGCGGCCGGCATGACCATGCTCAACGCGCTCATCGGCGTCGGCGCGGGCATGGCCGGCCTGTACGCGCTCAGCAGCGTCTTCCATCTGACCAGCGTCACCCCGGTGCTGGCCCTGATGCTCGGCCTCGCCGTCGGCATCGACTACTCGCTGTTCATCACGTCCCGGTACCGTCAGCACCTGCTCGAAGGTCTCGAGCCGGAGGCCGCGGCCGCCCGCGCGGTGGGTACGGCCGGTTCCGCCGTCCTGTTCGCCGGCCTGACCGTCGTCATCGCCCTGGCCGGGTTGTCCGTGGTCGGCATCCCGTTCCTGAGCGTGATGGGTCTGGCCGCCGCCGGCACCGTGGCGGTCGCCGTGCTGGTCGCCCTCACGCTGCTCCCGGCACTGCTCGGCTTCGCCGGGGACAAGGTGCTGCCCCGCAAGCTGCGCACCGAGCGCGTCGTCCCGGCCGAGGGCTTCGGCTTCCGCTGGGCGCGGATCGTGACCCGGTTCCGCGTACCCGTCATCGTGGTCGGCATCCTCGGCCTCGGCGCGCTGGCGCTGCCCGCCGCCGACATGCGGCTCGCGTTGCCCGGCGCGAGCGCCGGTCCCGAAGGCACCCCCGCGCGCGAGGCCGCCGACCTGGTCAGCGCCGGTTTCGGTCCCGGCTTCAACGGCCGGCTCGCGCTCGTCGTCTCCGGTGACACCCCGGAGCTGACCGCCGCCGCCTCCCAGCAGGCCATCCAGGTGCTGCAGGGCACCGAGAACCTGCTCGCGGTCACCCCGCCGAACTTCAGCCAGGACAAGAAGACCGCGCTGCTGGCGATCATCCCGAAGGACGGCCCGACCACGGCGAGCACCGAGGCGCTGGTGCACGACGTGCGGGACAAGACCCATGGACTGGGCGGTGCCGACGTGTCGGTGACCGGGCAGACCGCGGTCGGCATCGACGTCTCCGAGAAGCTCTCCGACGCCATGCCGATCTATCTGCTGCTGGTCGTCGGCCTGTCGGTCCTGCTGCTCATGCTCGTGTTCCGCTCGATCCTCGTGCCGCTCAAGGCCGCCCTCGGCTTCCTGCTCACCGTCGGTGCGACGTTCGGCGTCACGGTGCTGATCTTCCAGGAGGGGCACCTGGCCGGGCTCGTCGGTCTCGACACCCCCGGCCCGCTGGTCAGCTTCCTGCCGATCCTGCTCATCGGCATCCTGTTCGGGCTCGCGATGGACTACGAGGTCTTCCTCGTCTCGCGGATGCGCGAGGACTTCGTGCACGGCGCCGGCGTCCAGGAATCCACCATCAGCGGTACGGGCCACGGTGCGCGCGTGGTCACCGCGGCCGCGCTGATCATGATCAGCGTCTTCGCCGGCTTCGCGCTGATCGAGGATCCGATCATCAAGTCGATGGGCTTCGCGCTCGCGCTGGGCATCGCCATCGACGCGTTCATCGTCCGGATGACCATCGTCCCGGCGGTCGTGTCACTGCTCGGCCGGGCATCCTGGTGGCTGCCGCGCTGGCTCGACAAGGCGCTGCCGAACGTCGACATCGAGGGCGAGAAACTGCGCGAGGAGCTGGACGAACGTCCCGCCGAGGTGCCGGTCGGCGCTTGAGAGCGTTAACAAAACCGGGTTAACCGGTTGAGGTCCGGGACGCCCCAGGGCGTCCCGGTTCTTCATTGCAGGATTGTTACCTGACGGGTGATCTCGAAACTTGCGAATCATCTTCTCATCGGAATAGGTTGCCGTCGGCAACAAACTTCGATGAAGAGCAGACCCGGAGGCATCCATGACGTTCGTGAGGGGGTGCGTGCGATGACGACGAACGCCCCGATCCTCCTGGAGATGCGTTCCATCACCAAGGAGTTCCCCGGAGTCAAGGCGCTCTCCGATGTCAACCTGGTCGTGAAGGCCGGCGAGATCCACGCCATCTGTGGCGAGAACGGCGCCGGGAAGTCGACACTGATGAAGGTGCTCAGTGGCGTCTACCCGTACGGCACCTACTCGGGTGACATCGTTTACCAAGGCGCCGAGGCACGCTACTCGGACATCCGGCAGAGCGAGCGCGCCGGCATCGTGATCATCCACCAGGAGCTCGCGCTCATCCCGGACATGTCGATCACCGAGAACATCTTCCTCGGCAACGAGCCGCGCAAGCGCGGTGCGATCGACTGGAAGTCCGCGCAGCGCCAGGCCCTCGACCTGATGGCCCGCGTCGGCCTCAGCGAGGACCCCGACACCCTGATCAAGGACATCGGCGTCGGCAAGCAGCAGCTGGTGGAGATCGCCAAGGCGTTCGCCAAGGACGTCAAGCTGCTCATCCTCGACGAGCCCACCGCGGCGCTGAACGAGGCCGACTCGCAGCACCTGCTCGACCTGCTGCGCGGGTTCCGCGAGCGCGGCATCACCTCGATCATGATCTCGCACAAGCTGAACGAGATCGAGGCGATCTCCGACTCGATCACGATCCTGCGCGACGGCAGGACGGTCGAGACGCTGGACGTCAAGGCCGACGGCGTCGACGAGGACCGCATCGTGCGGGGCATGGTCGGCCGCGAGCTGAGCAGCCGCTTCCCCGACCACACGCCGACCATCGGCGAGGTGTTCTTCGAGGTCCGCGACTGGAACGTGCGCCACCCGATCTCCGCCGAGCGCCAGGTCTGCAAGCACGAGAGCTTCAACGTCCGCAAGGGCGAGATCGTCGGTTTCGCCGGCCTGATGGGCGCCGGCCGCACCGAGCTGGCGATGAGCATCTTCGGCCGCTCCTACGGCGTCTACGAGTCCGGGCAGATCTTCAAGGACGGCAAGGAGATCAAGCTCAAGACCGTCGCCGACGCCATCGACCACGGCCTGGCGTACGTCAGCGAGGACCGCAAGGCGATCGGCCTCAACCTGCTCGACGACATCAAGACGTCGACGGTGGCCGCGAAGCTGTCCAAGATCTCGCACCGCGGCGTGCTGAGCGAGGTCGAGGAGTACGAGGCCGCCGAGGCCTACCGCAAGGAACTGCGCACCAAGGCGCCGACCGTGGACGAGGGCGTCTCCAAGCTCTCCGGCGGCAACCAGCAGAAGGTCGTCCTGGCGAAGTGGATGTTCACCGACCCCGACCTGCTGATCCTCGACGAGCCCACCCGCGGCATCGACGTGGGTGCCAAGTACGAGATCTACGGCATCATCCAGCGGCTCGCCGACCAGGGGAAGGGCATCATCGTCATCTCCTCGGAGCTGCCTGAGCTGATCGGGCTCTGCGACCGCATCTACACCGTGTTCGAAGGCCAGATCACGGGCGAGCTCGCCCGCGAGCAGGCGGACCCGGAGACCCTCATGAAGCAGATGACCTCGACGAAGAAGATGCAGACGCGATGAGCCGATTCAAGGACCTTCAGAAGAACCTGTTCGGAGGCACGACCTCCAACGCCCGCCAGTTCGGCATGATCTTCACCCTCGTGGCGATCGTCCTGCTGTTCCAGGGCCTCACCGCCAACAACCTGGGCGTGGGCTTCGGTGACGGCCTGACCCTGCGGTCGGACAACCTGATCGCGCTGTTCCAGCAGAACTCCTACATCCTGATCCTGGCCATCGGCATGCTGATGGTGATCGTCGCCGGCCACATCGACCTCTCGGTCGGCTCGGTCGCCGCGTTCACCGGCATCCTGGTCGCCAAGTCCATGGCGGACTGGGACCTGCCCTGGCCGGTCGCCATCCTGTTCGGCCTCGCGATCGGCGCGGCCATCGGTGCCTGGCAGGGCTTCTGGGTCGCGTACGTGGGAGTGCCCGCGTTCATCGTGACGCTGGCCGGCATGCTGCTGTGGCGCGGTGCCAACCAGTACGTCGGCAACGCCGACACCATCCCGGTGCCCAAGGGCTTCCAGGACATCGGCGCGGGCTTCCTGCCGGAGGTCGGCCCGAACACCGGCTACAACAACCTGACGCTGCTGCTCGGCC
The DNA here is from genome assembly GCF_044454705.1 of Actinoplanes sp. NPDC051494. NCBI lineage: Bacteria > Bacillati > Actinomycetota > Actinomycetes > Micromonosporales > Micromonosporaceae > Actinoplanes > Actinoplanes sp. NPDC051494. The sequence goes on from NZ_JBITDZ010000002.1 coordinate 566,849, forward strand.
TCGCCGCCTGCCTCGCCGTCGTGTGGCGTGAGCTGCAGGCCCGCAAGGTCCGCAAGGAGATGAACGCCGAGCCGGCGCCGCTGTGGGTCTCGGTCTTCCGGATGGCCGTCATGGTCGCCGTGCTGGTCTTCGTGACGCTGCGCTTCGCCGGTGGCCGGGTCGGCACCAGCTTCCCGGTCTCCGGTCTGATCCTCGTGGTCCTCGTGATCGCGTACAGCTTCTACACCCGCAACACCGCCGGCGGCCGGCACATCTACGCCGTCGGTGGCAACTCGCGGGCCGCCGAGCTGTCCGGTGTGAAGCTCAAGCGGGTCAACTTCTTCGTCATGATGAACATGTCGATCCTGGCCTCGCTGGCCGGCATGATCTTCGTGGCCCGCTCCGCCGCCTCCGGCCCGCAGGACGGCCTGAGCTGGGAGCTCGACGCGATCGCGGCCGTGTTCATCGGTGGCGCCGCGGTCTCCGGCGGTATCGGCACCATCTCCGGCTCCATCGTCGGTGGTCTAGTCATGGCCGTGCTCAACAACGGCCTCCAGCTGCTCGGCGTCGGCTCCGACCGGGTGCAGATCATCAAGGGCCTGGTGCTGCTGCTCGCGGTCGCACTGGACGTCTACAACAAGAGCCAGGGGCGCTTCTCGATCATCGGAAGCCTGACGCGCCCCTTCCGTCGGGACGAACCATCCGACCCGACAAAGCAGTCGGACGCGAGCGACAAGCCCGCCACGACGACGGTGGCCGGCTGACGGCCACCACCCCCCTCTCACCCGTAACACCACTCTCACAAGAAGGGTTAACCCCCAAATGCGGAACTTCTTCGGCAAGACGGTGGCGGTTGGCGCCATCGCGATGCTGGCATTGACCGCCTGTGGCTCCGGCCGCGAGGGCGACAGCGACAGCGGCAGCGGCGACAGCAAGTCCGGCTTCGCGGCCGACTCGCTCATCGGTGTGGCGCTGCCCGCGAAGACCTCGGAGAACTGGGTCCTCGCCGGTGACCTGTTCACCAACGGTCTCAAGGAGGCCGGTTTCCAGAGCGACGTGCAGTACGCCGGCGCGTCGACCACGGTCGCCGACCAGCAGGCCCAGATCACCGCGATGACGACCAAGGGCGCCAAGGTCATCATCATCGGCGCGACCGACGCCGCGCAGCTGTCGACCCAGGTCACCGCCGCGCACGCCGCCGGTGCCAAGGTCATCGCGTACGACCGCCTCATCACGGGCACCCCGGACGTCGACTACTACGTCGCGTTCGACAACTTCAAGGTCGGCGTGCTCCAGGCGCAGGCCCTGCTCGAGGGCATGAAGGCCAAGAAGCCGGCCGGCCCGTACACCATCGAGCTCTTCGCCGGTTCGCCGGACGACAACAACGCCACCGTGTTCTTCGACGGCGCGATGTCGATCCTCAAGCCGGAGATCGAGTCGGGCAACATCGTTGTCGGCTCGGGCCAGAAGGACTTCAAGGCCGTCGCCATCACCGGGTGGAAGCCCGAGGGTGCGCAGGCCCGCATGGACCAGCTGCTGACCTCCACGTACGGCAGCAAGGAGCTGGACGGCGTCCTGTCCCCGAACGACACCCTGGGCCGCGCCATCATCCAGTCCGTCAAGAGCCGTAACAAGGCTGTCCCGGTCGTCACCGGCCAGGACTCCGAGGTCGAGTCGGTCAAGTCGATCGTCGCCGGCGAGCAGTACATGACGATCAACAAGGACACCCGCACCCTTGTCGCCGAGAGCATCAAGATGGTCAAGGCGCTGCAGGCGGGTCAGACCCCCGAGGTCAACGACACCAAGTCGTACAACAACGGCAGCAAGGTCGTCGACACCTACCTGCTCCCGCCGGTCGCGGTGACCAAGGCCAACGTGGCCGAGGCCTACGCGAGCGACCCGAAGCTGTCGGCCCTCACCAAGTAATCAGCACCATCGGCACCTGAGGGTCCCCGGAGTCCGCTCCGGGGACCCTTTCGCCGTTCATGTCCACTCGTTTCAATGGTTCCACCGGTTTCATGGTCATGGCCGTCTCATGGTCCTGGCCGTTTCATGGTCCCGGCCGTTTCATCGTTCCGTCCGTTCGAAGCCCGTCCGTTCGAAGCCCGTCCGTTCGTCGTCCGTTCGGTCCAGGAAGGAGCCCGCTGGTGGTCGGCCCTCTGCGCCACCGCGGGCTGCGCGCTGCCGCCGGAACCCCCGCAGAAGCCGCGACCGCCGGAACCCCCGCCCCCGAGCAGCGGGCACCCCTGGCCCCCGCCGCCGGCCAGGAGGAGATCCGCCGCCAGAACCTCGGCGCCGTCCTTCGATATGTGCACGTGCACGGCCCGACATCGCGCGCCGAACTGACCAGCCACCTCGGTCTCAACCGCAGCACCATCGGCGCCCTCGCCGCCGACCTCGCCGCCTCCGGCCTGGTGACCGAGGAACCCCTGCCGGCCGCCCCGGCCCGCCGTGCGGGCCGCCCCTCGCTGGTGGTCAGCCCCCGCTCCGCCGCCATCTACGCGAACGCGCTGAGCATCGAGCCGGACCGCCTCCGCGCCGCCCGGGTCGGTCTCGGCGGCCACCTCCTCGACGTCCGCGAGGCCCCCCGCCCACCCGGCGCGGGCCTGTCCGCGACGGTCGCCGCCCTGGTAGAACTCGTCCACGCGATGCGACCGGCCGGCGACGACGCCTTCTGCATCGGCGGCGCGGTCGCGGTCGCCGACACCACCCACACCCTCCATCGGCCAACCGCCCACGAATCGGACTCCCGTGAATCAGGCGGCCGCGACGCCGCCGGCCGGGATCCCGGTGGCCGGCTGGGGGGTGGCCCGGCTGCCGACACCCGGGTTTCCGCTGATCGGGCTCTCGAAGGCTCGGCTCTCCCCGGCGGCCCTCTACCCGGCAGCCCTCCCGCCAGCGGCTCTCTGCCTGGCGGGGCTCTTCCCAGCGGGGCTGGCCCTCTCTCTGGTGGGGCTCTCTCTGGTAGGGCTCTCGAGGGCGGGGTCTACGGCGAACGGGCTTTCGGCGCTGAGGGCGGGCTGGTCGAAGCTCTCGACGCGGCACTGGTCGCGCCCGGACAGCGGGGATTCGTCGCCGGGGACCTGGCCGACATCGCCGCCCTCGCCGAGCACACCCGGGGCGTGGCCGCCGGCATCGACGACCTGCTCTACCTGCACGGCGACCTCGGCGTCAGCGCCGGCATCGTGACCGGCGGCCGGCTGGTCATCGGCCACCGCGGCCACAGCGGCAAGGTCGGCCACATGGTGGTCAACCCCACCGGGCGCCGGTGCGGCTGCGGCTCGCGCGGCTGCTGGGAGACCGAGATCGGGACCGGGCGTTTGCTCCAGCTCGCCGGCCTGCCACCGGACTCGCCGGACGGACCCCATGCCGTCGTACGGGCGGCGGCGCGCGGTGACCAGGCCGCGCTCGCATCCTTGGACGAGGTGGGCGACTGGCTCGGCTTCGGTGTCGCCAACCTCGTCAACGTGTTCAACCCGGACATCGTCATCTTCGGCGGCACCCTGGCCGAGGTGTACGAGGCGGCCGCCCCCGCGATCCGCCGCCGCCTCGACACGATGGCGCTGCCGGCCTCCCGTGAGCACCTGCAGCTGCGCGCCACCGGCTTGGGCGAGAACGCGGCCCTGATCGGCGCCGCCGAGCTCGCCTTCGACCCGCTGCTCAACGACCCACTGACCGCGGCCGTGGACAGCCGTGCCGCCGGGCCCGCCGAAAGCTGATCACTCCGGGCCCGGCCGTGCCGATTCGTGCGTGCTGGGACCGGCCGGGACCTGAACACTCCGGGCCCGGCCGCGCCGGATTCGCCCGTGCCGGGACCGGCCGAGAGCTGATCACTCCGGGCCCGGCCGTGCCGGGTGCACCTGTGCTGGGACCGGGCGGGAACCGATCATGCCGGGTCGATCGCGCCGGGCCCGGGTCAGCCGCGCTGGGGGATCCGCCGAGAGCTGAGTCCGGGGAGCAGCGTCAGGCCGGCCAGGAAACCGCCCGCGACCATCAGCGCGTAGACGACCAGCAGGATGTCGGCGCCCGAGCCGAGGACGGCCGCGGCGAACACGATCACCAGGCCGAGCAGCATGGGGCCGGCGGCGAGCATCCAGGCTGCGACCTTCTGCGCCGGATTCCATCGCGGTGAAGCCGAGACCAGTGCCAGGCCGGCCAAGGGTCCGGCGCCGGGCAGGACCACGGCGCCCGCGGTCAACAGCGCCATGGCCGCGCACTCGGATGCTATTGAATGATTACTACCCTGGTCCGGGACCATCACCTGCCGGTCCGGGCGCAGCAGGTGTACGGGCATCCGGCCACGCCGTGCCGCCGCGGCCAGGGCCTCGGGCGGTCCGAGCCGGCGCAGGATCGGCTCCGGGTCGTCGATGCGATCGCCGGGAGTGTGCCGTCGCAACGCGATGTAGTCGGCCACCGTCGTCATGAGCTCGTCGCGCAGCTCCGGCTCGAGATCGTCGGACGCGGCCCAGAGCGCGGCCAGATAGTCCAGAACGAGAACATCGGTGTGCACGAGCGGCGTGGCACTGTCGGGACCGGACGTCATCGACTCCCCCTGAGATTCGCCATTTGACAACGGCTCTCAGCATCGCGACCGGAGCATCGGCCCCGCATCCGGCCACGGACCGGCCTTGCCCGCACCACCTCCACCTTTCGGCCGACCCGGAGCCGGCCCAGGCTGAGTGGCGCGCCCTGGCCATCCGCTTCCGGATTGTCCGCTTCCGACTGTTCCCTTCTCGGCGGCATCGCGGTGAGCCGGCCGAGGACGGCTGCCAGCGGTCCGAGGCAAGGCGCTGGAAGGCGGGCGAGGCACAAGGGCCGGATGGATCTGTGGCCGGTGGGCTGGTCCGCACGGCGACCCGGTAGGACCGGCGAGGTGGCGGGCCGGTGAATGCGGTGAGCCGGCGGGGTGGGAAGCGGTGGGGTGAGGTGGTGAGCGGGGTGGGGGTAGCGGAGAGACACGGTGAGCTGGGCAGCTGGGCAGCTGGGCGGTTGGGCAGCTGGGCGGGCTGGACGGGCTGGGCGGTTGGGCAGCTGGGCGGGCTGGACGGGACGGGACGGACGGGACGGACGGGACGGTGAGCTGAGCAGCTGGGCAGTTGGGCGGAGGGAGGATGCGGGCGGTCCGGGGTGGTCTGGGCATCGATGGCGTCGATGGTCCGTTTCGCGGATGGCTGAACCCTCGGTCGTCGGGCAACGTGGGGTCGTGACCTCAGGGGATCTTGAAATTCCTCAGACGTCCGGTGTCGGGGCCGATGCGACTGACGTGGCCCAGGATCGCCGTGCGCCGGTTCGCTATGTGTGGACCGCCTGTGGCCTGGCCGTGGTGAGCTGGTTCTGGTTCGCGGTGTGGGCCGTTTCCGGGGCCGGGACGGTCGCGGTCGCATATCTGGCCGTGCCAGCCGGTGGGGTCGTCGCGGTCGTCTCGCTGTACCGGCTGCGGGCCGTGGTGCGCGCGGATCCGGTCGCCCGGCGCTTCTGGCTGGGGCTGCTAGCCGGGGCCGTGGTCATGACCGTGGGATTCGCGCTGATGGCCGGGAACGCGTTCCGGTTCTCGGTGGGTTCCGTGCCACCGGACATGCCGATCTCCGCCGCCGTCTGTGTCGCCCTCGGATTCGTGCTGATCATGGTGTCGGTGGCGCGGGTGCCGGTGCCGCTCACCGGGCCGCGGGAGCGCCGCCGAATGTATCTCGACCGGGCGATCGCGTTCCTCGGGTGCGCGACGCTGCTGTGGCAGTTCGGGCTCGCGCCGATGCTCACCGCCGAGGAGCGGTGGGCCCCGCAGACGCTGGCCCTGGTCGCGCTGGCGCTCGTGGTGTCACTGGGTGGGATCACCAAGGTCTCGTACCTGGGGGACGGGCCGGTCGACCGGACCGCGGTCCGCCTGGTCGCCGCGGTCGGGCTGACTGCCGCCGGGGTGGCCGTGCTCGCCGGAACGTTCGGCGACGACGGCGGTGCCCCCGCCCAGTCGGTGGTGCTGCCGCTGGCCCCGGTGCTGATCGTGCTCGCCGTACGGGCGCAGTGGAACGCCGTGCTCGGTCACCGCAGGCCTTCGCGCCGGTCGTCGTCGTTGCTGGCGTATTTTGCCATCGCCGCGGTCGACCTTCCGCTGCTCGCTGTCGCGGCAGGCCGGCTGGAGTGGCCGGGCCGGGTGGCGGTCGTGGCGGCGGTGCTGGTCAGCGTGCTGGTGACGATTCGTCAATATCTGGCGTTCCGGGATTATGTGCGACTGCTCGACAGCGTCCGCGCGCAGGAGGTGCGCCTGCAGCACGAGGCCACGCACGACGGGTTGACCGGGCTGCGCAACCGGGCGTGGTTCCGCGAGCGGCTCGCCGGGGATCTCGCCGCGGGGCGCGGCGTGACGGTGCTGCTCGTCGACCTGGACGACTTCAAGACGGTCAACGACTCGCTCGGCCACGACGTCGGCGACGAACTGCTGGTCTCGTTCGCCGCGACGCTGCGGGAGGCAGTGACACCGAGCGACGGCGCGACACCGAGGGACGGCGCGACACCGCGGGACGGCGCGACGCTGCGGGAAGCCGCGACGCCGAGGGGCGGTGCGGCGTCGGGGGATGGGGGCGGGGCTGTTCCCGTACGCATCGGGGGTGACGAGTTTGCCCTGCTCCTGACCGGGGGCACGACGGTGGGGGAGACCGTCGCGCAGCGTGTCCTCGAGGTGCTGACCGCGCCGATCTGTGCGCATCGGCTGCTCGTGCAGGCGAGTATCGGCATCGCCACCGCTGGGCCCGGCGCGACCGTCGACAGCGTGCTGCGTGAGGCCGACGTCGCGATGTACGCCGCGAAACAGCGGGGCAAGGCCGCGTACGTTCGTTTTCTGCCGGAGATGGCCGAACCGGTCCTCGCGCACATGCGGCTCGGCGGGGAGCTTCGGCGGGCCTTGGACGAGCGGGAGTTCGAGCTTTTCTACCAGCCGGTGATGGATCTGCGTGACGGCCGGGTGATCGGTCTCGAAGCGCTGGTGCGCTGGCAGCACCCGGAGCGGGGGATGGTCTCGCCGGCCGAGTTCGTGCCCGCCGCCGAGCGGACCGGGCTGATCGTGGAGCTGGGCCGGTTCGTGCTGCGCGAGGCGTGCCGGCAGGCGTCGGCGTGGCTGACCGAATTCGGTCCGGACGCGTTGCAGAAGGTGGCCGTGAACGTGTCGGCGCGGCAGTTGCACGATCCCGGTTTCGTCGGGGACGTGCTGGCGGCGCTCGACGACAACGGCCTGCCCGCCGCCCGGCTGGTGCTGGAGCTGACCGAGTCGGCGGTGCTGCGCGGCAACCAGGTGTCGCGGGCCCTGCGCGAGCTCGACGGGCGGGGGATCAAGCTCGCGCTCGACGATTTCGGCACCGGTGAGTCGTCGCTGAGCCTGCTGCGTGCGTTCCCGGCCGCGATCGTCAAGCTGGACAAGTCGTTCGTGGACGGTATCGAGATCGACGACGCGGACCCGGCGGCCAGTGACGCGCGGCAGGCGGTGGCCCGGGCGGTGATCCAGCTGGCCGGGGCGCTGGGCCTGGACGCGGTCGCCGAGGGCATCGAGAACGAGGAGCAGGCCGAGCTGTTGCGGGCGCTGGGCTACACCCTTGGTCAGGGCTTCCATCTGGCCCGGCCGATGCCGGCCGCGGACCTCGCGAAACTGCTCGCCGGACAGGTCACGGCCGCACGTACGGGGTGACCTCGAAGCTCCAGCTGCCGGGCACGTGCTCCAGGTGGGTGAGCGGTGGCGTGGCGACCCGGTCCCCGGCGCGGACGAGCAGGGCGAGGACCGAAACCACCAAAGAGGACACGCTCAGGAGTACGCCTCCGGAGTGGCAGAGCCTGTCGATGTCCGGCCTGTCCGTGTTGACATGGACTTATGCACCGGGCGAGAGAAACTTTTGCATATTTCGAAGATTCTTTCCGCCACATCACCGAAACCTGTGATTAACATCAGCTAGCGAACAACCTCGATGCCCCAAGTGCTCCGGCGTGGCGCGCGTCGGCCGATTCCGTGCGCCCATGTCCATCCCGCACCACCGATCGGGAGGCAGTGCAAGCGATGCAGAACGAGTCCAACCTCAGCCGCAGAAATCTCCTCGGCGCCGCGGCCGTGACCGCCGGTGCCGCCGCGATCGGCACCTCCGCGCTGCTCGGGTCACCCGCCCAGGCCGGCGGCCCCGGTCACGGCGGGCACGGCAGACTCAGCCGCGTCCCCCGTGACCAGATCAGCGTGCAGCTCTACACGCTGCGCAACCAGCTCGCCATCGACCTCGACGCCAGCCTCGCCGAGCTCGCCCGCATCGGTTACCGGCGCGTCGAGCACGCCGGCTTCGTGGGGCGTACAGCCGCAGAGTTCAAGGCCGCGCTCAACCGGGCCGGGCTGCGTGCCACCTCCGGGCACGTCGGGATCCCGCAGCCGTTCAACGCGGCCACCTGGGAAGCCGCGCTCGCCGACGCCGCGATCGTGGGCAACAAGTACATCGTCCATCCGTACTTCGGGACGACCTCCACCGGCGCGCCGATCCGCGACAGCTCGGTCTGGAAGGCGTTCGCCAAGGACCTGAACAAGGCCGGGGCCCTGGCCCGCAAGCACGGTCTCAGCTTCGGGTACCACAACCACCACAACGAGTTCGCCCGCCAGGACGGCGGCAAGCTCACCGGCTTCGACGTGCTGACCCGCGAGACCGACCCGGGCCTGGTGCACCTCGAGGTGGACCTGTTCTGGGCCTACCGCGGTGCCGCCGACCCGGTCGACCTGATCGGCCGCAACCGGGGCCGGATCCGTCAGGTGCACGTCAAGGACCTGGCACCGTCGGGCACGTTCGCCGACCCGGGCGACGGGTTCATCGACTTCGCCCGCATCTTCGAGCACTCCCACGAGGCCGGCCTCGTCGAGTACATCGTGGAGCGTGACGACGCGGGCAGCCCGCCGCGTACCCCCGCCGACGCGCTGAGCACAGCGCAGGTCGGATTCCGTTTCCTCGACACCCTGCGGTTCTGAGGAGAGTCCATGAAACGTCTGCTGACCGCCGTACCCGCGCTCGCGCTGGTCGCGACCGCCCTGATGGTGCCGTCCGGCGGGGTCTCCGCCGCGCCCGCGGCCACCCCGCCGCCCGACTCCGACTTCCAGAAGGTCACCCTCAACGACTTCCCCGGCGAGCCGATCGCCCTCGCGGTGCTGCCCGACAAGCGGGTGCTGCACACCGAGCGCAAGGGGGAGGTGCGCGTCAACGACCCGAAGACCGGCCAGAACGTGCTCGCCGCCACGATCCCGGTGTACCAGCACGACGAGGAGGGCGTGCAGGGCATCGCGATCGACCCGAACTTCGCGTCGAACAAGTGGGTCTACGTCTACTACTCGCCGGTGCTGAACACCCCGGTCGACGATCCGGCCACGCCGACCGTCAACGAGGGGGACGCGCCCGAGACGGGTACGGCCGCCGACTTCGCGCGCTTCAAGGGCGTGATGCGGTTGTCCCGCTTCAAGCTGAGTGGCAACTCACTTTTGCTCACCACCGAGCAGAAGATCCTCGACGTGCCCACCGACCGCGGTATGTGCTGCCACGTCGGGGGCAAGATCGACTTCGACGGGGCCGGCAACCTGTACCTGTCCACCGGCGACGACAGCAACCCGTTCCAGTCCGACGGGTACGCGCCGATCGACGAGCGGGCCAACCGCAACCCGGTCTTCGACGCCCAGCGCACCGCGGGCAACACCAACGACCTGCGTGGCAAGATCCTGCGGATCAAGGTGACCGGCAACGGCGCCTACACGATCCCGAAGGGCAACCTGTTCAAGAAGGGCACCGCGAAGACCCGTCCCGAGATCTACGCGATGGGCCTGCGCAACCCGTTCCGCTTCACCGTCTCGCCCAGCGGCGTCGTCTACGTCGGTGACTACTCGCCGGACGCGAACACGGCGAACCCGGGTCGTGGCCCGGCCGGGCAGGGACGCTGGGCGGCGATCGACAAGCCCGCCAACTACGGCTGGCCGTACTGCGTCGCCCCCGATCAGCCCTACGTCGACTACGACTTCGCCACCAAGACCTCGGGCGCGCCGTTCAACTGCGCCGCCCCGGTCAACGACTCGCCCAACAACACCGGCAAGCGCAAGCTGCCGCCGGTCGAGAAGGCCGAGATCATCTATGGGTACGGCGCCAGCGCGGAGTTCCCCGAGCTCGGCACCGGCGGGATCGGCCCGATGGGTGGTCCCACCTACAAGTACGACGCGAAGAACACGTCGCAGACCAAGTGGCCGCGGTTCTACGACGGCAAGCCGCTGCTCGCCGAGTGGACCCGGGACTGGGTCAAGGCCCTGACGCTCGACAGCGACAACCAGGTGACGAAGATCGAATCGGTGCTGCCGTCGATCGCGTTCGACAACCCGATGGACCTCGAGTTCGGCCCGGACGGCGCGCTCTACGTCCTCGAGTACGGCGACGGCTACTTCAGCGAGAACCCGGAAGCACAGCTCGCCCGGATCGACTACGTGCGCGGCAACCGGTCGCCGATCGTCGCGGTGCAGGCCAACCCGTCCAGCGGTGCGGCGCCGCTGACGGTCACGTTCACCAGCACCGGCACGTCGGACCCCGACGGTGACACGCTGCGCTACGCGTGGGACTTCAACAACGACGGCGTGATCGACTCACGTCAGGCCAACGCGGTCTACACGTACGCCCAGAACGGGAACTACCGTCCGACCCTCAAGGTGACCGACCCGACCGGCCGCTGGGCCGCCGCCGAGGTCATCCTCCCGGTCGGCACGGCGGCACCGGTGGTCACGCTCGTCGCACCCACCGAGGGCCAGCCGTTCCAGTTCGGCGACACGGTCGACTTCCAGGTCACCGTCGAGGACGACCAGCCGGTCGACTGCGCCCGGGTCACCGTGACCTACATCCTGGGCCACGACCAGCACGGGCACCCGCTCACCACGGCGTCCGGCTGTTCCGGCTCCATCACCACGTTCCTCGACCCCGGCCACGCCGGCGCGGGGAACCTGACAGCGGTGTTCGTCGCGCAGTACACCGACACCGGCAACCCGCCGCAGAGCGGTTCGGACCAGGTGGTCCTGACCCCCACCGCGGGCTGAACGCACCCCGGCCGGGTCCGTCACCGGGCCCGGCCGGGATCTGCGGCGTTTTCACTCAAGAACGCCACCCGTCCGCCAATGTGAGAGGTGTGGAGGCGCACGGCGAGGCATGGTGGGCGCAGTTCCCCGAGGCGTCCGACCGGTTCGACCGCGCCTACCTGCTGGAAGGCTACGGCGACCTGGTCTCCCCCCGGGTGCAGGCACCGCTGCTGCGCCGTGAGGTCAAGATCGCGCTGGACACGGTCATCCGATACCTGGAACGCCCCTCCAGCGAGGAGCGCGCGGAATACGCCCGGGACGCGACCGAACGCCTCAACCGCACGCTACGCCGTATCGAGGACCGCTCGACCGGTTCGGCGATCTCCACCACCGAGGCCGAGATGATCCTGCTGGCCATGCGCGGCGACTATGCCGCGGCGGCCGCGGCGGCCACCCCGCTGGTCGGCGCCGCGAAACTGCAACGGCTGTTCGTCACCGCGCTGCGCCTCGAACGCTTCGACATCCCGCTCACCCTGCGCCTGCTCGACGGCGGCCAGACCCCGCACGAGGCGGTCCGCTCCGGCCACCTGATCGGCCGCTACAGCTGGTGGCCCACCTGGCTGCTGCGGGTGGTGACCGAGAAGGCCCTCGACGGCACGCTCGACGAGGACACGGTCGCGGCGCTGGACCGGTGCGCGTACGCGGAACTCAGTCCCACCCAGGCCCACCTGGCCCGCAAGCTGCTGTCCGGCAACCAGGGCCTGATCTCGACGGCCGCGGAACGCCTGGCCAGCCTCGGCGAGACCGAGGCCGCCGCCCGCCTGCGCGACGGCGACCTCAACGCGGTGGCCCTGGCCGCCCGCCTGGGCTCGCTCTGACCGCCGACAGCGGGTAAGCCGCACCGCTCACCCGGCGGGTGAGCGATCAGGTGGGGAGGTCGACGGTGATGGTGAGGCCGCCGCCGGGGGCCGGGGTCGCGGTGATGGTGCCGTGGTGGGCGGTGACGACGGAGCGGGCGATCGCCAGGCCCAGGCCGCTGCCGCCGCTGTGGTCGATGCGGTCCGTGGCGAGGCGGGTGAAGGGTTCGAAGAGGCGGGCCACGTCCTCGGCCGGGACCGGGGTGCCGGTGTTGGTCACCGTCAGGGCGGGGGTGCCGCCGGCCCGCACGGTCACCGTGCCGCCGGGGTGGTTGTATTTGATCGCGTTGTGCACGAGGTTGCGGACCAGGCGTTCCAGCAGGACCGCGTCGCCCGGGACGGTGCACGGGTGCAGGTCCGTGGCCAGAGTCACCCCGGCGCCGGCGGCGAGGCCCTGGTGGGCGGTGACCGTCTCGGCGGCGATCGTGTCGAGGCGGCACCGGGTGCGGGCGGCCAGACCCTGGTCCGCCTGACTCAGGACCAGGAGACCTTCGACGAGCCGCTCGTTGCGTACGTTCGTCTGCAGCAGTTGACTGGCCAGCAGAGCCGACTGTTCCGGGGTGAGCGGCTCGGCCATGCCCACCTCGATCAGGGTGCGTTGCAGCGCGAGCGGGGTCCGCAGCTCGTGGGAGGCGTTGGCGGCGAACCGGCGCTGCCCCTCGTAGCCGGCCGAGATGCGGTCCATCATGTCGTCGAGCGAGTGTCCGAGGCGGGTCAGTTCGTCGTGGCGCGGGCCGGCCGGGCGGACCCGGTAGCCGAGGTTCTGCGGGCCCACCTTGTCGATCACCGGCACCAGGTCGGCGATCGGCGCGAGCAGCCACTTCGCGACCGGCAGGGCCAGCAGGACCAGGAGGACGGCGCCCAGCGCCCAGGCGCCGGTGGAGAAGACCGGGGACAGCGTACGGACGAAGTCGCACGGATCCTCGACCGGCTGGGACGTGGTGAGACAGTCGGGTTCCAGGTCGAGGACGTACATCGGGAGCTGGCCGTAGAAGCGGTCCACCACCATGCCGAACGTCATGGCCAGCACGAGCAGCACCAGCACCCGGCCACGCAGGGACCTGATGCGCACGGTTACCGGCCGATCCGGTAGCCCGCGCGCGGCACGGTCAGCACCAGCTGCGGTTCGCCGATCTTGCGGCGCAGCGTGCTCACGGTCACCCGGACCACGTTGCTGAACGGGTCGGTGTGCTCGTCCCAGACCTGGTCGAGCAGCTCCTCGGTGGTGACCGCCTGGCCGCGGGCCCGCATCAGCGCGTGCAGCAGGCCGAACTCCTTGGCGGTGAGCGGCAGCGGCTGACCGTCGCGGCTGGCGGTGCGGGTGGCCACGTCGAGTTCGAGGCCCTCCTGGCGCAGCACCGGCGGCAGCGCGGGGGCGGTGCGCCGGGCCAGGGCCTGGACCCGGGCGACCAGCTCGGCGAACGCGAACGGTTTCGTCAGGTAGTCGTCGGCGCCCAGGCCCAGGCCGGCGACCCGGTCGTAGACGCCGGCCGCGGCGGTGAGCAGCAGGACCCGGGTCGGCAGGCCCGCGCCGCTCACCCAGCGGCACACGTCGTCGCCGGTGCGGCCCGGCATGTCGCGGTCGAGGACCGCCACGTCGTACGGGTTGACGCCGAGCTTCTCCAGCGCCTGCTCGCCGTCGTAGCAGACGTCGACCGCCATGGACTCCCGGCGGAGACCCACGGCGATCATGTCGGCGAGCAGCCGCTCATCGTCCGCGACCAGCACACGCACTCGTACTCCCGGCAGGTTGACGTCCGGGCCAGCATGTCAGAGAGGAGGGTAAGCGCGGGATAAAGTCGCTGTCAGCGCTGATCCCACAACCACACGTCACCGACCTGGGTGCCCGGGCCGTACACCTGGGTGATCAGATCGCGCAGCGCGTCGGTGCCGGACTCGGCCCGCATCACCACCACGGAACCGTTCCACCGGGTGACGTCGGCCCGGATCGCGTCCTTGTCGGCCTGGGTCAGCACCGGTGCCACCCCTTCGCGGAGGGTCTTGCCGACCAGCACCGTGGTGCGGCTGGTGGTGGTGGTCCCCATCTTGCCGGCGCCGTCCTTGTCGGGCCCGAGGAAGTAGCCCTCCGGCACCGTGAACTCGTGCTCGGCCCACGCGCTCCACCCGAGCTGGTCGCGGCCCAGGGAGTTGCTCGGCAGCGGCACGGACACGAGCGTGCCGCCCGCGGGGACGTACTCCTTCCAGGTGCCGGCCGTGATGAACGCCGGCGGCGGGCGTTCGTCGACCGCCGGGACCGGGGTGGGGATGATCGGGATCAGCGCCGCGGCGATGGCGATCCGCGGCACGACGCCGGTGAATCCCCAGCCGTTGGCGGCGGCCCGGTCCCAGCCCAGCGCCACCAGCAGCGTGATCGCGCCGACCACCGCGAACGTCAGCCGCGCGGGCATCATCAGGTTGAAGATCGGCGTGTGCTCGGGGATGAACGCGAGCGGGCCCTTGTGCTCGGTGAGCAGCCCGCCGATGCGCAGCACCGGGCCCAGCGACAGCACGGCGAACACGATCGCCACCACCGAGGCCACCCGGGCCGGCACCGACCGGCGCCAGCACACCGCCGCGAGCACGAGCGTGAGCAGCACCAGCGGCCAGCCGAACCAGCTGTTCTGCTCGGTCAGGCCCTGCCGGATCTCGTCGTCGACCCCGCCGGCCAGGGTGTCGCGGGAGAACGTCAGCCAGGTGATCGGGTCCTCGCCCCAGGTGGTGAACGCCGGCATGCCGCGGAAGGTCTGCGGGCCGGCGAACTGGAACCACAGCGGGTACGCGCAGAGCGACCCCGCCACCGCGGCGGTCAGGCCCATCGCGCGCAGGAAGTCGAGCCCCCGCTGCTTCGCCACCGAGGGACGCATCAGCGCGTACACGAGCACCGCCGTGGCGGACCCCAGCGCGGTGACCAGCAGCATCTCCTCGTTGATCAGCACCTGCCAGGTGATCAGACCACCGAGCAGCAGCCCGTCGCGGATCCAGCGCCCGTTCGAGCCCAGCAACAGCACCCGCGCCACGATCAGCGGCAGCAGGAAGTTCGACACGAAGTTCGGCTGACCGTTCGCGTGGTGCACGAAGCCCGGCGCGAACCCGGCGAACGCCCCGGCCACGATCGCGGCGGTCCGCGACCGCACGACGTAGCGCTGCAGCACCCAGTAGGTCGTGAACGCGGTGCCGGCCAGCGCGCCGACCATCCAGACCAGGTAGGCGACCTTGGTCCCGAACCACATGGTCACCGGGGCCAGCGGGATCGTCACGCCGAGCACCGAGGTGTTGGCCATCATGTTCACCCCGTAGGGCACGTTCTGCCGCATCGAGAAGAACGGGTTCTCCAGGTGCCGCACGGTGTAGGCACCGTGCGAGAGCAGCCACTCGAACCACGTGTTGTCGATCGGCAGGTGCCCGGAGATCCGGCCGTTCGGGTTCACCACGAACCCCGCCATCACCACCAGCCCCAGGACCAGGTAGACAATCCCGGCAACCACATGCCAGAGGTACGGACGGCCGGGCCCCGGCTCCCGGGCCGGCGGTGTTCCGGCACCGGCGGTCGGCTGCTCGATAGTCAGGGGGGAGGTCATGCACGCGCATGGTACGGACCCTCGCGTGAAGCCGCGATAAGGCCCCCGGGATCAGCGGATCTCGACCTCGTACAGCGAGTACCCGTACTGATTGATCCGCTTCGTGCCGTAGACCCGGACATATCGGCCGGACGCTTTGTCCGCGTCGATGGACACGGTGCCACCCGTGCCGGCGGTCGTACGGTAGACCGGGGTCCACTTCTTCTTGTCGGCGGACACCTCGACCCGGTAGGCGACCCCGTACGCGTTCTCCCAGCGCAGCTGGACCTCGGAGATCTGCCAGCGGGCGCCCAGGTCGACGATGAGCCACTGCGGGTCGCTGAACCCGCTGCCCCACCGGGTGGTGGTGTCGCCGTCGACGGCGTTCGCCGGGGCCCACGGGTCGCCCTCCGAGCTGGAGGCGGTGACCGTGGCGTCCAGCGCGAGGTTGCGCCCGCCCGGGTTCGCCGACGCGGCCGGGCCCGCCTTGGCCGAGGCGCCGGCGGACGGCTTCTTGCTCGACGGCTTGGCGCTCGAGGCGGTGGGCTTGCCGGACGGGCGGTCCCCGGCGGCCGGCGGGCGGGCCGAGCGGGACGGTTCCGGCGAGAGCGTGGTCTGCTCCGCGACCGGTGATCCCGAGCTGGTCAGGGGCCCGCCGTCGATGGTCCCGGCCGTGCTTGCGGTGGCGCTCCCGGCGGTGGTCTCGTCGGTGCGCGAGGCCGCGATCGCGGTGCCGGCCGCACCGCCGACCAGGGCCACGGCGACGGCACCGACCAGCAGCCGGCGCCGCGCGGGCCGGTCGGGGCGCCGGGGTGCCGGGGCGGCGGCCGGTGGTGCCGCGACCGGGCCGCCCGGCGGGGAGAGCGCCGGCCGGGCGGACCGCGGCGGCGCGGCGGGTGCGGGTGCGCCGGGTGCGGCGACGGGGCCGGGCGTGGCGGCGGCGGGAGTGGCGGCGGCGGGCGTGGAGACAGGGCTGGGTGCGACGGCTGCGGGTGCGGGGTGGTCGCCGAGCAGCATGTCGACCAGGGCGCGGGCACTGGGCCGGGCGGTGGGATCCTTGTCGAGGCTCCGGGCCACGACCTCGCGCAGCGCCGGGGGCAGGCCGTCGAGCTGGGGTTCCTGGGTCAGGATGCGGCCGGCTGTCGCGGCGGGGGAGTCACCGCGGAACGGGGTACGCCCGAGCCCCGCGTACGTCACCACACAGCCCCAGGCGAACACGTCCGACGCCGCGGTCGCCGGGTCGGTGTCCGGGTCGTCGGTGAACCGTTCCGGAGCCATGTAGGCCACGGTGCCGACCAGGTCGTCCGTACCCGTGTAGCGGCTCGTGGGGTCGAACGCGCGGGCGATGCCGAAGTCGATGACCTTGGGGCTGCCGAGCGCGAGCAGCACGTTCTCCGGTTTGAGGTCGCGGTGGATGACCCCGGCACCGTGGATGCCGCGCAGCGCGGTCGCGACCCCGACCGCGAGCGACTGCAGCGCGGCGGCCCGCAGCGGCCCGCGGTTCTCCACCACCTCGGCGAGGTCCGGGCCGTCGACGTACTCGAACACGACATAGGGCGGCACGTGGTCGAGGTCGGCGTCGAGGACCTCGGCGGTGCAGAACGGCGGCACCTCGCGGGCCCGTTCGACCTCGCTGCGGAACCGGGCCCGGAACTCGGCCTCCTCCATCAGCGCGGCGTGCACCAGCTTGACCGCCACCGGGGTGCCGTCGCCGTTCTCGGCGAGGTAGACCACGCCCATGCCGCCCGAGCCCAGCCGCCCGAGGAGTTGGTACTCACCGAGCTGTCGCGGGTCGAGCGGGGTCAGCGGGCGAACGCGACCTGCGGTGTCCACGTGTGTTTCTCCC
Organism: Actinoplanes sp. NPDC051494; assembly: GCF_044454705.1. Classification (NCBI taxonomy): domain Bacteria; kingdom Bacillati; phylum Actinomycetota; class Actinomycetes; order Micromonosporales; family Micromonosporaceae; genus Actinoplanes; species Actinoplanes sp. NPDC051494. The sequence continues at coordinate 584,192 of NZ_JBITDZ010000002.1, forward strand.
CGGGTCGGCGACGCCACCGCCATGAGCTGTGGCAGTCATGATCCATGGCAGCGAATTCGTCTGGTATATCAGGCCGCGCCCCGATCCGCCGAACCAGGTGCGGGCCGACCCGTGAGTAACATGGCCGGCCCGCCAGCGGGTGCCTACGCGGTCTCGTAGCGTGACTTCGTGGCGTTGTAGAACGCCAGGATGTCGGCGTCCTCCGCGGCGTGGTTCCACGTCCTCGCGGCGCCGATCCGGCCCGGGAAGAACGTGGCGTCCGCGCGGGCCCAGCGTCCACGCCCGAGGGAGAGCTTGCCCTCGGCCTTCCAGAACGACGACGTCGGTACGGTCATCGACGTCTTGGGCAGCCCGTCGACGAACAGCGTCACCGCGCCGGTAGCCGGCTCGACCCGGCCGGTGAGCAACGTCCAGTCGCCGGCCTTCGGCGCAGGCCCGCCCGTGGTGCTGCGGAAGACCGCCGTGGTGGCGTCGGTGCCCGGGAGGTTCATCGCCCACGTGCCGGAGAGATGGTTGTACTCCAGGTAGAAGGCGCTGACGTTCGTGCCGTCCACCCCGGCGACGGCCCAGTCCACGGAGCCGGGCGCGGTGTTCGGGCGCACCCACGCCGCGACCGTGTACGCCGACGTCGTGGTGATGATCGGATCGGCGGCCGAGCAGGCCTGGTACTGCCCGTTGAGATGTGCGCCGTCCACGGCCCACGAGGTGCCGCCGGTGCAGGTCAGCGTGTGGGCGCCGGTGGTGTCCCGCAGAGCGGTGCCGGCCTTCTCGTCGACCGGCCAGGTGGCCGAGACCTGCCGGGGTGCGGGCGGCGACCAGGCCTCGTACGTGTGCTTGTCGTTCGTGCAGTGGTCGACGACCAGCTTGTTCTTGTTCTGTGCGGACAGGCACAGGCCGGACTGCGGGTTGACCAGGGAGCTGTTGGACTCGATCCGCCACTGCTGGGCACCGGTGCCGTTGCAGTTGTACATCTGGACCGGGGTGCCCGGGACCAGGCCCGAGCTCTGCACGTCGAGGCACCGGCCACCGATCATCAGCAGGCCGCCGGTGACGGTGACCTGGTTCAGCGCACCGGGCGCGCAGAGGTTGGTCTTCACCGCCACCCCGTTCGCCGGGGTGGACGCGGCGGCGAGGCAGTTACCGCCGGTGGCGCCGAGGCCGAAGACCCGGTCGGTGATCGTGCCCGCGGCGACGGCCGGCGTGAACACCCGTACGTAGTCGACCGACATGGTGGCCCGGTCCACCGCGGGGGTGCCGGACGCGCCGCCGACCGCGAGGTTGAGCAGCAGGAAGAACTCCTGGTCGAACGGCCACTGACAGCCGGCGGCCAGGACGTCCTGCCGGTAGACCGTCGCGTACGTGTGCCCGTCGACGGCGAACGAGATGTGGTCGGCGAACCAGTCACCGGAATAGACGTGGTAGCCGGTCGACAACGGCTCGGCCGACGGGGTGAACGTGCTCGCCTCCGGCATGAGGCCCCAGGCACCCTTGTTCTGGTGCAGCGTGCAGCCGGGCAGGGCCTTGCCGATCGGGCTGAAATGGACGTCTCGCTGACCGGGGGCCATGACCTCCATCCAGTCGATCTCCCCGTTGGCCGGCCACGACGAGGTCTCCCGGCCCTGGGCCCAGAACGCCGGGAAGTAGCCGTCCGCCGCCGGGACCTTGATCCGGGCCTCGAACCGGCCGTACTTCTGCCGGAACGTGGAATGGGTGACCAACCGTGCCGAGGTGTGGGTGCAGTCGACGGTCCGCGGCTGCTCCCCGGCGGTCCGGCACTTCGTCCCGGCCGGCACGTCACCGGTGTGCGCGTCGATCGTCAGGTTCTCGCCGTCCTGGTACGCGTTGGCGACCGCGTCGGTGTAGAACTCCTGCTCACCGTCGGGCCAGCCGATCTCGCCGACGTCATGGCCCCACTTCGCCGGGGACGGTCCCGACCCCGCGGGGTCGCGGAACTCGTCGCTCCACGTCTGTGTCCACTGTGTCGTCGCTCCGGTCGGGTTGCCGGGCTCCACCGCCGCGGCCGGCCCGGGGCTCAGGGAGACCACCGCGATCAGGGTCGCCGCGGCGACCCCGGTCCGGCGGGCCACATCAATGATCATGGCTGTCACTCTGCCAAGAACGGCGGGATCCGTGGGGGCACGGGTGTCGGATATCGGCGGCGTGATCACCTATTTCGACGCGATGGGCGGCGGCCGCGCGGGGTCTGCTGGAGTCATGACGACGCCTCGCCGGATCCGGCACCGCAGCCTGAACGCCGCCGACGACACCGATCTACGCGTCGCGCTGGCCACCGCGGACTCCCTGCAGTCGACGATCCGGGCGGCGGACGCCAAGATCGCCTCGCTGGCGACCGTCGCGTCCGGGGCGGTGGTGCTGATCGGCGACCGGATCGCCCCGGGGCCGGCGGTTCCGGTGGCGTACGCATGTCTGGTCGCGACGGCGATCGGGAGTGCTGTCGTCGTGGCGTGGTGCCTGATCCTCGCGATCCGGCCGAGGACCCCGCGGCCGGTGGGGACCAACCGCTTCGCGCTGGCGAGCATCGTCGCGGCGGGGGACCGCCCGGCGCCCGGCGGTGCCCGGCGGGTGCGGGCCGAGGCGGAGCAGCACGTGTCCATCCTCGCGGGCATCGCGATGCGTAAGCACGAGCTGATCCGGCGCAGCCTGCCGTGGGTCGCGGCCGAACTCGCCGCCACCGCGGCGCTGCTGGTGCTGACGGCGCTGGTGTCCTGAAGAGCCCGGCCCGGCCGTCGGGGGACGACCGGGCCGGTAGGACGGTTACGCGCCGCCGGCGGTGAGGGTCACCGTCTGGGGCTGGAAGCCGGCCCCGGTCACGTCGACGCCGGTGGCCTTGACCTGGTCGAGGGCCTGCTGGATGTAGTCGTTGGTGTAGGCGAGGCCTTCCGGCTGCTTGGTGATGACCGTGTCGCCGGTCTGGTTCTTCGCGGTCAGCGAGATGTCGACGGTCTGCTTCCAGTCCGCCTCGCTGATCAGGCCGACGCCCGTGGTGGCCGGCCAGACCAGCTTGTTGACCTCGTTCATCTGCCAGAGCTGGTGGCTCTTGCCGAGCTTGGAGCCCTTGGCCACCACCAGGTCGCGGCAGGCCTGCGGGTTGTCGCGGCAGTAGGCCCAGCCCTTGACGGTGCCGGCGAGGAACTTCACGGTCTGCTGCTGGTACGCGGGATCGCTGAGCTTCTCCGTGTTGGCCCACACCGCGTCCTGCAGCATCGCCGAACCGTTCGTCTTCCAGTCGATGACCGTGAAGTCGTCGGCGGTGTAGAGCTTGCCGGTGGCCGGGTTCGTGGCCTCGAGCAGCTGCGCGTACTCGTTGTAGCTCATTGCCTGGGCGACGTCGATCTCCTTCTTGAGCAGCGCCTGCATGTCGAACTGCTGCTGGACGAGGGTGACGTCCTTGCCGGGGTCGATGCCGGCCTTGGTCATGCCGGCGAAGAGCTCGAACTCGTTGCCGAAGCCCCAGTTGCCGACCTTCTTGCCCGTGAAGTCGGCGGCCGAGGTGATGCCGCTGTCCTTCCAGCCGACCTGGTACGTGCCGGAGCGGGCGAAGATCTGGCCCACGTCGGTGATGCCGGCACCCTGTTCGCGTGACGCGAGGGCCTTGGGCACCCAGGCGACCGCGTAGTCGGCCTTGCCGGTGGCGAGCACGGTCTGCGGGACGATGTCGACACCGCCTTCGAGCAGCTCGACGTCGAGGCCCTGTTCTTTGTAGAAGCCCTGGTCCACGGCGGCGATGTAGCCGGCGAACTGGGCCTGGTAGAACCACTGCAACTGCAGCTTGATGGGGGTGGTCCCGCCCGAGGCGGTCGGGGTGGCGGTGGTGTCGGCCGTGCCACAGGCGGTGAGCAGGAGAAGGGAAGCGGCGATGAGGTATCGGCGCACGCGGGCTCCTTAATAGCGGTAGGGCATGGTGAGGCGTTCCACGAGGAGCGTGGCTAGGTAGAAGAGCAGTCCGAGCAGGCAGGCACCGACCACGAAGGCCCAGGCCCGGGGGTACGCGGTGAACGAGGCCGCGGAGGTGATCCGGGACCCGAGACCGTTCTGCAGTCCGCCGAAGTACTCGGCGACGACCGCGGCGATGACGGCCAGCGACGACGCCTGTCGCAGGCCGGTTAAGACGAAGGGCAGCGCGCCGGGCAGGCGGACGAGGCGGGTGAAGGCCCAGCCGCCCGCCGCGTAACTGGTCATCAGCTCACGGTGGGTGGGGTTCACCTCGCGCAGGCCACGCAGCGTGTTGATGAAGACGGGGAAGAACACGATGATCCCGGCGACCAGCCGGCGGGGCAGGCTGGACGTCGACTCGAACATGTTGTTGAGGATCGGGGCGAGCGCGATGATCGGCAGCGCGTTGAGCACCGCCGCGAGCGGCAGGGACACCTCCGACAGGATCCGGAACCGGCTCGCCAGCATGGCCGCCAGCACCGCGGCGACGGTGCCCCAGAGCAGTCCGATCAGGGCGTTGAGCCCGCTGGCCCCGGCGGCGTCGAGGATGTTGCCGCGCTGTGCCACCAGCTCGTGCCAGATGGCCGACGGGGCGGGCAGCACGAACGGCGCGATCCGGCCGAGCGAGACGGTCAGTTCCCAGGCGATCAGGGCGACGACGCCGAGGAGCACCGGGGGCAGGACGCGCTTCACGCCGCCGCCCGGAGCGCTTTACGGACCGTGGTGACGGCGTCGAAGAACGCGGGGGACTGCCGGACGTTCTCGTCACGCGGGGTGGGCAGGTCGATGTCGACGGTCGCGGTGATCCGGCCCGGCCGTGGTGACATGACCACCACGCGGGCGGACAGGAACACCGCCTCGGAGATGGAGTGGGTGACGAAGACCGTGCTGGTGCCGGTCTTCGCGCAGATGCCGAGCAGTTCGGTCTGCAGGCGTTCGCGGGTCATCTCGTCCAGCGCGCCGAACGGCTCGTCCATGAGCAGCAGCGGCGGTTGCACGGCGAGCGCCCGGGCGATGGCGACCCGCTGCTGCATGCCGCCGGACAGCTGCGCGGGGTAATGGTCGGCGAACTCGTCCAGCCCGACCAGGGCGAGCATCTCCTCGGCCCGGGCCCGGCGGGCCGCGCGGGACTGCCCGCGCAGTTCGAGGGGCAGTTCCACATTGCGGCGTACGGTTCGCCATTCGAACAGTCCGGCCTGCTGGAACGCGATACCGTAGTCCTGGTCGAGGCGGGCTTTCGGCGCGGGTTTGCCGGCCACCACCACCTCGCCGGTGGTGGGCGCGATGAGGTCCGCGACCAGCCGCAGCAGCGTGCTCTTGCCGCAGCCGGACGGGCCGATCAGCGAGACGAACTCGCCCGCCCCGACCGTGAGGTCCACGTCGGACAGGGCGGTGACCTCGTCGGCACGTCCCTGGTTGAAGACTTTGGTGACTCCGGAGACGGAGACAGCTGTCACATCGTCACCACCGTGACTCGTCGTCGGTGCCGCATGAGCGGCAGTTCCAGCAGGCTGACCAGGCCCGCCACGACCAGTCCGAGCAACGCCGCTCCGATCATGGCCGTGTAGACCTTCGCCGGGTCCGAGGTGGCCTCCCGGGAGTATTCGATGATCAGGCGGCCGATGCCGCCCTTCGTACCGGTGGAGATCTCCCCGACGACCGCGCCCACGACGGCGGCCGCACCGGCGAGCCGCAGCGCCGGGAACAGATAGGGCAGCGACGCCGGGAAGCGGAGTTTGACCAGCGTGCGCCACCACCCCGCGGCGTAGCTGCGCATCAGCTCCACCCCGCTCGCCGACGGCGACTGCAGACCGCGCAGCATGCCGACGGCGACCGGGAAGAAGCTCAGGTACGCGGCGATCACCGCGACCGTCATCCAGTCCTGCCACGGGTACGGGCCGAACGCGAGGTTCCCGCTCCAGCCGGCGATGAGCGGCGCGAGCGCGACCAGCGGCACGGTCTGGGACAGGATCACGTACGGGAGCAGCCCGCGCTCGACGATCCGGAACCGTTGCATGGCCACCGCGAGCAGCAGCCCGACGACCGTCCCGGTGACGAACCCGGCCGCGGTGATGCCGAGCGTGAACAGCGATCCGCTGAGCACCACCTGCCAGACCGGCCGGCCACCCGTGAGTTCCGGGCGGCCGAGCCGGCTGAGCATGTCCCACACGTGCGGCATGGACAGGTCGTCGGCGCGCGGCAGGACGCGGGTGCCGAACAGCACCGTCCCGTCCGGGTTGCCGACCGCCTTGTAGCCCTCCCACAGCAGGACGAGGAACACCAGCCCGGCCGAGACGCTGAGGACGCGCCTCATGACCCGGCTGAAGGGGACATGGCCGGGATGATGCTTTTCCCGTACGCCTCGAGCGTCGCTTCCTTGTCGTCATGTTGCAGGTAGACGGCGAACTGGTCGACGCCGAGTTCCTTGAGCTGAGCCAGCTTCTCCAGGTGCTTCTCGACCGGCCCGAGGATGCAGAACCGGTCCACCACCTCGTCGGGCACGAAGCTGGTGTGCGAGTTCCCGGCCCGCCCGTGCTCGGCGTAGTCGTAGCCCTGCCGCGCCTCGATGTAATCAGTCAATGCTTTCGGGACCGCCCCCGCGGCGCCGTAGCGTTGGACGATGTCGGCGACGTGGTTGCCGACCATGCCGCCGAACCACCGGGTCTGGTCCCGCTGGTGTGCGAGATCGTCCCCGACGTAGGCCGGTGCCGCGACACAGAACGTGATCGCCATCGGGTCCCGGCCGGCCTTCTCGGCCGCGTCGCGCACCGCCTTGATCATCCAGGCCGCGATGTCCGGGTCGGCGAGTTGCAGGATGTAGCCGTCGCCCACCTCACCGGTCAGGGCCAGGGCTTTCGGCCCGTACGCGGCGACCCACATCTCGAGCCGGCTGTCCGGCGCCCAGGCGAACCGGAGCTCCTGCCCGCGCAGTTCCACGGAAGCGCCGCTGGCCAGGCCGCGGATCACCTCGATGCTCGTCCGCAGCTGCCCGAGCGTGTTCGGCTTGAGCCCGAGGACCCGCAACGCGGAGTCGCCCCGGCCGATGCCGCAGACGGTGCGGTTGCCGTACATCTCGTTGAGCGTGGCGAACTGCGAGGCGATGACCGTCCAGTCCCGGGTGCCCGGGTTGGTCACCATCGGCCCGACGATCACCCGCTCGGTCTCGGCCAGGATCTTGCTGTAGATGACGAAGGGCTCCTGCCACAGCACGTGCGAGTCGAACGTCCACACGTGGCTGTAACCGAGGTCCTCGGCCTTCTTCGCCAGCTCGACGACCTCGCTCGAGGGTGGGTCGCACTGCAGGACGACGCCGATGTCCACCGTCTCACCTCACCTTCGGGAATCCGAGGTCGATCTCGGACGTGGCCGGGTCGGGCCAGCGCGAGGTGACGACCTTGCTGCGGGTGTAGAACTGCAACCCCTCCGGGCCGTACATGTGCAGGTCGCCGAAGAGCGACGACTTCCAGCCACCGAAGCTGTAGTACGCGACGGGTACGGGCACCGGCACGTTCACGCCGACCATCCCGCACACGACGTCGTACTGGAACTGCCGCGCCGCGCCACCGTCGCGCGTGAAGATGGCGGTGCCGTTGCCGTACTCGTTGCTGTTGACGAGCTCCAGGGCCTGCTCGTAGGTGTCCACCCGGACCACCGACAGCACCGGCCCGAAGATCTCGTCGGTGTACAGCGGCGAGTCCGTCGGCACCTTGTCCACCAGCGACGCCCCGAGGAAGAACCCGGGCCCGTCGGAGACAGCCGCGTCGCGGCCGTCGACCACGATCTCGGCGGCCCCGGCGTTCGCCAGGTAGCCGGCGACCTTGTCACGGTGTTCGCGGCTGATCAGCGGGCCCATCTCGGCGGACGGGTCCGAGGCCGGTCCGACCGCGATCCGGCCGACCCGCTCCTTGATCGCTTCGACCAGGGGGTCGGCGCTCGCCCCCACCGCCACGACCACCGCGACCGCCATGCAGCGTTCGCCGGCCGAGCCGTACCCGGCGCTGACCGCCGCGTCCGCGGCCGAGCCGATGTCCGCGTCCGGCAGCACCACCATGTGGTTCTTGGCGCCGCCCAGCGCTTGCACCCGTTTACCCGCCCGGGTGCCGTTCTCGTAGATGGTCCGGGCGATGGGGGTCGAGCCGACGAACGACAGCGCCTGCACGTCCGGGTGCTCGATGAGCGCCTCGACGGCCTCCCGGTCACCCTGCACGACGTTGAACGCGCCGTCCGGCAGACCGGCCTGGCGCAGCAGGTCGGCCAGCAGCAGCGAGACCGACGGGTCCTTCTCGCTGGGCTTGAGCACGAACGTGTTGCCGCAGACCAGGGCGTTGCAGAACATCCACATCGGGACCATCGCCGGGAAGTTGAACGGCGTGATGCCGGCGACGACCCCGAGCGGCTGGCGGATGGAGTAGACGTCCACGCCGGTGGAGGCCTGCTCGCTGTAACCGCCCTTGAGCAGGTGCGGCGCGCCCGCGGCGAACTCGATGTTCTCCAGGCCGCGGGCCAGTTCGCCGCCCGCGTCGGCCACGGTCTTGCCGTGCTCGGCGCTGACCAGCGACGCGATCTCCTTGCGGTTGGCGTCGACGAGCTCGCGGAAGCGGAACATCACCTCGGCCCGGCGGGACAGCGACGCCGCCCGCCAGGCCGGGAACGCCTTCTTCGCGGAGGCCACGGCCGCCGCGGTCTCCGCCGTGGTGGCGGCGACGACGTACGCCTGCTGCTCGCCGGTGGCCGGGTCCCAGACGGGGAGCTGCCGGCCGCTGGTGCCCGCTCTGGCCGTACCGTCGATCCAGTGTTCGATCTCGCGCATGTCGCCCCTCCTAGATGAGGTAATCGGACAGGCCCCGCGGGACGTACCGGCCGTGACCGGCCCGTCCCTTGTACTCGCCGTCCTGGACGATGACGGTGCCGCGGGAGATGACCGTGTCGACCCTGCCGGCGATCTCCCAGCCCTCCCACGCCGAGTAGTCCATGTTCATGTGGTGGGTGTCGACCGAGATCCGGGTGCGCCCGTCCGGGTCGTACAGCACGATGTCGGCGTCGGAGCCGGGCGCGATGACGCCCTTTCTCGGGTACATACCGAACATCCGCGCCGGGGTGGTCGCGATCGTCTCGACCCAGCGGCCCAGCGACAGCTTGCCGTCTACCACGCCCTGGTACAGCAGGTCGACGCGGTGCTCGACGTTGCCGATCCCGTTGGGGATCTTGGAGAAGTCGCCGATCCCCATCTCCTTCTGGTCTTTCATGCAAAAGGGACAGTGGTCGGTGGAGACCACAGCGAGATCATTAGTACGCAGTCCGCGCCACAGATCCGCCTGATGGCTCTCGTGCTTGCTGCGCAGCGGCGTCGAGCAGACCCACTTGGCGCCCTCGAAACCGGGGGCGCCGAGCTGGTCCTCCAGCGTCAGGTACAGGTACTGCGGGCAGGTCTCGGCGAACACGTTGCGTCCCCGGCTGCGGGCCGCGGCGACCTGTTCCAGAGCCTTCGACGCGGACAGGTGCACGATGTACAGCGGGGTGTCCGACGCGACCTCGGCCAGCCAGATCGCCCGGCTCGTGGCCTCCGCCTCGAGCTCCTGCGGCCGGGTCGTGCCGTGGAAGTACGGGTCCGTCTCGCCGCGTTCGAGGGCCTGCTTGACCAGCACGTCGATGGCCGGGCCGTTCTCCGCGTGCATCATGATCATGGCGCCGTTGTCCCGGGCCTTCTGCATCGCGCGCAGGATCTGGCCGTCGTCGCTGTAGAACACGCCCGGGTACGCCATGAACAGCTTGAAGCTGGAGATGCCCTCGGTCGCCACCAGCTGGTCCATGGCCTTGAGCGACTCGTCGTCCACGCCACCGATGATCATGTGGAAGCCGTAGTCGATGTGGCAGTTCCCGGCCGTCTTCTCGTGCCAGGCGGCCAGCCCGTCCTGCACCACCTCACCGGTGCGCTGGATCGCGAAGTCGATGATCGTGGTGGTGCCGCCGAACGCCGCGGCCCGGGTGCCGGTGTCGAACGTGTCGCTGGCCTCGGTGCCGCCGAACGGCATCTGCATGTGGGTGTGCGCGTCGATCCCGCCCGGGATGACGTACTTCCCGGTCGCGTCGATGGTCTCGGCGACGTCCGGCGCGCTGCCGGGAGCGAACAGCGCGACGATCCGCTCCCCGTCCACCAGCACGTCCGCCGGGTTCGGGCCGGTCGGCCCGACCACGGTCCCGTTCTTGATCAGGTAGCTCACGGTCGGACCAGCCCGTCGTAGCTGTCGGGGCGGCGGTCGCGGTAGAACTGCCAGCGGTCGCGGACCGTGTCGAGCAGGCCGAGGTCCAGGTCGCGGACGATCAGCTCCGGGTTGTTGGTGTCGCCGACGTCGCCGACGAACTTGCCCTCCGGGTCGACGAAGTACGACTGGCCGTAGAAGTCGTTGTCGCCGAGGTCCTCGGTGCCGACCCGGTTGATCGCGCCGATGAAGTACTCGTTGGCGACCGCGCTGGCCGGCTGCTCCAGCTGCCACAGGTACGACGACAGCCCGCGGCTGGTGGCGGACGGGTTGAAGACGATCTTCGCGCCGGCCAGGCCCAGCGCGCGCCAGCCCTCCGGGAAGTGCCGGTCGTAGCAGATGTAGACGCCGATCCGGCCGACCGCGGTGTCGAACACCGGGTAGCCGAGGTTGCCGGGCCGGAAGTAGAACTTCTCCCAGAAGCCCTTGACCTGCGGGATGTGGTTCTTGCGGTACTTGCCGAGGTAACTGCCGTCCGCGTCGATCACGGCGGCGGTGTTGTACAGGACGCCGGGCTGCTCCTGCTCGTACATCGGCAGGACCATGACCATGCCCAGCTCGGCGGCGAGGGCCTGGAACCGCTCGGTGGTCGGGCCGGGGACCGACTCGGCGTACTCGTAGAACTTGCTGTCCTGGACCTGGCAGAAGTAAGGGCCGTAGAAGAGCTCCTGGAAGCAGATCACCTTGGCGCCCTGGGCCGCCGCCTCACGGGCGTAGTCCTCGTGAGCCTTGATCATCGTTTCTTTGTCGCCCGTCCAGGTGGTCTGGACGAGGGCGGCGCGCACGACGGTGCTCATGCCTGCCCCTCTCTTTGTGTGGTGGTGTACGTCACGACTCGATTGTGATCGCGTACGCACCACCTGTCATTGACCCTGCACGGCTTGACATCCAGGGCTCATGTCGGGGAACACTAATGACACAGCCTCGGGCGGACAATTGCCTACCTGTTACCGAATGTTTCGGATGTGAAAATTGCTGCTCCTCATCACCGAAGCGGTGGACGACCGCAGTGCGCGCGGGATCGCGGCCGCTGTCAGTCGTCTCGTCACCGCGGGTGATCTGCCGAGTGGGGCCCGCCTGCCGACCGTGCGGGACGTGGCCCGGGCGCTGGGCGTCAGCCCGACCACGGTCAGTGAGGCCTGGCGGAGTCTGGCGCGCGCCGGGGCGATCCAGACCCGCGGTCGGTCCGGCTCCTTCGTCACGGCACCCGTGCTGCCACGACAACGCCTTCGGTACGCGCAACTGGGCGGCACCCTCAGCGGGGTCACGAGGGACTTCTCGACCGGGGTTCCCGACTACGACCTGTTACCGAGCATCACCGAGTCGCTCCGGCGGCTGGGCGACGCGCGGCTCACGACGAGTTACCTCGAGGCGGCCGTGCTGCCCCCGCTGGAGACGGTGCTGCGGCAGCGGTGGCCGTACCCCCCGGAGCAGGTGACCGTGGTCGACGGCGCGCTCGACGCGCTGGACCGGGTGACCCAGACGGTGGTCCGCTTCGGTGACCACGTGCTCGTCGAGAATCCCGCGTTCCCGCCCGTGCTCGACCTGCTCGAAGCGGTCGGGGCCACGATCGTCGGCGTGCCGATGGACGGGCACGGCCTCCGGCCCGACCTGCTCGCCGCCGCGCTCAAGTCCTACGACCCGGTCGCGGTGTACCTGCAGCCGCGCGCGCACAACCCCACCGGGGTCAGCCTCAGCGCCCGGCGCGTCGAGGAGCTCGCCGACGTGCTGGCCGCGTACCCACAGGTCACCATCGTCGAGGACGACCATGCCGGGGACATCGCCACCGCGCCCCCGGTCAGCCTCGGCACCCGCCTGCCGGACCGCACCGTGCACGTCGCCGGCTTCTCCAAGAGCCACGGCCCGGACCTGCGGCTCGCCGCGCTCGGCGGACCCGCGGCCGTGGTCACCGCGGTCGCCGACCGCCGCCTGCTCGGGCCCGGCTGGTCCAGCCGCCTGCTGCAGGCGGTGCTGCTCGACCTGCTCACCTCCCCGGACGCCACCGCCCAGGTCGCCGCGGCCCGGACGTTGTACGCCGACCGCCGCACCGCGCTGCTCACCGCGCTCGCCGAGCGGGGCGTCACCGCCACCGCCGACGACGGCATCAACCTGTGGATGACCGTCGAGGACCAGCAGACGGCGATGCTGACGCTGGCCGGCCACGGCATCGCGGTCGCCCCCGGCGCCCCGTTCGCGGTGTCCCCGCTCGGCGCCGACCACGTCCGGATCACCGTCGGCCTGATCCGCGGCGACGTCACCGGCCTGGCCGACATCTTCGCTTCCGCCGCCGGGGCCGGTGCCCGTGGCGGCGGTTCCCGTAGCCACCCGCACCCACGCGGCTGGCGCTGACCTGTTGGGGGATCTCATGACCGACGACCTGCTCGCCCGGCACCGGGCCGTGCTGCCTTCCTGGGTCGCGCCCTACTACGGCGCCGACGCGATCGAGCTGGTGTCCGGCTCCGGGCGGCACGTCACCGACGCGTCCGGGCGCACCTATCTCGACTTCTTCGGCGGCGTGCTGACCAACATGCTCGGCTACGACGTCGCCGAGATCCGCGAGGCGGTCGAGAAGCAACTCGCCACCGGCATCGTGCACAGCTCCACGTTGTACCTGATCCGGCAGCAGGTCGAGCTGGCCGAGAAGATCGCCCGGGTCTCCGGCATCCCCGACGCGCGGGTCTTCTTCACCAACTCCGGCACCGAGGCCAACGAGGCGGCGCTGCTGTTCGCCACCAACGCCCGCCGCTCCAACCAGGTCCTGGCGATCCGCAACAGTTATCACGGCCGCTCGTTCGGCGCGATGGCGGTGACCGGGCACCGCAGCTGGTCGGTGAGCGGCCTCAGCCCGCTGACGGTGAGCTGGCTCAGCTCCGGCGACCGGCTGCGCGGCCGGATGACCGGGCTGTCCGACGCCGACTTCGTGGACGCGGCGGTCGAGGACCTGCGCGAGGTCATCGCGACGACGACGGCCGGGGACATCGCGGCCCTGATCGCCGAGCCGATCCAGGGCGTCGGCGGTTTCGTGCACGGCCCGGACGGGCTGCTCGGCGCGCTGAAGAAGGAACTCGACAACCACGGCATCCTGCTCATCGCCGACGAGGTGCAGACCGGCTGGGGCCGCACCGGCGACCACTTCTGGGGTTATCAGGCCCACGACGTGCAGCCGGACCTGATCACGTTCGCCAAGGGCATCGGCAACGGCTTCGCCCTGGCCGGCGTGGTCGGCCGGGCGGACCTGCTCGACGCCGTGCCCGGCACCAGCTTCTCCACGTTCGGCGGCAACCCGATCTCGACGGCCGCCGGCAGCGCGGTGCTGGACTACGTGCTCGACCACGACCTGCAGGCCAACGCCGCCCGGACCGGGACGATCCTGCTCGACGGCCTGCGCGCGGTGGCGGCCGGTTCGGCCATCGTCGCCGAGGTCCGCGGCCGGGGCCTGATGATCGGCCTGGAGATCTGCCGCCCCGGCACCACCGAACCGGACACCGCGGCGACCATGCGGATCTTCGACGAGTGCCGCAGGGGCGGCCTGCTGGTCGGCAAGGGCGGCCTGTACGGCAACGTGCTGCGGATGGGCCCGCCGCTCACCCTCACCGAGGACGAGGCCCGCGCCGGACTGGCCATTCTCACCGAGGCGATCCGTACGGCCGAGGGCTCCTGACGTAACCTTCCGGTGACTTCGCCGCAACGCAAAGTCAAACACGGGGTGAAACATGTGATCGGGTCGCCCGGGGTCTTCTCGTCGTTGACCCCGGGAGCGACTATCTGCATGTGACAGAGACTTCCGTGATTCTCGCGCTCGTGGTCGTGACCGCCCTCGGTTTCGATTTCACGAACGGGTTCCACGACACCGCCAACGCGATGGCCACGTCCATCGCCACCAAGGCGCTCAAGCCGAAGGTCGCCGTCGCCCTTTCCGGCCTCCTCAACCTCATCGGGGCATTTCTCTCCGTCGAAGTTGCCCTCACCGTCAGCAATGCCGTCGTGAAGATCCAGAATTCCGACGGTACGCCGAAACCCGAGCTGCTCAGTGACGGTGGATCCGCACTGCTGCTCATCGTGCTGGCCGGCCTCGTCGGCGGCATCGTCTGGAACCTGCTGACCTGGCTGCTCGGCCTGCCGTCCAGCTCCTCGCACGCGCTGTTCGGCGGGCTCATCGGCGCCAGCATCGCCGGCCTCGGCTGGGCCGGGGTCAACTGGAACGGCGACGGCAGCAAGCTCGACGGCGTCATCGGCAAGGTGCTGCTGCCCGCGCTCATGTCCCCGGTCATCGCCGGCGTCATCGCGGCGGCCGGCACCTGGCTGATCTACCGGATCACCGCCGGGGTCGCCGCCCGGTTCACCGACAACGGCTTCCGGTGGGGGCAGATCGGCAGCGCCTCGCTGGTCTCGCTCGCCCACGGCACCAACGACGCGCAGAAGACGATGGGCGTGATCACCCTCGCGCTGATCGCGGCGGGGGACTGGGACGACACCAAGAGCATCCCGTTCTGGGTCAAGGCGTCCTGTGCGCTCGCCATCGCGCTCGGGACCTACCTCGGCGGGTGGCGGATCATCCGTACGCTGGGCAAGGGTCTCGTGGAGATCGCCCCGCCGCAGGGCCTGGCCGCCGAATCGGCCTCGGCCGCCGTCATCCTCGCGTCCAGCCACCTCGGGTTCGCGCTGTCCACGACGCACGTCGCGACCGGCTCGATCCTCGGGTCCGGGGTCGGCAAGCCCGGCGCCCAGGTCCGCTGGCGGGTCGCCGGCCGGATGATCGCGGCCTGGCTGATCACACTGCCCGCCGCCGCGGTCGTCGGCGCGCTCATGTGGTGGATCGGGCACCTGCTCGGCGACGGGCTCGCCGGTTCCCTCGCGGTCTTCGTGATCCTGCTGGCGGCCGCCGGCTTCATGTTCCTGCGGTCGCGGCGCACGCCGGTCGACCACACCAACGTCAACGACGAGTGGGACGGCGCCCGTGCCGACGAGCGCGTCCCGGCCGGCACGGCGAGCTGAGAGGCGTACGAGAATGCACAACCTGGGATTCGCCCTCGAAGGCGCCTGGAAGGTCCTGGCCGCCGGCCTCATCCTCGGAGCCGGGCTGCCGGCCCTGTTCGCGCTCGGTATCCGCACCCTCGCCTGGGGTGACGGTGGTAGTGCCGAGGTTTCCGCCGGGCAGGCCCCGCACGCACTCGGCAAGGTGCTCGGCTGGGCGCTGTTCGCGATCGTGTTGCTCGGCGTCGTCCTGGGTATCACGTTCATCGTGGCCAGCGGCTTCGGCAAGGCGCTGAGCTTCGAGCACGTGTTCCCGACGATCGTGGACAAGTGAGGCCATGTCCGAACTCCGCTCCAACTTCATGACCCGCGCGGTCGGATGGCTGCGCGCCGGCTACCCGGCCGGCGTGCCCCGCCAGGACTACGTCGCCCTGCTCGGCCTGCTGCGGCGCAAGCTCACCGAGGACGAGGTACGCGGCATCGCGGTCGACCTCGCGGCGCAGTCCATCGACGGCAGCGACCCGATCACGACCGAGGACATCGAGGCGATGGTGAGTTCCTCGATGCTGCAGGAGGCGAGCCCGGAGGACGTCGTCCGGGTCTCCGCCCACCTCGCCGCCGGCGGCTGGCCGCTCGCCGACCCGCCCGACTGAGACGTCCTCATGCGACAGAGCCCGGCGCCGGAACGTTCCGGCGCCGGGCCATGCTCATCGCCCACCTGAGTGATCCGCACCTGCTCACCGGCCCGCTCGGCGCGGCCCCCGCCGTACGCCCCGGGGCGCCGGCACGGCGTACTGGCGTCGTTTCTTTAAGAGTGCCTTAAGGTCTCACGGTCCCTGATCCGTTGTGGAAGCGCTCCCGTATTGATCGCCGAGGTCCTACGAAGGAAAGGCTTTGGCGAAGATGCACATCTCCCGTAGTTCCGCCCGCCGCTGGCAGATCGCCGGTGTCGGCGCGGTCGCCGTGGCCCTGGTCGGAGTCGGCCTCGGCGTCGCCTCAGCCGCCGAGAATGACGTGCCGACGGTGAACTGCCCCAGCGTGGCCGGGCAACTGGGCACCATCCCCGCCCAGTCCCAGGCGGAGATCGAGCGCAACCTGGCGCTGCTGAACACGCAGATCGCCGAGGCGAACAAGCGCCTGGTCTCCAGTCAGGGTGAGGGCGGCGCGAACTTCATCCAGAACGCGATCCTCGGCCCCCTGAAGGACAAGCGGGCGTCCACGATCGACCGGATGCTGATCTCGATCGGCCGGCACGCCGCCGCTCCGAAGCTCGACACGAACGCGCTCGCCACCTGCTCGCTCAACCAGAACGGTGGTGGCGTCGCAGCTCCCGAGCCCACCGCCGTCGAGCCCCCCGCCGCCGGTGGTGGCGACGCCGGGGAAGAGACCGGCGGTTCCACCGGTGCCCCCACCGTGAACTGCCCGGCCGTCGCCGGTGCGCTCGGCACGGTCCCGGCGCAGGCCCAGGCCGAGATCGAGCGCAACCTGGCGCTGCTCAACACGCAGATCGCCGAGGCCAACAAGCGCCTCGTCACCAGCCAGGGTGAGGGCGGCGCGAACTTCATCCAGAACGCGATCCTCGGCCCGCTGAAGGACAAGCGCGTCGCGACGATCAACCGCATGGCGACGGCGATCGGCCGTAACGCCGCCAAGCCGGTGCTCGACGTGAACACGCTGGCCACCTGCTCGCTGAACGAGAACGGCGCGGCGGCCCCGGCCCCCGAGGCCACCGTGGTCCCGACCGCGAACCCCGGCGCCGGCAACAACGCCGGTGGTGGCAACAACGCCGGTGGCGGTGCCGCCCCGACCGTGAACTGCCCGGCCGTCGCCGGTCTGCCGTCGATCCCGGCGCAGGCGCAGGCCGAGGTCATCCGCAACCTGGAGCTGCTCGACACCCAGATCGCGGAGGCCAACGCCCGGCTCATCTCCACCCAGGGTCAGGGTGGCCCGAACTTCATCCAGAACGCCATCCTCGGCCCGCTGGCGGACAAGCGCGTCGCGACGCTGAACCGCATCGAGACCGCCATCGGCCGCAACGCGGCCAAGCCGGAGGGCCTCGAGAAGTTCGCGCCCTGCTCGCTGAACGAGTAACACCCGGTTCCCCCGATTCGCCCCCGGTGCCCGTTTCTGGACACCGGGGGCGAATCATGTCCGGCCGCTGCCAGGCCATGACCGGTGGTGGGTACGCTCGCCGCATGAAACATCGTGCCGCCGTGACCGTCGCCGGTGGCGTGCTCACCGCCCTGCTGGCCGGGGGAGCCCTGACCCTCCCCCTGCCCTACGTCATCCTGGAACCCGGCCCGACCGTCGACACGCTCGGCCGCTCCGACGGCAAGGAAGTGGTCACCGTGACCGGCGCCGACGTCTCCACCTCGGCCGGGCAACTACGGATGACAACCATTCAGGTACGGTCCGACATCTCGCTCGCCGACGCAACGCGAAGCTGGTTCGACGACGAACGCGCGCTCGTACCCCGGCAGTCGATCTATCCGCCCGGTCTGAGCAACAAGCAGGTCGAGCAGGAGAACGCCACGGCCTTCGCCACGTCCCAGACCAGCGCCGAGGTCGTCGCCCGGCGCGAGATCGGCCGGCCCTTCGAGGTGTCCTTCGACCTCGACGAGATCGGCGGACCCAGCGCCGGCCTGATGTTCACCCTGGCCATCATCGACAAACTCACCCCCGCCGACCTGACCGGCGGCCACATCATCGCCGGCACCGGTACGGTCGACGACGACGGCAACGTCGGCCGGATCGGCGGCATCCCCCAGAAACTCGTCGGAGCCAAGGCGGACGGAGCCGAGATCTTCCTGGTCCCGGCCGGCAACTGCGCCGAAGCCCTCGACAACGAGGTCCCCGGCCTCCCGATGGCCGAGATCGCCACGGTCGACGACGCCCTGACCGCCCTGACGGCGATCGCGGCGGGCGGCACCCCGATGCCCTGTACCGCCTGACACCCGGCGGCAAGCTAAGACGTGGGCGTGGACTGCGGGCGACGCCCGGCCCTGCCGTCAGGTCGGCCGAGGCCCCCTCTTTGCGCGACGTGCCGTTTTGGCGCCGGGTCCGTGGAGCCTTTGTGGTGGTGGGGTCCGGTCCGCTACCGGCCGGACATGGCCGCTTCGATGGCCGCGGTGTTCTGGTACTCGCGCCAGCGGGTGATCCGGCCGTCGTGCACAGTCAGGACGCCGATGAAGGGGGCGCTCGCGGATGTGCCGGTGGTTTTCATCGTGGCGGTCAGTTCGTATTCCACGACGATGGTCTCCGGGTCCGTGGTGTCGTGGATCGCCAGTGTGCGGCAGTCCTCGAAGCGGAACGGCACCGACGCGTGCCCGGCCTCGACGTAAGCGAGAACCGTGTCGCGGCCGGTCTGCGAGGTGGGCCGGCCCGGCCGGGCGAAGGGTGTCTCCAGCACGACGTCCTCGGCGAGCATGGCGGCGTCGAACGTGGGGACGTCGGTGAGCCACCGCCGGCGCATCTGCTCGTAGGCGTCGCGTGGTGTCATGGCAGTGCCTCCGGTTAAAGTGAGTGACGACTCGACTTACGATAGTGAGTCGAGACTCATTTTCCTAGGGGGCGCCCGTGCGGGCGGATGCACAACGCAACCGGGCCTTGATCCTGGACACCGCCGAGCTGGTCTTCGCAGCCGAGGGCGCGGCTGCCTCGACCGAGGAGGTGGCCCGGCGGGCGGGTCTCGCGATCGGGACGGTGTTCCGGCACTTCCCGACCAAGGATGACCTGCTCACAGCGATCATGAAGCGGCTCCTGGCCCGGCTCGTGGAGAGGGCCGGAGGGCTGTCGGGGCCGTACGGTCTGTTCACGTTCTTCGGCACCCTCGTCGCCGAGGCCGCTGAGAAGCGAACCGTGGTCGCCATGGCCGGCGTCGACATCGGCGCTGCCATGGGAGCCCTCGACGACGCGGTGGGGGAGCTGCTGGTCCAGGCCCAGTCGGCGGGCGTGGTCAACCGGGAGGTCCGGCTGCCCGAGGTGATGGCGCTGCTCACCAGCGTCGGCCAGGGCGCCCTGCACGGGGGCTGGGACGCCGACCTCCAGCAACGCACCCTCGCCGTGATCTTCGCGGGCCTGGTGCCGCCGCCCCGCGCGTGACGGGAAGCGGCCCAGGGCAACCGGGCTGGGGTCGGGGTAGGACCGCGCCGGTCGGGGTGGGGCCGCGCCGATGGGGGTGGGGCTGCGCCGATGGGGGTGGGGCTGCGCCGATGGGGGTGGGGCCGCGCCGATGGGGGTGGGGCCGCGCCGATGGGGGTGGGGCCGCGCCGGTCGGGGTGGGGCTGCGCCGATGGGGGTGGGGCTGCGCCGATGGGGGTGGGGCCGCGCCGGTCGGGGTGGGGCTGCGCCGGTCGGGGTGGGGCTGCGCCGGTCGGGGTGGGGCCGGGGGGGGGGGGGGGGGGGGGGGGGGGGGGGGGGGGGGCGGGGGGGGGGGGGGGGGGGGGGGGGGGGGGGGCGCGGGGGGGGGGGGGGGGGGGGCGCGGGGGGGGGGGGGGGGGGGGGGGGGCGGCCCCGGGGGCCCCCCCCCCGCCCGCCGCTGTGGTGGTGCGATGGTCAGCGGGTGACCGCCTCGGCCGGGATGGTGGCCTCGTCCTCGGCGGACTTGGCCTCCTTGGCGCCCTGGACCAGGTCGACCGTGGTGCGCAGGGTGATGTTCTTGAAGAAGAGTGACGCGACCACGCCGATCACCGCTACGAACGCGGCGATCATGAAGATGTGGCCGGTGGCGTCACCGTAGGCGGCCCGGACGATGTGTTGGACCGCGTCCGGCAGGCTGGACAGGTTGAGGGCGCTGATGCTGCCGCCGCCGCTCGAACCGCCCGAGGCTCCCGACGCCGCCAGCTGGCCGGTGATGTCGGCGGTCACGCGGTGGGCGAGGACCGCGCCCAGGACCGAGACGCCGATGGTGCCGCCCAGGGAGCGGAAGAACGCGATCGTCGAGCTGGCCGCGCCGATGTCCTTGAGGGACACCGAGTTCTGCACCGCGAGGACGAGGTTCTGCATCGACATTCCTACGCCGACGCCGACCAGGAGCATGCCGGTCCAGAGGTACCAGAGCGGGGTGAGGTGGTCCATGAAGGCGAGCATGGCGAAGCCCGCGACCAGGATGACCGTACCCGCGAGGATGTAGGGCTTGATCTTGCCGGTCTTGGTGATCATGCGGCCGGAGATGGTCGAGGAGACCAGCAGGCCGCCCATCAGCGGGATGGTGAGCAGGCCGGCTTCGGTGGGGCTGTAGCCGCGGCCGATCTGGAAATACTGGCCGAGGAAGACCGAGCCGCCGAACATGGCCATGCCGACCGCGAGGCTGGCGATGATCGCGAGGGCGGTGTTGCGCTGCTTGACGATCGGCAGCGGGACCACCGGCTCGGCGACCCGGGATTCGACCCAGACGGCGGCGACCAGGAGCAGGATGCCGGGGATGACCATGGCGAAGGTCTGCCAGGAGATCCAGGCGAACGAGCTGTCGACGAACGAGATCCAGATCAGCAGGACGCTCACGCCGATCGCGATCAAGCTGGCGCCGACATAGTCGATCTTGACGTTGTCGCGCTTGAAGACCGGCAGGTGCAGGGTGCGCTGCAGGACGATCAGGGCGACGATCGCGATGGGCGCGCCGGCGAAGAAGCACCAGCGCCAGCCGAGCGGGGAGTCGACGATGACGCCGCCGAGCAGCGGGCCGCCGACCGTGGCGATGGCGAGCACGCCGCCGAGGTAACCGTTGTAGCGGCCGCGCTCGCGGGGCGGGATCATCGCGGCGATGGCCACCTGGACCAGCGCCTGGACACCGCCGAGGCCGATGCCCTGGAACGCGCGGGCGGCGATCAGCTCACCGGCGGTCTGTGCGAAGCCGGCCACGATCGAGCCGGCCACGAAGACGACGATGGAGATCTGGACCAGCAGCTTCTTGCTGTACAGGTCGGAGAGCTTGCCCCAGATCGGGGTGGTCGCCGTGCTGGTCAGCAGCGTCGCGGTGACGACCCAGGTGTACTGGTTCTGGGTGCCGTTGAGCGAGCCGATGATGGTCGGCAGGGCGGTGGAGACGATGGTGGCGCTGGACATCGCGACGAACAGCGCCAGCAGGAGGCCGCTGAGGGCTTCCAGGATCTGGCGGTGGCTCATCGCGGCCTGTTCGGCGCGCGTGGTTGTCGGTGCGCTCATCGCGCGGCCTCCAGCGGTTGATCGGAGTCGGTGGTGGTGCGGGACATGAGGTCGGTGGCGAAACGCCGCATCAGCGCGGTGCAGCGGGCGAGGTCTTCGGGGGTCCATTCCTGGAGGGCTTCGGCGAGGCGGACGTCGATCCAGCCGTAGACCTCGTCGAGGGTTCGCGTGCCGTGCTCGGTCAGCGCGAGGGCGCGCGCCCGGCCGTCGGCCGGGTCGGCCGCGCGGGCGACGAGTCCGGCCTTGACCAGGGCGGCGACCGCCCGGCTGACCGTCGAGGGGTCGAGCGAGCAGCTGACGGCGAGGTCCTTCACGTGGCAGTCGCTGATGCGGGCGATCGACGCGAGCACGATCAGGGTGCCGGGTGGGACCGCCGAGTGCAGGTCGCCCTTGAGGAGCCGGACCGCTTTCTGCGTCTCGCTGATCTGGGAGAGGAGCTCACGACGAGCCGCGGTACCGGCGAGCATGGGGACCTCCTGGGAATGGGTGCCACATACAACTATCGGCCGAGGTTGCCCATTGTGCAAGTTTGCGCATTGGGAACTGAGTCACACCGCCGCTAGGCTTGCCGCATGACGGCGAGCACTGCTGAGCTGGGGCTGCGGGAGCGGAAGAAGGCCGCCACCCGCCAGGCTCTCTATGAGGCCGCGGTCCGGCTGGCCATCGCGCACGGCCCCGAGAAGATCACGGTCGAGGCGGTGGCGGACGAGGCCGGGGTCTCCCGCCGCACGTTCTCCAACTACTTCGCCAACAAGGAAGAAGCCCTGCTGTACGGCGACCGGCGCCGGATGGGCGGCATGATCGAGCTGGTCCGGGCGCGGCCGGTGGACGAGCGCCCGTGGGCGGCACTGAGCGGCGCGGCCCAGCAGTTCTACGAGCATCTCGGCACGCTCGACCCGGAGTGGATCGCCCAGACCCGGCTGCTGCGGACCGCGCCGACACTGGTCTCGCACCAGGTCACCACGTTCGCCGCGCTGGAGCGGGAGCTCGCCGCGGCGGTGGCGGAACGGATCACCGAGGCGGACGAGCTCGGGGTGCGGTCCCGGCTGATGGCCGCGACGTTCCTGGCGGCGATGCGGGTCGCGCTGCACACCTGGCTCGAGCACCCGGACGAGACGGCGCTGCGGGACGTGGCCCGGCGCACGCTGGCCGAGGTCGGCACCGGCTTCGCATAGACAGCGGAACGCGGCGCCGGAAGGGGTGCTTTCCGACGCCGCGTTCCTGGTGGAGGAGACAGGCTCTTACCCCTTGAAGCCGGCGAAGATCTTGCTGAACTCGAACGGCGACTGGGTCACGTTGGTGCACTGGAACAGCGCGCCGGTGCAGGCGTTCCGGTCCCGGTTGACCTCCCAGTAGGAGACCATCCCGAGGTGGTTGCTGTTCGCGAACGCGACCAGGTCCCGGGCGTCGTCCTGGGTGAACGTCCCGTTGTCGTCGTTCTTGCCGAGCATCGGGGTCACGCCGACCATCTTGAACGCGGCCGCGTCACTGCTGCCGTAGATCGACTTGAGCTGGTCCTTGGTGGACTTCACGGCCTGGATGGCGAGGTCACCGTAGTCCTGGGCGGACCGGCCGTAGTCCATGGCCATGATGTTGACCAGGTCGAGGTCGAGGCCGGCGCTCTTGGCGGACCTGACCACGGTGAGGCCGTCGTTGGTGAGGCCCTCGGGCAGCACCGGCAGCGTCAGCGAGACCTTCAGGCCCGGGTTGGCCTTCTGCAGCGCGGCGAGCGCGGTCGACCGGCGGGCGATCGAGGCGGCGTCGGCCGATGCCGCGCCCTCGATGTCGAGGTCGATGAACGTCAGGTTGTACGCGGAGACGACCGCCTGGTACTCGGCCTGCAGCGCCTTCACGTCGGTGCACGCCTGGGCCAGCTCGATGCCGGTCGCGCCGCCGAAGCTGACCTTGACGTCACCGCCGCCGGCCCGCAGCGCGTCGATCTGGTCGGCGAACTGCTTGGCGCGCGGGTCGAAAGCGCCGAACCAGCTGGCTTTGCAGCCGGCACCGGTCACGAACGCCAGCGAGAAGGACTTGACGTTGCCGCCGGCCGCGAGCTGGGAGAGCGTCGTGCTGCCGTTGGAGAGCAGACCCATGTCCACGTACGGAGCGACGAGCACCCCGCTGCTGGTCGCCGGCGGGGGCGGTGTGCTCGTCGCGGGTGCGCTCGTCGGTGCCTTGGTCGGCGGGGTGGTCGGTGCCTTGGTGGTCGGCGACGTGGTCGGCGCGGTGGTCGGGGCCTTCGTCGTGGGCGCCGTCGTGGGTGCGGTGGAGGGCACCGCCCCGGAGCCACAGGACGCGCCGTTGATCAGGCAGGTCGTCGGGGCGCCGCTGCCGGTCGCGATGAAGCCGAACTGGGTGCTGCCGCCGGCCGGGATCGTCGCGTTGTAACCGCGGTCCTTCGCCGTCGAGGTCGCCCCCGAGGTGGAGACGTTCGCCTCCCAGGTGCTGCCGAGCTTCGTGCCGGACGGGAGCCCGAACGCGAGCTGCCAGCCGGTGACCGCCGCCGTACCCGTGTTCGTGATGGTGAATTTTCCCTGGTAGCCCGTACCCCAGTCGGAGTCCTTGGTGAAGGCCGCGGTGAGCTTGCCGGTGCCCTGGGCGGCGGGTTCCGTCGCCGCGACCGCCGCGACGGCGCCTCCTCCGACGGCGAGCGCGGCGGCTCCCGCATAGATGAACAAGCGCAGACGACGACGTGCCATGGGTGGAACTCCGATCAGGGGACGGCTATGAACCGTGTTGATCGTCGGCCCGGACGGCTTAACGCGTTCTGCCAATATCCTTAAGTCTGCTTAAAGTCGGGCACCGGGGATAGCCTGCGAGTCATGAACAAGACCACCGTGGACATCACGACCGAGGACGGCGTCGCCGACGCGTATTTCGTGCAACCGGACGGTGACGGACCGTTCCCCGGCGTACTGCTCTTCCCGGACGCCTTCGGCCTGCGGCCGCGCATCTTCGAGATGGCCGACCGGATCGCCGCCGAGGGGTACGCCGTCCTCGCCCCGAACCTGCTCTACCGTGGCGGCCTCCCCCGGGTGGACATGGGTCAGCTGGCCACCCCCGAGGGCCGCGAGTCGGTCATCGGCGCGATCATGCCGCACGTGATGGCGCTCGACACGCCCAAGATCGTCGCCGACACCAAGGCGTACCTGGACTTCCTCGACCGCGACCCGGTCGTGGTGTTCGGCTACTGCATGGGCGGCACCAACGCGTTCAAGGCCATCGCGGCGTACCCGGAGCGGATCAAGGCCATCGGCAGCTTCCACGGCGGCCGGCTGGTCACCGACGCCCCGGACAGCCCGCACCTGGCCGCCGGGGCCATCACCGGCGAGCTGTACTTCGGGCACGCCGACAAGGACCACTCGATCACCGACGAGCAGATCGCGGTGCTGGAGGAGACGCTCGACAAGGCCGGCGTCACGTACACGTCGGAGATCTACGAAGGCGCCCCGCACGGCTTCACGATGACCGACACGTCGGCCTATCAGGAAGCCGGCGAGGCGCGGCACTGGGAGAACCTGTTCGCGCTGCTGGAGCGTCAGTCCAGCAGGCCGGGGAAGTAACGGCGTAGTGCCACCACGTCGTACGCCTGCCGGATCTCGCTGATCAGGCCGTCGGTGACGGTGAGGAACTCCGCCATCCGCACGGTCCCGAACGGGGCGGCGCAGTCGTAGACGAGCGCCGCCCGGTCGCCGGTGCAGATCGTGGAGACGATCTCGACCGAGTCGGCGAACGCGGCCATCCGGTGCAGGACCTGGACCAGCTCCTCGTCGTCGACGGGCTGGTCCAGGTTCCACTCGATCCCGGCGTCCGGCGCGATCACCCGGAGCACCGCCCCGCGGTCCTGGTGGATCCAGGACTGCGCGTAGAAGGCGGTGACCTCCGCGGTGCCGGACATCAGTTCGCGACCATCGAGTCACCGGTGACGAACGTGTAGCCCTGCGCCTTGATGCCGGTCACCAGCTGCTTGAGGTAGTCGGTGCCCAGGTACGGGTGGTAGAAGAAGCTGGCCACCCCGTCCCGGACGGCGAGGTTGCGGTCCGCTGAGGCGAGCAGGTCGGACGGCAGCCGGGCCGGGTGGTTGTTGAACGGCTCCGGCTCGACGTTGCCGATGTTCTCCGGGATCACGACCGAACCGTAGACGTCGCGGACCGCGTACGGGAAGAACTGCCCGAACTGCCGGGTGTAGTCGAACTTCGCGCCGGTGAGCACACCCGGGAAGTACAGGCCCCGGTCGTAGCGCTTGCCCATCAGCGAGTTGATCGTCTGGTAGTCCACCGCGCTCGCGGCGTAGTGCGGGGGCTCGAACGTGGTCGGCACACCGAGGCCGGCCAGCGCGAACGTCAGGGCGGAGGCGGTGATCCGGCCGCTCGCGTACGACGCGGAGTCGCCGGCAACCGGGCCGTCGTAGATGACGCTGTTGTTCTCGTCGATGTGCGCGGCGTAGAACTCGAAGTCGTTCGCGCTCTCACCGTCGTACGGGTTCGCCGCGGTGCCGAACTGGTGGGTGTAACCGTGCATGATCAGGGTGCCGCCGCGCTGCTGCATGTACTTCAGCGCCGCCACCACCTTCGGCTTCTGCACCAGCGTGTAGTCCTGGGCCTTGCCGTTGTTCTGCACGCCCTTCGGGTCCCGGTACCGGGGGTAGACGGCGACGCTGAACGGCACCTTCTCCGCGTACAGGTAGTCGGCGATCGCCTTGAGCTCGGCCGGGTCGGAGTCCGGGCCGACGTCCTCGATGCGGGCCAGCGCGCGGTGCCGCTCCCGCGAGACCCCGGTGTCACCCAGCGAGTCGAAGAGCAGGTCGGCGAACGCGATGTAACGGTCGTCGTGGGTCACGTACGCGAACGGGATCTCCCCCACGTACGTGAAGTTGCCGGACTGTACGGCCCACGGGAACGACGTGCCGTCAGGTCGTACGGCGGAAGCCAGGGTCTTGAACTTGGTCGTGTCGCTGACCGTGAGGTTCATGATCCCGGCCCCGCCGGTGGTGGCGCGGGTCAGCTTCTTGCCCTTGTAGTCCACCTCGGCCACGTCGGTGCCGTCGAACGTGCCGCTGGTGAAGCCGTGGTTCGCGGCGAACGACGCGTCCCGCGACGACAGCTGCCAGATGTTGTCGTAGATCCAGGTCACCGGCTTCTTGGTGGCGGTGACGTCGTCGAGGAACGCGGCCGGCAGCGGCTCGTCGTAGGTCGAGCCCACGTAGACCACCGCGGTGAACGTGTTCAGGTCGCCGGCCTTGTACGCGGTCACCGGCGCCGCCGTCCAGGAGCCGAAGTGCGAGGCGAGGTTCGCGGTCTGGGTCGCGTAGACCTCACCGAGCCAGCCGTAGTCGCCGGTGGTGTCGTACAGGACCAGGGTCTTCGCGGTGCCGCCGCCGGGTGCCGCCTTGCCGGACTTCGTCGCCGGGGCCGAGGTGGTGGTCGCGGCGTCGGCGTTCATGACGCCGACCCCGAGCGCGGCGGTGGCGGTGAGCGCGACGCCGGCACCGAGGATCGCGCGGCGGGTGAGCTTGGGGGTACGCATCAGATGGACGCTCCGAACGTGACAGCGGCGGGGGATTCGAGTGCGGGCATGGCGGCGGGAGCCTCGGCGAGACCGAGCAGGGCGGCGGTGGCCTGGGCGGTACGGCGGGCCGCGAGGCCGTCACCGTAGGGGTTTCCGCCCGCGGTCATCGCGTCCCGGCGCACCCGGCTGTCGAGCAGCTCGGCGGCTTCCTTGACGATCAGTTCGGGGTTGGAGCCGACGAGCTTCGCGCAGCCGGCGTCCAGCGACTCGACCCGCTCGGTGACCTCGCGCAGCACCAGCGCGGGCACCCCGAACGACGGCGCCTCCTCCTGGATGCCACCGGAGTCGGTGAGCACGAGGTAGGCCTCGGAGAGCAGCCGGGACAGGTCCGGGTACGGCAGCGGGTCGGTGACCGTGACCCGCTCGACGCCACCGAGACGGGCCTCGACCTGGGCGCGGACCGCCGGGTTGGGGTGGCTCGGCAGCACCACGTCGATGTCGGGGTAACGCTCGACGAGCTCGCGGACCGCGGTGAGGATCCGGTCCAGCGGCGCGCCCCACGACTCGCGGCGGTGCGCGGTGACGACGACCAGGCGGTTCGAGGACGAGGCGGCGCGGGCCGCGGCCAGCACCGGGTTCTCGAACGGCAGCTTGCGGCCGGCCACCGCGAGCGTCGCGTCGACCACGGTGTTGCCGGTGATCAGCACGTCGGCGGTGTCGATGTTCTCGTCGAGCAGGTTCATCGCGGCCAGCGGCGTCGGCGCGAGGTGCAGCGACGCGACCTGGGCGACCAGGCGGCGGTTCGCCTCCTCGGGGAACGGCGAGTCGAGGTCACCGGAGCGCAGGCCGGCCTCGAGGTGCACGACCGGGATCCGGCGCCAGAACGCGGCGAGCGCGCCGGCCAGGCTGGTGGTGGTGTCACCCTGCACGATGACGGCGGCCGGGGCCCGCTCGGTCCACAGCTGGTCGAGCTGCCGGACCATCTCGGTGAGCAGCTCGGCCTGGGTGCCGGTGCCCCGTTCGACGGTCAGCGTGACGTCCGGCTCGAGGCCGAACGCGGTGAGGGCCTGGCTGACCATGGTGGGGTGCTGGCCGCTCGCGACCAGGACGGGGGCGAGCAGGCCGGCTTCGCGGAACGCGAGGACGACGGGGGCGAGCTTGACGGCCTCGGGGCGGGTGCCGCCGATCAGGTGCACTTCGGGGAGCGACATGTGTATTCCTTCAGGCGGCGAGAGCGACGTGCAGGGGGAGTGGAACCGGCTCTTCGGGGAGCCGTTCGGTCTTGGCCCAGGACTGCCGGCCGCTCGCCTGGCGGGCGATGGCGCGGTAGGTGGCGACCAGACCGAGGAGCAGGAAGACCGGGTACGCGACGGCGGCGGTGAGGAGCCGGGAGAGCTTCTCGTCGCGCAGCCGGTACCGGTGGACGACGGCCCAGATGAGGCCGGGGAAGAACGTGACCGCGAACCACACCTCGCCGCTGACCAGCAGTCCCGTCCAGGACGGCAGGTAGGGCATCGGGTGGCCGATGGTCAGGCCGGCCGCCCCGGTCAGGACCGCACCGAGCAGGACGACGGTGACCAGCGCGTTCAGCCACGGGGAGATCAGGTAGTGGTACATCTCCAGCAGCGGGGTCACGCCGATCCGCTTGGAGGCGGCGATCTGTCGCAGGTAGCGGGCGCACTGCAGGTTGCCCTGCGCCCAGCGGGTGCGCTGGCGGGTGAGCCGGCGCAGGTCGACCACGGCCTGCTGGGTGACGGTGGCCCGGGAGGTGTATCGGATCCCGACGCCGTCGAGGTGCATGCGCAGGCCGAGTTCGAGGTCCTCGACCAGGCACGCCGACCAGGGCGCGTCGCCGAGGGCCAGCAGCGCCGACAGCCGGGTGAACTGCCCGTTGCCGCCGAGACCGACGGTGTCGATGGTGTCCCGCAGGCTCTGGCAGGCGTTGACGATCGCACCGAACTCGAGGTCCTGCACCGCGCCGAGGATCTTGTTGCGGTTGCGGATCCGCACCTGCACCTGCACCGCGCCGATGGTCGGGTCGCGCAGCATCCGGGAGACCTCGAGCAGGATGTTGTGACTGCCCTGGCCGTCGCCGTCGATGATGCCGATGACGACCCGGTTCGGGTCGACGCCCTCCTCGGCGGTGAGCCCGGCGATGAAGCGGTAGGCGGCGTTGAGCGCCTCGCCCTTGCCCTTGCGGGCGTGCGGCAGGTTGCGGCGCAGGATGTAGAGCCGGGGGTGGTCGATCGCGGCGAGCACCTCGGGGGTGCGGTCGTCGGAGCCGTCGTCCACGACGAGCACCCGGGCGAGCGTGCCGCCGGGTCCGCCGAGGCCGAGCGCCGCGTTGACCGTGTTGCCGACGACGACCTCTTCGTTGAGCGCCGGCACGATGATCCAGAAGTGCTCGGGGGTGGCGTCGCCGTGCGCCAGCGACCGGTCGACGACCGTGCGCCGGTGCGACGCCATGTAACGCACCGCGAAGCTGACCAGGGCCAGCGTCGAGATCGGCCAGGCGAGCAGGATCGCGTAGCCGGCGATCACCAGGAGCCAGCTGTTCGATGCGGTCATGTCTCGCCCTCCCTTCGTCACCGTTCGTGTGTTCAGCGTCGTCACTCTTGCCGTACCGCTGGACGTATTAGGACATTAAGTCGCTACCGAGCGTGATTCAAGGCCGTGAGCCGGAGGTCTCGGGCGAATTGGCCAAATGGTCTATCCCAGACATCTCAGGCATCGCATAACCGTTTAAAACCGGCAAATAGCCGCGTTACATGGCGTGAGGACAAACGACGCGCCAGGGTTGATCAGGTATCCGCGTGCGAGGAATTCATCACGCAAAGTGATGTCGGCCGGTGCGGCCGGATCGTGGCCTCCGGATCACTACCTGTGACTCTCAGTAAGGTCTATGCTGCCTGCGTGAACCGGATCCTGGTGCGTGCCCTGATCGACCTGGCCGTGTCGATCGAACTCGCGAGCGACGACGAGATCGAGCCGGAGACCGCGACGACCCTGCTCGATGACCTGGCGGTGGCGCTCGAGGATCTCCCCGAGAAGGACCGCGACGACCTCATCGACCACATCGAGGAACTCGCCGACGCGACCCGTGACCGGGACCGTCGTGAGGTCCTGATGGATCTTCCCGACACCCTCGGGCTGACCGACGACTGATCTTTTGCCCTGACGGGGGAGGGCCTGGTTTGACCGGGCCTTTTATCCTCGACCTCACAGCATTTCGTTTCACGGGGGCGGGGCTTTTTTGATGGGTGGGTTCTTCGAGGCTGTCCTGAGTTTCCCCACCGTCGTGTTCACCCCACTACTCGTGGTCGTCGTCGGTTACTGGCTCGTCGTCGTGGCGGGCGGGGTCGACCCCGAGGACGATGCCGGGGCGGGCTTTCTCGGGCTCGACGGCGTGCCCCTGCCCGTCGGTCTGTCGCTGATCGTGGTGTTCGCCTGGTTCACCAGCCTGGCCGGCACCGAGCTGCTCGGCGCGCTCCCGGCCGTCCTCGTCCTCGTCGCCGCACTCGTCGTGGCCTGGGTTCTCGCCCGGCTCGCCGTGCTGCTGCTCAAGCGTTTCCTGCCGTCCGGCCCCGAACCGTCGCGGGCCGACTTCCTCGGCATGACGTGCGTCATCCGCACCGGGCGGGTGACGGCCACGTTCGGCCAGGCCGAGGTGCACTCCCCCGACGGCTCCTCAGCGATCGTCCAGGTGCGTCAGGCCGGCACCGACGATCTGCGCGCGGGAACCATCGCCCTGCTCTACGACGTCGACCCCGACGGTGAGTTCTTCTGGGTCGTCCCGGCCGACATCGCCAACGTTTAAGGACTCCTATGAGTGTTATCTCCGCGGGAGTCGGCGTGCTCATCGCCGTCGTCCTGCTCATCGCCCTCGGTGTCGTGCTGTTCATCAGCCGGATGTTCAAAAAGGTCGAACAGGGCAAGGCTCTGATCGTCTCCAAGGTGCGCCGGGTCGACGTCACGTTCACCGGCGCGGTCGTGCTGCCGGTGCTGCACAAGTCCGAGATCATGGACATCTCGGTCAAGACGATCGAGATCTCGCGGACCGGCCGTGAGGGCCTGATCTGCCGCGACAACATCCGCGCCGACATCCGGATCACGTTCTTCGTACGGGTCAACAAGACCACCGAGGACGTCATCAAGGTGGCCCAGGCGATCGGCACCGAGCGGGCCAGCAGCGAGACCACGCTGCAGGAGCTGTTCAGCGCGAAGTTCTCCGAGGCGCTCAAGACCGTCGGCAAGCAGCTCGACTTCGTCGACCTGTACACCAAGCGCAACGAGTTCCGGGACCAGATCATCGAGGTGATCGGCACCGACCTCAACGGGTACAGCCTCGAGGACGCCGCGATCGACTTCCTCGAGCAGACCCCGATGGTGCAGCTCGACCCGAAGAACATCCTCGACGCGCAGGGCATCCGGAAGATCACCGAGCTGACCGCGATCGAGGCGGTGCTCACCAACGACTTCCGGCGCAACGAGGAGAAGGAACTCACCCGCCAGAACGTGGACGCCAAGGAGGCGATCCTCGAACTGGAGCGCCGGCAGGCGGACGCCGAGATCAAGCAGCGCCGCGAGATCGAGACGATGCGGGCCCGCGAGGAGGCCGAGATCGCGCTCGCGCACGCCGAGGAGCGGCTCCGGGCCGAGGGCGCGCACCTGCGCACCGAACAGCAGCTCGGGATCCAGAAGGAGAACAAGGACCGGGAGATCGCGGTCGCCGAGAAGAACCGCGAGCGGGTCATCGCGATCGAGACCGAGCGCATCGAGAAGGACCGGATGCTCGAGGTCATCGGCCGCGACCGGGAGACCGAGCTCTCCACGATCTCCAAGAACAAGGAGATCGAGACCGAGAAGCGCTCCATCGCCGACCTGATCCGCGAGCGCATCGCGGTCGAGAAGACGGTCGCCGAGCAGGAGGAGAACATCAAGCGCCTGCGCGTCGTCGAGGAGGCGGAGCGCACCCGCCAGGCGGTGATCATCAACGCTGAGGCCGAGGCGCAGGAGGCCCTGGTCAAGGACATCAAGGCCGCCGAGGCCGCCGAGACCTCCGCGAAGTTCAAGGCCCGCGAGTCGCTGCTGCTGGCCGAGGCCCGCCAGCAGACCGCGGAGCTCGACGCCCGAGCCAAGATCAGACTCGCCGAGGGTACGCAGGCCGAGGCCGCCGCCGTGGGTCTGGCCGACGTCCAGGTGCGCGAGCGCAACGCCGAGGTGGTCGAGAAGACCGGCCTGGCCGAGGCCGCCGTGCGCGACCGCAACGCCGAGGTGCTGGAGAAGACCGGCCGCGCCGAGGCCGCCGTGGACCGCGAGAAGGCGCTGGTCATCGCCGCGGCGATCCGCGAGAAGCTGCTCGGTGAGGCCGCGGGTCTGCAGGAGAAGGCCGGCGCGATGGCGGCCATGGACGTCGCGACCCGCGAGCACGAGGAATACCGGCTGCGCCTCGAGATGGAGAAGGAGATCCGGCTGGCCGGCATCTCCGTGCAGAAGGACATCGCCGAGTCGCAGGCCACGCTCATCGCGGTCGGACTGGAGAAGGCCGACATCGACATCGTCGGTGGCGACTCGATCTTCTTCGACAAGCTGATCGGCTCGATCTCGATGGGCAAGAGCGTCGACGGCTTCGTCGAGCACTCCACCGTCGCGCAGACACTCGGTGCGCGCTACCTCGACGGCTCCGCGGACTTCGCCGACGACCTGGGCCGGGTGATCGGCTCGGTGAGCACCGGTGACGTGGCCAACCTGAGCCTGTCGGCGTTCCTCGCGCAGCAGATCAGGGCGGGCGGGTCCGACACCGGCAAGCTCAAGGAACTCCTCGCGGCCGCTGAGAAGATGGGTCTGGGCGACGCCAAGGTGCCGGCTTCCCGGTGACCTCTCTCGACGCTGGTACTTACGAGGTCCTGCACGCCCGGCTGGGCGTGCAGGCCAAGGAGCTGGCCGGGCGCGCGGAGCAGCTCAACGCCCGCCGGGTGGAGACGTTCGGCGGGCAGCAGACCCGCCAGCTCGGCTCGCAGCGGGTACGCACGGAGAACAACTGCGTGCCGCGCGACATCGTGCAGGTCGGCGGCGCCATGCTGTTCGGCTACAACGTCTTCATCGGGCTGCGCTCGGAGACCTCGGTCGCGGACGTGTTCGCCGTGCACGCGTTCACCCCGGACGGGTTCGAGCCGGCCGCGGTGCCCGGCCTGCTCGACGATCCCGGCTTCCTCCGGGACTTCGCCGAGCTGTACCGGTACTACCGCGAGACGCACCTGCTGCAGCTGCGCCGGCTCGACTCGCTGCTGCTCGCGGTGTTCCAGACCGGGGCCCGGGCCGACGACCTCAAGGTGCTGCGCTGGCGCCTCGGCGTGGACGGGTCGGTCGCGTACGTCGACAACCGCGGTGAACGCGACCACGTCTTCCCGCCGTCGCACGACTTCGAGTGGACGCTCACCACCCGCGACCAGCACGTGCTCGGCCGGCACCCGCACGTCTCGATCGACGACGAGGTGTTCGTCGAGACGGTCGGCGGCACCCTCACGGTCAAGGTGGAGAACAACACCGAGGACGGCGAGGGGATCTTCTCCGAGCCGGTGGACGAGCCGCTGCAGAGCCTGGCCGACGGCGAGATCGCGTACGCCCGGGTCGGCCCGCTGATCCTGCTGCGGATCCTGCCGTACAAGGAGACCACCCACCGGTACCTGGTGTTCAACACCCGCACCCGGGACGTGCGCCGGCTCGACGGGATCGGGCAGGCGTGCCAGCGGCTGCCCGAGGACCAGGGGATCATCTTCCCGGGCGGCTACTACCTGTCGACCGGGCTGGCGAAGACGTTCGACGCGGACACCGACGAGCTGGAGTTCGAGCGGGTCGTGCGCTCGGTCAACGGCGAGGACACGCTGTACGTGTTCCACGCCCGGGCGGCCGGACGCTACCTGCTGCTGCCGTACAACGTGATCCGCAAAGAGGTCGCCACCCCGATCACCTGCCACGGGTACTCGCTGTTCGACGACGGGACGCTGATCGCGTTCCGGGCGATGGACGAGCCGGCCCGGGTGCACCCGATGCAGGTGTGGCAGACGCCGTACGTGTCGGACACGTTCGCCGCCGCGCAGGAGACCGGCACCGGCCCGCTGGAACGGATCGGCAACGCCGACCTGGTCCGAGGCATCGCGGACACCATCTCGGTGGCCCGGATGGTCGACGACATGACCCCCACCGGGCCGGTCTTCGAGGCGATCATCGCGGCCGCGAGCCGGCTGTTCGACCACTACCACTGGCTGAACGATCCGGAGCTCGGCGACCTCGCCGCCCCGGTGACCGAACTGCGCGCCACCGCCGAGCAGGTGCTCGACGAGTTCGAATCGGTGCAGCAGCTCACCGCGCAGGCCGCCACCGCGGTCGAGGAGGCGGAAGCGGCCGCCACCACGCTGATCCGCCGGGCCCGGGGCGAGGTGCCGGTCGACACCGACGGCTGGGTGCGCCAGCTCGCCGCGCTGCGGATGTCACAGGGACGCACGGTCACCCTGCGCGAGCTCCGGTACGTCGACACCGGCCGCCTCGACCGCCTCGCCGCGGAACTGTCGGCCGAGGTGGACAACGCCGCCCGCCGGGCCGTCGAGTTCCTCCAGCGCGAGGACGCGTTCGCCGGTTACCAGGAATCCGTCGAGCAACTGGTCACCGACGCGGGCGCGATCACCACGGTCGCCGCCTCGGAACCGGTCGCCGAGCGGCTCACCGAGCAGGCCGACGGCCTTCAGGTGGTCACCGAGGTGGTCGGCGGCCTGGACATCGCGGACGCGACCGTCCGCGTCGGCATCCTGGAACGCATCGGCGAGGTGCTCGGCGGCGTCAACCGGGCCCGGGCCACGCTCGACGCCCGCCGCCGCGACCTCGCCGCGCTCGAGGGCCGGGCCGCCTTCGCCGCCGAGTTCGCGCTGCTCACCCAGTCGGTGACGGCCGGGCTGGCCGCCTCGGACACCCCCGAGCACGGCGACGAGCAGTCGGCCAAGCTGATGCTGCAGATCGAGGCGCTGGAATCCCGGTTCGGGGACTTCGACGACTTCGCCGACCAGCTGGCCACGAAACGCTCGGAGATCTACGAGGCGTTCGCCGGGCGGCGCCAGCAGCTGCTCGACGACCGCGCCCGTCGGGCCGACCGGCTGGTCGCCTCCGCGCAGCGCACGCTGACCAGTGTGCAGCGCCGGGCCGCCGGACTCGCCGGCGTGGACGAGGTCAACACGTACTTCGCCACCGATCCGATGGTCGGCAAACTGCGCTCGGTCGCGGCGGAACTGCGTACCCTCGGCGACGTCGTCCGGGCCGAGGAGCTGGACGGGCGGGTGAAGGCCGCGCGGCAGGAGGCCGGCCGCTCGTTGCGCGACCGCCTCGACCTGTACACCGACGGCGGCGCCACGATCCGGCTCGGCCGGCACGCGTTCGCGGTGAACACCCAGGCCATCGACCTGACGCTGGTGCCGGACGGCGATCACCTGGCGTTCACGGTGACCGGCACGGACTATCGCGGGCCGGTGCGGGACGCGGCGTTCGAGCACACCCAGGACTTCTGGGACCAGCCGCTGATCTCCGAGGACCGCCGCGTCTACCGGGGTTCGCACCTGGCCGCCACGCTGTTCGCGGCGGACCCGGCCGGCACCACGACGGCACTGGCCGACGGTTCGCTGCGCGATCTGGTGCGGCGCGGTGCCGAGGCCCGCTTCGACGAGGGGTACGAGCGTGGCGTGCACGACAGCGACGCCACGCTGATCCTCGGCGCGCTGATCCGGCTGCACGCCGCGGCCGGGCTGCTGCGGTACCCGCCCGCGGTCCGGGCCGACGCCCAGCTGTTCTGGGCGTTCGGCACCACCCCGGAGCAGCAGACCGCGTGGACCCTGCGTGCGTCGTCGCTGGTCCGGGCGCGGTCGCTGTTCGGTGCCGCGGGCAGTGCGCTCGACGACCTGTGCGCCGAGCTGTCCGCCGCGGCCCGGTCCTTCCTGGACGACCCGGGTGCCGACGTCGGCGAATACCTGGTGGAGGAGCTCGCCGCCACCCCGGCCGGCTTCGTCACCGGCGCCGGCGCCCGGCGCTTCCTGGACCGTTTCCACCGGGCGCTGAGCACCGGCGACCGGGCCTTCGCCGACGACCTGCGGGCGCTGGAGCACGACACCACCGCCCGCCGGCAGCTCGTCACGGCCTGGCTCGCGGCGTTCCACGCGGCCCAGCCGGACAGCGGCGACGAGGCCGACCGGATCGAGGCGGCCGCCATCGAACTGACCGGCACGGCACTGACCCGGTACGACTCGGCGGCGGCGCTCACCGAGACCGTCGAGGGACTGCTCGGGGTGCACCCGACCATCAAGGACGGACATTTCGCGCTTCGTCTCGATGACTTCCTGACGCACACCCGGTACTTCCGGGAAGAGCGCATCCCGGCCTACCGCGCGTACCAGAAGCAGCGGACCGCGGTCGCCGCCGCCGAGCGGGAACGCCTGCGACTCGACGAGTTCAAGGCCGGCGTGATGAGCGCGTTCGTCCGCAACCGGCTGCTCGACGAGGTCTACCTGCCGCTGATCGGCGACAACCTCGCGCGCCAGCTCGGGGCGGCCGGCGACAGCAAACGTACGGACCAGTCCGGTCTGCTGTTGTTGATCTCCCCGCCCGGCTACGGCAAGACCACCCTGATGGAGTACGTCGCCAACCGGCTCGGCCTGGTGTTCGTGAAGGTCAACGGGCCGGCGCTGGGGCACGCGGTGACGTCGCTCGACCCCGCCGACGCACCCGACGCCACGGCCCGCCAGGAGGTCGAGAAGATCTCGTTCGCCCTGGAGATGGGCAACAACGTCCTGCTCTATCTGGACGACATCCAGCACACGTCGCCGGAGCTGCTGCAGAAGTTCATCTCGCTGTGTGATGCCCAGCGGCGGATGGAAGGCGTGTGGGACGGCCGCACCCGGACGTACGACCTGCGCGGCAAGCGGTTCGCGGTGTGCATGGCGGGCAACCCGTACACCGAGAGCGGGCAGCGTTTCCGGATCCCGGACATGCTGGCCAACCGGGCCGACGTCTGGAACCTGGGCGACGTGCTCTCCGGCCGGGAGGACGCGTTCGAGATGTCCTACCTGGAGAACGCGCTGACCGCGAACGCCGTGCTGGCCCCGCTGGCCGCCCGGGACCGCGCCGACCTGCCGCTGCTGGTGCGGCTCGCGGAGAACGATGACTCGGTGCGCCCCGACCGGCTCAGCCACGCGTACTCGGCGGCTGAGCTCGAGCAGGTGCTGTCGGTGCTGCGCAAGATGCGCCGGGTGCAGCGCACGGTGCTGCGCAACAACCAGGCGTACATCGCGTCGGCCGGGCAGGCCGAGGGATCACGCACCGAGCCCGCGTTCAAGCTGCAGGGTTCGTACCGCAACATGAACAAGCTCGCCGAGCGGATCGTGCCGGTCATGAACGACGCGGAGCTGGAAGCGCTGATCGACGACCATTACGTCGGCGAGGCGCAGACGCTGACCACCGGTGCCGAGGCCAACCTGCTGAAACTGGCCGAGCTACGCGGCCGGCTGACCGCGGAACAGGCCGCGCGCTGGGCCGAGGTCAAGGCGGCGTTCCTGCGGGAGCGGGCGCTCGGTGGGGCCGGCGACGACCCGATGACCCGGGCCGTCGGGGCGATGGGCCTGCTCGCCGACAAGGTGGGCGGCGTCGAGCAGGCCATCCTGTCCCGTCGTCAGTCCTGACTCCGCAGCAGGTTGGGTTCCTCGCGCAACAGGGCGGCGAGGCGGCGGGCGGCTTGTTCCGTCTCCGCCTCGTCGACCCGCAGCGGGATCGGCTCCGGCAGCGGCTCGGGCATGCCCCGCGGCTGTTCCGGGCCCGCGGTCTCCTCGAACAGGTTCTGCTGGGGTCGCTCGTACTGATACGTCGGCGGCGGCTCCGGCTCATAGACCGGGTAGGGCGTGTCGTCCAGATCGACGTCGATGACATCGTCGTGCGCCGGCTCCGGAGGCCGCTGCGCCACCGTGTGATCCGCGCTGACCTGGACGATGCCGTCCTCGATCGTGAAGTGCAGCAGCATCGGGTCGGTCACGCCCTCCACGCCGACCGTCACGCCCAGGTCGGGATGCCGGGCCACGACCGCGGCGATCGCCTCGACCAGCTCCGTCACCGCCGGGGGTGTTCCCGCCGACTCGCCTGTGGCCCGCCGCCGCAGTTGATCGCGGCGTGCCAGCTTGTCGAGCGCGTCGTCCAGTCCGCCTCGCACGACACCGTCCTCCCAGTCGCCCACACCTGTGCGCCCACACCTCTGCGCCCAACAACTGTGCCCGCTCGGGGGTCCGTTTGGAAAGCCGGTACGGAGCGTCTAAGTACACACCTTACGACTGCCGCATCCGGATGGCCTTGTCCAGGGCCCGGTCGAGCACCACGAGCAGGGCATCTCGCACCGAACCACGGAACCGGGCATCGAATTGAAGGATGGGCACCTCGTCACGCACCGCTAACGCCCAGCGCACCTCGTCCAAGTTGTACCCCTGCTGACCGTTGAAGGTGTTGACGCCGACCACGAACGGAAGCCCGGCCCGTTCGAAATAGTCCACCGCGGGATAACAGTCGTCAATCCGGGACGTATCGACGATGACGAGCGCGCCGAGCGCACCCCGGACCAGGTCGTCCCACATGAAGGAGAAACGGGACTGGCCGGGCGTACCGAAGAGGTAGAGCTTGAGGGTCTGATCGATGGTGACGCAGCCGAAGTCCATGGCGATGGTGGTCGTGGTCTTGCCGGTGGCCTGGCCCGGATCGTCGACGCCGAACCCCTCCGTCGTCATCTCGGCCTCGGTCGTCAGCGGCGAGATCTCCGAGATGGCACCCACCGTGGTGGTCTTGCCGACGCCGAAGCCCCCGGCCACGATGATCTTGACCGGGACCGGTGGCGCGGGCCGCGGCGGCGACCCGGGCACCGCGGGTACCCGCGCGGTGCCGGCGACGCGGGGGTCAGGAAATGGATCGAAGTCCACGGATCACTCGCATGATGGTGTCGGGGTCGGGAAAGTCGCTCTGCAGCACGTGCACGTCCAGGTGGCCGGTCGCCCGCAGGTCGCAGACGAGGATCCGGGTCACCCCGAAATGCATCCGGAGCTGGGCCGAGATCTCAGCGACGGACTGCGGGGTCCGGCACAGCTGCACGATGGCCCGCCGCTCGGGCGACAACCGGGCGTGCAGGGCCCCCGGCAGCGCACTGACCTGGGTTTCGAGGCCGATGTCGG
Source organism: Actinoplanes sp. NPDC051494 (assembly GCF_044454705.1). Lineage (NCBI taxonomy): Bacteria > Bacillati > Actinomycetota > Actinomycetes > Micromonosporales > Micromonosporaceae > Actinoplanes > Actinoplanes sp. NPDC051494. Next base: position 623,289 of record NZ_JBITDZ010000002.1, read on the forward strand.
GGTCGTCGGCGACCCGGCCGGAGGTGATGACGAACGGGCGCAGACCGGCCGAGCTCTCGCCCGGGGAATCCTCGCCGCCCGGACCAGGACCATTCAGGAACGGCCGCACCCCCGATGTCATTGCTGGACGGCGTTCTTCAATTCAGCGATGAGGCGCGGGCTGAGGGCACCACCGGCCCGGGTGGCGAACAGGGTCATCTCGTACGCGAGCGTGCCCAGGTTCGCCGAGCGGTCGGCGACCACACCCAGCACCGACCCGGCGCTGATCGCGGTCACGAGCAGGTAGCCGTCGGCCATGTCGATGATGACCCGGTTGAGGCTGCCCAGCTTGTACCAGCTGGCGGCGCCTCCGGCGAGGCTGGTCAGGCCGGACACGACCGCGGCGAGGCGTTCGGCGTTCGGCCGGTCCTTGATCGCCGACATCGCCATGAGCAGGCCGTCGGAGGAGACGGCGATGGCCTCGACGACGCCGGCGGTGCCGGACGTGAAGGAGTCCAGCAGCCAGTTGAAGGTCTTCGCCTCCGCACTGAGCTGGGACTGCGCGTCGGTGGAGTAGGGGGAAGTCATCGCGGTTGTCCCTCGGGTTGTGGCTGGGTTTCGTCAAGAGCTCGATTGACGCCGTCCTCGAACAGCTCCATCGCCGCACGGGCGGCGTCGGGATCGAGCGGCGTGGCCGGGCCGGCCGGCGGGGTCGGGTTCCGGGGCTGGTCGAGCGGCAGCGTGGCGCCGGGGACCCGGCGGGTCAGCAGCGGTGGGTGGCCGGCCGCCGGGGGTGCGGACAGATCCTGCTCGACGACGTCCCACCGGGCGCGGGACACCCCGGCCTCGAACGCGTCGAACGCGTCCCGGGCGGCGATCGCGTCGTCGGCGGTCGGCGTGGCGGCGATCTGCTGCGGCGCGGTCTCGGGCGGCAGCTGACTGCCCGGCACCCGGCGGCGCAGCGGACTGCGCTGCCGCGGGATCTGCACCACGTCGGCCGGTGCGGCCAGGACGACCGGGGCCTCGAGAGCCGGGCGTACGGGCTGCTCGATCGCGGGGAACCGGCCGGCGACCGGGATGGCCTCGTACACGGGGGCGGCTTCGATCGTCGTGGCCGCCGGCACGGCGAACGCGTTCCAGGACCTGGCGACCTCGAGCGTGCGGGTGGCCCGGCTGAGCATGTTCGCGTCGAACGGCATCGCGCTGCCCGGCACCGAGCGCACCGAGCCGCCGGCGATCAGCGGTGCGAACTCGCTGTGCTGGCTCGGCACGGTGGCCTGGATCGGGCCGATCCGGCCGGCCAGCGGGTCCTGCCGCGGCACCAGGTGCTCGGGCCGCAGCTCCACCCACGCGGTGATGCCGCCCTCGGGGGTGGGGGTGAGGCTGACCTCGATGCCGTGCCGCCGGGCGAGGCGGCCGACCACGAACAGGCCGAGCACCTCGGAGGGGGCCAGGTCGAGGCGCTCGCGGGTGGTGAGCCGGGAATTCTCCTCGGCGATGCGTTCCGGGGGCAGGCCCAGGCCGTGGTCGACGACCCCGAGCCGGACCCCGCCGCGCAGCTCGGCCGCGGTGACCGTGACCCGGGTGTGCGGCGGGGAGAACGCGGTGGCGTTCTCCATCAGCTCCGCGAGCAGCAGCGTCAGGTCGGCGAGGACGGCCGGGACGACCACGATCTCCTCGGGGACCTCGACGTCCACCCGGGTGTAGTCCTCGATCTCACCGAGGGCGAGCCGGACCACGTCGGACAGCCCGAGCGGGGCCATGTGGTCGTTGGCGCCGGCCCCGCCGGAGAGCACGACCAGCGAGCTCGCGTTGCGGCGCAGCCGGCTGGACATGTGGTCGAGCCGGTACAGCTCACGCAGCCGGTCGCTGTCGGTCTCGCGGCGTTCCAGGCTGTCGATCAGGGCGAGCTGGCGGCCGACCAGGTTCTGGGTGCGCCGGCCGACGTGCCCGAACATCTGGGCGACGTTGCGCCGGCCGAGGACCTGGCGTTCCACCAGCCGGGCGGCGGTGGTCTGGACCCGGTCGAACGCGCGGGCCAGGTCGCCGATCTCGTCGCGGCCGGCCACGTCGACCGGATCGAGGCGCAGCGGCCGGATGCTCTCCGCGTCGTCGTCCGCGACCCGTTCCAGCTCGTCCTCGGCGCCGCGGGCCACCCGGTCGGCCGAGGCGGTGAGCCGGCGCAGCGGCCGGGCCACCGCGCGGGCCATGAGCAGCGACAGGCCGATGACGAGCACGAGCAGCAGCAGCGTGCCGCTCGCGACGACGAACGCCGTGGTCAGCGCGGAATTCCGGCTGCTGGTGACGGCCCGGTCGACGTCCGCGGCGACGCGCTTCTCCACGAAACCACCGAGCACGATGACCGAGCGCAGCGACGGGAACAACGTCTTGATGTTCAGCAGCTTCACCGCGCCGGCCGGATCGGTGAGCGCCTGGGTGAAGAACTGGTTGCCGACCCGGGCGCTGAACGCCGACTGGGCGCTCAGGTACAGCTTGTACTGGGCCGGGGTGAAGAACGGCTCCGCGTCGGTGATGATCAGCTGGATCTGGAACAGCGTCTGGGAGAAGAGCCCGACCAGACCGGCGTTCTTGGTCACCACGGCGCTGGTCAGGTAACCGGCCGCCTGGCTGATCAGGTCGTCGCTGCGCAGCGCCTGGTCCAGCGCGTAGATCTGCCGGCCGGTGGAGGTGGTCAGGTCCGCGTTGCGGGTCAGGCCGAGAGCGTTGATCACCGGGGTGATGAGCGTGGTGAACTCGGTGACGATCTGGTCCGGCCGGATGGTCCGGTTGACCACGTTCGCCCGGGTGCTCGAGAGCCGGGAGAGGTTGTTCAGCGCCCGCCGCAGCTCCGCCGGGACCGGCAGGTCGAGCCGGCTGATCGCGGCGATCCGGTCGCCTGCCGCGGCACTCTGCACCGCCAGCTCGGGCGCCTGGACCAGACCGAAGTAGTAGCCGACCGACAGCAGCCGCTCCTCCTGGAGCTCCTGCAGCGCGGTGCCGACCTGGGTGGCGAGCTCGACGGTGTCGGACGTGTCCGCGGCCTTGACCGAGACGCCGGCCCGGTTGACGACGATGGGCACCGCGAGCGCCACGACGCCGATCAACGGCACCAGGACCAGCAGCGTCAGCTTGCCGAGGATGCGCAACCTACCGAAGAGCACTGGCCCGCTCCCGTCGGCTCGGGGTGGTGGCCTCGTCCGGCTCGGACCCGGGTGTCACGGTCACGTCGCGGGGCGCCCGCTGGGGGCGTGGGCGGCGCCGGGCGGTGGCCCGGGCCAGGATCGCGGCGAGCACCAGCAGCACGGCGACGACCACGGCGATGATCGCCTCGGCCGCCCGGTGGTTCAGGTCGCCGAGCCGGTCGTCGAGCAGGCTCGACATCTCCCGGGTGGTGATGGACGAGAGGTTCGCGAGCGAGGTCTGGAGCTGGCTCTGCGCGGTGGCCATGGTGGCGGGGTTCGGTGCGCCGCCCGGGTTCGCGCCGCGCGTCAGCGACTCGACGCCGCGCCGGAACGAGTCGAGCCCGCTGACCAGGTTGCCGCTCAGGGTCGCGCTGGCGGTGTCGTCGACCGCCGCCTGCAGGTTGTCGGTCAGCTCCTCGACGGCGGCGTTGACCTCGAGCACGGCGCCGCCGAACTGCGGGCCGAGCTGCGCCTGGACCTGCGGGTTCGACGTGGCGACGAGCTGGCTGAGGTCGCCCATCCGGCTCACCTGCACGACGGTGGTGGGCAGGTCGACCGCGACGGCCCGCTGCAGGTGCGCCAGGTCGTTGTCGGGGTCCTTGAACAGGTCGGAGTTGGCCTGGACGGTCCGGTAGAGCGCGAGGGTGAGGTCGGCGACCTCGACGTGGGCCTGGAGGACCGTCAGCGGGTCACCGGTCTGCTGAGGCAGCAGCTCGATCTTCTGGCGCAGGCCGGTCCACCTGTCCCGGGTGCCCAGCGCGGTGCCGAGACGCGCGTCCGCGGCGGCCACCCCGCGCACCGCGGCCGCCATCGTGGCCGGTGGATCGGTGACGCCGGTGAGCGCGGACGACTGGCCCTCGGCGAGCGCGCTGACCAGCGGGGCCAGGGCGACCAGGTATTCCACGCCCCGCTGTTCGAGGCGGGTGCTCTCCCGCTGCTGCGACACCTCGCCCCAGACCCGGGCGAAGAGCACGCCGGCCGGAGCGAGGATCAGGACCGTCATCACGGCCGCGAGGACGGCACGCGTCCGGGGCCGCCGGTGATCCACCGAGTCTGACATCGTCGATTCCTCCGCCGTGCTGCCGATCTGTGCCGGTTTGGTGACTACTCTGAGTAGTCATAGGGCGCACCGATCCGGGTCAATCTAGCGGAGAAAGAAGTCGTCGGCCCCTCGCGGAGGGTCAGAGTTGGATCGTCCGATCGGCCGATGGACCAGCAGGGTTGCCTGGTCGTACGCGGGTGGGCAAAAGTGCCGGGCCGCTTTTGTTACCGACAGGTAAACCCCGATGCGTAAATATAACTAAGAGTAGCTGTTGGGTTACCCAACTGTCGGCGCTGGTTCCCCGAGCCTTACGCTGGCCGGGTGACTACCCGTGATCCGGTCGCCGACCTGCGGCGCATCGCCTTCCTGCTGGAACGCGCCAACGAGGCGACCTACCGGGTCAAGGCATTCCGGTCGGCGGCCGCGACCATCGCGGCCCTGCCCCGCGACGAACTCACCCGACGGGCCACCGAGGGCACGCTCGCCGAACTCGCCGGCGTCGGCGACGTGACCGCCCGCTGCGTCACCGAGTCCCTGGCCGGCGAGGAACCCGTGTACCTGCGCCGCCTCGCCGCCACCGAGGGCACCGACCTCGACGGCGCGGCCGCGGTGCTGCGCGAAGCGCTGCGCGGCGACTGCCACGCCCACTCCGACTGGTCGGACGGCGGCTCGCCGATCGAGGAGATGGCCCTGGCCGCGGTCGAACTCGGCCACGAATACCTCGTCCTCACCGACCACTCGCCGAAACTGACCGTGGCCCACGGACTCACCGCCGCCCGGTTGCGCGACCAGCTCGACCACGTGGCCCGGATCAACGACGCGCTGCCCGACGGCTTCCGCATCCTCACCGGCATCGAGGTCGACATCCTCGCCGACGGCTCCCTCGACCAGGACGACGACCTGCTCGCCCGCCTCGATGTGGTGGTCGGCTCGGTGCACAGCGGACTCCGCGACGACGCGGCGAAGATGACCCGCCGGATGCTGGCCGCGATCGCCAATCCGCATCTCGACATCCTCGGGCACATGACCGGCCGCAAGGTCGCCGCACCGGGCGCCGGCGACCGCGGCCACCGGGCCGGCCGGACCCGGCCACCGAGCGACTTCGACCTGGCCAAGGTGCTCGCCGCCTGCACCGAACACGGCAAGGCGGTGGAGATCAACTCCCGGCCGGACCGGCTCGACCCGCCGAAACGCATGCTCACCGTCGCGGTCGAGGCCGGCTGTCTCTTCAGCATCGACACCGACGCCCACGCCCCGGGACAACTCGACTGGCAACGGTACGGATGTGAGCGCGCCGCCCTCTGCGGCGTCCCGGCCGACCGGGTGGTGAACACCTGGCCCGCCGACCGGCTCCTCGAATGGACGGCGGGACACCACACCGCGGGTTCCCTGTCGTAGGGTCGCAAGGTGGGACAGATTGATGACCTCGCCAACCGTTACGTCGCCGAGTGGGCGCCGCTCAACCCGACCGGAGCCACCTTCATCGGTGTGCCCGGACACGACGACCAGCTCGACGACCTCTCCCCGGAAGGCTTCGAGGCCCAGGCCGACCTGGCCCGGCGGACCCTGACCGAACTCGGCCGGACCGCCACCACCACCGAGGCGGAACTCGTCGCCAAGGAGGCCATGCAGGAACGCATCGGGCTCGACCTGATCCGCCACGAGGCCGGTGACGTCGCCAGCGAGATCAACGTCATCGCCAGCGCGGTGCACGGCCTGCGGATGTCCTTCGACCTCATGCCGGTGCAGGGCGAGGAAGCACTGGCCAACATCGCGTCCCGCCTCGGCGGCTTCCCGCGCGCCCTCGACCAGTACAAACGCACCCTGCTCGAGGAAGCGGCCAAGGGCAACGCCAGCGCCCGGATCCAGATGGCCGAGGTCGCCGACCAGTGCGCCGCCTGGAGCGACCCCACCCGCGACAACTTCTTCCTCGGCCTCGTCGACGGCCTCGACGCCACCGGCACGCTGCGGACCGAACTGACCCGCAACGCGACCGCGGCCGCGGCGGCCACCGCCGACTTCGGCCACTTCCTGCGCACCGAACTGGCCCCGCACGGCCGCGACAAGGAAGCAGCCGGCCCGGAACGCTACGCCCGCGCCTCGCAGTACTTCCTCGGCGCCCGCGTGGACCAGCACGAGACGTACCTCTGGGGCTTCGCCGAACTCGCCCGCATCGAACACGAGATGCGCCTGGTCGCCGCCGAGATCGCCGGCCCCGGAGCCACCGTCGACGAAGCGGTCACCGTCCTCGACGCCGACCCGGCCCGCAACATCCCCGGCAAGGAAGCGTTCCGCGACTGGATGCAGGCCACCGCCGACAAGGCCATGTCGGAACTCAACGGCACCCACTTCGACATCCCGCCGGTGGTCCGTACGGTGGAGGCCTGCCTCGCCCCGACCAGCGACGGCGGCATCTATTACACCGCCCCCAGCGAGGACTTCAGCCGCCCGGGCCGCATGTGGTGGGCGGTCCCCGAAGGCCAGACCACGTTCTCCACCTGGCGCGAGACCTCCACGGTGTACCACGAGGGCGTCCCCGGCCATCACCTCCAGATCGGCCAGACCATCCACCGCGCCGAACTGCTCAACCGCTGGCAGCGCCTGCTCTGCTGGTGCTCCGGTCACGGCGAGGGCTGGGCTCTGTACGCGGAACGCCTCATGGACGACCTCGGCTACCTCGCCGACCCCGGCGACCGCCTCGGCATGCTCGACGGCCAGGCCCTGCGGGCCACCCGCGTCATCGTCGACATCGGCATGCACCTCGAACTCGAGATCCCCCGCGACAACCCGTTCGGCTTCCACCCGGGCGAACGCTGGACCCCCGACCTGGGGTGGGAGTTCCTCCGCCAGCACTGCAGGATGCAGGAGGAGGTCCTGCGCTTCGAGTGGAAGCGCTACCTCGGCTGGCCCGGCCAGGCCCCGTCCTACAAGGTCGGCGAACGCATCTGGCTCCAGGCCCGCGACGACGCCAAGGCCCGCCGGGGAGCGGCCTTCGACCTCAAGGAATTCCACCGCCAGGCCCTCGACCTGGGCGCCCTCGGCCTCGACCCGCTACGCCAGGCCCTGGCCCGCCTCTGACCCACCCGGGCCGCCGGTCCGATCGCTCAACTCCGCCGGGTCGCGACCCAGGTCGCGTTGCGCGATCGGGGCCGGCCGGACATCCGGACCAGCCCGTTGTCCCGCAGGTGCTGGAGTGCTCGCAGGATCTGGTGTCCCGCCAGGCCGGTGGCCGTCTCCAGCTCGGATCGAGAACGCTCATTGCGTTCCAGTAGAGCCCACAACTGCCGCTCGACCGTCGAAAGCTCCTCCACCATGGCCGGCGGCACGTCGAACAGGTCCGTCTCGGCCACCCGATCCGCGTCCACCAGCCGGTATGTGGTCGTGCCGCGGGTACCGATCTGCTCGACGATGCCACGATCGACGAGTTCGCGGAGTTCACGGCTGGCTGCCCGGCTGTCCTGGATCCCGGTCGAAGCACGGTAGGTGCTGTTGTTCAGCGACGCGCCTTTACGGAGCAGGACCAGCGCTGTCATCTGCGATCGGGTCAGCGGGGCATCGTCCAGTCCGGCGAGCCACCGTAATGCTTCCTCGTCCAGCAGCGTATGGCTGGGGAACTCCGCCGTGAAAGTCGAGATCTCGTCGAGGAAGTGCGGCGGTTCCATGCCGGCTTCCGTGAGGGCGACGAGGATGCGGGCGATGCCCGTGCCTCGGTTCTCGCAGACCATATGGCCGTCGCCGAACGGGGTGTCCTCAAGGATTTTGAGAAGGCTCCTGTTCCGCGAAGAATGCACTGTCGTCACGCCCAGCGAACCGACCTCGACCGGGCCGTGCAGGCCACCGGGATTGCGGATCATCAAACGATCCGGATACAGCTCCACCTGGACCTGCATCCCTCGGGCGAAAGCCGAGTAGTCGCGATGCACGAGCGCGTTGACCAGGGCCTCGCGGAGCACCTCCTCGGGATACTCCCACTGTTCGATCCGGAAGATCCCGGACACGATGCTGCGTCGCCTCATGTTGCGCTTCAGCACGCGGATGCACTCGGAGACCATGTACGGGATGGGACCGTCGATCGAGCGATTCTCGATGAATCGCTCGCCGGCCGGACCGGTCACGCCGGGTTCAGCGGTCGGGTAGACGACAACGGTGAGGTCCAGCTGGGGCTCGAAAGTCTGTGGATAGACCCCGAAGACGAGCAGTCCGGCGAGGGTCGGTACCCGCTCGCTCTCATGCGTTGTCAGCACGTTGAGCATCGTTAACGCGCGTTCATCGTCGACCTTCTGGAAAATGTCGTGTCTGGTGCTCCGGATCCGTCGTAGGAACGCCTGCACGAGATCGTGGTCGAGATCGTTCATCCGGGCGCCGACGACGGGTTCAAGATCGTGTCGCTGTTCGCGGCGATTGGCGAGAAGAATGCCGACCTCGTAGTCGGTCAGCTTGCGGTCCCCGTCGCTCACGCGGATCCGGGAACCCGCCCAGGGTCCGAGCGATCGTTTATGACACGGACGTTGGTCCCGTGGAAGTTGCGGTACCTCGCAGAGGACCACCATCTTCCCGTCGATGAGGACGGATTGGATCTCCGCCCGGATCGGAGGTTCCATCTCGGAACAGAGCGAGGCCAGGTGGGCTTCCATCGCGCCAGGTCATCGACGCCTGTCACGGCGAACGCTTTCTTCTCATCGATGCCAAGCAGGAGGTGTCCGCCGTTAGCGTTGGCGAACGCACTCAACGTCTCCCATACGGTTGCCGGCAGGCCACCCTGTGCCCGTTTGACCTCGCAGGTGACCGTGTCGTTGCCGATGGCGCGCAAGGTTGTCAGCACGGAGGCGATCTCGTTGGTATTCACGACCGAGGCCCCCGAGGTAGCTGTACAACGTTGTACAACACTGTACAACGTCTATCAGTCGAGCAGCTGTTGTACAGCGACTCCATGGGGCAGGACGATCAGCGGCCGAAGAGGGGCAGGCAGGGTTCCAGGCCGGTGATCGTCACCGCGGGGCGCGGGCGGCCGTGCCAGTCGTCGGCGGTCAGGCGCAGGCGGTCGGAGGTTGCCACCTGTCCGTGCAGGACGTCGCGGGAGATGCCGTCCGGGCGGTACCCGAGCTTGCGGGAGACGCCCTGCGACGCGGCGTTGTCCTGGAAGACCTCGGAGACCGCCGCGACCGCGTCCAGGCCGGTGAAGGCCAGGTGGAGCAGGGCGGTGCGCGCTTCCGTGCCCAGGCCGCGGCGGTGGTGCGGCAGGCCGAGCCAGGACTCGGTCTTGACCTCGCGCCGGATCGCGAAGTCGTGGCCGCGGATCGCCACGATGCCGATCGGGCGCTCCTCGTGGAACACGCCGAACTCGAGTTCCCAGGAGTCGGCCCGCCACTCGCCTCGGCGTCGCCAGTGTTGCTGGATCACGTACCGGGCCCGTTCGGCCGGGGGCAGGTCGGTCCACGGGGTCAGGTACGGGCGCTCGCCCGGGGCGTGCACACCGTCGGCGGCGACCTCGGCCAACGCCGCCAGTTCGGCATCGTCGGGCTGCCGCAACCGGAGACGGTCGGTGGTCAGGCTGAGGCCGGCCGGCGGCCAGTGGTCCAGAAGCACGACCGCATCCTGTCACCGCCCGGTCGCTGCGGTCGCCGGGTTTTTCAGTGGGCGGCGAGCGCGGTGCGGAGCCAGCGGGGGTCCGCCAGCGCCGCGAGGACAAAGACGGTGAGAGCCACATAGCTGGCGGCAAAAGCCGCGAAGACCGCCACGACCAGCAACAACGCGGAGGGGAACCAGCGACGGATCATGGTTTTGACGGTACGGCCAGTGGGCAGCACAGTCGACTTGTGATCACGTTCATTTCGCTTCTGCTGCTGCTCGCCGTGCTCGGCTTCGCCGTGGCGCGGCCCCGCGGGCTGCCCGAGTGGGTGGCGGCCGTACCCGTCGCGGCTCTGCTGGTCGTTGTCGGGTTGGTGCCGTGGCGGGACGCGCTCCACGAACTGGGCGAGCTCGGGCCGACCGTCGGGTTCCTGGCCGCGGTGCTGCTGCTCGCCTTCCTCGCGGACGAGGCCGGCGTCTTCCGGTACGCCGGTGCGGCCGCCGCCCGGTGGAGCCGTGGCTCATCGCGGCGGCTGCTGGGGATCGTGTTCGTCATCGCCTCCGTGGTGACCGCGGCACTGAGCCTCGACGCCACCGTCGTACTGCTCACCCCGGTCGTCTTCGCGACCGCCGCAACCCTGGGCGTACGGCCGAAACCGCATGTCTATGCCTGCAACCACCTGGCGAACTCCGCGTCGCTGCTGCTGCCGGTCTCGAATCTCACGAACCTGCTGGCGATGTCGGCCGCCGGGCTGTCGTTCCTGTCGTTCGCGGGCCTGATGGTGTTGCCGTGGCTCGCGGTCATCGGCGTCGAGTACGTGATCCTGCGCCGCTTCTTCGCCGCCGACCTGGGCACGCCGGCGCATCCGGTGGAGATCCCCGACGAGCCGGCCCCGCGGTTCGCCCTGGTCCTGCTCGGCGTCACGCTGACCGGCTTCGCGGTGGCCGGGCCGCTGGGCGTGCACCCCGCGTGGGTCGCGCTGGCCGGGGCGGTGGTGCTCGGCGTACGCCAGAAGCAGCCGGTGGCGACGCTCGTCCGCAAGGCCAATCCGGGGTTCTGCGTGTTCGTGCTGGCCCTCGGCGTGGTGGTGCTGGCGGTGAGCCGCAGCGGGTTCGGGGCGGTCGTCGACCGGGTCGCGCCGCAGCACGCCGACCTGCTCGGGCTCCTGCTGATGGCCGTGCTGGCCGCGGTGCTGGCGAACCTGCTCAACAACCTGCCGGCGACGCTGATGCTGCTGCCGTTGACCGCGCACTCGCCCGGGCTCGTGCTGGCGGTGCTGCTGGGTGCCAACATCGGCCCCAACCTCACGTACGTGGGCTCGCTGGCGACGCTGCTCTGGCGGCGGATCCTGCACGGGCGTGGCCACGCGCCGGTGGCCGGGGAATTCGTGCGGCTGGGCGCGCTGACCGTACCCGCGTGCCTGATCGTGGGGGTGGCGTCACTGTGGGTGAGTCTGCGGGTGTCGGGGCTGTAGGGCGTTAACGTGTCGCGGGTGGCGTTGCTCACCTTTTTGCCGGGCGGCACGCATTACTTTGCGTGTTGCCCGGACCGATGTGGACGTGCTGGTCCTGACGTATCGCGCAGGCTGGGGCGGGGCGTGCGCTTCGTGTCGCATCACGCTGCGTGTCGGATGGTTCCGAGCCGACCGGGGGCCGGTCACCAGCCGCCCGGCGCACATGATCTAATGCGCTGATCAGATGACGTCTGCGTGTCGGGATCGTTTCGATGGCCCGAAAACATGGCCCCCACCTGCGGTAATTACGCACGGTGCTGGATTGCGTGCCGCCCTAATATGTCGACGTGACGCAAGTCATGGGCCCGAAATCCACCGGATCGGACAACCCGGTCGAGCCTGACGTCGAAAAACTTTCACAGATAAGCCTCCCGCAGAAGCTTCGATATCTGTCATAAAGTTGACGAGTGAGAGTTGAACAGCACTGGTGGAATGGTGACGCCCGGCTCGCGCGCCGGGATGTCTACGTCCGCACCGACGGATCTGTCTGGGAGGTCGAAGCCCAGATGGGTGGACCGCAGGGCAAATCCAAGGTGCAGCAGTGTCCGGGCAAAGCGTCCGCGCTGATCCTGGCAGACGCGTGGCGCGGTCCACGCTGGCGGTGGCGTCAGATCTGACGCCAGGAGCCGGGCTGTGCCGCAAGCGTCCTCTCTCGGCCAGCCAACCATGAATCGGGTCGGACCCTCCGGGGTCCGGCCCGATTTTGTTGTCCCCTGTGGTGCTGGGCGCGGGGTTGTCGCGCAATCCGGATTGATCCGCGCGATCCGGACGGACCCGATGTGCGCCATCATCCAGATGGCCAGATCTAGCCTGGAACCCCATGTAAACAGGACGAAAGCGATGTCATGCAGGCCACAGTGACCGACCATCGTTCCGACGTCGCCGTGCTCCGCCTGACCGGCGAGCTCGACGCCGACACCGCCCCACACCTGCACGGCCTGCTGGCGGATCTGCTCGACCGCCCGGTGCCGCGAATAGTGGTCGACCTGACCGGTCTCAAATTCTGCGACTCGGTGGGCCTGAGCGCCTTCGTCACCGCAAAACATGTCATTTCCTCACGAGGCGGGTGGCTGAGCTTCGCCGGACCCAACCGGTTCCTCGCCGAACTGCTCACCACCGTGGGTCTGAGCAGGTATTTCGCCGTCTTCCCCGAGGTCGACGACGCCATCGCGGCGGGCCAGATGTAACGCCGGGCGGGCGGGGCCACCGCTTCCGGGCGTACGGGCGACGGAGTCACCCGAAACTGTCGTACCCGTGGTCCAGGATATCGAGTGTGGAGACAAGGTCAGACTGGGTGCTGTCAAACGACCCGCTCGAACGGCAGCTGCGGAAAATCGGCGCGATGTCCGGTCACCCGCCGGTCAAGGCCGCCGTCACCGGCGCGATCGACCAGCTGGCCGGGCCCCGGCGGCGGCTGCTCGGTCTGCTCACCGACGCCCAGTACACGGCGGCGGTGTCCGACGAATGGCAGATCGTGCGCCTGCTGCAGGGCACCATCGACTACCTCGGCGGCCGCATCGGCCTACCCGAGTTCATGGACGAGCGCCCCGGCCGCTACCCCTGGTTCCCAGAGTCACCCCGCCCCCGCGGCGAGGTGGCGGCGACGCCCGGGGCCCGCGGTGAAGTGGCGGCGACGCCCGGGGCCCGCGGTGACGTGGCAGCCGCGCTACGGACTCGCGATGACGTGGCGGCGGGGTGCCGCGGGCTGCGCTGAGGTGGCGGGCCGGCTCGCTGCCTTGCCTGCGAACCTCAATCGGGGGGTTTTCGTGCGGCGCGGGGGTGGCGGTCTCGTGGGCTGTCAGCCCGGATGGTGGCGTGATGGGGCCGGGACGGCAGGAGCCGGGCTTGGAGTCACGGGGCGTGACATTGTGCGTACCCACATTGTCTTTGAGGGGTTGGGCGTGACCGAGCACGCACCTGCTCTTTGTTCCTGTCGGGGCGTGGCGCTGCGCCTGGGCCGACGGAGCGGATACCGTCACTCGCTGAGAACAGATGTTCGTGGGGGGATACGTGTCGACTTTCGCTGCAGCCGTCGCTCGGGGCAAGAACGGCTGGACGGCGTCCGAGGTGGAACTCACCGGGGCCGCCGACATCGACGAGGTTGTCGACCGGCTGCGGGATGCCGAGCCGGACGCCGAGCTTTCGTTGCTTTTCGTCGAGGCCGACGACCAGTATTTGGTGATCCTGCGGTTGGACGACGGTGAGGATCTGCGGGTCTTCGGGTCCGATTCCGCGTTCGCCGACGAGTCACGGATCGGGACGCTGCTGCTGACCGACGTGGAACCGCCGGCGTTGGAGATCGACGACCTGGCCGGGCCGCCGCCGTCGAGTGGTTCCGGGGACGACGACGAGGACGAGCGGCCCGCCGCCGACCCCGACGCCGACCCGGTGGGTGACGTCGAGATCCTGGCCGACCTGGGGATCGGGTCGCACCGGCTGCTGACGCTCTGCGGGCTCGAAGGCATGCTGCCCGCCGATGTCACCGCCGAGATCTGCCAGAAGCTGGGCGCCGGCGACGAGCTCGAAGAGCTGCGCGACGCGTGAAAGTACGTCCTCAGCACGAGACGTGGATGCGCCGGGCACTAGCCGTCGCCGCCACGTCTCCGGAGGACGTGCCCGTCGGAGCGGTGGTCTATGACGCGGGCGGGGCCGAACTGGCCTCGGCCGGCAACGAGCGGGAGGCGGCCGGGGACCCGACCGCCCACGCCGAGATCCTGGCGCTGCGCCGGGCCGCTGACAGCATCGGTACCCGGCGGCTGGACGGCTGCACGCTCGTCGTGACGCTCGAACCGTGCACGATGTGCGCGGGCGCGCTGGTGCTGGCCCGGGTCGGCACCCTGGTCTTCGGCGCCTGGGAGCCGAAGACCGGGGCCGTGGGATCCCTCTGGGACGTGGTCCGGGACGGGCGCCTGAACCACCGCCCAGAGGTTTACTCCGGTGTCCTGGAAAACGAATGCGCCGCACTCATGCGGGCCTTCTTCAGGCGATAGCGGTGTCGAGGCCGATCTGGACCATGTCCGAGAAGCCCTGCTCGCGCTGAGCCGAATCCATCTTGTCGCCACGCTTGATGTGGTCGCTGACGGTCAGGATCGTCAACGCCTTCGCCTTGTACCGGGCCGCGATCGTGTAGATGGCAGCCGACTCCATCTCGACCGCCAGCACGCCGTAGTCCGCCAGCGTGTCATAAAGGTCGGGGCGGTCGGTGTAGAACGCGTCGGCGGCCAGGATCGGACCCACCCGCAGCGCGATGTTCCGGCGCTCCGCCACGTCCGCGGCGGTCCGCAGCAGCCCGAAATCGGCGACCGGAGCGTAGTCCACCAGCCCGTCGAACCGGGTGCGGTTCATGTTCGAGTCGGTCGCCGACCCGATCGCCGCGATGACGTCCCCGAGCTGCAGATCCTCGGCGAGCGCCCCGCAGGACCCGATCCGGATCACCGACTTCACGTCGTACTCGTTGATCAGCTCGTGGGTGTAGATCGAGGCGGACGGCATGCCCATCCCGGACCCCTGGACCGAGACGCGGACGCCCTGCCAGGTGCCGGTGAAGCCCAGCATGCCGCGTACCTGTGTATAACAGACCGGATCCGTCAAAAACGTCTCAGCGATCCACTTCGCCCGCATGGGATCCCCGGGAAGAAGAACCCGCTCGGCGATGTCGCCCGGCTGCGCGCCGATGTGCACACTCATGGCCACAGATCCTGCCAGGCGGCCCCGGCTCAGGTGCATTGACCTCGCAGATCGCCGTTTGGGGTAACCCGGCGGCGGGCGGTCCCGGGGCTCTTGTATTCTACTTCGCGGTGGTGTGTCCGAGCGGCCTAAGGAGCACGCCTCGAAAGCGTGTGAGGGTGCAAGCCCTCCAAGGGTTCAAATCCCTTCACCACCGCCAATGAACCGCCCGGTAGCCCAGCTGCCGGGCGGTTCTGGTTTTCCGGGTCGGTCCGGCCGGCGGGATGCATTGACGATACGACCGTGGCGGAGCGGACTCGTCTGGTTCGTGCCCGCTGGGTTCGCGGCTCTGGGTGCTTGTGCGAGGTCGCCGAGGGGCCTCATGGTGCGGCTGAACGCGATCGCTGCCCGGCTCCGGAAGGCGGCACGGCTGTGCATCCGTGCTGCGGCTTGCCCTCGATGGGCGTCAGCTGGCGGGGCTTTGTTGGCCGGCTTCAGTTCGCGAGGCGGCGGCGGTTGGCGATCAGTTCGCGGAGGCGGGCGCCGCGCAGGCGGGAAGGCTGGGCCTGGTGCCGGGCTGATTTGGCGTCGGCGAGGGCCGCGAGGAGTTCGAGCCGGCGACGGCGACGGTCGGGGTCGAGTCGCTGCGGTACGTGGGCCATGAGGCCGAGACTGCCTACGCCGACGACGTTCGTCAAGGGTGAGTGCGTAGCGCCACTGGGAGCGTACCCACGGTGGTTGTCAGGACCGATTTTTCACCACAGCGGCCAGTCGTTTGTGGTGATCCATCTCTCGGCTACCAGGCCCACCGCGGTGGCCAGTCCCAGGCCACTGGTCGCTGCCACGCCGACCGCGACCCCCCGGTCGCCGAACAAGGTCAGGAACGCGGCCACGACCCAGGCGGAGATCGCGGCCGCGACGGTCCACCACGCGTACGACATGAGGTCGCGCCCCAGGCTTCCGAACAGCGCGAACCAGACCGCGGTGGCCCCGATGCCGGACAGCAGCAGGCCGGCCGAGATCGGGTTGGGTTCCCGGTAGACCGGCCGCGGCGGCAACGCGGGCGGGAAGTGGCCCATCGGCGGCATCATGGGCGCCCCGCCGAAAGGCTGCCCGTGCGGTCCCGGGAACGGCGGCTGACCGAACGGCGGAGGGCCGGACGGCGGCGGGCCGGACGGCAGGGTCCCGGGTCCGGCGGATCCGAACGGCTGCTGGCCGAACGGGTGCCCTGGGTCCTGCTGCGGCCACGCTGCGGCGGCCTGTGGGCCGTGAGCCCACGGCCCAGAAGGCTGCGCGCCGTAAGCCGGTGGTCCAGACGGCTGGGCGCCGAAGGGCTGGGTGCCGAAGGGCTGGGCGCCAGAGGGCTGGGCGCCAGAGGGCTGGGCGCCAGAGGGCTGGGCGCCGAAAGGCTGTGGCGCGGAAGGCTGTGGCGCGGCTGACGGCTGGAACTCGAAAGCCTGCGATCCAGAAGCCTGCGGCCACGACGGGAGTGGTCCGGAGGGCTGGGGCCCGGGAGGCTGTGATTCGGCGGACACTGCGGGGCCGGCCGGATCGGGGGTGGACGGCGGGGTGGCGGGTGGCTGCGGGGAGTGCGTCAGCGGTTCGGTCGCGCTGGGTGGGGTCGGTTGGTTGGGCGGGGGTGTTGTCGCAGCCCAGGCGCCGTGCTGTTCGGTCATGCCACCCTCCCGAGATGCGTACCACGGCCGCGGTGGGGACCGCGTCGTCGTGCGGTGCCGGAATTGCCGTCCTTCCGGCTCCGTCGCACCTGCCCGATCCACCCTATCCAGCGTTCGCGGGTCTGCGGGGATGGATGAACTCTGCCAGGATGGCGCCGTGCTTTCCCTGCGTACCCTCTCGGTCCTGACCGTCGCCGCGTTCTCGCTCGCCGCCTGCGGTGGGCAGGGCGACGGCTCGTCGGCAACCGCGACACCGCAGTTCGTGGTGCCCTCGGAGACCGCGTCGGAGGCGGCGCCGTCCGCCGATCCGCCCGCGCCCTCGGCGTCGGTGTCGGCCGGTGCCTCGAAGAGTGCGTCGCCGTCCAAGAGTGCGTCGCCGTCGAAGAGCGCGAGCAAGGCCGCCGGCGGTAAGAAGGTCACATACGCCTTCCCGGTCAACGCCTCGAATGTCGATTATCACCCGACTCACGGCAAGTATCCTGCGACGGACATCTTCGCCGACTGTGGGGAGCCGGCGGTCGCCACTACCAGCGGGGTGGTGCTCGAGGTGTCGACCAAGGACGGGTATGTGGAGGGTTCCGCGGACGGGCCGTTGAACGGTGGGCTCTCCGTGTCGATCCTCGGTGACGACGGGGTGCGCTATTACGGCTCGCACCTGAGCAAGGTGCAGTCGGGCATCAAGGCCGGTGTGCGGGTTACGGCCGGCCAGCAGGTCGGCAAGGTCGGCCGGACCGGTAACGCCAACAACGTGTGTCACCTGCACTTCGGCATCTCCCCGCCGTGTGCGCAGACCGGGGACTGGAAGGTGCGGCGGGGCGTGATCTGGCCGGCCGACTACCTCGACTCGTGGCGCAAGGGTGGCACCAAGAGCCCGGTCGCGAAGGCCGCGGCCTGGGCCAAGTCGCACAACTGCAAGGCCTGACCCGGGCCGTCACCCTCATCTGAACTGGGCGAACCTCTTTTGGGACGCCCCGGAGACCGTGGTGAACGCGCCGCCGGCGGCGAGTGAGTTCACGCTCGGGCTGCTGGCCAGGGTGAGTACGCCCTCGATCCCGTTGGCGTTCGCCTTCCAGCCGCGCAGACGGCCGTCACTGACGGCCAGAGCGGCCAGCTTGACGCGATCGTCCTGGCCGTCCAGGCAGGTGCCCTGAGCGCCGGTACGGGCTGTCCGGCACGCATTGTCGAAGTGTCCCCCCACGTACACGGAGTCGCCGAGCACGGCTACGGCCTGCGCATCGCCGTCGAAGGTGGCGGTCCAGCGTTTGCCGCCCGCCAGGTTGTAGGCGTTCGCGGTGCCGCCCTGCCCGCCGTTGGCCGTGTACACGCTGTCTCCGGTCACGGCGATGGAGAACGCGATGACCGGGGGCTTGGGTTTGAAGCCGGAGACGACGGTGCCCTTGACCGGGTCGAGCGCGACCAGGCGATCGTACCCACCGGTGCTGTTGACCTTGTGGAATTTGCCTCCGGTGTAGACCCGGCCGCCGCCGGTGGCCAGTGACTCGACCTGGTCGTCGACGGCCGGTTTCCAGGTGCTGTCGAGGGCGCCGGTGGCCAGGTCGAACGCGGCGAGCCTGGCCCGGGACTGGCCGTTCACCTTGCTGATCGTGCCGCCCACATAGAGGCGGCCGTTGGCGGCGGCGAGCGCGTACGGCCGGCCGTCGACGGTGTGCTTGAACGTGCTGGAGAGTGCGCCGCTCGTCGCGTCGAGCCGGGCGAGGCTGTCCCGTTTCTGCCCGGCGACGGTGCCGAAATCGCCACCGATGTAGACGGACGACCCGCTGACCGCGATCGCTTTCACCCGGCCGTTGGCGGCCGGGGCCCAGGGCAGGAGAGCGCCGGTGTACGCGTCGACGGCGGCGAGCCG
Organism: Actinoplanes sp. NPDC051494; assembly: GCF_044454705.1. NCBI lineage: Bacteria > Bacillati > Actinomycetota > Actinomycetes > Micromonosporales > Micromonosporaceae > Actinoplanes > Actinoplanes sp. NPDC051494. The sequence continues at coordinate 641,780 of NZ_JBITDZ010000002.1, forward strand.
GGTCCGCGGGTACGACTTGCCCTTGACGACCGCCTGGGTGAAGTCGCCGCCGAGGAAGATGGTGCCGCCCGAGTAGGCGACGGTCAGCACCACCCCGTTGAAGCCCGGTACGGAGTCCGAGGACTCGGCGGGCGCCGCCTGGGCGGGGCCGGCGAGCGTGGTGACGCCACCGCAGACCACCCCCAGGACGACCAGCATGCATTTGTGAGCTTTCCCCCTGATTGTCACAATTGGACCATAACTTTGCTGGTCAAGAGAGGCCAGTGTGCGAAGGTTCCTGCGTGAAAGTCGCAGTCATCGGCCTGGGCCTCATCGGCGGTTCGCTGCTGCGGGCCCTCGCCGCCCACGGCCACCACGTCACCGGATTCGACCTCGCTCCGCAGACCCGGCAGGCCGCCACCGCGCTGGCCCGGGCCGCGGACGTCCCCCAGTTCGCCGACCCGTCGATCCGGCCCATCGGGATCAAGGGCGCCTGGCACGTCGCCGGCACCGTCCCCGCCGCCGTCGAGGACGCGGACGTCGTGGTGCTCGCCGTGCCACTGCCCGCGCTGCCCGGCGTCCGCGCCGAACTCGCCGGATTCCCCGGCCTGATCACCGACGTCACGTCGGTCAAAGGCCCGGTCCGCGACCTGATGGCCGGCGACCGGTTCGTGGGCGGGCACCCGATGGCCGGCAAGGAATCGTCCGGCTTCCTCGACTCCGACCCGCACCTGTTCGACGACTGCGCCTGGGTGCTCTGCCTCGAACCCGGCACCACCGACCTGGCCGACTGGCACACGCTCGCCCGGTTGTACACCTCGATCGGCGCGCGGGTGGTGCCGGCGACCGCCGACGACCACGACCGGGCGGTGGCCCGGATCAGCCACGTGCCGCACCTGCTCGCCGCGGCGCTCAGCAACCTGCTCGACGGGAACCCGCTCGCGGGCGCCCTCGCCGCCGGTTCGTTCCGGGACGGTTCGCGGGTGGCGGCCACCCGGGCGGAACTCATCGCCGCCATGTGCGGCGGCAACGCCCCGGCCGTACGCGACGTGCTCGACGACGTGCTGGCCGAGTTGACCGGGTACGGAACTGTGCTGCGCTCCGACAACCCGGTGGCCGGGCTGACCCCGCTGCTGCGCCGGCCCGGGGAACTGCGGCGGGCCTGGCCGGCCGCTGCCGTCGTACCCGCGGAGGTGGACCTTGATCTTGATGCTCTGCTCGCTCTCGGGCGCGCCGGAGGATGGGTCACCCGTGCGGAGGACAGGTTGTTCGGGTTGCGGCCGGAAACTGACCGCAATGGCTCCTAGCCTGGTTCCGGTAAGCCGGTGACAAAGACAGGAGACCCGCCATGCCCGGTCAAGTCGGTGCCGTCAGCAGCGAACGCGAGGGACTGCTCGCCTACCTCGCGCAGATGCGATACGTGGTGCGCCTGACCGCGTACGGCCTCACCCCCGACCAGCTCCGGGCCACCCCGAGCGCGAGCCCGCTCTCGGTCGCCGGCCTGATCAAGCACTGCGCGTCGACCGAGGAGAACTGGATCGACACGGTCCGCCGCGAACCCCGGGAAATCGACTACAACGCGTACGAGGCGAACTTCCGCCTGGCTGACGGCGAGACCATCGAGGACGTGTTCGCCGACTACGACCGGATCGCGGCCAAGACGGAGAAGACCATCGCCGCGATCGAGGACCTCAGCCAGGACGTGCCGGTCGACCACTCGGTGCCGTGGAACCCCAAGGACATCGACAACTGGTCGGTCCGCTGGGTGCTGCTGCATCTCATCCAGGAAACCGCCCGGCACGCGGGCCACGCGGACGTCATCCGGGAGACGATCGACGGGGGTACGGCCTACCCGCTCATGGCCGCGGCCGAGAGCTGGCCGGAATCCCCCTGGATGAAGCCCTGGAAACCCGCCTCGGCGTAGCCCTCAGGAACGAAAGAAGCCGGACCCGCAGGGGTCCGGCTTCATCGTTTGGTGCTGGCGGAGGATACGAGATTCGAACTCGTGAGGGGTTTCCCCCAACACGCTTTCCAAGCGTGCGCCCTAGGCCACTAGGCGAATCCTCCGTGGGACAGCTTACAGACCCCCGCGAGCCGTTTTGGAGGGACCACCCGCACACCCCTCCGGAGGGCCCGGTACGCTGTCGGCAGCCCCTCGTGCGGCGTCAACCTGTGAACCTCCCCAGGGCCGGAAGGCAGCAAGGATAAGCGGGCTCTGGCGGGTGCACGAGGGGTCCTTTTCTTCGGCCCCGCCGTTTGTTGTTGTCGTACCCCCGACGGAGAATGGCGCGGTCGTCCAGAGGAGGCAGGAGTGGCACTGGCCCTCTACCGCAAGTATCGACCTCGCACGTTTGCCGAGGTCATCGGGCAGGAACACGTCACCGAGCCGTTGTCGCAGGCGTTGCGCAGCGGGCGGTTGAACCATGCTTACCTTTTCTCCGGTCCGCGAGGCTGTGGCAAGACCTCCAGCGCCCGGATCCTGGCCCGCTCGCTCAACTGTGAGCAGGGTCCCACCCCCGAGCCCTGTGGTGTCTGCGGCTCGTGCCGGTCCCTGGCCAACGACGGTGGCGGCTCGATCGACGTCATCGAGATCGACGCGGCCAGTCACGGTGGTGTCGACGACGCCCGTGAGCTGCGTGAGAAGGCGTTCTTCGCGCCCGCCAACAGCCGCTTCAAGATCTACGTCATCGACGAGGCGCACATGGTCTCGTCGGCCGGCTTCAACGCGCTGCTCAAGCTCGTCGAGGAGCCGCCGGAGTATGTGAAGTTCATCTTCGCCACCACCGAGCCCGAAAAAGTGCTCGGCACGATCCGGTCGCGGACCCACCACTACCCGTTCCGGCTGATCCCGCCCGCGACGCTCAGGCCGTACCTGCAGCAGTTGACCGAGGCCGAGGGCGTCCACGTCGATCCGGCGGTCTTCCCGCTGGTCGTCCGGGCCGGTGGCGGCAGCGCCCGGGACAGCCTCTCCGTGCTCGACCAGCTCATCGCCGGCGCCGGCCCGGACGGTGTCAGCTACCCCCGCGCGGTGGCCCTGCTCGGCGTCACCGACGCCGCCCTGCTCGACGAGATGTGCGACGCGCTGGCCGCGGGTGACGGCGCAGCCGCCTACCAGACCATCGACCGGGTCGCCGAAGCCGGCCACGACCCCCGCCGCTTCGCCTCCGACCTGCTCGAACGCCTCCGCGACCTGATCGTCCTGCAGCAGATCCCGGACGCGGTCACCAAGGGCCTGATCGACGGCCCGGCCGACCAGCTCGAGCAGATGGCCGCCCAGGCCACCCGCCTCGGCCCGGCAACGCTCTCCCGCTGCGCCGACATCGTGCACAACGGCCTGGTCGAGATGCGCGGCACCACCGCCCCCCGTCTCCTCCTCGAGCTGATCACGGCCCGCATGCTCCTGCCGGGAGCCGAGGACTCCACCGGCTCGCTGCTCCAGCGCCTGGAGCGCATGGAGCGGCGACTCACCCTGACCGGCGACACAGACCCCCTTCCGGTACGCGCGGAGCACCCGTCCACGCCTCCCCAGGAAGCTTCGTCAGCCCCACCCCCGGCCGGTCCCGGCGGCGGAGGCTTGTCGGCAGCCCGAGCCGCCGCGGCAGCCGCGGCAGCAGCAGCCGGCCGCCGAACGTCCCCCAAGCCCGCAGCGGCCGCTTCCCCCGCAGCCCCGGTGTCCGCAGCCCCGGTGTCCGCTGCACCCGCCTCCGCGGCGTCCGTGGCCGCAGCGTCTGGTTCTACGGCGCCTAGTTCTATGGCGCCTGGTTCTATGGCGCCGGGTTCCGCTGTGCCTGGTTCTGCGGGGCCTGCTCCGGCTGCGGCCAGCTCTGGGGCGGCCAGCTCTGGGGCGGCCAGCTCTGGGGCGGCCGTGTTCGCGGCGCCCGGTTCTGCGGAGCCCGTGTCTCCGGCGCCTGATTCTGGGGCGTCCATGTCCGTGGGGCCTGGTTCTGCGGTGCCGGTTTCCGCGGCACCCGCTCCGGCTGCGGCCGGAGCTGGGCTGTCCCGTGCGGAGCTTGCCCGGCCGACCCCGGAGGACGAGTCCCCACCTTGGGACATGGACGAGCCGCCGATGTCGGAGCCACCGTCACCCACGCCGGTGTCCGCGGCGCCGTTCTCCGCCGCACCCGTCTCTGCCGCACCCGTCTCTGCCAGGCCGGTTTCTGCCGCGCCGGTTTCTGCCGCGCCGATTTCCTCTGCGCCGGTGTCTTCTGCGCCGCCGGTCCGGGAGCCGGCCGGGATCATGCCGGATGCGCCGGAGGACTTCGGGGGTGTGGCTGATACCGGGGCGCCCGGGCAGCTCACCGCCGCGTCGATCCGCGAGGTGTGGCCGGAGATCATGGTGGCGGTCGGGCGGAAGAGCAAGAAGATCTCCGCGTTGGCCCAGGGTGCCACCGTGCGGGAGCTCGAAGGCCAGACGCTGGTCCTGACGTTCCGCTTCCCGGCGCACGCCCGGATGGTGTCGGCCGAACCGCAACTCATCGCGGACGCCCTATACGAGGCGCTCGGGGTGCGGTGGCAGATCCGTTGTGACGTGGGCGGTGACGGCGGTGGTGGTGGCGGCTCCGCGCCTCGCCGGCCCCAGGGCCCACCGCCACGCGGGGACGGTGGCGGCCGGGAGCCCGAACGGGCAGCGACAACGGCCCGCCCGCAGTCAGCGCCCGCCGAGGTCCCCAACGCGGCCGCCAGAGGACCTGTGGCCCAAGCCCCCGCAGCTCAGTCACCTGTGGCCCAAGCCGCCGCACCCCAACCGTCCCTGGCCCAAACTGCCGTGGCTCAAGTTGCCGCGGTCCCAGTTGCCGCGGTCCCAGTTGCCGCGGGCTCAGTGGCCCAGAGCGACCGGGTCGCGGATGGGGTGGCACCACGGAGTGCTGCCGCTCGGCCGGCGGTGGATGACGATGACGACGGGGGGTGGCCTGAGCCTGTTCGTCCGGGTGGGCTGGCTTCCGTTGTCCGGGCGCCCAGTGTGCCGGCGGAACCGGAGCCCGAGGACGACGGCGGGTGGCCGGAGCCTGTTCGTCCCGGGGGTCAGGCGCCGCAAGTTCGGGCCGACAGTCCGCCCGCCGTGGTGCAAGCTGTGCCGGAGGCTGCTCCTACCGGGCGCGTCTTCACCCGGAATGCCACGCCCGCGGCGGCGGCTCCCCCTGCGACCGCGGTGACCAGCCAAGCCGCGTCGGCTCCGGCCAAGACTCAGAATGAGAGCCGGACCCGGCCCGAGGAGGCGCCGAGCAGTGCTATCGCCGCGGCGCGGGCCGCGGCCGCGCGGGGGGCCGGTGCGGTGGCCTCGCGGGCGGCGGCGGGTGGCGGTGCTGGTTCGTCGAACAACCGCGCTGGAAACAACGGCGGTGGTTCCTCGGCCAACGGTGGGGGTGCCTGGTCCGACGGGTCGCCTACCGAGGAAGCTCCCTACGACCCGGAGTATGACGGCCCGCCGGGGGCGGTGGATGCCGCTTCGCTGGAGGGGTTCGATCCGGGGGACGAGCCCAGCGACGAGGTCATCGACGAGAAGACCGCCCGGCAGAGCAGTGAGCAGCAGGCGATGCAGCTGCTGCGGGATGTCTTCGGGGCCGAGAAGATCAGCGAGTCCTGACCCGGCTCCGTGCGCTTGTGGCGGCGGGCGGGACAATGGAGCTGTCGTTCCCTTTACAGAGGAGTTTTGTGATGCGCCCCGGTGGACAGCCGAACATGCAGCAGATCATGAAGCAGGCGCAGAAGATGCAGGCGCAGGTCGCTCAGGCTCAGGCCGAGCTGGCCGAGGCCGAGCTCACCGGCACGTCGGGTGGTGGGCTGGTCAGTGTGGTGGTGACCGGGCTGGGCGAGTTCAAGTCCGTGAAGATCGACCCGAAGGCTGTCGACGCCGATGACGTCGAGACGCTGGAGGACCTCGTGCTCGCCGCGATCCACAATGCGGCTGAGGCGCAGCGTGAGCTGACCGAGAAGAAGATGGGCCCGGCCACCGGTGGTCTCGGCGGCCTGAGCCTTCCGGGGTTCTGAGCCCGTGTATGAAGGTGCCATCCAGGACCTGATCGACGAGCTGGGGCGGTTGCCGGGTGTCGGCCCGAAGAGCGCCCAGCGGATCGCTTTCCACGTCCTCTCCGCGGACCCGGCGGATGTGAACCGGCTCGCCGACACCCTGCGCAAGGTGAAGGAGCTGGTCCGCTTCTGCACGACCTGCTTCAACGTGGCGGAGTCCGAGCAGTGCCGGGTGTGCCGCGACACCCGGCGTACCAATGAGGTCCTCTGCGTCGTCGAGGAGCCCAAGGACATCGTCGCGGTGGAGCGCACCGGGGAGTTCCGTGGGCGGTATCACGTCCTGGGTGGCGCCATCAATCCGCTCGAGGGGATCGGGCCGGACAATCTGCGGATCCGTGAGCTGCTGATCCGGGTCGGGACGGGTGAGGTGAAGGAGCTGATCCTGGCCACCGATCCGAATACCGAGGGTGAGGCGACGGCGACCTATCTGGCCCTGATGATCAAGCCGATGGGTATCGCGGTGACGCGGCTGGCCAGTGGTCTGCCGGTGGGCGGTGACCTCGAATACGCGGACGAGATCACGCTCGGTAGGGCTTTTGAGGGTCGTCGGGCTGTTTGACGGAAATGTCATTACAGCCCGTGATTTGACCGCTACCCTTCGGTGGGGACTGTTTCGGGTGTGTCGCTCAGATCACGCTGCCGTCACGGAGCGGCGTGGAGTTGATTACAGCCCATTCGGATCCTTGACCGCTGGGCGGAATTACGTGAGCGTTCCTCTGACACGCGAGCGAATCGACAGCCTCGCGGGTCGCTCGCGCCCGTTTCGGAGTCACCAACTCCGGTTCAGGCCGTAGCTAGTCCACGTACGCGACAACCGATCGGTTGCCCGCGCTGCGGGGCCGGTCCGATCCGGTGGCGCCTGGCGCCGCGGCTCGTCGGCGTCGTGTGCGGACGCCGGGGAGAGGACCGGGCGCTCCATGGTCGTAGGACCAGGCACAGCGGTTCCTGATCAGGTTCCGGTGGTTCCGGATCCCGCTGAGGGCGGCGTTCCCGGCAAGAAGATCGAGGGTCGCTCGCTCGGCCGGATCGCCTGGACCCGGCTCAAGCGCGACCGCGTCGCGATGGCCGGTGGGTACGTCATCATCTTCCTGATCCTGGTGGCCGTGTTCGCGCCACTGATCGCGAAGCTGCTGGGCGGACCGCCCAACGAGTTCCATCAGGACCTCATCGACACGAGCACGCTCGCGCCCAAGGGTGGCACCGGCATCAGCCTGGACCACCTCTTCGGGGTGGAACCGCAGAACGGGCGGGACATCTTCAGCCGGGTCGTGTACGGCGCCCGGATCTCCCTGCTGATCGCGTTCCTGGCCACGTTGCTGTCCGTGGTCATCGGCGCGACGCTCGGCGTGGTCGCCGGCTTCTTCGGTGGCTGGGTCGACACGTTGATCAGCCGCGCGATGGACGTCTTCCTGGCATTCCCGCTGCTGGTCTTCTCGATCGCGCTGGCCGGCGTCATCCCGGACTCGGCGTTCGGGCTCTCCGGCGATGCCCTGCGGATGGCCCTGTTGATCTTCATCATCGGGTTCTTCAGCTGGCCCTACATCGGCCGGATCGTGCGGGGTCAGACGCTGTCGCTGCGGGAGCGGGAATTCGTCGACGCCGCGCGGAGCCTGGGTGCGCGCGGGCCGTACATCATCTTCAAGGAACTGCTCCCCAACCTGATCGCGCCGATCCTCATCTACGCGACCCTGTTGATCCCCACGAACATCCTCTTCGAGGCGGCACTGTCGTTCCTGGGCGTGGGTATCCGCCCGCCGACGGCGAGCTGGGGCGGCATGCTCTCGGATGCCTCCCGCTTCTACACGCTGTGGCACTTCATGTTCTTCCCAGGCATGGCGATCTTCATCACCGTGCTCGCGTTCAACCTGTTCGGTGACGGACTGCGCGACGCGCTCGACCCGAAGAGCCGGCGCTGAGATGCGACAGGCGACTTCCGCTTCAGCCAGGCGGTCCGGATCCGGACCGTTCCACCAGGGAGGGTGTTAGTAGTGTTCAGCAAAAAGAGAGTGCTGGTGGCCGGTACGGCCGTCCTGGCACTCGGTCTGACCGCCGCTTGCGGTGGCAATTCCGATTCCGATTCGGACAGCAAGGGCTCGAGCAAGGCCGAGTTCAACGCTGCTCTGACCAAGATTTTCAACCCTTCTGACAAGAAGGGCGGCACCGTCAAGCTGGCCAACTCCGGCGACTGGGACACCGTCGACCCGGGCGAGACCTACTACGGCTACTCGTGGGACTTCCTGCGCCTGTACGGCCGCAGCCTGCTCACGTTCAAGAGCGAGCCCGGCGCGGCCGGCAACGAGCTCACCCCGGACCTCGCCGAGGCCGCGGGTGTGCCCACCGACGGTGGCAAGACCTGGACGTACAAGATCCGCAAGGGCATCAAGTACGAGGACGGCACCGAGGTCAAGGCCGCGGACGTCAAGTACGCGGTGCTCCGTTCCACGGACAAGGAAACGTTCCCGAACGGTCCCGCGTACTTCGAGGGGTTCCTGGACCTCCCGGCGGACTACAAGGGCCCGTACAAGTCCAAGGGCGCGAACACCGACTCGGCGATCACCACCCCGGACGACTACACCATCGTCTTCCACCTCAAGCAGGCGTTCGGTGGCTTCGACTACATCGCCGCCCTGCCGCAGACGGTGCCGGTGCCCGAGGCCCAGGACAAGGGCGCGAACTACAAGCAGCACGTGATCTCGTCCGGCCCGTACATGTTCGACACGAACAACCTGGGCAAGGACTTCTCGCTCAAGCGCAACCCGAACTGGGACGCGGCGAGCGACCCGATCCGCAAGGCGCTGCCGGACCGCTTCGAGGTCTCGCTGAACGTCAACGCGGACGACATCGACAACCGGCTGCTCTCGGGCGACCTGGACATCGATGTGGTCGGCACCGGCGTGCAGCCGGCCGCACTGGGCCGCGTCGTCGGTGACCCGACGGTGAAGGCCAGCGCGGACAACCCGACGCTGTCCCGCCTCTGGTACACCTCGATCAACGGCAACGTCGCGCCGTTCGACAAGATCGAGTGCCGCAAGGCCGTCGAGTTCGCGTACGACCGCACCGGCTACCAGACCGCTTACGGCGGCCCGCTCGCCGGCGGCGAGATCGCCACCTCGATCCTCCCGCCGGTCATCCCCGGCTACCAGAAGATCGACCCGTACCCGGTGAGCGACCCGACCGGTGACGTGGCGAAGGCCAAGGAGCAGCTCACGGCGTGTGGCCAGGCGGCCGGCTTCGAGACCAACATCGCGTACCGGGCCGAGCGCCCGAAGGAGAAGGCGACCGCCGAGTCGATGCAGCAGGCGCTGGCCAAGGTCGGCATCAAGCTGACCCTCAAGCCGTTCCCGCAGGGCGACTACTTCTCCCAGTACGCCGGTAACCCGGGCTACGCCAAGACCAACAAGCTCGGCCTCGTCGTCAACGGCTGGGGCGCGGACTGGAACGACGGCTACGGCTTCCTCTCGCAGGTCGTCGACAGCCGGGTCATCCGGGAGACCGGTGGCTCGTCGAACGTCTCCGTCCGGGACCCCGCGGTCGACGCGCTGCTGGACCAGGCGGTGGCGGAGACCGACACCACCAAGCGTGAGGCGATCTGGGGACAGATCGACGCGAAGGTCATGGAAGACGCGTACATCATCCCGGGCATCGTCGCGAAGTCGCTGCTGATCCGCCCGAAGAACCTCACCAACGTCTACGTCAACGAGGCGTACGGCATGTACGACTACTCGGCGATCGGCGTCGCGTAACTACCACTGCTCCGCACTAGATCCGATTGGGCAGGTGAAGGCAGCAGGCGGCCGGTTCGGGGTGACCCGGGCCGGCCGCCGTAGCCGGGCTTCGTGATCACGTACATCATCAGGCGGATGTTCGCGGCAATCGTGCTGCTCTTCATCGTCAGCGCCGCCGTCTTCGCCATCTTCTATCTGGTGCCCCGCCTGGTCGGCGCGACACCCGAGACGCTCGCGACCCGATACGTCGGCCGGGCGGCGACCCCCGAGACGGTCAACCTCATCGCCCACAAGCTGGGCTTCTACGACCCGGTGTGGCTGCAGTACGGCCGCTGGGTCAAGGCCATCTTCGTGGGTGCCGACTACGACTACGGCAGCGGTTCCGAGCACTGCCCGGCACCCTGTTTCGGGTACTCCTTCATCACCCACCAGCCGGTGTGGCCCGACCTGCTCGACCGCCTGCCGGTCACGCTGTCGCTGGCCATCGGCGCGGCGGTGCTGTGGGTCGCGTTCGGTGTCTCGACCGGTGTCCTGTCCGCGCTGCGCCGTGGCACCTTCGTCGACCGCCTGACGATGGGCGTCTCGCTCGCCGGCGTCTCGCTCCCCATCTTCTTCACGGGCCTGATCGGCCTGTTGCTCTTCAGTTACACGCTCGGCTGGACCGCTTCCGGCGGCTCGTACACACCGTTCCTGGAGAATCCCGGGGAATGGTTCTACAGCCTGTTGCTGCCGTGGATCGTCCTGGCGTTCCAGTTCTCCGCCCAGTACGCCCGGCTGACCCGCGCCGGCATGCTGGAGACGATGGGCGAGGACTACATCCGTACGGCCCGGGCGAAGGGCCTGCGGGAGCGCAACGTCACCGTCCAGCACGGCCTGCGCGCCGCACTGACCCCGTTGCTGACCATCTTCGGTCTCGACTTCGGTCTGCTGCTCGGCGGCGCGGTCCTGACCGAGCAGGTGTTCTCCCTGCCCGGCCTCGGCAAGTACGCGATCGACGCGATCAACAACAACGACCTGCCCAAGGTGCTCGGGGTGACCATGATGGCGGCGTTCTTCGTCGTCGTCGCCAACCTGATCGTGGACCTGCTGTACGCGGTCGTCGACCCGCGGGTGAGGATCAGCTGATGGGCAAGTTCCTCGAGGTCAAGGACCTCAAGATCTCCTTCCCGACCGACGACGGCCTGGTCAAGAGCGTCAACGGGCTGACGTTCGGCGTCGAGCGGGGCAAGACCCTGGGCATCGTCGGCGAGTCCGGCTCCGGCAAGTCGGTGACCAGCCTCGGCATCCTGGGCCTGTACAACAAGCGCAACGCCCAGGTCAGCGGCGAGATCCTGCTGGACGGCACCGACATCGTGACCGCGTCGCCCGAGCAGGTACGCGCCCTGCGGGGCAGCAAGATGTCGATGATCTTCCAGGACCCGCTCTCCGCGATGCACCCGTACTACTCGGTCGGTCACCAGATCATCGAGGCGTACCGGGTGCACCACCGGGTGTCCAAGAAGGTCGCCCGCAAGCACGCCGTCGACATGCTCGGCCGGGTCGGCATCCCGCAGCCGGACCGCCGGGTGGACGACTACCCGCACCAGTTCTCCGGTGGCATGCGCCAGCGCGCGATGATCGCGATGTCGCTGGTCAACGACCCGCAGCTGCTGATCGCCGACGAGCCGACCACCGCGCTCGACGTGACGGTGCAGGCGCAGATCCTCGACCTGATGCACGACCTGCAGGAGGAGTTCAACTCCGCGCTGATCGTGATCACCCACGACCTGGGGGTCGTGGCCGAGCTGGCCGACGACGTGCTGGTCATGTACGGCGGCAAGTGCATCGAGTACGCCAGCGCGGCGACGATCTTCGAACACCCGGAACACCCGTACACCTGGGGTCTGCTCGGCTCGATGCCCCGCATCGACCGTCCCCAGATGGAACGGCTGGTGCCCATCCCCGGGCTGCCGCCGTCGCTGATCAACCTGCCCAGCGGCTGTGCCTTCAACCCCCGGTGCGCCTACGAGCCGCGGACCGGTGGTCTCGGCACCACGGTCGCGCCCGAGCTGGCCCCGGGCGGAGGCGGCAACCACCTGGTGCGCTGCCACCTGCCCGCGCCGGAGCGCCAGCGGATCTGGCACGAAGAGATCAAGCCGAAGCTGGAGGCGCAGTGAGCGAGGCAAACGACCCGGTGCCCGACGACGTACGCCGTCAGGAGCGCGCCGACAAGGGCGAGCCGCTGCTGTCCGTACGGGGCCTGGAGAAGCACTTCCCGATCACCAAGGGTCTGCTGCGCCGCCAGGTCGGTGCGGTGCGGGCGGTCGACGGGGTGTCGTTCGACGTCTACAAGGGCGAGACGCTCGGCCTGGTCGGCGAGTCCGGCTGTGGCAAGACGACCACCGGCCGGCTGCTCACCCGGCTGATCGAGCCGACCGGTGGCGAGATCGACTTCGAGGGCCGCAACATCGCCCACCTGAGTCAGGGCAAGCTGCGGCCGCTGCGCCGCGACATGCAGATGATCTTCCAGGACCCGTTCTCGTCGCTGAACCCGCGGCACACCGTCGGCACGATCGTCGGCGCGCCGTTCCGGATCCAGAAGGTCGAGACCGAGCACGGCGTCAAGCGGGCCGTGCAGGACCTGCTCGAGCTGGTCGGTCTGAGCCCCGAGCACTACAACCGGTACCCGCACGAGTTCTCCGGCGGGCAGCGGCAGCGCATCGGCATCGCCCGGACGCTGGCGCTGCGGCCCAAGCTGATCGTCGCCGACGAGCCGGTCTCCGCGCTCGACGTGTCGATCCAGGCCCAGGTCGTCAACCTGCTCGACGACCTGCAGGAGAAGCTGGGCATCACGTACGTGTTCATCGCCCACGACCTGTCCGTGGTCAAGCACATCTCGGACCGGGTCGCGGTCATGTACCTCGGCAAGGTCGTCGAGATCGCCGACCGGGACACGCTGTACACCAGCCCGCGGCACCCGTACACGGTGGCGTTGCTGTCCGCGGTGCCGGTGCCGGACCCCGGCCGCCGGGACCGGACCCAGCGCAGCCGGGTGTTGTTGCAGGGCGACGTGCCGAGCCCGATCAACCCGCCGTCCGGCTGCCGGTTCCGCACCCGGTGCTGGAAGGCCCAGGACATCTGCGCGACCGAGGAGCCGGCGCTGGTCAACCGGCTCGACGACCCGACCTCGCACCAGGTGGCGTGCCACTTCCCGATGGCCGATGACGAGGCCGTCGCGGGTCGCTCCCCGGCGGGTGCCTCGGCCTGACGTGCACGGCGCACGGACCCAGGTCCGTGCGCCGCACGATCAGCCCTCGGGGCGGTTCAGGATGCCGACCGCCACGGTGTGCACGGCATCCAGGTCAGCGGGGTCCTTGAGCTGCGCCTTCGCGCCCGTCACCGCGTACCATTCGTCGGCTTCCTGGTATTGGACGCGGACCGTGACCTGATCCGCCGCGAGTTCGGACCGCAGGGTGAGGTCGCCGGTGATGACGCCGACCTCGTCGGTCATCACCCCGCCCTGCCCCGCGGTGATGTTGGTGGTCCGGCTGTCGGCGGCGGCCTCGGGAGCCGCGGGGGCCTCCGGGGTGGCGGTCTTCTCGGGTTCGGTCATCGGACCTGCTTCCGGTTCAGGTCAGCACGTCTTCAGCATGCTGTCGAGGGCGGACTTCTCGGCGGTGGTCACCGTCAGTTTCCAGACGCTCTTGATGGTGATCCAGTCCTGGGCGTACTCGCACCACGAGCTTTCCAGCTCGGGCTTCCACGTGGAGGGGTCCTGGTCACCCTTCGACCGGTTGGATGACGCCGACACCGCGAAGAGCTGCGGATCGTCCAGGTCGTTGGCGAAGTCGCCGCGCTGATCGGTCGTCCACTTGTTCGCGCCGGACCGCCACGCGTTCGCGAGCGGCACCATGTGGTCGATGTCCGCCTTACCCGGATCCGTGATCTTGTCACCGTCGTAACGGCTGACCCACGAGCCGGCGACGACGTTGCAGCCGGACAGCTTGACGTTCTGGCCGTCCCGCTTGAGCACGGTGTCACGGACGTCGCAGTTGGAACCGGCACTGCGCCAGTGCGGGAACTTCTCCCGGCTGTAACCGCTCATCGAGCCGGCTTTCGCGATGGTGAGTTTGCCGAGCTGGGCCTCGGCATCACCCGAGCCCTTGTTCCCGGTGGTGGAGGAGCCGGAGGATCCGGATCCGTCGTCGGCGACAGTGACATCGCAGCCGGCGGCGGCGGTCAGGGTGAGCAGGGCAGCGGCGAGGGGAACGGCGAAACGAGGGGGCACATCCCAAAGCGTATGAAAGGTACGCCCGATTCGCACGGCAAGTCATCCGTGCCGCTTATCTCCCGCGCGCCGTGCAGCGCGCGGGAGACCGGCGTTCTGCCTAGCGGACGCGGTTGACCGCGCTGGTCACAGCCTTGATCGACGCGGTGACGATGTTGGCGTCGACCCCGACACCCCAGACGGTACGGCCGTTGATCTCACATTCCACATAGGCGGCCGCCCGGGCGTCCTCGCCGGAGGTGAGCGCGTGCTCGGCGTAGTCCAGCACGCGTACCTTGATGTCCAGCGGCTCCAGGGCCTGCACGTACGCGTCGATCGGGCCGTTGCCGACCCCGACCAGCGGCCGGCGGGTGTTGCGGTGGCGGATCTCCGCGTCGATCTCGACCTTGCCGTCGACCGTGGCGGTCGAGTACCGCTCCAGCGAGATGATGCCGAACTGCTGGTGGTCCACCAGGTACTCGCCGGCGAAGATGTCCCACATCTGCTGCGGCCCGACCTCGCCACCGTCGGCGTCGGTCACGTGCTGCACCACGCCGGAGAACTCGATCTGCAGCCGGCGCGGCATGTCGAACTTGTGCTCCTCCTTCATGATGTACGCGACGCCGCCCTTGCCGGACTGCGAGTTGACCCGGATGACGGCCTCGTACGTGCGGCCGAGGTCCTTCGGGTCGATCGGCAAATACGGCACGCCCCAGGCGAAGTCGTCGACGTCGACCCCGGCGGCGGTGGCCTCCTGCTGCAGGGCGGCCAGGCCCTTCTTGATCGCGTCCTGGTGGGAGCCGGAGAACGCGGTGTAGACCAGGTCACCGACGTACGGGTGGCGTTCGTGGACCGGCAGCTGGTTGCAGTATTCGACGGCGCGCTTGACCTCGTCGATGGCCGAGAAGTCGATCATCGGGTCGATGCCCTGCGAGAACAGGTTCAGCCCGAGCGTGACCAGGTCGACGTTGCCGGTGCGCTCCCCGTTGCCGAACAGGCAGCCCTCGACCCGGTCGGCACCGGCCAGGACGCCCAGCTCGGCGGCGGCCACCGCGGTGCCCCGGTCGTTGTGCGGGTGCAGGCTCAGGATCACGCTGTCGCGGCGGGGCAGGTGCCGGTGCATCCACTCGATGCTGTCCGCGTACACGTTGGGGGTGGCCATCTCGACGGTCGCCGGCAGGTTGATGATCAGCGGGCGGTCCGGGGTGGGGTCGATCACGTCGATCACCGCGGAGCAGATCTCCAGGGCGTACTCCAGCTCGGTGCCCGTGTAGGACTCCGGCGAGTACTCGTAGAAGATCTCGGTGTCCGGGGTGTGGATCTCCGCGTACTTCTGGCAGAGCCGGGCCCCGGTCGTGGCGATGTCGGTGATGCCGGCCTTGTCCAGCCCGAAGACGACCTTGCGCTGCAGCGTCGACGTCGAGTTGTAGAAGTGCACGATCGCGCGCTTGGCCCCGCGGATCGACTCGAACGTGCGGTCGATCAGGTGCTCCCGGCACTGCACCAGCACCTGGATCGTGACGTCATCGGGGATCAGGTCCTGTTCGATCAGCTGCCGGACGAAGTCGTAGTCGGTCTGGCTGGCGGCAGGGAAACCGACCTCGATCTCCTTGTAGCCCATCGAGACCAGCAGCATGAACATGCGCCGCTTGCGCTCGGGGGACATCGGGTCGATCAGCGCCTGGTTGCCGTCGCGCAGGTCGACCGCACACCAGCGCGGGGCGGTCTCGATCCGGCGGGCGGGCCACTGGCGGTCTGGCAGGTCAACGGCGAATTCGTTCTGGTACGCCGTGTAGCGCTGAAAGGGCATCCCGGAGGTGCGCTGGCGAGCAATGGGATTGGTGTCGGTGGACATGCGGGGCTCCTGATGAGGTTTGGTCAGTTCGCTAGGAACGACCGGCGCGCATCAACTCCGCGACGAGGTGCCGGCCTGTGATGGGGCCTCGTCGCGGCAGCGAAGGAGAAGAAGATCGCGCAGCATGTCGAGATTCACCCTACGTGAACTGATCGGCCGCGGCTAACTTTACGCCCGGATCGTGGGAAGGCCACCGGTCGCGACCGGTGTCACGCGGACGGGGCCGTCGATGGCACGACCGTCTCTCAGGCGGACGGGGCGGCTGATGGCACGGCCGTCTTCACGCGGACGGGGCCGTCGATGGCGCGGCCGGCGGGAGTGACGGGTCGATCGAGGGCTCGACCGGCGGTGGCGGCGGTGGCGGCGAGGCCATGCCCATCGGTTCGCCCCCGCTCACCGGCCCGGGCAGGTCGATGGTCGCGGGCGCGGCCGCGGGCGCACCCGCGATGGTGATCGTCGCGAATTTCACCCGGGCCGCGGTGAGCAGGCCGTCGTCGGCGTAGCAGTAGATGCCGACGTCGACGACCGCGGACAGCGAGGCGGCGATCGAGTCGATGGAGTAGCACGTCCCGGACGACCCGGCCAGCGGCTGCGCGGTCGTCACCGACAGCGCCGACTGGCGGTCCGTGAAGACCGGCAGCCACTGCTGGAAGACCCGTTCGATCCTCGGGTCGTACTTCTTCGGGATCCGCTCGTCCTTCTCGGCGACCTTGACGCAGGTGGAGGTGAGCGTGGGGTTGGTCACCGAAGGGATCGCGCACTGGAAGACACCGGCCTCGACCTCGGCGATGGCCACGTCCGCGGTCCCGCCGAGCGCGCCGCCCGGGATGTCCACCCGCCAGGTGCCGTCCGCCGCCGACGTGGCCATGACCGAGCGCTGGGTCTCGCCCGGCACATCGACCGTGTACAGCGCGGTGAAATGGCGGTCCAGGGCCAGCGCCGCGTGCGCGGCGAGCCCGACCCGGGCGTCGGTGCCGCCGGCGTCGGCCGCCGGACTCGCGGAACCGGACGCGGCGGGCGGCTCGGCCGCGGAGGAGCCACCGCAGGCCACGAGCCCCGCGGAGAGCAGGGCGGCGGCCACGGCGGGCAGAGCGCGCGGAAGGGGGCGGGAGCGCATCGAGACATTCTCGCCTCTGCGCGCGCATAGCGGTCGTTGGCACCTCCGGAACACGTTTCCGGCGTGTCGCGCCGGATTCTGGGATCGCATGCGGGCTCCGAGCGCGGCCGCGGCTACTCTGGTCCCGGTTGACGTGCCTCCGAGTGGAAGGGATCCGGCTGCTGTGGCCCTGGTCGTGCAGAAGTACGGCGGTTCGTCCGTCGCCGACGCCGAGCGCATCAAGCGTGTCGCGGAGCGGATCGTGGACGCCCGTAAGGCCGGTCATGACGTGGTGGTCGTGGTGTCCGCGATGGGCGACACCACCGACAACCTGCTGGATCTCGCCAACCAGGTGAGCCCGCTGCCGCCCGGCCGTGAGCTCGACATGCTGATGACCGCCGGCGAGCGCATCTCGATGGCGCTGCTCGCGATGGCGATCCACAACCTGGGTTACGAGGCGCGGTCCTACACCGGCTCGCAGGCCGGCGTGCTGACCACCTCGACGCACGGCAAGGCGCGGATCATCGACGTCACGCCGGGCCGCCTGCGGACTGCGCTGGACGAGGGCGCGATCGCCATCGTCGCCGGTTTCCAGGGCGTCTCGCAGGACACCAAGGACGTCACCACGCTGGGCCGGGGCGGTTCCGACACCACCGCGGTCGCGCTCGCGGCGGCCCTGCACGCGGACGTCTGCGAGATCTACACCGACGTCGACGGCGTCTTCACCGCCGACCCGCGGATCGTGCCCAACGCCCGCCACATCAAGCAGATCACCTACGAGGAGATGCTCGAGCTGGCCGCCGGCGGGGCGAAGGTGCTGATGCTGCGCTGCGTGGAATACGCCCGCCGCTTCAAGGTGCCGATCCACGTACGCTCGTCCTATTCGAACAAAGAAGGCACACTCGTCACCGGCTCGATGGAGGACCCGAACGTGGAACAGGCACTGATCACGGGGGTCGCCCACGAGCGGAGCGAAGCCAAGATCACCATCGTCGGCGTGCCCGACGAGCCCGGCGCGGCCGGCCGCATCTTCGAGACGGTCGCCCAGGCCGAGATCAACATCGACATGATCGTGCAGAACGTGTCGACCGAGGGCACCGGCCGCACCGACATCTCGTTCACGCTGCCCAAGGCGGACGGCACCACCGCGATGGTCGCGCTCGACAAGATCAAGGCACAGGTCAAGTTCAAGGGCCTGCTCTTCGACGACCACGTCGGCAAGGTGTCGCTGATCGGTGCCGGCATGCGCTCGCACCCGGGTGTCGCGGCCCAGTTCTTCGCCTGCATCGGCGAGGCCGGCGTCAACATCGAGATGATCTCCACCTCCGAGATCCGCGTCTCGGTGATCTGCCGCGACAGCGACCTCGACACCGCGGTCCGCGCGGTCCACGACACGTTCGAGCTGGGTGGCACCGAAACCGCGGTCGTCTACGCGGGCACCGGCCGGTAAGGCCCAGGCGATGGGGCGACAGCCCACGCTCGCGGTCGTCGGGGCCACCGGCTCCGTCGGCACGGTGATGCGTGAGCTGCTCACGTCCCGCCGCAACGTCTGGGGCGAGATCCGGCTGATCGCGTCGGCCCGATCGGCCGGTCGTCAGCTGCCCTGCCGCGGCGAGCAGCTGACCGTCCACGAGCTCACCCCCGAGGTCTTCGACGGCGTCGATGTGGCGATGTTCGACGTGCCCGACGAGGTCTCCCTCGCCTGGGCCCCGATCGCCACCGCCCGGGGCGTCACGGTCGTCGACAACTCCGCCGCCTACCGGATGGAACCCGACGTCCCGCTGGTCGTGCCCGAGGTCAACCGCGAAGCCCTGCGCCACCGCCCGCGGAACATCGTCGCGAACGCCAACTGCACCACCATGGCCATGATCATGGCGATCGCACCCCTGCACCACGAGTACGGCCTCCGCGAACTCGTCATCGCGTCCTACCAGGCCGTCTCCGGTGCCGGCCAGGTCGGTGTCGACACCCTGCACGACCAGCTCAGCAAGGTCGCCGGCGACCGCACCCTGGGCTCCCGCCCCGGCAACGTGCGCCAGGCGGTCGGCGACGATCTCGGCCCGTTCCCGGCCCCGCTCGCCCTCAACGTCGTCCCCTGGGCCGGCGACCTCGGCCCGCTCGGCTGGTCCACCGAGGAACTCAAACTCCGCAACGAGTCCCGCAAGATCCTCGGCCTGCCCGATCTCAAGGTCTCCGCCACCTGCGTCCGGGTCCCGGTGGTGACCGCCCACTCGGTGGCCGTCCACGCGGTCTTCGGCTCCGAGCTGACCGCCGACGAGGCCCGCCAGGTGCTCCGCAACGCCCCCGGCGTGATCCTGGTCGACGACCCCGAGGCCGGCGAGTTCCCCATGCCCATCGACGCGGTCGGCACCGACCCCTCCTGGGTGGGCCGCATCCGCCGCGCGATGGACGACCCCCGCGCCCTCGACCTGTTCATCACCGGCGACAATATGCGCAAGGGCGCCGCCCTCAACACCCTCCAGATCGCCGAGCTCCTGGCCGCGGAGATCGCGAAGGGCTGACGGAGATCGCGAAGGACTGACGGAGATCGCGAAGGGCTGACGGAGATCGCGACGGGCTAGCGGAGTTCCACCGTGACGCCGCCGGAGAACATGCTGTCGTGCAGCTCGATCGAGGTCAGCTTCGTCGAGTCCGGAACGTCGAAGATCAGCTTGCCCTTGGCGCTGTTGCCCGGGTTGATCTCGTTGAGGAACGTAGCGCTGTCCTCGTTCGCATAGATCTCCGCGGTCCCGTCGTTCGAGAACTCGGTGCCGTCCCGGTCGAACGCCTTCTGCGAGGAGCCGTCGAAATACTGGGCCTCCTTGCCGATGTTCTTCACCTTCACGTTGATCTGGCAGAACTTCCCCTGCGCCTTCTTGTTCAGGTACGAGCCGCCGACCTGCGACTTCGAGCAGTCCATCGTGCTGACGGTGAACTCGAACTTCCCGTCCCGCACGGCATCCCCGAATCCCGGCGCGGCCTTCTTCACCGGCGCCACCGTGGTCTCCTGCGCAGCCGGTGCGGCGGTGGTCTCCTGCGCGGCCGGGGCCTTGGTGGTCGCGGTCCTGGCCGCTGCGGCCTTGCCGGCGGCGGGCGAGGTGCCGGCGGCCGAGGTGCCGGCGAGTGAGGTGTCGGCGGCCGCGTCCGCGACGCCGTCGTTCCCGCCGAAGGCCGCCACGGCGACCCCACCGACGCAACACAGGCCCAGAACCCCAGCGACGATGCTCAGGACGATCTTGGTGCTGCTCGTCTTCCTGGGCGCGGCGGGCGGCATCCCGTAGCCGGGAGCCGGTTGCGGCTGGTACGGACCGGCAGGTGGGTACGACATGGGGTCTCCTCATGAGCCGGACGGGAGCGACCGCATCCGGTCGCCGGACCACATTGGAGCCGATCACGGTGGGCAGTGGTGTCGACACGTCGGGAAGTCGGCTGCTCGCGGGCGGAGTCGAGCCGGCCGGTGTCTGAAATCGATCATCGGCCGGGCGGCCCTGGACGTCCGGGCCAGTGATTCCGGCAGTGGATTCTGAATTAATCTGTGAAGTTTCCTAATAGATGTTGACCGTGGGCAGAATATCTAGTTGGGTCGATGTCATCCCCACGAATGTCCCCCACGGAAACGGTGATCCATGCCCAGAAGACGGCTCATGACCATCTTGGCCACCGTCAGTGTCGCGCTGGCCGGCGCCGCCGCCGCGGTCCTTCCCCAGACCGCGTCGAACGCCGCCGAAGCCTGTGTCGCGGCCTACAGCAGCAGTGCTGTCTACACCGGAGGGCAGCGCGCCTCCTACAGCTCGCACAACTGGACCGCCAAGTGGTGGACCCAGGGCGAGACCCCCAGCACCGGCGGATCCAACGTGTGGACCGACAACGGTGCCTGTGGTGGCGGCACCACCCCGACCACGCCGCCGGCCGGGAGCTGCAACTACCCCAACTGGGCGGCCGGCACGTGGTATCCCGCCGGCTCGATCGTGAAGTACACGAACGGGGGGTATTACCGGGCCAAGAACGAGAACCCGGGCTACGACCCGATCATCAGCACCTGGTACTGGGAGCCGTACTCGTGCTCCGGAGGAACCACCCCGCCGACGAATCCGCCGTCGAACGGCAGCTTCCCGGTCAGTGAGGCGCAGTTCAACCAGATGTTCCCGAACCGGATCGGGTTCTATTCGTACGCCGGGCTGATCGACGCCGTGAAGAAGTATCCCGCGTTCACCACGAGCGGCAGCGACACCGTCAAGAAGCAGGAAGCCGCCGCGTTCCTCGCGAACATCAACCACGAATCCGGTGGGCTGGTCTACGTCGAGGAGATCAATCAGGCGAACTGGCCGCTCTACTGCGACACCGGTCAGCCGTACGGATGCCCGGCCGGCCAGTCCGCGTACCACGGTCGCGGGCCGATCCAGCTCAGCTGGAACTTCAATTACAAGGCCGCCGGCGACGCGTTGGGGATCGATCTGCTGAACAATCCCGACCGGGTCAAGAACGAGGCGTCGGTGGCCTATCAGACCGCCGTCTGGTACTGGATGACGCAGCGCGGACCGGGCACGATGACGCCGCACGACGCGATGGTGAACAGCGCCGGTTTCGGGCAGACCATTCGCAGCATCAACGGTTCGCTGGAGTGCGACGGGCGCAACCCGGCGCAGGTGCAGAGCCGGGTGGACGCGTACAACCGGTTCACGTCCATCCTCGGGGTGACCCCGGGCGCCAACCTGTACTGCTAGAAAAGAATCAGAGCGCGAACTGGGGCCGGGCCGGCACCCCCACCACCACCGGAGCGGCGTTGCGTTGCGGCAGCTGGTGCGGGACCGGCCCGGGCACCATGATGGACTCGATGGCCGGCGCGATCGAGTGCCGGTCACTGAGCTGGATGAGCCGGGCGGCGCGGGCCAGAGAGCCGGTCT
Organism: Actinoplanes sp. NPDC051494; assembly: GCF_044454705.1. Taxonomy (NCBI): domain Bacteria; kingdom Bacillati; phylum Actinomycetota; class Actinomycetes; order Micromonosporales; family Micromonosporaceae; genus Actinoplanes; species Actinoplanes sp. NPDC051494. The sequence continues at coordinate 663,612 of NZ_JBITDZ010000002.1, forward strand.
CGCCGTCGCGGAAGCCCTCGCGATAACCCTTTTCGTAGCGTTCACCGCGACCCAGGGCGCGGCCGATCGCGAAACAGGACGAGCCGGCGAGGGCGATCAGGAAGAGCAGCGCGAAGGGTGTCACGGCAGGCCTCTCAGACATTTGGCTAATTCGCAAAATAGCCGAGATCGGACACCCGCCCGGGCCAGACCGACGGTCAATTCCCTTTACGGGTGAATAGCGGTCAGCGATCGGCGGGCCAGGATCTGCGGCAGATCCGGCGGGTCCTCGGGACGGCACAGGTGGAAGCCCTGACCGTAGGAACACCCGAGCCGGCGCAATGCCTCGAGCTGCGCGGCGTTCTCGATCCCCTCGGCCACCACCCGAAGTCCGAGGATGTGGCCGAGCTCGACGATTGTCCGTACCAGTGCGAGGTCCTCACCGGTCAGCTCCGCCCGGGCGATGAAAGCGCGGTCGATCTTCAGTTCGTCGACCGGGAGCTCGCGCAGGTAGGCGAGCGACGAATAGCCCGTACCGAAATCGTCGATGGACAATTGGACGCCCAGCTCGCGCAGGCTCGCCAGCGAGGCCACCGCCGCGTCCGGGTCGCTCATCAGCACCGACTCGGTCAGCTCCAGCGTCACCGCGCTCGACGGCATGCCCGCGACCGCGAGCGCCCGGGTGACGTTGCCGGCGAACCGTGGATGCACGAGCTGGTGCCCGGAGACGTTGACGTTGAGCGTGAGGTCCGGGTGGGTCCGCCGCCACGCCGCGACCTGCGCCGCGCTGGTCTCCAGCACCCACTGCCCGAGCTCGACGATCATCCCCGACTCCTCGGCGATGTGGATGAAGTCCACCGGCGACACCAGGCCCCGGCCCGGGCTGTGCCAGCGGACCAGCGCCTCCACACCGGCGATCTCCCCGGTGTCCAGGCGCACCAGCGGCTGGTACTGCAACCGGAACTCGCCCTCCTGCAGCGCCCGTTGCAGGTCAGCGCGCAGGCTCAGGTAGTTCAGCGCCTCGGTGTGCATGTGCGGTTCATAGACGACGACCTTGCCCGGGCCCTCCTTCTTCGCCCGGTACATCGCCAGGTCCGCGTTGCTGAGCAGGGTGTCGGAGTTCGCCGCGGCGGCCCGGGTGATCGCCACCCCGACGCTCGCGCCGATGAAGATGTCCCGCCCAGAGATCTTGAACGCCTCCTTGATGGTGGCGATGACCCGTTCGGCGACCGCGGTCGCGGAATCCACCGGCGAGTTGTGCAGCAGCACCGCGAACTCGTCGCCGCCGAGCCGCGCGGTGGTGTCGCTGGCCCGCACACAGGCCCGGATCCGGCCGGCCACCGCGGCCAGCAGCTGGTCGCCGGCCTCGTGCCCAAGGCTGTCGTTGACCGCTTTGAACCGGTCCAGGTCGATGAAGAGCACGCTGGTCGGCTCGGTCGCCCCGCCGCGGGACGCCAGCACCCGGTTGAAGATCTTCAGGAACAGACCCCGGTTGGGCAGCCCGGTCACCGGATCATGGTGTGCTTCGCGGACGGCTTCGACGGTACGCGCATCGGTCAGCGCCAGACTCACCTGCTGAGCGAACGCGGCGAGCTGTTCGCGCTGCTCAGCGTACTGATCGGTGGTCCCGGGCAGCTGTGCGACCAGACTCCCGGCCATCTCCCCGGTGACCCGGACCGGTGCGGCGATCACCGTCCCCCACGCCGGATCGCCCGGATCCACCGCCCGCATGATCACCTGGGCGGTCGCCATCGCCTCCCGGGCCTCGGTGTGCGACCCGTCCGGATCGGCGAAGTCGTAGCCCTCGGTGCCCGACGTCGACGCCACGCTCAGCCGGCGGGCCCGGCCGCCCTCGGCCAGGATCAGCGCCACCGGGGCACCGCCGAGCAGCGCCGCCGTCCCGCTGGTGACCGCGTCCAGGACCTCCGGCAGCGGCTTGCGGTTCGAGATCGCCCGCTGGATGGTCAGCAGCGTCTCGACCAGGCGCTGCCGGATCTGCGCCTGTTCGAGCAGCACCAGGCGCTCGGCGGCCTCGCGCTCCCGGTCGGCGCGCAGGGTGCGTTCGGCGCGCAGCACCCGGATGCTGCGCAGTGCCACGCCCAGCACCTGCGCCATGCCCTGGAGCATCTGCCGCTCCTCGGGGCTGAACGGCTCTTCGAGACGGGCCACCACCAGGGCACCGTCGACCGCGTCGCCCAGGGCGCTCGGGACCGCGTACATGTCGCCCAGAGCCGGGACCGACAACGTGCCCGGCGCCTTCGCGATGGCCAGGATGCCCTTGACCGGCACGTCCGGGCCGAAGCCCCAGGCGCCGTGCACGACATCACCCATGGTTACCGCCCCGGTCTCCGCCTCCACCATCTCGGTGGCGCGCTCGACCGCTACCGCGATCGCCGAGGACTCGTCCGCGGACGCGTTGACCGCGGTGAAGAACTCCGTGAGCTGGTGAGTCGACCACGTGAACATCGATCAGGCCAATGCCATCGTGACGAGCGTGAGCGAATGGGTGCCGAGCGAACCGCGTACCCGCGCGATCTCACCCATCGTGTAGAAGCCGCCGAACGGTGTGTCCGGCAGTGCCGCGCCGATCGCCGCGGCCTCCTCCCGGATCCCGTCCTCGCCGAGCGCCCCGCGACGGCCGCCGCAGTCGAACGTGAGGACCCCGATCGGCGGCTGCCCGCCGAGCCCGGCCAGCGCCTCCTGACACGACGTCGCGGCCTCGGCGATCATCGACTCGTGCCGGCTGTCCATCAGCCAGCAGACGGCGCCCTGCGGCAGCGTGGCCAGGCCGTACACCGACCGGTCCGCCTCGTCGGCGCCCAGGATGATCCGGATGTCCTCGCCGCTGCGCCGGGACAACCCGATGGCCTGCAGCTTGGTGTTGTTCGAGAAGAGCTCGTCCGGGCGGGTCACCCCGCGGCGCCGCATCAGCACGTCCAGCGCCGGTTCGCCGTCCAGCTCGTAGAGCCGTCCCTGATCGCTGCGGGTGATCACCATGGGCGGCTCGACGCGGTGCCAGCCGTGCGCGATCCCCACCCCGAGCGGCGCGTCCGAACCGATCGCCACCCCGACCACCGCGCCGGACACCACCCGGTCGTCGTGGAACTGGTGCGAACGCCGCCCGGTGTTGTTGCCCGCCAGCCCGCCGACCAGCGGCACCGTGGCACCGAGCACCGAATAGGCGCCCCGGACGATCTCCTGCGGGTTACCGGACATGCCCTCGCAGATCAACATCAGCGCGGTGTACGGCCGGTCCATCCCGATCATCGCCCGCGCCACGTCCGCACCGGCCTCCCGGTGACCGTTGCCGCCCACGTACGCGATGCGCGTACGGATGTCGAAGCCCGCACCGCCCAGCGCCGAGACCACGACGCCGCCCATGGTCGCCCCGGCGACCGAGCTCAGCTCCCCCAGGGTGGTCCCGCCGACGACCGCGGCGTCCGGACCGGCCTCCGCCCGGACGGCGTCCAGCAGGGCGGGCAGGTCATGGTGGGGGGACGGGAAGACCAGGACAACCTTCGCCGTACGGCCGGAGAGCGCGGCGGAGGCTGCTTCCGCCCCGGCTTTCGCGGAATCGGACGCGGTGCTGTGCCCGACCCCGAACCACCGTGCGGCGAGACTCTGCATGATCTTCTGTTCGGCCGGTTCGGGAGATCGCTGAGCGGCCCCTAGGCTGTTACCTCGTGACTGACTCTGACCTCGCGCGGCGCGTCCGCGACGTGAGCCGCCTGACCGGTGAATTCGTGCTGCGTTCCGGCCGGACCGCCACCGAATACTTCGACAAGTACCAGTTCGAGTCGGACGCGGTCCTGCTCGACCAGCTGGCCGAGCAGATGGCGGTGCTGATCCCCGAGGGCACCGAGGTCCTGGCCGGCCTCGAGATGGGCGGCATCGCCGTGGTGACCGCGGTGGCCCGGCACGCCAAGCTGCCCGCCGCGTTCGTCCGCAAGCAGGCCAAGGCCTACGGCACCGCCCGCCTCAGCGAGGGCGCCGAGGTAGCCGGCCGCCGCGTGCTGGTCGTCGAGGACGTCGTCACCTCCGGCGGCCAGGTCGTGATCTCCACCAACGAGCTGCGCAAACTCGGCGCGCACGTGGACCACGCCCTCTGCGTCATCGACCGTCAGGAAGGCGGCGCCGAGGCGCTGGCCGCGGACGGCATCACGCTGCGCGCGCTGCTCACCCGAGCGGACCTCGAGGCCTAGTTTCCGTCAGAATCCATTCGAGGTAGGCCGGATTCCCGGCCACGATCGGCAGGGCCAGGACGCAGGGCACGTCGTACGCGTGCTCCGCGTCCGCCCGGGCCACGATCTCGGGTACGAGCTCCGCGCGCGTGTGCAGCGCCACCCGCGCCTCCACGTCGTCGTGGACCGCGCCCTCCCACCGGTAGATCGACCGGATCGTGGCGACCTGCTGCCCGCACGCCGCCAGCCGATCCTCGACCAGCCGCCGGGTGAACCCGGCCAGCCACTCCGGGTCGGCGGCCGTGATCACGACCTCGCAGACCTGCCCGTCACTCACGCGGCCGCCATTTCCTTGTCCATGATCGTCATGCAGCCGCTCGCCGGGCCCTCGGACGCCTCGATGACGGCGTCGAGCCGGTCCCGCGTACGGATGAGGTCGGTGATCTGCCGGTCGATGCGCTCCCGCTCGGCCCGCAGCCGGGCCCGGGAATCCGGGGTATTGACCTTCGCGTCGACGCAGGGCATCAGGTCGGCGATCGTCCGGCTCGAAAGCCCGGCCGAATAGAGCAGCTGGATCAGCTGCACCCGCTCGACGGCGGGCTCGGCATAGTGCCGCTGACCGCTCGCGCTGCGCTCGGAGTGCAGCAACTCCTGCTCCTCGTAATACCGAAGAGCCCGGACACTGACGCCCGCCTTCTCAGCCAGCTCACCGATGCGCATAAAAGTGACTCCCGTCGCAACCCTTGCCTCTGACGTCAACGTCAGGTCCTAGCGTAGCGCCCATGAAGATTTCCGGAGCAAATGTGCTGGTAACGGGCGCCAACCGAGGCCTCGGCCGCCAATTCGCGCTGTCCCTGCTGGAGCGCGGAGCCGCCAAGGTCTACGCCGCCGCCCGCCGCCCCTCGACCATCGACATCCCCGGCGTGACCCCCCTCCAGCTCGACATCACCGACCAGGCCTCGGTCGAAGCCGCAGCGGCAGCCGCCCCCGACGTCACCATCCTGATCAACAACGCCGGCATCTCCACGATGACCAACCTCCTCGACGCGGACCTGGCCGGCATCCGCAGCGAACTCGACACCCACTTCTGGGGCACCCTCGCCGTGACCCGGGCCTTCGCGCCGCAGCTCGCCGACGGAGCGATCCTCAACGTCCTGTCAGCGCTCTCCTGGTTCGCCTACGAGGGCGCCGGCGCCTACCACGTGGCCAAGGCCGCGGAATGGGCCCTGACCAACAGCGTCCGCCTGGAGCTGGCCAAGCAGGGCACCCTGGTGACCGGCCTCCACCTCGGCGCCGCCGACACCGACATGATGTCCTGGTACGAAGGCGACAAGACGGCCCCGGCCGACATCATCAACGCCGCCCTCGACGGCCTCGAAGCCAACAAGATCGAGGTGGTTGCCGACCAGTGGTCCGCCCACGTGAAGTCCACCCTGTCCAACAACCCCACCACGTTCTACGCGGACACCGTGGTGGGCAGCTGAGCTTCCGGCCCCGGGCGGGGCACTGCCCCGCCCGCATCGGCCCTGACCTGCGGATACGCAAGGCGGGGGATACCGATTTCGCGTCCGGCGGGTGGTCGGATACTATTGTCCAGCACGCATCGGGGTATGGCGCAGCTTGGTAGCGCGCTTCGTTCGGGACGAAGAGGCCGTCGGTTCAAATCCGGCTACCCCGACAGATGTAGTTGCAGGTCAGGCCCGGTTCTCCACCAAGAGAACCGGGCCTGAGTACTTTCCGCCCCGGGGCTGTGCGCGAGACCGAGCGGTGGAGAGCCACGGTGCCCACATGCTCTCCGTCTTCCGCTGACCAGTGGACCCGGTAGGTGTAGTGATCTGCCACGCTCACGGGCTTTCCTCGTCAGCGCCTGCTTGACTTGTAAGGGCTTGGCCTTGCAGCCCTTGTCGAGGGTCGCGTCCGGACGCGCGGAGACTGGCCGGCGTCTGTTCGGTGCTTTGGTTCGTCAGTCTGTCAGCTTTAGATCCTTGATAGCGCCCGCGAGGTTGCTGACCGGCGCGTAGACAAATCGCTTGCCGGTGCGGCGTCGTTCCAGCAGTTTTGCTTCTTCCAGCGCGACCAGGTCCTGCCTTGCGGTCTCCCCCGACACGCGGTGTGACATTCCGTGAGAAAGGACGGTGTATTTCGCATCCGGATGCTTGAGGGCATTCTGTACGAGTGCGAGTTGTCGCGCGTTGAGGCTGTCGGCCTCGTTGTGGAGCTTCGTCCGCAGCTCTTTGACCTCCGCCACCTTTTGGGTCAGATATTTGTTCAGATGATCGATGGCGGTGTGGATGACGCCGAGATGGTAGTCGAAAAAGTATGTCAGGTCGTTGTCGTCCACCTCGGTGTGCAGGTAGGACATCGCATACTTGACCGGAGCACCCTTCAAGATTCTCGATACGGATATGAACTCCGTTATCCAGAATCCCTGGTTGAGCATCGACCAGTAGAACAGGATGCGTGCGGTCCGGCCGTTCCCGTCCTCGAACGGATGTTCGTAGCCCATCATGAAGTGGAGTGTCAGGGCACGGAGGACTCCGGGGAGGTAGGGTCCGACCGTGCCGGTCCTGGTCCCGGCGTTCGCGAAGTCGCAGAGCGCCTGCATTCTCTCCGGGATCTTCTCCGCGGGGGGCGGGGTGTGGAGCACGTTGCCTTTGTCGTCGCATACGGAGATCCGTACGTCGTCGGTAGTCTGAAATCTGCCGGCTGATGCCGGGTCGTCCAGTGTTCCGTCCGTGACGATTCGCTGGAGCTCGCGAATGAGATCGACGGTGAGCGGCTCGTGTCGTAGTTCGCCGACGCGTTCCATGGCGTGGAAATTGTTCAGGATCATCTTCTCGCTGCGGTCGCGAGGTGCTCGTCCTGAGCGGATCATTTCCCGGGCTACGCGGCGGGATGTCGACGCACCTTCGATCTGACTCGAGGTCACCGATTCTTCGATAAGGGAGTCGACCAGGTATCGGTCCCTGTTGGTGGGATTGGTGACCTCTTCGTTCAGTCCGATACGTCCGCCGGTGTTGGTGCTGACGAAGTCGACGTTCCGCATGACGTCGTCGGGTAAGCAGTAACTGAATGCATTGCCGTGCTCGTCGGCCAGTGGCAAGCGGCGACGTACCGTCATTCGTGCGATCTTGGTGGCAGCCCACCACTGTTCATGGGTGAGGCCGTTGGGTGGAGTCCTGTGCCGTAAGGAATCCCACGGCATGTACCGGCCTTCGGCGAAGCCGCCGGGGAAGGTGTCGAAGATCTGGCCGAGGAAGTCTGAGCTCTCCAGCCGCGCGAGAAGCTCGTGGAGGGGAGGTGGAGGCACAGGTGGCTGCATGTCTCCGGCATCTTCCGCTCGTCGGTCAGGTCATCCCAGTGCCCAGGGCGTGAGGCCAGGCGCAGTCAAGCACGGTGCTCCCGGGGTTTGTTCCAAAGAGCCGCGCTTGCTTGGAGTTGCTCCCAGTGTGCCGGTCGGTTCTCCAAATTTGCTCCAAGTTTCTCCAAGGATTTGGAGCAAATCGTGGTGGGAGGAGATCTTCCAGGGTTCTGACCAGCGGGTTTGTCTTGCTCCCAGTTTGCTCCAAGTTTCTCCCAACATGTGGAGCAAGCTGTCCGGATGGACCTGGGCGGCCCGGGGTGGGCGCGCCCATGGTCCATGGGGTGGTCGTCAGCGGGGGATGAGCGTCAGGATCGTTGCCTCGGGGCGGCAGGCCAGGCGGTAGGGGGCGGTCGGGTGGGTGCCGAGGCCCGCGGATACGTGCAGCAGCGCGTTGGAGCCGGGCCAGCGGTGGAGGCCCTTGGCCATGGCTCGGGGGAGGTCGCAGTTGGTGGTCAGGGCACCGTAGGCCGGGATGCAGACCTGGCCGCCGTGGGTGTGACCGGCCAGCAGGAGGTTGAAGCCGTCCGCGGCCATCGCGTCCAGGACCCGGGCGGTCGGGCTGTGGGTGAGGCCGATGTGCAGGTCCGTTTCCGCGGTGGCCGGGCCGGACACCGACTCATAATCGTCCAGGTCGATGTGGGGATCGTCGACGCCGACCAGTTCGATGGTGCGCCCACCGGCCTTGAGGACGGTGCGGGCGTTGTTGAGGTCGGCCCAGCCTTCGCTCAGCAGGCCCGCGCGCAGGTCCTCGGTCGGCAGGTCCACGCCCTGGACATACTCGCCGGACGGGAAGACGTAGCCGAGAGGATTTTTCCAGACCGGGCCGGTGTAGTCGTTGGAGCCGAAGACGAAAGCTCCGGGCAGGCCGAGCAGCGGATCCAGAGCACGAAGCACACCGGGTACGGCGTCCGGGGAGGCCAGGTTGTCGCCGGTTACCACGACCAGGTCGGGGTCGGTGCCGGCCAGGGCGGCCACCCAGGCCTGCTTGCGGCGCTGGTCGGGCATCATGTGCAGATCCGTGATGTGCAGGATGCGCAGGGGTTCGGCGTCCGGTTCCAGCAGGGGGACGTCGAGGCGGCGCAGGGTGAAAAGATTGCGTTCGACCAGGGACGCGTACGCGAACGTGGCGGCGCCGGCAGCGGCCAGAGCGGCGGCGGCGGTGATAAAGGGACGCTTGCGCATGACGGCCAGAGTAGTTTGACCGTCCATGGGAACACTGAAAGACCGCCTGAACGAAGATCTGCACGCCGCGATGAAGGGCCGGGACGACCTGACCACCTCCACGCTCCGGATGGCTCTGTCCGCTGTGCGTAACGCCGAGGTGTCGGGGAACGCCGCGCGGGAGCTGTCGGACGACGAGGTGCTGTCGGTCCTGACGAAGGAAGCGAAGAAGCGCCGGGAGGCCGCGACCGCTTTCCAGGATGCCGGGCGCACCGAGCAGGCCGCGAAGGAGACCGCGGAGGGCGGGATCCTCGACCGCTACCTGCCGGCCCAGCTCACCGACGACGAGATCGCCACCCTCGTGGCGAACGCGCTCCGGGCAGGCGGCCTCACCAGCAAGTCCCAGATGGGCCCGGCCATGAAGGCGGCCCAGGCCGCAGTGGCCGGCAAGGCCGAAGGCGGCCGGGTAGCCGCCGAGGTCCGCCGCCAGCTCACCTGACCCCCACCACGCCACCGCAAGACCGCAGGATGGCAAGCCCGCGAGGTGGCAAGGGCCGCGGGATGACTGGGCACGGGGTACCGGGACTCGCGAGGTGGCCAGGCGGCCAGGCGGCGGGGTGGGGATCGCCGCACGGAAGGATCAAGCCTGACCGCCTGGAGTGCGGCAATCCCCGCCCCAAGCCCTACCACCCACCCAAGCGCGGAAAAGCAGCGGGCGGGTCACCCCGAAAGAAGGGTGACCCGCCCACGGCGGAGCTGGGGACCTACCTACCTGCCTCGCGGCCGGTCTGGTTCGTCGGGCTTGTCGTCCGGCTTCTTGTCGTCCGGCTTCTCTTCCTTCTTCGGGCCCGCGCTGACCTCGATGCTGACGTAACCGTTTTTGATGGTCTTGCCGCTCGGGTTGGTGCCGGCCGCGGTGCCCTTCGGGCAGTTCGACTCGACTTCCTGGCCTCGGGAGGCGTTGAAGCCCGCGTTTTCGACCCGGCTGATGGCGCTGTCGATGGGGGAGCATTCGACACCGGGGATGGAGCGCTGGTCGCCGATGGAGATCTTTTTGCTGCCCGGCTTCTTGAACTGGACCTTCGGGGTGCCCTTCAGGTAGTCCCGCATCGTCTCCCAGACCGCTGGGTTGACGATGGAGTGTTCCATCCGGTCCGTGTGATTCTGCCAGTCCGGGTTGACCAGGTAGCCCGCCACGGCGAGGGAGCTGCTGCCGATGATCAGCGAGGCTGTCTTGTCGTGGTCGGTGGTGCCGGTCTTGCCGTAGATCGGGTGCTTGATGATGCTGCGGGCGGCCGGGGCCGTGCGGCCCTTGCAGGTGCCGAGCTGGGCCTGGTCGCCGACCGGGCAGCGGGCCGCGTCGATGGCCGCCCGGGCCACGTCGGGGCTGGTGGCTCGGGTGCAGTGGGGCTTGCCGACGTCGAGTTTCTCGCCGCTCATGGTGGTGATCTGCTCGACCGGGGTCGGGGTGCAGTACATGCCGTCGCCGGCGAGGGTGGCGTAGGCGTTGGCCATGTCGAGCGGGGTCGACGCGGAGACGCCCAGGGTGAACGCGCCCCACTGGTGGGCCGAGGCCTTGTCGTTGGCGTAGTCGTAGTCCTGCTGGGAGCGGAACTGGACGCCGAACCGCTTCGCGACGTCGACGACCTTCTCGGCGCCGACGCGTTCCTGCAGCGGGACGAAGAACGTGTTCACCGAGGCACCGAAGCCGGTCCACATGTTGAAGACGCCCGCTTCGCTGGCCGACGCGTTGGACGGGCAGTAGTACTTCCCGTTACAGGTCGAGGGGCCGGGGCCGACGATGTACTTCGAGATGTACTTGGCCGGGGCGTTGATGGAGTAGGCGAGCGGGAAGCCGTTCTCCAGGGCCGCGACCATGGTGAACATCTTGAACACCGAGCCGGCCTGGTAGCCGTCGATGTCGCCGCCGCCGGTCATCAGCGGGTTGGTGGTGTTCGGGTACGTGCTCTTGATCTTCTTCTTCCGCTTCGCGGGGTCCGAGGAGAGCTTGTTGTCCGAGTCGTCGAGCTTGAACTTGCGGTTGGTGGCCAGCGCGCGGACCTTGCCGGTGCCGGGCTGGACGGCCGCCAGCAGCAGCGCGTTCTTGTCCTTGTCCTTGATCTTGTCCGAGATGTTGGCGCGGGCCGCGTTCTGGGCCTTGATGTCCAGCGACGTCTGGATGCGGTAGCCGCCGCCCTTGAGCCGGCGCTCGCGGTCGTACGTGGTGGCGCCGAACTCGTCGCGTCCCAGCCACCAGCGGTAGAAGTAGTCGCAGAAGAAGCCCCAGCTGTTCGTCTTGACGGAGACGCAGCCGTTGCCGACGTTCTGGACCGTGCGGCTGATCTTGGTGGCGGTGGCCTTCTTGGCGTCCGCCGGGGTGATGTAGCCGAGCTCGAGCATGTCGGCGATGACGTAGTTGCGGCGGTCGAGTGCCTGCGGGTAGCCGCTGGCCGTGGTCGGGTTGAACGCGGTGGGCGCCTTCACCATGCTGGCGAGCAGCGCGGACTCGGCGACGCTGAGGTCCTTCGGCTTCTTCTTGAAGTAGACCTGCGCGGCGGCGGCGACGCCGTAGGAGCTGTTCCCGAACGGTGCCTGGTTGAGGTAGTGCTCCAGGATCTGCTCCTTGGAGAGCTCCTTCTCGACCTGCATCGCGTACTTCATCTCGGTGACTTTGCGCTTGGGGCTGTCCTTGGTGGCGTCGACGACCTCCTGCGGGTTGGTCGCCGAATAGGCCAGGGACATCCGGACGTACTGCATCGTCAGCGTCGAGGCGCCCTGCTGGGCCTTGCCGCTCTTGTTGTTGACGAACGCGCGGGCGACACCCTTGAGGTCGACTCCGTTGTGCGCGAAGAACTCGTGGTCCTCCGCGGCGACGATCGCGTTCTGCATGTTCTTGGAGATGTCCTTCAGCGGAACTTCGCTGCGGAACTCGTCGTAGAAGACAGCGATCTGCGTCTTGTTGTCAGCCGCGAAGATACGACTGATCTGGGGAGTGGTGGCCGCTTTCAACTCGCTCGGCAGACTCGCGAAGGTTTCCCCGCCGGCCTTCGCGGCCAGGCCGGACATGGCCACCGCCGGGAAGGCCGCGGCGGCCACGACAACGCCTGCGAGCAGGCCACAGATCAGCAGCGAGGTCGCATTGGCGAAGATGTTGTGATCGCGTCTGCGCATCCAGGAGGTCACCCGAGCAGGGTACGCGAAAAGCGCACGTGACCACTCGTCCGGAAGGTCACGGTTCGCCGAGAATGATTCTGTCCCCCCGATCGTCTCTACGTGCGGTCATCTGAGAACTACCGCGAACTTTTCGCTGTCCGGTCAGTGCGGGATGCCCGGAACTCCCGAGGTATACGTATTTGAGGGACAACGTTGCGTAATCGCCCGACTACGGAGCATGATGGTCCGGCGAGCTATCGCAGTGACGTCTGTACGGGCCTGGGGGACATGGGCCCGGGGCGTCAGGGGGTGAATGCAAGGGGGGACGTGAACAGATGGGAATGATCAGCGACTGGCCCAGCATGGCGGCGTGTCAGAGTGGCGACCCTGACGCGCTTTTCGTGCAGGGCGCCGAGCAGAACGTGGCCAAGAGGATCTGCCGCAGCTGCCCGGTCCGCTACGAGTGCCTCGCCGACGCTCTGGACAACCGGATCGAGTTCGGTGTCTGGGGAGGCATGACCGAACGCGAACGCCGCGCGCTGCTGCGCCGGCACCCGCACGTGGCGAGCTGGCGGAAGATGTTCGAGGCCGCACTGCGCGAAAAGGGCGCTGACAAGGTGCTTGTCTCCACTCGCTGACTAGCCCGCGAGTGCAGCTCCGATCGTCCGCAGCCCGTCGACGTCATGCACATCGGCGGGCTGCGCGGTCACGGCCACCGCCGGGACCAGGGGGAACGCGTCGGTGAACCGGGCCGCGACGCGCACCTCGCGCTCGACCTGCCGCAACAGCCCGGCGTGCACCCGGAGCGCGTCCGCGGTGACCTGCTGGTCGCCGGCCGCGTCCAGCGCGGCCGCCGCGGCCTCCGCCTCGGCGAGCGGGATCGCGTCGAACTCGGCCTCGTGCGTGCGGTTGAGCACGAAACCGGCCAGCGGCATCCGCTCGGCGACCAGGCGCTCCGCGAAGTAGGCGGCCTCCCGGACCGCGTCACGCTCCGGCGCCGCGACCAGCAGGAACGCGGTCTGCGGGTCCTGCAGGATGCGGTACGTCTCGTCGGCGCGCTGCCGGAAGCCACCGAACATCGAGTCGAGCGCGGACACGAAGCCGGAGAGATCGGTCAGCAACTGGGCGCCGAGGATCTTCTGCACCGCCCGGGAGAACACCCCGAACGACGCCGTGACCAGGCTGAACATGCTGCGTCCGCCGCGTGCGGGCGCCATCAGCAGGCGCAGCATCCGGCCGTCGAGGAACCGGGAGAGCCGCGCCGGGGCGTCGAGGAAGTCCAGGGCCGACCGGGACGGCGGCGTGTCGACCACGATCAGGTCCCACTCGTCGCCGGCCCGCAGCTGACCCAGTTTTTCCATGGCCATGTACTCCTGCGTGCCGGAGAACGTGGAGCTCATGGCCTGGTAGAACGGGTTGGCGAAGATCTCGGCGGCGCGCTGCGGCGACGTGTGCGTCTGCACGACCTCGTCGAAGGTCCGCTTCATGTCGAGCATCATGGCGTGCAGCTCGCCGCCGGTGGCCTCGGTGTCGATGCCCTTGACCTGCCGGGGCGTGTTGTCCAGCTCGGTGAGGCCCATGGACTGGGCGAGGCGCCGGGCCGGGTCGATGGTCAGCACCACCGTGCGCCGGCCGTGCTGTTCGGCCGCCCGCAGGCCGAGCGCCGCGGCGGTGGTGGTCTTGCCCACGCCGCCCGCACCGCAGCAGACCACGATGCGGGTGGCCGGGTCGGCGAGGAGAGCGTCGACGTCCAGGCGCGGGGCGGTCTGATCAGCGGCCACGATTCGAGCGTACTGACTCCGGGGCCGGGTCGCGGGATACCGCACTGCGGTGTGTGACAGGTCAGACACCCATCAACAGCGCGGAGAGCCGGTCGAGGCCCTCGCGGTCGACCCCGCCGTCCAGCAACGGCAGTTCCACCATCGGGTACGCGACCTCGGCCAGCTCGGTGCGCAACGACTCCTCCAGCTCCCGCCGGGTGAGGTGCGCCTTCGCCTCGGACTGCAGACCGGCGACGGTGAGCGGGTCGCTGGGCAGTCCGGCGGCGGCCAGGCCGCGCTTGAGCTCGGTCTTGGTGACCCGGGCCCCGGCCAGCAGCGGCGACCGGGCGCCGTTGACGATGATCCGGCCGACCGGGATGTTCAGCGCGGTGAGCTCCGCGATCGCGTCCAGGGTCTCCTGCACCGGCATCTCCTCCAGCAGCGTCACGACGTGCACCGAGGTCATCGGCGAGCGCAGCAGCGACGCGACGCCGTCGCTCTGGGTCTTGATCGGGCCCATCTTGGCCAGCCGCGCGGTCTCCGTGGTGACGTTGAGGAAGCGCCCGATCCGGCCGGTCGGCGGCGCGTCCAGCACCACCGCGTCGTACGCGCGATTGCCCTTGTCGGCTCGGGTCGTCGCTTCCTTGACCTTGCCGGTGAGCAGGACGTCGCGCAGGCCGGGGGCGATGGTGGTGGCGAAGTCGATCGCGCCGATCTTGCGCAGCGCGCGACCGGCGGCACCGAGCTTGTAGAACATGTCGAGGTATTCGAGCAGGGCTTCCTCGGGGTCGACGGCGAGCGCCCGGACCTCCCCGTCGGCCTTCGGCGGGGTCGCGATCCGCAGCTCCTTGTAGGGCAGCGGCTCGAGCCCGAACAGCTGGGCGATGCCCTGCCGCCCCTCGACCTCGACCAGCAGGGTCCGGTGGCCGCCGGCGGCCAGACCCAGCGCCAGCGCCGCCGCCACGGTGGTCTTGCCGGTGCCGCCCTTGCCCGTCACCACGTGCAGGCGCGCCGGCCACTCATTACGACCCATGATTCGACTGTACGGCCACCCGTCAGCCGTTGACGTCGCACACGAGCCAGCTCGTCTTCCTGATGACGGTGAACGTGAGTTCCTGCCGCGCGGACTTCTCGTCGCCGGTCGTCATCGTGAGCTGGACCGCCACCATCGCCTTCTCCGTGGTCTGCCCGGTGACGGACGGCTCGGTCCAGTCGAAGGAGGGGTCGGTGTACTCGTCGGCGTAGCCCTTGACCTGGTCGACCCGGCTCTGGAGCCGGTCGGTGTCCCGGGACTCCTTGCAGACGAACTCGGCCGCGCTGGTCGCGCTCTGCTGGGTGTAGACCGCGCTCATGAAGCGCTCGACCGCCGTCGCCGGGTCGGGCGCGCCTTTGCCGTTGTCCGAATCACGCAACAGCAGGTACGCCGAGGCGGTGCCCCCGGCGAACAGCAGCAGCGTCATGACCAGGGCGAACACCACCCACCGCCCGTTGCGCCGGCGCTGCGGACCGGTGGCCGTCTCGGTCCCGTGCGGGTCGAACGGCACCTCCCACGGATGCGGGAGCATGCTCAGCGGGATGGCCTCGTCGGGCTCGTCGTGCTGCACGCCGGGCTGCACCTCGGCCGGCGGCGAGTGCTCGAACGCCAGGTGGTCCGGCGGATGGGTGTGCCACTCGCCGGGCTTCTCGTGTTTGGCGTGGAACGGCGCGGACGGCGCGGCCTGATGCCAGACGACCTCGCCCTCGAGGGTCTCCGCCGCGAGGAACGGCTCGAACGGGATGAGTGGCTCGAACTCCTCGGTGGTCGCGTCAAGGTGTGCCGGTCCGCCTTGCGACGGTTGCGTCATGGTGCTCCCAGTTTCGGCCGCACCTCCCCGTAGCCAGGGTAGTGGAATCCGGATGCGCGCGAGGCGGCTCCGGCCTGCTCGATAGGCTCTCGGGCTATGCAGAAGTGGGAGTACGTGACTGTGCCTTTGCTGGTCCACGCGACCAAGCAGATCCTCGACAACTGGGGCGAGGACGGCTGGGAGCTGGTGCAGGTCGTGCCGGGCCCGAACCAGGAGCAGCTTGTCGCTTACATGAAGCGGGCCAAATCATGAGTGCGCCTACGCCGGTGAGTGGTGAGGGTGGCGCGGAGATCTACGCCAAATTGGCGGAGCTGGGGCTGACGCTGCCGACGGTCGTCCCGCCGCTGGCCGCGTACGTTCCGGCGGTCCAGTCCGGCAACTACGTCTACGTCTCCGGCCAGTTGCCGTTCGTCGACGGCAAGCTGCCCCACACCGGCAAGCTGGGTGCGGGCGTGACCGTCGAGCAGGGCACCGAGCTGGCCCGGTACTGCGCGCTGAACGCGCTCGCCGCGATCGACGCGCTGGTCGGCCTCGGCCGGGTCGTGAAGATCGTCAAGGTGACCGGGTTCGTGGCGTCGGCCGAGGGCTTCACCGGCCAGCCCGGTGTGATCAACGGCGCTTCGCAGCTGTTCTTCGACGTGCTCGGCGAGCCCGGACGGCACGCGCGCAGCGCCGTCGGGGTGGCCGAACTGCCGCTCGGCGCCCCCGTCGAGGTCGAGGTCATCGCCGAACTCGACTGACCCACGTTGTGGTTTTCGTCGCCGGACGTGACCGGGCCGCACAAACGGTGCTCGGCTCCCACCCGTTCGGCGACGTACCATGCGCTGGGGGGTGGCGTCTGTGTCGTCGCAGGTCGAGGGGTTGCCGCAGTGGCTCACGCGGATTCTCGCGCCCAATGCCGGCCCGATGACGCTGGACGGGACCAACACCTGGGTGCTGGCCGCCCCCGATTCGCCGGACGCGGTGGTCATCGATCCGGGCCCCGAGGACACCGGTCACCTCGCGTCGATCGCCGAGCACCGGCCGCTGTCCGCGATCCTGATCACGCACGGCCACCACGATCACGTGGAGGGCGCCGAGACGCTGTCCCGGATGCTCGGCGGCGTGCCGATCCTGGCCGCCGACCCGAAACACGGCGACCCGCTCCCGGCCCGGGCCCGCCTGGCCGGCCTCGACGTCGCGACGATCCGGACACCCGGTCACACCGGTGACTCGGTGTGTTTCTCGGTCACCGACGGGAGGACGCCGGGCATCTTCACCGGTGACACCATCCTCGGGCGGGGCACGACCGTGGTCGCCTGGCCGGACGGCGATCTCGGTGCCTATCTGACGAGTCTCGCGACGCTCACCGCGTACAAGATGGCGATGTTCCCCGGCCACGGCCCGGTGCGGGACGACTGCGCCGAGCTGGCAGAGACCTATCTCGCGCACCGCAGGCAGCGGCTCGACCAGGTCAGGGCCGCCATGGCGGCGGGGGCGGAAACGCCGGAGCAGATCGTCGACGTGGTGTATCCCGACGTCGATCCCGGGGTCCGTTTCGCAGCGGAATGGTCGGCCCGGGCCCAACTCGATTTCCTGAGGCGGGAATCACAGGCGGCCCCGGAACAGTTGGACCCGCTGTGACCTGTCCAGTGTGCGGGACCGTCGCCGTACCCGGTGCCCGTTTCTGCCACAATTGTGGCGCCGCCCTGCCCGCAGCGGCCACGCTGCCGGCGGCCGAGCGGCGCATCGTCACCGTGCTCTTCGGCGACCTCTCCGACTTCACGTCCTGGTCCGAGGACCTCGACCCGGAACGCGTCGGCGCGGTCACCGACCGCGTCCTCGCCGCGCTCGCCGGCGCGGTCAAGACGTTCGGCGGGCACGTCGACAAGCTCACCGGTGACGGGATCATGGCGGTGTTCGGCGCCCCCGTGGCGCACGAGGACGACGCCGAACGCGCCGTCCGGGCCGCCCTGAGCATGCAGCGCGCCGTGCGCCGGGTCCTCGACGACGAGCGCGGCGGCGGCGCGCCGACCGGCCTGCGCGTCGGCCTGAACACCGGCGAGGTGGTGGCCGGCATCCAGGCCGCCATCGAGTACACGGTCATCGGCGACACCGTGAACACCGCAGCCCGGCTGGCCGACGCCGCCGCGGTCGGCGCTGTCTACGCCGGCACCCGCACCTCCGCCGGCACCCGGCACATCGCCTCGTGGCGGCAGCTGCGCGCGCTGCGCCTCAAGGGCAAGCGCGAGCCGGTCCCCGCGTACGAACTGCTGGGCCTGCACGATGCGCCCGGCACCCGATCGGGTCTCGGCGACGAGGCGCCCTACGTCGGCCGGGAGACCGAGCTGGGCCGGGTCTCCGGGCGGCTCGCCGAGGTCATCGACTCCGGCACGCCCCGGGTCCTGGTGATGACCGCCGAGGCCGGGATCGGCAAGACCCGGTTCGCCGGCGAGGTCAAACGCCTGGCCTCCGGGTACGACGTGGGCGCCGGCCGGTTCGCGTCGCACACCGGCGCCCGGGTGCTGCGGGCCCGCTGCCGCGCGTTCGGTGAGCGCCGCCGCTTCGCACCCCTCGCCGACCTGGTCCGCAAGGCCGCCGGGCTGCCCAAGGACGTCTCCGCCACGATGACCCGGGCGATCGTCGAGGAACGCCTGCGCAAGGTCGTCGCCCGGCTCGCCCGCGACGGCGAGCCGCCGGACGTCGACCTCGACAAGCTGCTCGCGCTGCTCGGGTACGGCGAGGCGCCGGCCAACCCGGTCGGCCCGAACGCGGTCGCCGAGTGGCAGCCGACCGCCTCGTTGCCCGAGACCGAGACCATCCCCACCGCGGTCGCCGGGCTGCTCAGCGCGCTGGCCCGGGAGGCGCCGCTGGTGGTCATCGTCGACGACCTGCACGACGCCAGTTCCGAGACCATCGACGCGCTGGGTGGCGTGCTGTCCCGCCTCGACGGCCCGGTGGTCCTGCTGCTGCTCGGGCGCCCCGAACTGGTCCGCACGGCGGGGGCGCTGACCCGGCTCGCGGATGCCGAGATCCACTCCCTGCCGCCGTTGCGGGGTGCGGACGCGTCGCGCCTGCTCACGTCGTACCTCAACGGCGGGAAACTCCCGCAGCCGGACGCGGACCGCCTGCTGGCCACCGCGCAGGGCAACCCGTTCTACCTCGCCGAGCTGGTCACGCTGCTGATGGAACGCGGTGCGCTGATGCCCGCGGTTGGCGCGAACGCGGCCGGCCGGTGGCAGCTCGCCGACGGCTCGATGGGCAGTCAGCTGCTCTCCCGCGACCTGGCCGCGGTCCTCGCCGCCCGCATCGACGCGCTGCAGGGCGAGCCCCGCTCGGTGCTGCGCGACGCCGCGGTGGTCGGCGACACCGTGCCCACCGGCGTGATCGAGGCGCTGCGCGAGCGCCGGGCCCCGGCCGACGCCCGGCCCGGCGCGGTCACCGCGGTCGAGCTGGAACGCGCGGTCGACGAACTGCTCCAGCGCCGCATGCTGCACCGGGTCCGCGGCGGTTACGCGTTCAGCACCCCGCTGATGCGCGAGGCGGCCTACGCGGGCATCGGCAAGGCCGACCTGGCCGACCGGCACGCCTACCTGGCCCGCTGGGCGGCCCCCGAGACGGTCGCCGCGCTCGGTTACGACGGGGCGTCCCGGTTGAGTCTCGCCGAGAACGAGCGGGACGCGTTCGTGGCCTCCCACGCCGAGTGCGCGGTCGAGCTGTCCGACGCGGTCCGGCTGCGCCCCGACGCCACTGCCCGCGAGGTCGCGCCGCTGGGTGTCGCCGCGCTCGGCCGGATGGCCCGGCGGGCGCTGGCCAACATCGAACCGGCGGCCTCCATCACGTACGCCGAGCGGGCCGCGGCCATCGCCCCGGACGGCCTGGCCCCGTCCGACCAGCTGGTGCACGCCCGGGCACTGCTGCGGCTGGGCCGCGCCACCGAGGCGCTGGGATACGGCGAGAAGATCGCCCGGAACTCCCTCGACGAACCGGTGTGCCGGGCCGAGGCGCTGCTCGTGGTCGGCCGGGCCCAGGAGGCGCTCGGCGACCAGGCCCGCGCCGTCACCGCCTGGCAGGAGGCGCTCGAGGTCGCCACCGAGGCCGAGCTGGCTCCGGAACGCGCCAACGCGATGCGCCGGCTGGGCATGGCCGACTTCCTCTCCGGCAAGCTCAGCCAGGCCAGCAGCCGGTTTGCCGCCGCCTACCAGGTCACCCTCGCCGCGGGGGACCGGCACGGGCAGGCCTGGGCGCTGCAGAACCTCGCCTGGGTGACCACCACCCGCGGCGACTTCGCGGGTACGGACGCCGTGCTCGGCCGGGCCGCCCGCCTGTTCGCCGAGCTCGGGGACCCGGTCGGGCGGTCCTGGCTGCGCGGCACGACGGCGTTCGCGCGGCTGCTCGCCGGCCGGCTGCAGGAATCCCGCCGGCTCGCCCGGATCTTCCTGCCGTTCGGGGACCGGGTCGGCGAGGGCTGGGCGGTCGGGACCCTGCGGGCCGTCGAGGCGTACGCGTCCGCCGAGCTGGGTGACCTGGCCGAGGCGGACCGCGAGGCGCGCCAGGCGTTCCGGGACTTCGACGCGGTCGCCGACGACTGGGGACGCGGGCTCGCGCTGGTCGTGCGGGGCAGCATCGCCCGCAGCCTCGGCGAGTTCGACCACTCCCACGACCTGCTCACCGACGCCCTCGGGTATGCCGACCGCACCGGCCACCCGCTGCTGCTGGGCATGGCCGGCACGCTGCGTGGCTTCGTGGCGCTGCAACGCGGCGAGGTGGACGCCGCCGAGGCCGACGCCCGCAAGGTGATGACCGCGGTCGAGCCGCACAACCCGCTCGCGCCCGCCCAGGTGGGGCCGCGGGTGCTGCTCGCCGAGGCCCGGATGCGCGCTGGCGACCCGGTCACCGCCGTGGGGCTGCTCGCCCCGATCGCGAGTGACACCGGGGCCTCGTTGCTGTTCTCGCGGCGGCAGGCGCTCGCCTCGTACGCGTCGGCGTTGCTGGCCGACGGGCGGGTCGACACCGCGGAGATCTGGATCCGCCGCGCCCGGGAGGTCAAAGCCGAGGATGTGCGCAGCGCGGTGGGCGCCGCACTGGTCCAGGCGCGGGTCGCCGCGGCGCTCGGGGACATGGGCGCGGCCAGGGCCGCAGCGGAGGAAGCGGTGCTGCTGGCGTACTCCACGGAGCAGTCCAGTGAGCGCCTCGCGGCCGAGGAAGTTCGCGACGCGCTGGCTCTCTCCATCATGGAACGTCCTGAATCTGTCGCGTACGCGTCTGACGTGCCGGGATGATCCGGGACCCGGGTCGCGTATTTTCTAAGCCGTGACGGATACCCCGCCTGGCCGCCTGCCCGTGCCCTACGTGCCAGGCATGTCTGGCTTGTCCGTCATGGCCCGCGGTGGGTACGCGACCGTGTACCGGGCGACCCAGGACTCGGTCGGGCGCGACGTGGCCATCAAGGTCGAGAACAGAACCCTGGACAGCCCCCGCGACCAAGCCAGATTCCTGCGTGAGGCGAAAGCCGCCGGGCGCATGTCGTCGCACCCGCACGTCGTCGACCTGTTCGACGTCGGCGTGACGGTCGACCAGCACCCGTACCTCATCATGGAGCTCTGTGACGGCTCCTACCTCGACCGGATGCGGGTCTCCCCGCTCGGTGCCCCGGAGGCCCGGGACCTGGGCGTGAAGATCGCCGACGCGCTGGTGCACTCGCACGCCAACGGGGTGCTGCACCGCGACGTGAAGCCCGCCAACATCCTGTATTCGCACTTCAACCCGGCGGTGCTGGCCGACTTCGGGCTGGCCGTGCTGGGCGAGATGCGCGATTCCTCGGTGACGCTCGAGGTGCTGACCCCGGCGTACGCCCCGCCCGAGATGTTCTCGCACGCCGAGCCGTCCGGCGCGGTGGACGTGTACGCACTGTGCGCGACCCTGTACGCGTTGATGTCCGGCCGGCCGCCGCGCTGGGAGAGCGACCGCAGCCCGAGCCTGATCACGCTGATGGACCTGTTCCACCAGCCGATCCCGGACGTGCCGTCGATCCCGCGCTCGCTGGTCGAGGTGCTGCGCTACGGCATGGCGAACGACCCGGGTGCGCGGCCCACCGCGGAGCAGCTGCACGACCTGCTGGACGGTCTGCGCCTCGACCCGCCGCCCGGCACCGCGCCCAAGGTGTACCGGTCGTCCACGTTCGTGCCGCCGGCGCCCCGGCCCTCGCCGCAGCCCTCGCCGCAGCCCCGCCCGGTGCCGCCGGTCACGCCGACCCGGGACACCGCCGACGAGACGCCCACGGTGCACACCGAGAACCCGGCCAAGCGCGGGAAGCGGAAATGGCTGTTCGGCGGCTTCGGGGCGCTGCTGCTCGTCGCCGCGTCCGGTGGCGGTGCGTGGCTGGCGTCCGCCCAGGCGCCGTCCGTACGCTCGCTGGCGTCCCGGTTGACCGCGCCTGCCACCACGACCGTACCCATCGCGATCTCGACGCTCCCCGGCTGTCTCAGCGCCCGCGCGTACTGCCCGAGCGAGCTGGAGTGCTTCACCCCGCGCACGGAGACCGGGCCGGTGGCCCACAAGGTCGCCTGCACCAACCGGCACAGCTGGGAAGTGTTCGCGGTGGGATCGCTGCGGTCCGGGATCGACCCCAAGGACCGCGACGCGGTGACGACCGACCCGCAGGTGCGCCGCACCTGCAGCCGGGCGGTCTTCCGGCGCACGACGACCCGCACCGACAGCGCGGAATGGGCGCTGTCGGTGCTGCCGCCGACCGCTCAGGACCGTACGTTCCGCTGCCTGGCCGGTCAGGGGGCCGAACAGCTGCACGGGCCGGTGCTGGCCCGCGGCTGACGCCCTATTCGGGATCCAGGACGGCCAGGAGTTCCCCGGTGTCCACCTCGGCACCGGGGTGCACCGGCAGGGACGCGACCACGCCGGCCGACGGCGCGTGCACCGGGTGCTCCAGCTTCATCGCCTCGAGCGTGAGCAGCAGCTCGCCCGCGCGGACCCGCTGACCGGGGACGACCAGGACCCGTCGCACGGCCCCGGGCAGCGGCGCGATCAGCGAACCCTCGGTGGCCTCCGGCGCGGGCAGCGGGAACCGGGACAGCTCGCGCAGCGTGACCGAACCCTCGGGGCTGTCCACGTACGACACGTCACCGACCCGGTGCACCTTCAGGGTGAGCCGGATGCCGTTGACGTCCAGGTCCACCCGGGAGCCGTCGGCGTGCACCACCGCGGTCGGCGGGTGGTCGTCCAGCGTCGGGGCCTGGCCCAGCCCGGCGAGATCCAGTTCCTCCGGGTCGACCGAGCGCACCCACCAGCCCGACAGCTCGCCGTGCCGGTTCATCCGGTAGCCGACCTCGACCGGGCCGGCCGGGCCGTCGTAGACCGCGGTCTGCGAGCCGGACGGGACGTTGCGCCAGCCCGAGGGCAGCGAGCGCAGCACCGGGGCGGACGCGCGGCGGGCGGCACTGCCGGCCAGGGCGGCGGCCAGGCAGGAGATGCGCACCGCGTCCACCGAGGACAGCAGCGGCGCGAAGACCTCCGGGTGCTGGTCCAGGAATCCGGTGTCGACGTCGCCGGCCCGGAACGCGTGGTGCCGCAGGACCCGGACCAGCAGGTCCCGGTTCGCGACCACGCCGTGCAGCTCGGTGCGGGTCAGCGCGGAGGCGAGCATCCGGGCCGCCTCCTGCCGGGTCGGCGCCCACGCCACCAGCTTGGCCAGCATGGTGTCGTGCTGGGTGCCGACCACCGAGCCGTCCACCACGCCGGAATCGAGGCGCAGGCCGGGCTGGGGCAACGGGCGGAACGAGCCGGCCACGTCGGGCACCTTGAACCGGTGCAGGGTGCCGGACGCGGGCAGCCAGGCGTACGCGGGGTCCTCGGCGCAGATCCGTACCTCGATGGCGTGCCCGCGGATCGGCGGCGGCCCGGGCATCGGCAGGCTGCCGCCCTCGGAGACGAGCAGCTGCAGCCGGACCAGGTCGTAACCGGACACGCACTCGGTGATCGCGTGCTCGACCTGCAGGCTCGGGGTCAGCTCGACGAACCAGAAGTCGCCGGCGTCGTCCAGCAGGAACTCGGCGGCGCCGACCCCGACGTACCCGACGGCCCGGACCGCGAGGATCGCGGCGCGGCACAGCTGCTCACGCAGGGCCGGATCGACGGCCGGCGACGGCGTCTCCTCGATGATCTTCTGGTAGCGGCGCTGGACCGAGCACTCCCGCTCGCCGAACGGCACCACGGCGCCGTGCGAGTCGGCGATGATCGGCACCTCGATGTGCCGCACGTTCTCCAGGTAGGGCTCGCAGAAGACGTCGTCGCCGGTCTCCTGCCGGGTGGTGGCGATCGCCTCGGCCAGCGTGACCGGGTCGCGCACCACCCGCATCCCGGCCCCACCGGCGCCGCCGGCCGGTTTGATGAGCACCGGGAACGCGGTGACCTCGGCCGGATCGGTCGCGGTGGGCAGCACGGGCACGCCCGCCTCGGCGACGATGGCCTTGGTGTCGATCTTGCTGTGCAGGGTGCCCAGCGTCTTCGCCGGTGCTCCCACCCAGATCATCCCGGCCTCGGCGACCTCGCCGGCGAACACGGGATCCTCGGCCAGCGGCCCGTTGCCGGGGTGGATGGCGTTCGCGCCGGCCCGTTTGGCCGCGGCGATGATCAGGTCGCCCCGCAGGTACGTGTTCGCCGGCGCGTTACCGCCGCTGAGCCGTACCGCGTAGTCCGCCTCGGTGACGTGCGGCGCGTCCGCGTCCGCGTCGGAATAGACGGCGACTGTCTCGATGCCGACCAGGCGGCAGGTGGCGAAGACGCGACGGGCGATCTCCCCCCGGTCGGCCACCAAAAGGCGTCGGATCACTGATCTGCTCTACCTTTCCCGATCTTTTACGGCCGGAATACGCCGACGTGTTCGGCGCCTTCCACTGCCGCGCTGTGCACTGCGGACAGGCAGAGGCCGAGCACCGTACGGGTGTCGCGAGGGTCGATGACGCCGTCGTCCGGCAACTTGCCGAGCGGGGCGTCCACGGAGCGCTCCACGGGCCAGCTGAAGAGGAACCGTGGCTCGTACGCCCGCCCGTAGATGCCACCCGCCTCCTCGGCCGGGGTGGCGCCGATCATCAGCGTCAGGTGCGGCACGGTCGACTTGGCCACCGCGTGCACCAGCGGGGCGCCGTGCCGGACGTCGGCCGCCTCGTGCTGCTCGGCCGCCGGCGCGCCGGTGTACTGCACGAACAGCAGCGTGGTGGAGGTGGCGTTGGCGAGCTGGATGAAGTGCACGGCCTTCTGCGTCTCGGCCGGGGAGAACGCGCCGCCCAGGTTGGCCAGCACCCCGATCGGATAGCCGTGCACCTCGCCCCAGCCGGTCACCAGCGCGGTGCCCTGGGTCGGCTTGAACTCGTCGAAGTCGCTGCCGTCGAGGATCCGGGCGAGCACCTCCCGCGGCTCGAACAGCGAACCCGACCCGGTGCCGGCCATCGTCAGCAGGTCCTCGGCGTCGTAGCGGGGCAGCGCCGGCGGGTACGTGCGCGGCCCAGGACCGCGTTTGCGCCAGTTGAAGCGGCGGACGCACTGCCGGGCCAGCCGGAGCCCGTCCCGCTCGTCCTCGGCCAGCTGGTCGGCCGGACCGGTCACCCCAGCAGGGACGGTCGGCGCGCTGCGGACCTCGGGAGCGGGCCGCCCGTTCGCGCCGGACGCCCGGACCGGCTGCGGATGGATGGTGAGCATCTTGGCGTGCCCGCGCACCATGATCGTGTAGTCGGAGAGCGCCGGCAGGTAGGCCGCGTCCCCGGTCGTGGCTCCGAAGACGACGCAGACGGTCGGCACCCGGTCGGCGGTGAGCTGGCTCAGGTCCCGCGCGATCGCCCCGCCCGGCGGCGGGCCGGACGGCGCCGCGACGCCGGTCGACTCCACGAGGTTCACCAGCGGCAGCCGGTTGACCGCGGCGATCCGGGCGGCCCGGCGGATCTTCTCCACCGTGTACGGGTTGACCGCGCCCCCGTCCACCGTCGGGTCGTTGGCGACCACCACGCACTCGACGCCCTCGACCACACCGATGCCGGTGACCACACTCGCCCCGATCGGGAACTCCGAGCCCCACGCCGCGACCGGGGACAGCTCCAGGAACGGGCTGTCCTGGTCGAGCAGCATCTCCACCCGTTCGCGGGGCAGCAGCTTCCCCCGGGCGTGGTGCCGGGTGACCCACTTCTCGCCGCCACCGGCCCGGGCCGCCTCCAGCGCTGCCTCCAGCTCCGCCAGGCGCTCCAGCATCGCGCTGCGGTTCTCCAGGTACGCGGGCGTACGGGGGTCGATCGTGGTGTCCAGCACGGTCACGTCGTCACCCCGCTGCGCTGCACGCCCGCCACCTCGTTCAAGACCGCGCCCTCTCGCCCGTCGTCGTGCCTCTCGACCACCTCCGTAACGAGCGGCTGACCGGGTCCGACACGGATCTTCGCCGGGCGGCTTCATCCCCTGATCAGGTGGGGATTCGGCGTTTCCGCGCACGCAAAAAAGGGCCACCCCTTCGGGGTGGCCCTTTCAGCCGGTCAACGGGTCAGACGCGGGCGCGCCGGGCCAGTCGTTCCGGGTCGAGAATGATGACGCTCTTGCCGTCCAGGCGGAGCCAGGCCCGGGAGGCGAAGTCGGCGAGGGCCTTGTTGACCGTCTCGCGCGACGCGCCGACCAGCTGGGCCAGCTCTTCCTGGGTCAGGTCGTGGGTCACCCGCAGGACACCGCCGTCGCGGGTGCCGAAGCGGCCCGCCATCTGCAGCAGGTTCTTCGCGACCCGTCCGGGCACGTCCGTGAAGATCAGGTCCGCCAGCGCGTCGTTCGTCCGGCGCAGCCTGCGGGCGAGCACCCGAAGCAGCTGCTCGGCGATCTCCGGCCGGTTGTTGAGCCACGGGCGCAGCGACGACTTCTTCAGCCGGGCGAGCCGCGTGTCGGTCACCGCGGTCGCGGTGGCCGTCCGGGGACCGGGGTCGAACAGAGCAAGCTCACCGAGCATGTCCGACGGACCCATGATCGAGACAAGGTTCTGCCGGCCGTCCGCGGCGCGGCGACCAAGCTTGATCTTTCCGGAGAGAACGATGTAAAGGCTGTCGCCTGCCTCGCCCTCATTGAAGACGATGTCGCCCTTGCGGAACTCGATCGTCTCCATCTCCTTGGCGAGCGCCTCGGCAGCCTCCGGGTCAACGCCCTGGAAGATCCCGCTGCGAGCCAGTACCTCATCCATCGCTGTACCTCCGACTACGCGCTTCAGCCGCGCAACGTCAGTCTAGGCGTACGCGGGCCGCAAACGGGCGGGCACCCCTCGATCTGGATCTCTGAGCGTAACCGTGCTGCCCTTGCGACCCGGAAAATCGTCGCTCTCGGTGAGCTGGATGCAGCCGTTCGACGGTCGTGGGGGGTGGTCGGCCGACGGTATCGTGCCGATCGATGAATGCCCATGCCCCCCAGCGCCGCCCGGGCCTCTTCGGTCGGCCAATCCTGACAATTACCATCGTTCTGGCCGCGCTCGTGGGGGCCGGACTGGGCGGAATGGCGCTCGCCGACCGCAATTCGGGCACCGCCGAGGCGACATGGCAGCCGGCTACGCCCACCGCGGCGGGTTCACGTCCGGCTGCTCCCGCGGCTTCGTCGGCCGCCCCCTCCGACGACTCGTTCACGTTCTCCGCGACCGGGGACATCATCATGGGCAGCGCGCCCGGCAAGCTCCCCGCGAACGACGGCGACGGCTTCTTCGACTCGGTCCGCGACGGCCTCAAGTCCGACCTGGTCATGGGCAACCTCGAACAGCCGCTCACCACCGACACCGGCACCTCGAAGTGCGGCTCCCCGCCCCGGGCCAACTGTTTCGCGTTCCGGTCGCCGCCCGCGTACGCCGACCACCTCAAAGAGGCCGGGTTCGAGCTGCTCAACACCGCGAACAACCACTCCAACGACTTCGGCCGGCAGGGCTACGCCAACACGATCGAGGCGCTCGAGGGCGCCGGGCTCAAGCACACCGGGGCCGAGGGTGAGATCACGATCGCCGAGGTCAAGGGCATCAAGGTCGCGGTGGTGGGCTTCTCGCCGTACGCCGGGGCGAACAATGTCAACGACCTCGCCGCCGCCAGGACCGTCATCGCGGAGGCCAAGAGCCAGGCCGACGTCGTGGTGGTCCAGGTGCACATGGGTGCCGAGGGCTCCGACAAGGGACACGTCAAGTCCGGCAGCGAGCTGTTCTTCGGCGAGAACCGCGGCGACCCCAAGAAGTTCTCCCACGCGGTCATCGACGCCGGCGCCGACGTGGTCGTCGGGCACGGCCCGCACGTCCTGCGGGGCATGGAGTTCTACAAGGGCAAGCTGATCGCCTACAGCCTCGGCAACTTCGCCGGCGGCGGCAAGACACTCAGCCGTACGGGTGTCCTCGGTTACGGCGGGATCCTGCACGTGACGCTCACCAAAGATGGCACATTCACCGGCGGCGAGTTCCTCTCCACGGCGCTCAGCCCGACCGGTGTGCCCACCCGGGACAGCGACAACGAGCGGGGCCTGGCCCGCGTCCGGGAGCTCTCCAAGGCCGATTTCGGGGACACCGCGGCCACCATCGGCAAGGACGGATCGATCGCGGCGCCCGCCTGATGGTCTGAAATGTCGCCGGGGCGACGTACTCTTGGCCGCGTGAGTCGTCCCCCCGTCGCCGCGCCCGCCGGTCCAGCCGTGCTCATCCGGTCGGTCAAGCGGTTCGCCGCGGAGACCCCGGTCGGGCGCAAACGCCGGGCCCGCAAGATGGCCCGCGTGCTGGCCGAGACCCATCCCGACGCGCACTGCGAGCTCGATTTCGAGACCCCGCTGCAACTCGCCGTCGCGACCATCCTGTCCGCGCAGTGCACGGACAAGAAGGTCAACGAGGTCACCCCGACCGTGTTCGCGCGCTACAAGACGGCGGCGGACTACGCCGCGGCCGACCGCGCCCGGATGGAGGAGATCCTCCGGCCCACCGGCTTCTTCCGGGCCAAGACCGACTCACTGATCAAGCTCGGTCAGGCCCTGCTGGAGCGCCACGACGGCGTCCTGCCCCGCACCCTCGACGAGCTGGTCAAGCTGCCCGGCATCGGCCGCAAGACCGCCAACGTGATCCTCGGCAACGCGTTCGACGTGCCCGGCATCACCGTCGACACGCACTTCCGGCGCCTGGTCAACCGCTTCGGCTGGGTCGACGAGGACGACCCGGTGAAGATCGAGTTCCTGGTCGCCGACCTCATCGAGAAGCGCGACTGGACCATGTTCTCGCACCGCATCATCTTCCACGGCCGACGCGTGTGCCACGCCCGCAAACCGGCCTGCGGAGCCTGCGCGCTGGCGACTATGTGCCCGTCCTACGGCACCGGCCCGACCGAGGCCGCCCCGGCCGCCAAGCTGCTCAAGGGCCCCCGGGCCCGCGAGCTCGCCGTGCAGGCGGGCGTCGACCCCGGCCTCGTGCCGGCCGCCGCGGTCACCGTTCCGGAAGCCCCGTGACCCGCACCCCCCGGGTCGGCGTCTGGCTGACCCCGCCGCTGGCGCTGCTGCTGGCCGCATGCACGTCCGCCGAGATGACGCCCGCGTCCTCGGACGACCAGCCGTCCCCCTTCGCCGACTGCACCACCCTGACGACACCCCTCACCCCGTCGCCCACCGCGGCCTCGCCTTCCGCTGCCGCGCTGCCCTCCGCCGCGTACTCAGCCGCCGCGCCGTCATCCGCCCCGCCGCCTTCCGTCACGCCGCCTTCTGCCGGGCCGCTGCTTTCTGCTTCCGCCGGGCCTTCCGGTGCTGCACTGTCTCCCGCGCCGCCCTCCACCGCGCCGGACATTCCGGATTTGTCGCTGCCGTGTTTTACCGGTGGGGCGGCTGTCCGGACCACCGACCTGCGCGGGCCCGCGGTGATCAACCTGTGGGGGTCCTGGTGCGGGCCCTGCCGGGAAGAGCTGCCGATCATGCAGGAGCTCGCCGACGCCACCACCGGCCGGCTGCGGGTGCTCGGCGTCGACACCCGGGACAGCCGGGACGCCGGGGCGTCGTTCGCGGCCGATCACGGCGTGTCGATACCGACGCTGTACGACCCGGAGCAGAAGCTGCTCGCCGGCCTCGGCAAAGCCACCCTGCCGGTCACCGTGTTCCTCGACGCCGACGGAAAACGCTTCGTCTACACGGGTCAGGCGCTCGACAAGCCCACGCTTGGCCCGCTGGTGCGCACCCACACCGGCGTCACGGTGTCCCCATGATCAACCCGGTGCTGCGGCCGGACGGCCTGCCCGGCTGGTGGGAACCCCTGCTCACGCGCGTCGGCACGGCCCGGGGCGAGGATTTCACCCCGGTACGCCCGCCGGCCGGTGGGGGCCGGGCGGCCGCTGTGCTCGTACTCCTGGGGGAAGATCGTGCCGGCGAGCCGGACCTGCTCGTGCTGCAGCGGGCCGCCGCCATGCGCAAGCACGCCGGTCAGCCCGCGTTCCCCGGCGGTGCCGCCGACCCGGAGGACCGGGACCCGGCGGCCACCGCGCTGCGCGAGGCTCAGGAGGAAGTCGGTCTCGACCCGCGGACCGCGACGGTGCTGACCACCCTGCCCGAGCTCTACATCCCGGTCAGCGGTTTCGTGGTCACCCCGGTCCTGGCCTGGTGGCACGCGCCGCACCCGGTGCATCCCTGCCAGCCGGCCGAGGTCGCGCACGTGGCCCGGCTGCCGATCGCCGAACTCGTCGACCCGGCCAACCGGCTGCGGGTGCGGCACAGCAGCGGCTGGACCGGCCCGGCGTTCCAGGCCGGCGACATGCTCGTGTGGGGATTCACCGCCGGGGTCATCTCGACCCTGCTGGACATGGCCGGCTGGAGCCGGCCCTGGCTTCCCGGCCGCATCATCGACCTGCCCGACGTGGCCGCCACCAGGGCGGTCGCTACGCTGCCGCAAGGTCCCGAGTCGGTCGCCGCCTCCGACGAGGTCGTCCCGTGACCTTTACTTCTACTCTGAGCGAGTGCTTGTGGTCGATGGAATCCTGGTAGTGCTCATGGTGGTGTTCGCGATCAGCGGATACCGCCAGGGTTTCGTCATCGGGGCGTTGTCCTTCGGTGGGTTCTTCAGCGGGCTGCTCATCGGCCTGCAGATCGGCCCGCTGATCGCCAACCAGTTCGCGGACGGCACCACCCGGCTCGTGGTGGCCCTCGTGGTCATCTTCGCTCTGGCGGTGCTCGGCCAGACGCTGGCGGGCTGGCTCGGCACCAAGGTCCGGCGTTCCATCGAGAGCCGCCCCCTGCAACGCCTCGACGACGCCGGCGGCGCGCTGGTGTCGGTCGTGGCGGTGCTGCTGGTCGCCTGGCTGATCGCGGTGCCGCTCGGCTCGACCCCGTTCCCGGACATCAACCGCCAGGTACGCAGCAGCGGCGTCCTCAACGGCATCAACGGGCTCATGCCGGAGCAGGCCCAGGCGCTCTCCGCCAACCTGCGCGAGTCCCTGAACACCAACGGATTCCCGAACGTCTTCGGCGGCCTGACCCGCACCAACGCCCGCGACGTGGACCCGCCGGACCCGGCCCTCGCCAAATCGACCGTGGTGGTCAACTCCCGCAAGTCGGTCATCAAGGTCCTCGGTACGGCACCGAGCTGCTCGCGCCGCATCGAAGGCTCGGGTTTCGTGTACGCCGACGAGCGGATCATGACCAACGCGCACGTGGTGGCGGGCACCCGCAACGTCCAGGTGGAGACGCAGGACGACCGCCTCGACGGCAAGGTCGTGGTCTACGACCCGGAACGCGACCTGGCCGTCATCTACGTGCCCGGCCTCAAGGCCCCGACGGTGCCGTTCGTGACCAAGCCGGCGGCCACCGGCGCCAGCGCGATCGTGCTGGGCTTCCCGCTCGACGGCCCCTACAACGCGCAGGGGGCCCGGGTCCGGGACGTCAGCACGATCACCGGCCCGGACATCTACGACTCGGGCAAGGTGACCCGCGAGATCTACACGATCCGGGCGCTCGTGCAGAGCGGCAACTCGGGCGGCCCGCTCATCGCCCCGAACGGTGACGTCCTCGGTGTCATCTTCGCCGCGGCGGCCGACGACCGGAACGTCGGTTTCGCGCTGACCGCGGCCGAGGCGGCGTCGACCGCCAAGCTCGGCGTCGAACGCACCCGGGGAGTCAAGACCGGTGACTGTGCCGCCTGAACGGGTCGCGACCGCCGATCCCTTCGTCGCGGAGGCCGCCTTGGCCGCGCAGCCCATCGGGTACTGGAGCGGCGCGGTGCACAAGGCCGTCGTCGAGCAGCTCCGGGACGCCATGGCGACCATCGACGTGACACAGCCGCAGTGGTGGACGCTGACCCGGGTGGATGCCGGCGGCGGACTCACCCGCGACGAGGTCGCCGCGCAGCTGGCGGACGTGGCGGAATCCGGGCACGAGGTGCCGCGGGCCGTCGATCAGCTCCTGCACCGGGGCTGGATCGCCGCGGACCCGGCCGGGCGGCTGCACCTGACCGACGCCGGGCGGGTGGCCCAGGGCCGGATCAGGGAACTCGTGACCGGCCTGCGGGCCCGGATCCACGAGGGCATCCCGGACGCGGACTACGTGACGGCACTGCAGGTCATGCGCCGGATGATCGCGAACACCCAGGCGGGCGGCGAGGGTGGCGTGGGCTCGGGCGGCGCGGGCTCAGGTGGCGTGGGCGAAGCGGCGGATCGCGAAGAGAGTCGCCAGGACTGAGAGCAGGAACAGCGCGGCCGCCGCCCACCAGCCTCGCGACGAGCCGGTGGGGGTGCCGCCGGCCGTGATCGCGCTGCCCGCGTTGGAGCCGGAGACCCGGGCGCCGACCGTTCCCTGAGCGGCGTTGTCGGGGGCCGACTGGGCCTGACCCGATGCCGGGGCGCTGCCGAACCGGGCGATGCCGGGGGAGGCCGTGGTGTCGAGCGGGTTGTGCAGGACCGCGGGCACCTCGGCGGTCAGGGCACCGGCCGGGTCGACCATGCCGTACCCGTACTGGTCGTCGCGGCCCGGCTGGCCACGGTCCTTGGCGGTCTTGAGGATGCGGTTGACCACCTCGCCCGCGGACATGGTGGGCCAGCGGGAGCGGATGAGCGCCGCGGTGCCGGAGACCATCGGGGCCGCGAAGCTGGTGCCCTGCACCCGCCAGTAGCCGTCCGGGCGGGCGCCGACGAGCTGGGTGGCCGGGGCGGTCACCACGGTTTCCCGGCCGGTGATGGAGCCGGACCACAGGACGTTGCCGTCCTTCTCCATGCCGGCCACCGCGATGACGCCGGGTTCCCGGGCCGGATACCAGACGTTGGTGGACGTCGAAGCGCTCAGGTTTCCGGTGCAGGCCACCACGACGACGTCCTTGGCGAACGCGTAGTCGAGGGCCGCCGCGAGAGCCGGGCTGCTGCCGTTGCCGCCGAGCGAGAGGTTGATGACGCGGGCGCCGTTGTCGACCGCCCAGCGGACGCCCTTGGCGACGATCATCGCGTCGTCGTAGCGGTTCTCGCGGTCGAGGACGCGTACCGGAAGGATCCGGGCCTTGGGAGCGATGCCCACCACGCCCTCGTCGTCGTCCCCGCGGCCGGCGATGATGGCCGAGACCGTGGTGCCGTGGCCCACCAGGTCGGTGTCCCCGTCGCCGCCGGGATCGACCAGGTCGAGACCCTTGAGCACCTGGCCCTTCAGATCGACGTGGTCGGCGTCGACACCGGAGTCGATGACGGCGACGGTCACGCCCTCACCGGACGAGTAGACCCAGGCGCCGGCGACATCCAGCGTCTTGAGATGCCACTGCTCGGCCCGGACGGTGTCACCGACGACCGGCTCGTCCAGGTGGGGACCCCGCAGCATCGTGGCCTGAGCGCCGGCACCCCCGGAATGGGGGGCGGGGGCGGCGACCGGGGCCACGGCCAGCGCGGCGGTGAGCAAGCACGCGGCGACGCGGGCCGGGAGACGGCGCGCATGGCCGGACCCGGCGGATGCCGGGCACCGCACAGACGCGTGCCGCCACGGGGGGCGGGACGTCTTCGATGCTTCGCTCACAACACTCACTGGTCGGGGAGGCCATTCTTCATGCTGGACGGTCGATGGTGGGAGATTACTCCGGTTCCGCATCGAGATGCTCTGGTCTGTGGACAGCGATCGCACTGTCGGTGCGTTCGTCCTGCTGGGAGTGTCAGAAAGGGGGGAGGTGGGTGAGCTGGATCAGGCGCATACCTTCACGACGCGTCACGAGACGACCACGTCCCGGTGGCATCGGGAGCGGGCGGGCCTGACCGATCAACGCGCCCTCGTCCGGTGAGCCGGTCATGACGAGACCGGGGGACGAGAGCTCGCGCAGCCGCTGGATCACCGGGTCGTACATGGCCCGGCCGGCGCCACCGGCCCGGCGGGTGACCACCAGGTGCAGGCCGATGTCGCGGGCCTGCGGCAGGTACTCCAGGATCGGCTGCAGCGGGTTCGTCGGGCCGGACGCGATCAGGTCGTAGTCGTCGACCAGCACGAACAGTTCCGGGCCGTTCCACCAGGACCGGTCGCGCAACTGCTGAGCCGTCACATCGGGGCCCGGCAGGCGGCGTTCCATGTAGCCGGCCACCGACTGCATGAGCTCCAGGGCCTTCTGTGCCTGCATGCCGTACCCGATGCGATGGTCCGTCTCGGGCAGGTCCATCAGGCTGCGGCGGTAGTCGACCAGGATGATCCGGGCCTGCTCCGGCTGGAAGCGGTTCGTGATGGTGGTGGCCAGCGCCCGCAGGAACGACGACTTGCCGCACTCGGCGTCGCCGAAGAGCAGGAAGTGCGGGTCGCTCGCGAAGTCGATGGTGACCGGCTTCAGATCCGCCTCGGCGATGCCGATCGGCAGGCGCAGACCGGTGGTGGCGTTGACGTCGATGCTGGCGTACGGCAGCGAGTCGGGTAGCAGGCGCACCCGTGGGGCCACCGCGCCGGGCCAGTTCGTCGCGATCATCTTGACCAGTCCGGCGGTGTCGGCGGTGCTCAACTCCGGTCGTACGGTCAGGAAGTGCAGGGCCTTGTTCTTGTCCGTGGGGTGTTCGATGATCCCGCGGCCGGCCTTCTCGGGCACGTTGATCGCGGCCCGGCGGTTGATCGAGGAGTCGGACGGGTCACCCAGCCGCAGCTCCACCCGGGACCCGAAGAGGTCACGGATCGCCGGACGGTAATCCATCCAGCGCGGGGCGCTGGTCACCACGTGGATGCCGTAGGACAGACCGCGCGTCGCGATGTCGGTGATGACGCCCTCGAGCTCGTCGTATTCCTTGCGCAGCGTGCTCCAGCCGTCCACGACCAGGAAGACGTCGCCGAACGGGTCGGTCTCCGCGCCGTTGCCGAGCCCGGCCTGCGCGGCCCGGCGCCGGCGGTAGGACGCCATCGAGTCGATGCCGAGCTCACCGAAGCGGCGCTCGCGCTGGGAGAGCAGGGTCGAGACCTCACCGACGGTACGCCGGACGCCGACCGTGTCGAGACGCTGCGAGACGCCACCGACGTGCGGCAGGTCGCGCAGGATGCCGAGCGAACCGCCACCGAAGTCGAGGCAGTAGACCTGCACCTCGGCCGGGGTGTGGGTGAGCGCGAGGCCCAGGATCAACGAGCGCAGCGTGCTGGACTTGCCGGACTGGGCGCCACCGACCACCGCCACGTGCCCGGCACCGCCGCCGAGCTGCAGCCACATGACGTCGCGGAGCTGCTCGCGGGGCTTGTCGATGAGTGCGATCGGCACCTGCAGGGCGCCGTGCAGCTCGGGGTTCGCGAACGCCAGCCCCCGGGCCGGGTCGGTGACGACCGGGCCGAGCAACTCGTCGAGCGCGGCCGACTTGTTCAGCGGCGGCAGCCAGACCTGGTGCGCCGGCGGGCCCTGGCCGTTGAGCCGGGCCACCATCACGTCCATCACGCTCTCGCCGGACTGGTTCTCGTCCGGCTTCGGCTTGGCCGGCTTCACCGGCTTCGGGGCCGGGACATAGTGCGTCGAGTACGACAGGACCTGCGGGTCGGCACCGTCGCGGGACGAACCGGGACCCCGGGCGCCGGCCTTGCGGAAAGTGCCCGAGACGTACGCCGCCTTGAACCGGATCAGCGGCTCGGTGCCGAATTTCAGGTATCCGTGGCCGGGGGCCCGGGGCAGGTCGTACGCGTCGGGGACGCCCAGCACGGCGCGGGACTCGAGCGCGGAGAACGTCCGCAGGCCGATCCGGTAGGACAGGTGGGTGTCGAGGCCGCGCAGGCGACCCTCCTCGAGCCGCTGGCTGGCCAGCAGCAGGTGCACACCGAGCGACCGGCCGAGCCGGCCGATCTGCACGAACAGGTCGATGAAGTCCGGCTTCGCCGACAGCAGCTCGGAGAACTCGTCACAGATCACCAGCAGCGACGGCAGCGGCGGCAGCGCGGCACCACCCGCGCGGGCCTTCTCGTAGTCGCGCAGGCTCGCGTAGTTGCCCGCCTTGCGCAGCACCTCCTGGCGCCGGATCAACTCGCCGTCGATGGCGTCGACCATCCGGTCGACCAGCGGCAACTCGTCGGCGAGGTTGGTGATGACGGCGGCGGTGTGCGGGAGCCGGTCCAGTGACGAGAACGTCGCGCCACCCTTGAAGTCGACGAGGACGAAGTTCAGCACCTCGGAGGAGTGCGTCGCGGCGAGCGCGAGCACGAGCGTACGCAGCAGTTCGGACTTGCCGGAACCGGTGGCACCGATCAGCAGGCCGTGCGGGCCCATGCCGTCCTGCGCCGACTCCTTGAGGTCGAGCTCGATCGCGGAGCCGTCGGCGCCGAGGCCGATCGGCACCCGCAGTTTGTCCCGGTTGGGCCGGGGCAGCCAGGCCTGCGCGACGCTGAACGACTCGGGATCACCCAGGTTCAGCAGCTCGGCGAGGCCCATCTCGGTGGCCAGCGGGGTGTCCGTGGACTTCGACATCGCGCCCAGCCGCAGCGGGGACAGCCGCCGGGCGACGGCCTCGGCCTCCTCCTCGCTGAGGTGGTCGGGACGGCCGACCTCCGAGGCGTGGTCCATCGCGTACGTGTGCAGCTCGCGCTGGGTGCCCGCGCCGCGCACCTCGAGCACCAGCAGCGACCGGTCGAGCAGCCGCGGCGGGATCTCGTCGAGGTCGAGCACGGTGACGCCGTCGATGCCGTCGTCGAGCTGGGTGGCGCCCTTGAGATCGGCGCCGTCCAGCACGATCACCACGTGCGGGCTTGACCCGGACATTCCGGCCGGGTTGAACCGCGGCCGGTTGCCGATCACATCCTCGAGGAGTTTCTCCAGGTCACCGCCGGCGCTGGCGACCAGGCGGACCTGACCCAGCCGGTCGGTCCGGGACGGGTGCAGGTTGTGCGGGAGCCACTTCACCCACTCCCACATCGCCCGGCGCTCGGGGCCGGCGCAGACCGCGATGATCAGGTCGTCGGGGGCGTGGAAGACGGCGAGCTGGGTGAGCACGGCCCGGGTCAGCGCCCGCGCCTCGGTCTCGCCGTTGGCGCCGTGACCGCGCAGGAACACCCGGGCGAAACCGCGCAGCGAGACCGCCACCGGAAGATCGGGAACCACCGAGTACGCGTCGAGGAAGCGCCGCAACGCCCCCGCGGTCATCGGTTCGAGGTCCTCGAGGGGCCGGGTGACCGGCGGGATGAGTGGGGTGGCCAGCGTCTGCGGGCCCACCGCGAGCCGGACGACACCGAAGTCGGGATCGGCGGGGCGGCGCTCCCAGACCCGGTGGCTGCCCGCGGTCGACCAGAGCTGCCCGGGATCGGGATGCCGGTAGTAGAGGCCGGTCCGCTGGCGGCTCGCCGTGTCACGGACGCGTTTGCGCAGGCCGGCGAGGTGGCGTAGATACTCCCGGCGGGCGGCCATCATCTCGGCCTTCTTGGGGGTGCCACCGCCGCCGAAGGACGTGGCGAGCATGGCGAGCGACGAGACGCCGAACAGCCCGCCGATCACATAGGACATGGGCCCGCTGCCCCGGCCCATCATCATGGCCATGGCGACGGAACCGCCGAGCATCGGCAGCGCCATGAAGGCCTGCTGCCAGCGACCACCCACCGCCTGCGGGATCTCGGGCGGTGCGTCGACGGCGAGCTCACCGGCCGGGATCTCAGGAGCCGGGCGCCGTGCCGCCCGCTTGATCACCACCGTGCTCATACGCTTCCGTCCCTTTCCTTCGCAACCATCGCTTTTGAGTGGATAGTCCACTCGGACCGATGGCGGCTCCCCGTCCACAACGCCCGTGACCGGGCACCATGCAGGGCCCAGGATAGGTAAAGTCCCCTCAGTTCCGCAGCCTCGTCACCATCGATAGGAAATTAGGCAATGAGCGTCGGTCTTGCTCGGGTCACGATCAGCGCCCCTCAGCGCAGGGTCGATGTCGCGCTGCCTGAACACGTTCCGTTGGCCGAGCTGCTACCGGAAGTGTTGAGGCACGCCGGAGAAGGCCTGGCCGACGACGGTGAACGGCACGGCGGCTGGGTGCTGAGGCGTACGGACGGTGTGGCGCTGGTCACCGCCCAGGGCCTTTTCCCGCAGGGGGTGCGTGACGGTGAGGTTCTTCACCTCGTCCCGGCCCGTGAGGAATGGCCCGAACTCGAATACGACGACGTGGTCGAAGCCATCGCCGAAGGAGCCCGTCGCCGCGGCGCCGTCTGGTCCCCGGCCTCCACCCGCACAGCCACCCTCGCCGGTGCGGCGGTGCTGCTCTCCCTCGGCCTGATCGCCGTCCTGGCGGCCGGACCGGCCTGGGACGGCGCGGCCTACGTCGGACTCGGCGTGGGACTGATGCTCTCGCTCTCCGGCATCACCGCCTCCCGCGCGTACGGCGACGCGCGCGCCGGAGCGGCCCTCGGCGGGATGGCCCTTCCGTACGCGTTCGCGGGCGGAGCGGTGCTCGTCACCCAGGGCTCCGTCGACAAGGTCGGCGCATTCCCGCTGCTCCCCTGGCTGGGCGGCGCCGAACTCCTCGCCGGCTCGGTAGCCCTGCTCCTGCTGGCCGCACTCGGCGGCGTCGGCGTGGCAGCCTCCCTGCGCATCTTCGCGGCCGGCGCGATGACCGGCGTCCTCGGCGCCGTGGCCGCCCTGGTCAGCTTCGTCACCTCGGCCGCGGGAGCCGCCGCGGTCCTCATCTCGCTCCTGGTCTGCGGCATCGGCGTGCTGCCCCTGGTCGCGATCCGCTTCGGCAAGATGCCCACCCCGCCGGTCACACTCCCGACCGGCGCCGAGGCTGAGCAGACTTTCACCGGAGCCCGAGGCAACACCCTCGACGCGGCGCGCGAACGCCCCTCCCGGGCCCGGGTCTTCGCCGCGGTCAGCCGCACCGAGGAACTCCTCACCGGCATGCTCACCGGCCACGCGGTCCTGGCCGCCGGAGCGTTCGTGGTGCTGGCCGCCACCGGAGGCGTGGCCGCCCAGATTTTGATGGCCCTCTCCGTGGCCGCCCTCCTGCTGCGCTCCCGCCTCTTCGTGACCCTGCGCCAGCGGGTGCCGCTCATCACGGCCGGCTTGTTCGGAGCATTCGCCCTCGGCATCGACCTCCTCTGGGGCGCCGGAGCGACCACCTTGCTCGGCCTGAGCGTGGCCGGCCTCCTGGTCGCGATGGCCACGGTGGCGGCCGGAGCAACCTGGACCAAACGGGCACCCTCGCCGTACCTCGGCCGGGCGGCTGACCTGCTCGACAGCCTCGCGGTGATCGCGGTGATCCCGGTGGCCTGCTCGGTGGTCGGCCTCTACAGCCTCGTCAGCAACATCAGCATCGCCTGACCCCCTGCCCTCGCGTCGCGCTGCCGGTGTCGCGCTGCCGGTGTCGCGCTGCTGGAGTCGCGCTGCTGGAGTCGCGCTGGCAGCGTCGGGCACGCTCCGAGGCGCGCACAACCCGCGCCCGGGCCGCCCGGCCCGGCCCAGTCCGATCCGACTCGGCCCGGGGTGGCAATGGCCCGCTCTCCGCTCGGCCCAGCGTTGTCCGCTCGGCCGGGTGTGGATGCGGCCTGGCTTGGATGGCGGCCTGACTTGGGTGGCGAGCCGGCGTTGACGGCGGGCCGGCGTTGACGGTGCGGCCGGGTGTTTGATCATCTGACTTAGCTTGACCGTTCGATCCGGCTCGACCAGCCAGGGCCTGGCTCGATCGCTGGTCTGGCTCGATCGCTGGTCTGGCTCGATCGCTGGTCTGGCTTGACCGCCTGGCTTGACCGCCTGGCTTGACCGCCTGGCTTGGCCGCCGGGCCGGGTTTTATCGCCGGGCCGGGCTTGACCGGCCGGCCTGGTGGTGGATGCTCCGCCTGGCTTGGGTGACGGCCTGGCGTTGATTGCGCGGCTTGGCGTTGGTGGCTGGGCTGCGGCGGGGACGCAAAAGAACGACGGCCGGGCTTTTGCTCGGCCGTCGTTCTTTATTCGTTTTTCTCAGGCTCCCGGCTGGCGGGGGCCGGAGTTGCTCAGTGGGCCTCGCCGTGCTCGGCGGCCTCGGCTGCCTCGGCGCGCTTGAAGGAGGCGCGGATCTCCTCCTCCGCCTCCATACGGCCGGTCCAGGTCGCGCCCTCGACGGACTTTCCCGGCTCCAGGTCCTTGTAGACCGTGAAGAAGTGCTGGATCTCCATGCGGTCGAACTCGGCCACGTGGTGGATGTCGCGCAGGTGCTCCTGGCGCGGGTCCTCGAAGGGGACGCAGAGGACCTTGTCGTCGCGGCCCTTCTCGTCGGACATGCGGTACATGCCGACCGCGCGGGAGCGGATCAAGCACCCGGGGAAGGTCGGCTCCGGCACCAGGACCAGTGCGTCCAGCGGGTCGCCGTCCTGACCGAGGGTTCCCTCGATGAAGCCGTAGTCGGCCGGATACTGCGTCGAGGTGAAGAGCGTCCTGTCGAGCCGGATGCGACCAGTCTTGTGGTCGACCTCGTATTTGTTTCGGTGGCCCTTGGGGATCTCAACCAGTACGTCGAAATCCATCGTTCGCTCCCTTGTTCGCCCGGCCTGGAGAACCGGCTGCATTCCGATAGACGGGGGCGCTGCCTGCGGCTCGCCGGATCCGTGCGCACCGGTGTGCCGGATGTTTGTAGTCTCCCCTAAGTCTGCCGCTACATCCTGAGGAGGGGCGTGTGGGGAGGCAAGATTCACAGAACACTCCTGAGTATGACGGCGTGTCGCGGCCGCGAACTGGTGATTCTCCGGTAGGGCATGATGGTTTGTCCAATAATGCCCTAATTCCCGTACGGCCGCCGGGCAACACGTACGGCCGGGCGTCCGTGCCGCTGAATCTGGCCACTCCGCAACCGCAGCCGCCGATCGTCCAGCACGGCGGTCAGCCGTCCGGTCAGCCGGCCACTCCTCAGGCCACTGACGCCTCGGCTCCGGACGCCTCGGCTCCGGAAAGCGCGGCGCCGGGTGCACGGGCCTCCGGCGGTCAGGCCGAGGTTGGTCAGGCCGTGGGTGGTCAGGCCGTGGGTGGTCCGGCCGTGGGTGGTCCGGCCTCCGGTGCTCAGGCTGCGGGGGTTCGGGGGGCTGCTTTTGTGCCCTTGGATCTCCCGGCAGGTCAGCCCGGCGGTCCCGGCAGCTCCGGGACCGGGGTTGCCGGCGGGGGTTCGCCGTCGACGGCGTCTCCCGGCAGCAAGCTCCGCCGTACCTATGTGGTGTCTGGTTTGTCGG
Organism: Actinoplanes sp. NPDC051494; assembly: GCF_044454705.1. Lineage (NCBI taxonomy): Bacteria > Bacillati > Actinomycetota > Actinomycetes > Micromonosporales > Micromonosporaceae > Actinoplanes > Actinoplanes sp. NPDC051494. The sequence goes on from NZ_JBITDZ010000002.1 coordinate 704,617, forward strand.
TATTGCTCTTGGTCCTGGTGGTCGGGGCGGTTTTTGTGGTCCGGCCGGGACCGGTCGAGGGCTGGCTGTCGGCGGAGCCGTCGGTGGCACCGAGTGTCGCGCCTACGCCTGATCCCACGCCTACGCCGGTGCTGGCCGCCGTCGGGGTCGATGGGGGCGTGCCCAGCGCTGACGGGGTCAAGGCCGCGATCGGACCGCTGGTGGGGGCGGCCGCGCTCGGCAGCCAGGTGAACGTTTCCGTGGTCGACGCGGCTACCGGTGATTCGCTGTACGCGAAGAACGCTGATCTCATGACCACGCCCGCGTCGACCACGAAGGTGCTCACCGCGGCTACCGTGCTGGCTGCCCGCGGTCCGGCGTATCGGCTGGTCACCCGGGCTGTCGCCGGTGCCGAACCCGGTGTGGTCGTGCTGGTCGGCGGGGGTGATCCGACGCTGTCGGTCGATGCCGGCGGGCAGTTTCCCGGGGCCGCGCGGCTTGATCGGCTGGCCGCGCAGGTGAAGAAGGCGCTCGGGGGGCAGGCTCCCACCAGGGTCGTTGTCGACAATTCGCTGTTCACCGGACCGGAGACCGCGACGGGGTGGGACAGCGACCTGATCGGTGCCGGGCAGGTTGCCCGGATCCAGGCGCTGATGACCAACGCCGGGCGGGTCAAGCCGGTGCACAACGATGTCGGAGGCGATCCTCGGTTCTCCGATCCTTCGCTGGCGGCCGGGAAGGCGTTCGCGAAACAGCTCGGGATTTCCTCGGTCTCGAAGGGTAAGGCGCCGGCCGCCGCATCGTCCTCGGCTCCGGTTGAGGGGGTTGCTGCCGGGTCTGAGCTGGGCAAGGTCCAGTCGCCGCCGCTGGTGCACGTGGTCGACTGGATGTTGCAACAGAGTGACAACGTGCTCGCCGAGGCGATGGGACGGCAGGTCGCGCTGGCTGCCGGCAAGGAGGCCTCGTTCGACGGCGCCGCCGGCGCCATGCAGGACAAACTGCTCGAGCTGGGACTTTCCTCCGACGAGGCCAATCTGTACGACGCGAGCGGGCTCTCCCGGCACAACGGGATCAGTCCCGCGCTGCTGACCGAGGTGCTGACACTGGCCGCCAATGGCACAAATCCCGAGGTCAGCAGCCTGTTCGGGGGTCTTCCGGTGGCCGGCTGGTCGGGCACGCTGCGGACCCGGTTCGTCACGCCCGCGCCGAATCAGGTCGGGCAGGGGCTGGTGCGGGCCAAGACCGGGTCGCTCAGCGGGGTCAATGCGATCTCCGGGGCGCTGGTGACCACGGACGGCCGGTTGCTGGTGTTCGCGGTGCTGGCCGACGCGACCGGGGAGTCGGGGGCGGCGCGGCAGGCGCTGGACAGGATCGCCGCCAAGCTGGTGACCTGCGGCTGCCAGTAAGGGTTTTCTCAGGGTGGGCGGCTGGTCCCCCGCGGGTACGGTGGTCAGCATGGCGCAGTTCGTTGACTGGGATCTGGCCGCCGCCACCGCGGGCGCGCTGTCGAAATCCGGACCCGCGGTGTCCTACGAGGAAGCTACGGAGGTGGTCGCGCAACTGCGCGAGCTCACCGATGAGGCCCGGCGGCACGTCGCCGAATACACCGGGCTGACCCCGCAGGTCGAGGGTCCGCCGGTACGCATCGTGGACCGCAAGGACTGGGCCGCGGTGAACATCGCCGGCCTCAAGGAAGTGATCATCCCGCTGGTCAGCCGGCTCTCCGGGGACAACCAGCCGGGCGCGCTCGCCGACGCCATCGGGTCCCGGGTCACCGGGGTGCAGGCCGGCACCGTGCTGGCCTACCTCTCCGGGCGGGTCCTCGGGCAGTATGAGGTCTTCTCCGCGGAGCCCGGCCAGTTGCTGCTCAACGCGCCGAACATCGTCGAGGTGGAGCGCAAGCTCGGCGCCGACCCGCGCGACTTCCGGCTCTGGGTGTGCCTGCACGAGGTCACCCACCTGACCCAGTTCCAGGCCGTGCCCTGGATGCGGGGCTACTTCCTCGGCGAGGTCCAGGCGTTCGTCGACGCCTCGCAGAGCACCGAGCACATCCTGGAGCGCATCCGTCGTGGCGTCGCGTCGCTGTCCGACGTCCTGCGCGACGAGGACAGCCGTGCGTCGGTCCTCGACATCGTGCAGACACCCGGTCAGAAGGCCGTCCTCGACCGGCTGACCGCGCTGATGACGCTGCTGGAGGGCCACGCCGAGTTCGTGATGGACGGGGTCGGCCCGGAGATCGTCCCGTCGGTCGAGTCCATCCGGTCCAAGTTCAACCAGCGCCGCGAGAGCGGCAACCCGCTGGAGAAGGTCATCCGGCGGCTGCTCGGCATCGAGGTCAAGATGCGTCAGTACGCGGAGGGCCGCAAGTTCGTGCACGGGGTCGTGGAACGGGTCGGCATGGAGGGCTTCAACAAGATCTTCAGCTCGCCGCTGACCCTGCCCCGGCTCGAGGAACTCGGCGACCCGGATGCCTGGGTGGCGCGGGTGCACGGCCCGGTGGGCCTGGTTTCGTAACGTCGATGGCCCGCATCCCGGCACCGGTCGCGACCATCCGTGTGGCGGTCCGGCGCGTGCTGGCGTCCGCCCCGGGCCCGGTGCTGGTCGCCTGCTCGGGGGGTGCGGACTCGATGGCCCTCGCCGCGGCCGCCGCCTTCGTGGCGCCTCGGCTCGGTGTGCGGGCCGGCCTGGTGACCGTCGACCACCAGCTCCAGGACGGTTCCGGGGCTCGGGCGGCCGCGGTGGCCGACTGGGCCCGGTCGGTGGGGCTCTCACCTGTTTCGGTCGAGGCGGTGGACGTCGGCGGGCGTGCGGGCGGTCCCGAGGCTGCGGCGCGGGACGCCCGCTACGAGGCGTTGTCAGGGGTCGCCGGGCGGGTCGGGGCGGCGTCGGTGCTGCTCGGGCACACCCGGGACGACCAGGCGGAGACCGTGTTGCTGGCGCTCGCCCGGGGTTCCGGCCCGCGTGGGCTGGCCGGGATGCCGCGGCGCCGGGGGATCTTCGTCCGGCCGCTGCTCGACATTGCCCGCGCCGACACCCGCAAGGCCTGTGCCGCGCTCGGCTTCGGCGTTTGGGAAGACCCGCACAACACCGATCCCGCGTACGCGAGGTCGCGCGTGCGTGCCGATGCCCTGCCGGCGCTGGTCGCCACGCTCGGGGACGGGGTAGTGGCCAATCTGGCTCGGACTGCTTCGTTGGTTGCCGCCGATGTGGCATACCTCGATGACCTTGCCGTGGGTGCCTTGTCGGCAGCCCGGTCCTCTCCCGGCTTGAACATTTCGCATTTGTCTGATCTGCCACTGGCGGTTCGGGGCCGGGTGCTGCACGCGTGGGCGCTCGAACTGGGTGCGCCGGGGTCGGCGCTGTCGCACCGGCACGTTGCCGCGCTTGACGCACTTGTCACGGATTGGCATGGTCAGGGCTACGCCGTGTTGCCGGGCGGGATCGCGGTCGCGCGGCGAGGTGATGATCTTCTGCGGGTGCCCCTGTGACAGTTGTCACGGTGTGTGGCGTCCGGGCGGGCGGCTCGGGCGGATTCACCCCATAACCTGCGGTTCTTTGGGCACGGACCGCTGCCCCCGCCCACGCGCTGCACCATTCATGCGGCAGGCTAGACCCCATGGCAGATGGCTCCTGGTACGACGCTGACATCGACCGCGTGATCATCTCCGAGGAGCAGATCCGCGAGAAGACCGAAGAGCTCGCGAAGCAGGTCGCCGCGGATTACGCGGACGCTGAGGGCGGCGTTCTCCTGGTCTGTGTGCTCAAGGGCGCGGTCATGTTCATGGCCGACTTCGCGCGCGCGCTGGGCCGCACCGGTCCCTCCATCGAGATGGAGTTCATGGCCGTCTCGTCCTACGGCTCCGGCACCACTTCCTCCGGGGTGGTGCGCATCCTCAAGGACCTGGACAGCGACATCGCGGGCCGGCACGTGGTCATCGTCGAGGACATCGTCGACTCCGGCCTGACCCTCTCCTGGCTGATGCGCTACCTGCAGTCGCGCGCCCCGGAGAGCGTCGAGGTGGTGGCGTTGTTCCGCAAGCCCGAGGCGATCAAGGTGCCGGTGCCGACCAAGTACGTCGGCTTCGACATCCCGAGCGAGTTCGTGGTCGGTTACGGCCTCGACTTCGCGGAGCGCTACCGCGAGCTTCCGTACGTCGGGGTGCTCAAGCCCGAGGTCTACGCCCGTAGCTGAACGTTCTCCCAGGCGACTCTCAGGAATCGGATACCCGGTCCCGAAGCGGCAGGTATTGTCCGACTTTGTGCCGCTTATCAGGTGCCCCTGGGGGGAACAGCCAGTAACGGGAGGGCCTCGGCGGGGCGGGCTCACAGAGTTGTGACAGGCACCCACGGTGTACGGTCGAGTGACCGATGGCGCCGTCTCACAGCGCCGGAGGGGCTGGACCGGTAACGGACGGGCCGCCGGGGGTTTGCCCCGCGGCCCCGGGGTTATCCGATCCGGCAGTGTCTCCGTCGCCTACCCGCCTACCGGTGGTGGTGACGGGGGCTCGTCAATCCCAGGTGACCAGGACGCCGATCAGGAGGGTCCGGGCGCGTGAGCGCTCGACAACAGTATGGAACGTACGCGTTTCTTCCGCCGCCCGGTGGTCTGGATCATTCTGGTGATCATCGGTGCGATTGCGCTGAGCTCATTCTTCACCAGTGGTCCGAGCTACCAGCGAGTTGATACTTCCGTCGTCCTCGAGCGACTCAACCAGCCTGGGATCGAGAAGGTCATCCAGGAAGACAAGGAGCAGACGCTCCAACTCGAACTGGCTTCCCCCGAGCGCTTCGACGGCAAGACCACGGACAAGATCGAGACCCAGTATCCGTACGAACTCACGGATGAGGTCTGGGCCGAGGTCCAGGAAGCGAAGACCGCGGGCCGGGTCACCGGCACGGTCAACGCCACGGTCTCCGGCGACAGCATTCTGCTGAGTCTGCTCGTCAACCTGCTCCCCATCGCGATCCTCGTGATCCTGCTGCTGCTGTTCATGTCGCAGATGCAGGGTGGCGGTTCGCGGGTCCTCAACTTCGGCAAGTCCAAGGCCAAGATGCTGACCAAGGACATGCCCAAGACGACCTTCGCCGACGTGGCGGGGGCCGACGAGGCCGTCGAGGAGCTCCACGAGATCAAGGACTTCCTGCAGAACCCGGCGAAGTACCAGGCACTCGGCGCCAAGATCCCCAAGGGCGTCCTGCTCTTCGGGCAGCCGGGTACCGGTAAGACGCTGCTCGCGAGAGCCGTCGCCGGCGAGGCCGGGGTGCCGTTCTACTCGATCTCCGGTTCCGACTTCGTCGAGATGTTCGTGGGTGTCGGCGCGAGCCGCGTCCGCGACCTGTTCGAGCAGGCCAAGGCGAATGCCCCGGCCATCGTGTTCGTCGACGAGATCGATGCCGTCGGCCGGCACCGCGGCGCCGGCATGGGCGGCGGGCACGACGAGCGCGAGCAGACGCTCAACCAGCTGCTCGTCGAGATGGACGGCTTCGACACCAAGGGTGGGGTCATCCTGATCGCCGCCACGAACCGGCCGGACATCCTCGACCCGGCGCTGCTGCGCCCGGGCCGCTTCGACCGGCAGATCCCGGTGGACAACCCCGACATGGAGGGCCGCAAGGCCATCCTGCGGGTGCACGCCAAGGGCAAGCCGTTCACGCCCGACGTCGACCTCGACTCGGTCGCGCGCCGGACCCCGGGCTTCTCGGGTGCCGACCTCGCGAACGTCATCAACGAGGCCGCGCTGCTGACCGCCCGGCACGAGAAGCGGGCGATCGCCAACGAGGCGCTCGAAGAGGCGATCGACCGGGTCATCGCCGGTCCCGAGCGCAAGACCCGGGCCATGAGCGACAGCGAGAAGAAGATCACCGCGTACCACGAGGGTGGACACGCGCTGGTCGCCTACGCGCTGCCGCACTCGGCCCCGGTGCACAAGGTGACGATCCTGCCGCGTGGCCGCTCGCTGGGCCACACGCTGGTGCTGCCGACCGAGGACAAGTACACCCAGACCCGCGCCGAGATGATCGACACCCTGGCGTACGCGCTGGGTGGCCGCGCCGCCGAGGAGCTCGTCTTCCACGAGCCCACCACGGGTGCCGGCAACGACATCGAGAAGGCGTCCGGCCTGGCCCGCGCCATGGTCACCCAGTACGGCATGAGCACCAAGCTGGGTGCGGTCAAGTACGGCTCGAACAACGACGAGCCGTTCATGGGCCGCTCGATGGGGCACGAGCGGGGATACTCCGACTCGGTCGCCGCCGAGATCGACGCCGAGGTGCGCGCGCTCATCGAGCTGGCGCACGACGAGGCGTGGGAAATCCTCGTCGAGTACCGCGACGTGCTCGACAGCATGGTCCTCGAGCTGATGGAGAAGGAAACCATCACCCGCGAGGACATGGACCGGATCTGTGTCCGGGTGGCCAAGCGCGCGCCGATGTCGCCGTTCAACGGCTTCGGCAAGCGGCTCCCGTCCGAGGCGCCCCCGATCCTCTCGCCGGCCGAGCGCGAGAAGCTCAAGGTGCAGGCCGAGGCCGACGGCCAGGTCGCCGTCGGTGGCGGCAGCAACACCACGTCGTCGGACATCAACCCGAACGGAAACGTGGAGGGGCACTGAGCACCGACGGCGAGCTCGACTATCTTGCGGCGCGTCTGGTCGACGGCAAACTCACCGGGTCACCGGTCGAGAGCACCGTCGACCTGGCGCGCATCGAGAAGGCGGTCCGGGAGATCCTCATCGCGATCGGTGAGGACCCGGACCGTGACGGTCTCCAACGCACCCCGGCCCGGGTCGCCCGGGCCTACGCGGAACTCTTCGCCGGGCTGCGCGTCGACCCCGGCAAGGTCCTCACCACCACGTTCGAGGCGAACCACGAGGAACTCGTGCTCGTCCGCGACATCGAAGTGATGAGCCTCTGCGAGCACCACCTGCTGCCGTTCAAGGGTGTCGCCCACGTCGGCTACATCCCCGGCGCCGACGGCCGGATCACCGGGCTGTCCAAGCTCGCCCGGCTCGTCGAGGTCTTCGCCCGGCGTCCCCAGGTCCAGGAACGGCTCACCTCGCAGATAGCCGACCTGCTCATGGAGAAACTCGTCCCGCGCGGCGCCATCGTCGTGCTGGAATGCGAACACCTGTGCATGGAAATGCGTGGCATCCGCAAGGTCGGAGCACGTACGGTGACCTCCGCCGTCCGTGGTGCCTTCCAGCGTGACGGCAAAGTCCGCGCCGAAGCCATGATGCTGATCAACGCCAGGTGATCCCATGCTCGAAAAGCTCAACCCGCCGACGATCCACGAACCCTCCGGCTACAGCCACGTGACGATCTCCGCCCCCGGCCGGATCGCCCACCTGGCCGGCCAATGCCCCCTCGACCTGGCGGGCAAGGTCGTCGGAGCCCCGGGCGACTACCTCGCCCAGACCGACCAGGTCATCACCAACTGCCTGGCCGCCCTCACCGCGGCCGGCGCCGAGCCGTCCGACGTGGTCCGCTCCATCGTCTACGTGACGAGCCCGGACAGCACGGTGCTCTCCGCCGTCTGGGACCACCTCAACAACTCCGAACTGGCGCCGGCCTTCACGACGGCGAGCACGCTGCTGGGCGTGACGGCGCTCGGCTACAGCGGGCAACTCATCGAGGTCGACCTCACCGCGGCCCTGAGCGACTAGGGTCCTGGTGGGCGTCTCCCGTTCGAGTCAGGCGCTCGCGACTCAGATGCCGCACCGGTTTGCCGAGCGACTCCGCGTAGGCGATAGCCATGCGGATCTTGTGGAAGTGCACGCGGCCGAGCCGTCCCTTCAGGTCCGAGCTGTCGGTTGTCCAGTCGTAGCCCGGCAGGTCGGGGAGGCTGAACATCCCGAGGCTGATGACGACGCAACCGTCCATCGTGAGCCGCTGGTTGACGTCCACGAACTCAGCCTCGAACGTCGTCGAGCCGCAGAGCGTGATGACCTTCACCGCACTCTCGGCGGATCGCGGAGCCTGCTGATCCTCCATGACGCTCATCATCGCTGTACGGCCGGACGAGTGTCTCCACCAGGATGGCCCGGAACGTCGGCATGGGCGGTGAACGTGACCGTCACGGCGTCTCTGGCCCGCTCGGCGGTGCGACAGGTCATGGACACAAGCGCGAGCGGGATGCGCGCTGAGGGTTCGTGGTTCTGAGCGCGGGTAGCGGTCCCGGCCGGCCGGGAGTTGCACCAGTCGGCAGCGAGCGTGCCATGATCACCAAATGGAGGAGGCGTACCGCCCGCACGCTCTTCGCGTGATGGCTGAGTACATGAGCGACGACCCCGTCTGGGACCCGGACCTTGACCACATGGGTCCGGTCGTTCTCCAGGATCTCGGTGTCAGCACGCAGCTTGTCCAGCGGTTGCGGGCATGGAACGAGCGGTTCAACGGCATCGCGCTGACGGACTTCGAGTTCACCGGCGTTGATGAGGAGCGAAGCTGGCGGCAGGAAGGGCTGGCGCTCGCTTACGAGTTGCAGAACGAGCTGCCGGGCATTGAGGTCAGCTATGCGGAGGACACGGACCCGAGGCCCGTCCGCGATCGTCGCGGACCCTGATGGCACTAGCTTCCGTGGGCTCGCCGGTCTGCGCTCCGTCCGGTCCCGCCGCGATCAAGGATCTTTCCATCGCTCGGGTTCGGGTCAGATGATCATGCGGTAGGTGTCGGCGCTGTCCATGGCGGCCCGGGTAAGGGTGCCGGCCTCGTCGAGGCGGGTACGGGCCTGTTCGAGGTGGGCTATCGCGATGGCGATGGACGGGTGGAACGAGCCCACCGCGGTGATGCGGAGCCGGGCCAGAGCGTCGTCGAGCTGATCGTTGATCTGCTGGATGCCGGTCACTGCCCGGCCGGCCCCGTCCACCGAGGCCGCCACGTTTGCCTTGACCTCTTCGACACTGGCCATTGTGATCCCCTATTGGATGAACGCGAGTAGGCCGACACCCATGCAGGTCAGCAGCACCGGCGTCAGGCAGGCGATGGCGCCGACGATCGGGGTGCGGTCAACTTTGCTGCCCGCCCCGCCGTAGACGAACCCGATGGTCAGCCAGCCCAGGCCGAAAGCCAGCAACGGCAGGCTCAGGCCGCACAACAGCGCGTATGTCGGCACCGAACCGTTGGGGACCACCAGGTAGAGCACGATCTGGACGATGAGTACGGCCGCCGCGAACGGTCCGTACACCAGAAGGTTCCGGGCCCAGGGCCGCAGTGGTGATGCCGGACCCGGGCCCAGCATGCCGGCGTCGGCGGCGTCGGCTGTCGCGCGGGCCTGTCGCAGGGCTGTCAGGATCGCCGCCGGGCCGCCCGCCATCGCCTGTGCGGCGAGAGCCTGCTCGGCCGGTTGTGGCAGCAGACCCATCTCGGGTACGCCGAGATCCTGCATCAGGCGTGCCCGCTGAGGTGCCAGCCGGGCGCGTACGGCCGTCAGCTCCTGCTGGGCGGCCTGGATGGTCGCGGCCTGCTCACCCGCGGCCGAACTGGCCGCGCGGCGCACCGCGTCCAGGCGCTGGGCCGCGGCGAGATAGTCCGCCCAGGGCCCTGACTCGTCGCTCATCGGTCGTCCTCCGGCTGTACGAAGGGGACCATGGTCACCGTGCGGTCGGCGTGCCGGTCGTGCAGCAGCGCCCTGTTCTCCCGGGGATACCAGTCGAGTGCCTTGCCGAGCAGCATCGACACGTCCTGTCCGGGAACGTTCAGGAAGACCAGCCCGGCCACGTCCTCGCGGCCGGTGCTGCCGCCGGTCTCCTCGTTGAAGCGGCGCAGACCACGCCACCACGACAGCAGGTGCGCGCCCCGGCTCGGGCCCTCCCGCAGCAGCTGCCGCAGGCCGGGCAGCGCGCCGGGAGCGGCCGCGTCCATGCCGAACACGATCCGGTAACCGGGGCGGGCCGGGTCGAGCTCCGCGGCCAGGCCGGTGGCGTCGACCACGACGACCTCCTGCCGGTGACCGATCTCCACGGCCAGCTCCTTGACGAGCTCGTCGCCCTCGGCCACCAGTGAGGACAGCACGAAACGGGCGGTCCGCGGGGGGTGGAACGCGGCGACACCGCGCGCGGCGGCCGCCAGGACCTCAGCGCCCACCGCCTGCGAGCCGAAGATCGCCAGGTGCCGGCCCGGGGAGGCGTCCAGCGGGAAAGCGGCCGTGGACAGGTTCACGTCGATGACCCGGCCCAGCAGTGCCGCGGGCCGCCCGGCCCGCCCGGCCAGCGCCGCGCGGTAGGTCGGATCGTCGGCGAGGTGCTGGTGGGCGTACCCGGCGAAGATGCGCGGGGGTACGGACTCCGGGTCGCGGGCGCCCCACAGCTTGTGCCGCAGGTCGTTGAGCACCGTACGGTCGGCGTGCGGATCGGGGAAACGCACGATCCGCTCATGGCCCCGGGTCGCGCCCCGGGGGCCGCCGAGCCCACCCGCGGTGTTGATCACCGCGGTGCCCAGGGGCAGGCCCGCCGCGGAATCGTTCGTCGGCTCCAGCACGTCACCGCCGCCGGGCAGAGCGACCCGGACCGGGAACTGACCGAAGATCGAGTCGCGCTTGGCGTACAGGGCCTCGACCCCGAGCACGGTCTGACTCGCCAGGACCAGATGGATGCCGTACGACCGGCCCTTGCGCGCCAGCGACTCCAGCAGCTGCACCGCCTCGGTCGCCATCGGGTCGTTACCGGCCAGCAGTACCTGGAACTCGTCGATGACACAGAGCACCCGGGGCATCGGCTTGCCGCGCCCCTCCTCGGCCGCCACCGCGCGCAGATCCGCGAACCGGGTCACGCCGGCCCGTTTGTACGCCACCGACCGCCGGCTCATCTCCGCGTCGAGCTCCCGCAGTACCGCCAGGCCGTACTCCCGGTCGGACTCGACCCCCACCGCCCGCGCGTGCGGCAACCAGGTGCGGTCCCGGGCGGTCGGCACGAACTCGGCGAACGAGATGCCTTCCTTGAAGTCGAGCAGGTACAGGTTGAGCTCGTCGGGGCTGTAGCGCGTGCACAGGCCGTACAGAACGTTGATGAGGAAGGCCGTCTTGCCGGCGCCGGACCGCCCGCCGACCATCCAGTGTGGGGTGAGATCGTTGAAGAGCAGCACGACCGGGGTCTCCCCGTCGAAACCCACCGTGGTGCCCACCCCGTCGGCGGCGTCGCCACCCCACAGCTCCCCGGTCGGCTCCGGCAGCAGATGCGCGAGATGCACCTCGGACGCGGCCGCCGACGAAGCGGCCAGCTCCCGGCACACCGCGTCGATGAGATGCGGCGGCGGATCCTCGTCGAGGAACACCGGGGCGTTCAGCCACACCGCCTCCGGCATCGACCCGAACGTCGCCCCGGGCGGGTCACCGACCACGGCGTACGGGTTGCGCAGCGAGACCTGCGTGGTGCGGGGCAGCGGCGGCTGGGTGGTCTCCGCGGTCAACGGCGGCGGCGGCCAGCCCGCCACGATCAGGTGCAGGCCCGACTCCGGGCCCTGCTGGGCCAGCGCGGCGATCCGCACCAGATCGGCGCCCTCGGTCAGCTCCGGCAGGCTAGCGACGACCAGCACCATCATCCGCTCGCGACGCCGCTGTCCACCACGAACGGGACGCAACCACTTCTCGGCCTCGGTGAGCACGTCACGCAGCCCGGCCCGGTCGGTTGCGGGCGGCGACAGCAGACCCGCGTCGGCCAGCACCTCGAACGGGGCGAAGACGGCGCCACCACCCGTACCGTCAACCGCTCTGACCAGCAACGAACCCGCCGGCGCGGCAGCCAGCAAGCGAAGCAGCAGGCAGCGGAGCAGGCCGGAGACCCGAGGGTCGCGGGCGTCGGCGTCGACGGTCAGGTGCCCGCTGCCGAGCAGCGGGACAATCGCCGGAAAACGGGCGTCATCGAGCGGTTGGGCGACCCCGAGACGAACAAACTGCGGAGGGTACGACCCTCCGAGCGGCGTATTCGCGGACAGCGCGTCCAGCGGCGACCCCAGCCACCCGGGGGCGAGCTCGGCGGCGGCGGCCCGCAACTCCTCGGCCAGCCGATGCTGCTCCAGCGCGTCGGCGGCGGGCAGCGCCTGCGCACCCAGCGCGGCAGCGGCCGCCACCGCGGTAGCCTCCGCCTGTCGATGCAGGGCAGCGGCCTGACCGGTGCGACCCGTGAACTCCACCGCCCCACCTCCATCTGTGCGCTCAAACCGTACCCTGCACCGGCCGCGCACCCCGCGACGCGCAGCCGATGGTCAATCTTCCCAGTGCGGGGTCGACGGGGTGACGAGCGGGGCTGTCAGATTGTCCACGCGCCCGTTCATCCGGTCGCGTCCACAGCGGAAACCACTAACCTGGTAGGGGTGCAGCCCACGAACCCACCCGCCCAGCCGGCGGTCCCGCCGCCCCCGGCCGCTGCGCCCGTATCCGCCAAGACCCGCCGCACCCGTCTCATCCTGGCCATGGTGGGCGGAGTCCTGGCCCTCCTGTGCCTGGGTGGAGTGGGCATCTTCGTCTCGTTCTACGACGAAGCCACCAAAATCGAGCGAGAAGCCCCGGACGCCGTGGTGGACAGCTTCCTCCGCGCCTACCTGGTCAACCGCGACGACCAGCAGGCCTCCCTCTTCACCTGCAAGTCCGGGCCAGACCTCGGCGACGTCAGCGCGTTGCGGACCGAGGCCGTCGACCGCGAGAAGAAGTTCAGTGTCTCCGTGACCATCAGTTGGCGCAGCCTCGCGATCTCAGGGACGGGCGAGACCGCGAGATCCGTCTCGACAGACCTCGTCATCGGGGGCTCATCCAACGGAAATTCGATCAGCCGCCGGGTCGAGAACTGGACCTTCGCCCTCGTCGAGGACGACGGTTGGCGGGTCTGTGCGGCGAGCAAGACGTCCTAACGCATCATTCGGCCCAGAGGAGATGGACAGGGACCTCCAGGGTCCGGGGCGCTTTGCCGCTCCAGGCCCATCGATACCAGTCCAGCTCCGTCGCGACCCGCGCGCAGATGTCACCGCTGTCGCTGGTGTGCAGTTCGGTCACCGCGCGTAGGTCCCGGCGCTCACCGCCGTCCTCGATCAGCTGCACCACCCGGCGGCCGGTGAGGGCGTCCGCGTCCAGCGCCGCGACCGGGTTGCGCCGTTGCGGCTGGTCCAGCGACACCAGCTTGGACACCGCGTCGGCCGGCTTCCTCGACCCGAGTCCCGCCATGCCCAGTTCTTCGACCCAGACCCGTTCCACCGGTACGAGCGGTGCGAAGACCTCGGTCTGCTCAGCCTCGGCGCGGTACCACTCCGACTCGGGCATCACCGGCACATAGGTACGGCTGCCCTGGACCACCTTCTCGTCAGCGCGCAGGTCGGCCCGCCAGCCGTGGCCGGGCAGCCCGACCAGCACCCGCCGCCCGCGCAACTGACCGCCCATCGTGGCCGGCGTCGGCACGACCGGCCGTGGGGTTTCCGGCGCCCAGTCCGGGTGCCCCGCGAACGGGTCCGGCATAGCTCCGCCGGTCATTGCGAGCCTCCCAGCGGTGCCCCGCGCTGGGCCATGAACTGCACCGGGTCCACCGCGCTCGCGCTGGACCGGCCGTTGTTGAGGTGGACCTCGAAGTGCAGGTGCGGACCCGAGGAGTTGCCGCTCGTACCGCTGGTGGCGACAACCTCGCCGGCGGCGACCTGCTGGCCGGCCCTCAGGTTCGGCCGTTCGACCAGGTGGCAGTACCGGGTCATGATGTTGCCCGGGTGCTGGATCTCCAGCATCCAGCCACAGCCGCCCTTGCCGGGGTAACCGGCATGGTCACAGTCCTTGACGCCGGCGAACGTCTCGTCGCATTTGACCCGCGACACGACCCCGCTGGCCACCGACCGGACCGGGGTGCCGGTGTCCACGATCAGGTCGACACCCTGGTGTTTCGGGCGGTCAAGAGTGCGGAAGCCGGAGCCGACGTCCCACTTGTGCGCGTCCGGCCCCTTCTCCGCCAGCGGGTTGGTCCAGCCGGAAGCCGCGACGTCCGCGGGCGACGCGCACACCATCGACACCGAACTGCCGGCCGCGTTGGCCGCGCCGTCCGCGAGCACGTTCACGATCTGGGTGGCGACGAGCTCGTGCTTCGCGTACGCGTTCGGGTAGGCACTGATCTGCACCCGCTGGGCGGCCCGGGTGAGGGGCAGGTGATCCCAGTTCTTGACGGTCTTCAGCTTGTTGTAGAACTTCGTCGCCGCGTATTCGGGATCGGTCACCTGCGACGGCTTCCCCCAGCCACTGCTCGGGCGCTGCTGGAACAGGCCGAGGGAGTCATGGTCGTTGTTCTCGCCGAGATAGCCGAGATTCGACAGACGGGATTCCTGCATGGCGGTCGCCACCGCGATCACCCAGGCTCGCGGCGGCAGCTTCAGCTCGGCACCCACGTTGATGATGATGGCAGCATTCTTCATCTGGGCCGTGCCGTAGGACTGGAGTCGCGGCAGTTTCGCGTTCGGATCGACCGGGCCGCCGACGCCGCAACCGGTGGAGGACAGCGTCATGGTGCCGCTGTCGTCGGCGACCCCGCCGAGCAGCAGGGCGCTGACGGTGCCCCCGCAGCAGAGCAGGGTGAGCGTCGCGACCAGCGCGACGATCAGGGCGAGCCGCTTCGGTCTCCAGCGCATCACGCCCCCTCCCAATCCACGCCGTCGACGAGCCACCGCCCGTCCGGGGCAACCAACTGCAGGGTGAGCTTGCCGGAGTCGACCGTGACGATCGCGTCGACCAGACCGTCCCCGGTCGGCGTGATCTCCGGCCGTCCGGTCACCCGGTCGGCCGGGACGTCGGCCGGGTCCACCCCGTCGAGCTCCGCGCTGAGGTCCTCGGTGGCGTTGGGCACGATCCCGTCGTGCCACGCCTTCGCGGAGACATTCTTATGGTCGACCCACGCCGAGGCAAAGGCGTAGGCGACCGCCTCAGGCTTGGCCGTCCCCGGGCTGGTGTCCGGTTCCTGTGGTGGGTCGTCGTCCACGACGACACTGTCGTTGTCCAGACTCGGGTCGACGCTCACGGTCGCGGCCGGCGGCACCGGGTCGAGCAGCTGCCGTTTGTCGTCCCCGTCCGAGAAGAGCCGGCCGAGACCGACCACCGCGAGCACGAGCAGCGCGATCACGAACGCGACGCCCCAGCGGGAGCGGAAGAGCCCGGTGAGACCACGTTCCAGGATCGGCGAGGGCATGGCCGGTCACCGAGCCTCGGTCCGGACCCGGGGCGTCGCGGGCTCCCGGGTGGTGCTGCCTGTCTCGGGGCGATAGATCGCATAGGACGAGGCGGTGTCGGAGACGTCCGGCTCGGTCCAGGTGGAGGTGCCGCTCCGGCGCTGCCGTGCGGCCGGCGCGGTGGCCTCGGCGGGTTCCCTGGACTCGGTGGACTCCACGGTCCCGGGCGGAGCCGTGGCCGGGCGACGGCTGACGGCCGGCCGCTCGTCCGGCACCGTCTCGGACCCGTCCGGTCTGCTCTGCCTGGTCCCGGCGCCGCCGAGGACCGGGGCCAGGGTGCGGTTCGCCTCGGACCGGCCGGCGGCGGAGTGCGCCGGATCCTCGAGCCGGGCCTCGGGCCGCAGGTTCGTCTGTTCGGCGAAGATCGTGCGGCCCTTGCCGATCCGGGGCTCGTTCGTCCCGCCACCGTCGGCCACGTCCAGCTTGGCCGCCTCCCGCATGTCCCGGAAGAACCGCCGGTGCCACGACCCGGCCGAGCTGATCGCCGCGGTGTTGTCCTTGCCGCCGAGCTGGGTGATCCGCCGGTACGGCCGCAGCAGCAGCCACCCGACGACCCCCACCAGCCAGACCAGGACGACCTGGAGCCAGCCCGGAAGGCTCGCAGTATTCATGATCAGATCGACGGCGAACAGGTAGATGGCGGCGCCGGTACCGAAGATGGCGATGTTGAAGACGGCGGCCACCACGGCGTTCGCGAGCCGCCGGATCCCCGAACTGGCCGGCCGGAGCAGACCGACGGTGCCGAGGATCGGCGCCGCGATCACCGCCCACCGGAAGATCAGGAAGCCGAGCAGGACCAGGATGGACGCGGTGAGGTCGAACATCGCGAACAGGATGGCCGCCAGGACCGCGATGAACCCGGCCCCGATCCGATCCATCCCGTTGACGCCGGTCAGGTAGCGGTACGACTCGGGATCCTCGGTCTTGATCAGTTTCGTGACCGCTCGCCACTGCGACTTCTTGGCCTCGATCGTCCCGGGCCGGGTCTCCGGGTTGTCGCGCATCTTCTGCGTCTCGTCCCAGGTGAACGAACGTGCGTCGTACAGAGCCCGGCCGTACTTCTGCGCGGTGAGATTGTCGGCCGATCCGAGCAGGCCGCGAAGCCAGTTCCGGTAGAGCATGGTGTCGGTCGCGGTATCGCTCGCACGGACCGCCGGCGGACGGTTGTCGTCACATGCCCCTGGACTGGGGTCGTCGCACTGCCCGTCCGGAGTGTTCTGGGCCCGGGGGCCGACCGCGTCGTGGACCACGCCGAGGGTCGTGATGAGGCTCTGGTCGGCGAGGTTCGCCGACCTGACCGGCCAGGCGGCGATCGCGGTGACCGCCACCATCACCAGGATGGCCCACCCCGCCGTGGTGGTCGCAGCGCCCATGTCGGCCTGCTGGGAGCGCCAGATGAGGTAGAGACCGATGACCGCGAGCGTGATGACCCCGAAGACGCTGAAGACCTTCTCGTAGACCGCCTTGGTGGCCTGGTCGACCAGCGGGTCCGCCCAGCCCCACAGCGCGGACGGATCCCAGGCCCGCTCCCGCAGGGCGTTCGAGGCACCGATGACCGCGGTCGCGACCATGAACTCGCCGTTCGCGACCGTGGTCTCGAACTTGTACTCGGGATCGATCAGCGTGGACGCGCAGCCGCCCTCGATGTCGTAGGTGCTGTAGCCGTAGCCGGCGTACCCGTACTGGCTGTAGATGCCCTGCGGGCCGTTGAGGGTCGACGATTTCGGCCGTTCGGCGAACCAGCCGGCCAGACCGGAGTCGGGGGTGTTCGGATCCGGGGGGACCAGGCACTGGACCTTCTCGGTCCCCTTGTCGGCCAGGCGGGACACGCAGGACTTGAAGTCCTGCTTCCACTCGTCCGTGCTGCAGGCGCCGCCGGGGGCCTTGAGGGGGCCGGCCACGGCCGGGGACGGTGCTGCCACCGCCCAGGCGATGCTGGCCACCATCGCGACGGCCATGGTCAGGATCGATGCGCAGGCCCGGCGGAGCATGTCAGACCTCCAGGTCGGACAACGAGGGGATTGCCGTGTGGGTTGCCTGGGCCTGAGCCGGGGTGGTGTCCAGGTATTCCAGGAGGCCGTCCACGTAGGAGACGTCCACCCGGACCTTCTGGACCCTGCCGTCGACGTCGCGCATCACGAACTCCCGGAAGCCGAGGCGGGACGACGAGCTGGCGTCCGCCTGGGAGAGGGAGGCCAGGGTCGCCTCGTAACCGTCGTGCACCGGCACCCGGAGCAGGCGCAGCGCTTCCGAGGCGATCTCCTGGTCCTCGGCGATGCGGCCGACGAAGACCGTCGACACCAGGTTCTGGACGTCGAGGCCGAGGATGTCCCGGGGGTTCTGGGAGGCCACCAGCGCCGCGAGGTTCCATTTGCGGGAGTCCCGGGCGAGGCGGACCAGGAAGGAACGGCCGGAGCGCCAGCCCTCCATGAAGTGGGCCTCGTCGAGCCCGACCATCTTGCGCGACGACATCGAACCGCCGTAGCAGCGGCGGACCGCGAGCCGGTGGGCCGTGTGCAGCATCGGGAGGGCGAGGGACTCCTCCGCCGACCAGTACTCGCGCTCGATCTTCAGGTCGGGCAGGCGCAGGCCCGCCATGGTGATGACGGTGAGCGCCGAGTCGGCACCGAGCAGGTGCTGCGGAGGCCGGCCGAAGAAGAGCAGCGCCAGGGGCATCTCGGCGGTGTCGAGCAGGAGGTTGGCGAGCTCCTTGCCGTCGTCGTCGAGGCCCTGCAGGGTGGCCACGACGTCGTCGAGCGTCGAGGTCTCCTCGGCTGGGACCTGGCGGACCGCGTGGCGCAGCAGGGTCGCGGTCGAGGCCTCCTTGGCGACCTGTGGGGGCACCAGCATGGAGCAGATGTCCTGGACCAGCATGCGGCGCTCGGCCCGGGCGTTCGAGACCGCGATCTCGTACTCCCGGTCACCGCCCGGCCCGGTCGCGAACTCGGTGCGCACCGGCGTCGGGATCAGCGCGTACGGCGCCAGCGTGCCCTGTTCCGAACCGGTCAGGTTCAGCACCCGCGAGTACGGCCGCAGCTCCGGCATCTGGCACAGCCGGGCCAGCGGGCCGGACGGGTCGAGCAGGGTGACCTGGACGCCGCGCCGCGCGTTGAGGTAGCCGAGCGCGCCCATCAGCGTCGACTTGCCACCACCGGGCTCGGCGACGAACACCCCGAGGCCGGAACGTTCCCGGACCTCCATGGGGAAGTGCAGGTCGAGGAAGACCGGCCGGCGGCACGTTCCCGCCGTACGGCCGATCAGGTCTCCGCGGCGGTCGCCGACCGTGGACGCGGCCTGGGGCAGCGCGGCGGCCAGCAGTTTGACCGGCATCCGCCGCACGTAGCCGGTGTTCGCGATCGGCTCGCCCGGGATGAACTCGCGGGCGAGCTGGTCCTGGTTCTTCGGGTGCTGCAGCGAGATGCGCAGCTCGCGGGAGTAGAGCTGGATGAGCCGGCGGGCCCGTTCCAGGCATTCCTCCCGGGTCCGCCCACCGACCGCGATCCGGTGCCAGCCGTGGGCGCGGGCGGACTCGACGGGCAGTCCGGTGGTCATCTCGTCGCCGATGACCAGGGCCCGCTTGGCGAGCCGTTCGAGCTCGGGCGGGGCGTCGATGCCGTGCTCCGCGTAGTCGAGCTGCTGGGAGCGGATCATCCGGAGCCGGTGCTCGAGGTTCTTGAACGAGCTGTTCGAGCCGAGGATGTCGATCCGGGACGAGAGTTCCATCGGCCACGGCAGCCGCTCGTGGAAGTGCATCCACGGCTCGTGCTTCTCCGGGATCTCCAGCGGTTCCATCCGGCCGACGGAGAGGACGGCGACGTGCCGCTCCTCGCCGGTCATCCGGTTGACCAGCTTGACCGTCGATCCGTACGGGGTCCGGTAGCGCTCGACCTGTTCGGTGAGCGCGAGCAGGTCGCCGCGTTCCCAGTGTCCGTTGGAGACGGGGGAGAGCGGGCCGGGCGGGGCCATGCAGAGCGCGACCGACCGGAAGAGCAGCCACTCCAGCTCCTGCGGCGTGACCCGGCGCCCACGCATGCCGAACGCGTTGAGCACCTCGTCGAACTGCTCGACCGTACGGCCCAGCTTCTTGCGTTCCCCGTCGGTGGTGCCCTTGCCGAAGACCCGCAGGACGCGCTCGGAGAACGTGTCGCCGAGCGACCGCCGCGCGAACGTGACACCCAGGTAGGTCTGGCCCTCGGCGTGGTTGACCGAGAGCAGGTGCCGTTGCGCGGCGACCAGGTGGTCGCTCCACGAGGTGGCACCGGTGACGTCCGGCAGCGGCTTGGCGGTGAACGAGTCGACCGTGCGGGCCCACTCGTCCGCGGGGAACGGCCGGTTGGTGCGGCGCAGGTGCAGCCGGAACCCGGCGAGGCCGGCGTACTGCTCGGAGATCGCGGAGAGCAGTGCTTCCCGCTCGGCATCCGGCCGGAACGCCCACCGCACCTCGGGCAGGGAATACCAGGCGGTCACCGTGCTCTGGGTGAACGTCAGGTGCCCGGCGATCTCACTGATCTCCAGCTCGATCGAGGGGTCCCGGTCGCTGAACTTCAGCTTGTGCGGGCGCAGCGCGGAGGCTTTCGTCTCCTTGGGGACCATGAGGTCCGCCTTCGGGTTGCGCTGCTTGGCCGGGGCCCTGCCCCGTCGCTTCGCGGGTGCTTTCTCCGGCATCGGGGCCAGGTCGGCGGGCCGCTCCGGGCCGTCCAGCGTCGATGGGTACGCCTCCACGGGCGCGACGGGATGCACGCCGGGCGCCACGGCCGGCAGTGGCTCGGCGACCCGCTGCCACGACGGTGCGGCCTGCGCCGGGAGCTGGTCCGGCGGCACGGGTGCGACAGCGAGCCGGGTGTCCCCGGGCCTGGAGTTGTCAGGCTGGGAGTCGGCCGGCCAGTCCGCGAAGTCGTCGTCGGTCTCGTCGTAGAAGTCGGCCTCCGGCCCGTGCGGCGCCCTGCGGAAGGGCGAGACCGCCGCGTCCGCGGGCCGTCCCGGCGAGGGCAGAGCGGTGGCGGCAGGCAGAGCGGTGGCCGGTGGCAGCGCGGTGGCGGCGGGCAGGGCGGTGGCCGGGGGCAGGGTGGTTGACCGCACGGGAACGGTTGGCGGCACGGGAACGGTTGGCGGCAGTGTCGGCGGCGGCGTGACCAGCGGTTCCCCCGACGGAGTCCGGGCGAGCCCGGAACCGGGTCCCTCGCCGGTGGCATCCCGGGGAGCCTGCGCCGCAGATGAGGGCTGCGGCGCGGACCGGACACCCGGCGATCCGGCGGACAAATCGGGGCTACCGGACAACGTGATCGCCGCGGAGCCGTCAGGTCGCGTGAGCGGAGCATCCGCCTCGGCCAGCGAGTCCGAAGTGGATGTGGCGGCAGTCGGCGTCGTCCCGCCGGGGCTGTCCTCGAAGTCGAAGCCGTAGTCGAAATCGGCGTCCGGGTCGTCCGGTGGGGGCTGGTGCTCGTCGCCGGGCTGGGTGGGCTTGGGCGCGGTGCCGCCGAAGAGGTCGAGGAACGGTGAGTCGATGTCCATCGGGTCGACCGGAGGCGGGTTGCCGTTGCCCCGGGGGCGCACCGGCTGGGGTGCCTGGAAGACCGCGACGGCGCCGTGCCCGGGACCGGCTACCGGCTCGAGACTTTCGTCCGGAGCGTAGTCGGATGAGCGCACACCGTTACTTTGCCTGCCCTGACGATTCGAGTCCGCGCGGGAACTCCCGGGCGGTGGGGAAGCGGTCATGCGCGGGCCCCGTTCGGGCATGCAGCGAGAGCGGCGAAACTGGTCATACCAACTCCTCCCGAACCCGGATGCGAGTGGCGACAAGTCTGGAGTCCCGCTGCTCGACGGACGGCTCGCGGGTCCGTCGCCAGTCGGTCATGGCGGTGCGGATGACCATGCGGGCCGGCCGGTCGGGATCGACGTGACGGAAGACGTAGGACGTCGTCACCATGGCCAGTGCGATCTCCCAGGCGGGGAACGCGTCGAACTCCCAGGTGATCATGTAGTGCAGGAACACGAACACCGGGACGAGCAGGACGAACATTCCGTACTGCGCGTACGGCAGGTGCATGGGCAGCGTGTATCCGGGCGGGCCCAGGTAGACAAGGCGGGCCCGGTAGATGTCGTCATCGGTGCGCAGGCGCATGGACCCCTGGCCTCAGTTGAAGATGAGGTCGATGATGAAGTCGCCGAGGAAGAACAAAGACGCGGCACCGGCGATGAAGGCCAGGCCCACGATGGCGATCGCGGAGCTGGTCAGCACTTTGGAGATCTCGCCCCGGCTGGCGCGCCCGATGAAGATGACGCCCAGGACGGCTAGCAGGATCGGGGCGATGTTGGTCGCGAAGAAGGAGACAACACCTGAGGTGTTGAGGCCTTTCGGCTGCTCCTCGGCGGCGAGGAGGGCGCCGTGCTGCAGGGCTGACGAGACCTGTGCGGCGAGCTCTGTGGCGATCATCGGTAAACCTCCCGGGTGGCCAGCGTGAGGGCGCCGGACACGCTGCAGTAGTGAAGCCTGACGGCGACGCCCATATGGTGCTACTTCCCGCTCACCACGTCGAGTAAGACCGTAAGGGCACTGCTGTCCTCAACACGACCGCTCTGCTCTCTTCGGTTCATTAATGATGCCTAGCTCCGAAGAGTACGGGCCGCACTTCTTACCTACAAGCTGCCTGATTCGTTACCGAAGGTAAAGACGTGACTGAACGTGAGTCATCTCGGATCGTACATGTGTTCGAATGACCTGCGCCCGGTACCGTCGTCCCGTGAATGAGTCGACCCGCGGCGCCACGACCTCCCAGCTCACTGGCGACCTGCTGATTCGCCCGGGTCACCCGGTCGTGATGGGGGTGCTGAACGTCACTCCCGACTCCTTCTCGGATGGTGGGCGCTACGCCGGTCTGGACGCCGCCGTCGAACACGGCGTGGCACTGAGCGACGCGGGTGCCAATCTTGTCGACATCGGCGGGGAATCCACCCGTCCGGGCGCCGACCGGGTGGATCCGGCGACGGAGATCGCCCGGGTGCTCCCGGTGATCAAGGAACTCGTGGCGGCCGGGGTGCCGCTCAGCATCGACACCAGCCGGGCCGCGGTCGCCGCCGCCGCCCTGGCCGCGGGCGCCACGATCGTCAACGACGTCTCCGGGGGCCTCGCCGATCCGGACATGGCCCGGGTGGTCGCCGACGCGGGCTGCCCGTGGGTGCTGATGCACTGGCGCGGGCATTCCCGGCGGATGGCCGACCTCGCCGTGTACCACGATGTGGTGGCCGAGGTCCGGGCCGAGTTGCTGCAGCGGGTGGACGACGCGGTCGCGGGCGGCGTGGATCCGGGAAAGCTGATCCTGGATCCGGGCCTCGGATTCGCCAAGACGGCCGAGCACAACTGGGCGCTGAGCACCCACCTCGGGGAACTGGTCGACCTCGGGTTCCCGGTGCTGTTCGCGTCCTCGCGCAAGACCTACCTGGGCCGGCTGCTGGCCGGTCCGGACGGGGAGCCCCGCCCGGTGCCCGGCCGGGAGGCGGCCACCGCGGCGACCTCGCTGCTCGCGTTCGCCGCCGGGGCCTGGGGCGTCCGCGTCCACGACGTCCGCGCCACCGCGGACGCGCTGGCTGTCTGGCAGGCGACCGGAAGCCCCAGTATCCGGAAGCCCCAGTATCAGGAGGAACAGCAGTGAGTGACCGGATCCAGTTGCGCGGCCTCAAGGTGCGCGGCCACCACGGCGTGTTCGACTTCGAGCGCCGCGACGGGCAGGACTTCGTGATCGACGTCGAGCTGGAACTCGACCTGTCCCCGGCCGCCGCCAGTGACCAGGTCGGGGACACCGTCCACTACGGCGAGCTGGCCGGACAGCTGGCCGGGGTCGTCGCGGGGGAGCCGGTCAACCTCATCGAGACACTGGCCGACCGGTTGGCCAGGGTCTGCCTGGCCGACCCCAGGGTCGCCGCCGCCACGGTCACCGTGCACAAACCGCAGGCCCCGATCCCGCACGAGTTCTCCGACGTGGCCGTCACCATCCGGCGGGTCCGGTGACCAGGGCGCTGCTGTCGCTCGGCAGCAATCTTGGCGACCGGTCGGCGTACCTGAAAGGCGCCCTCGACGGCCTGGGTGACAGCGTCGTGGTTGTCTCGGGGATCTCCGAGACCCCTCCGTGGGGCGATGCCGACCAGCCCGCGTACCTCAATGCCGTGGTGCTCGTGACCGACCCGGCGGCGGACCCGCGGGCCTGGCTCGATCGGGCCCGGGCGCTGGAAACGGCGGCGGAGCGGGTACGGGACCCGGAGCGGCGTTTCGGCCCGCGGACGCTCGACGTCGACGTGATCATGGTCTGGGACGCGGACGGGACGCCGGTGATCAGCGACGATCCGGAACTGACCCTTCCGCACCCGCGCGCCCACGTGCGCGCGTTCGTGCTGGAGCCGTGGCTCGAGATCCAGCCGGACGCGACCCTCCCGGGCCGGGGACCGGTGGCCGATCTCCGGAAAGCCGCCGACGGCGGATCCGGCGCCGGCGGATAGAGTCTCAGGGGTGAGCAGCAATCCCGGCGGTGGCGCACCCGATCCGTCGATGCGGCCGACCAGCGTGTCGGCCCTGGCCGTCGCGGCACTGGCCGCGGCCGCCGTCGGCTGGCTCCTGCTCAGCGCGTTCTACTCGCAGATGCCCCGGCTGCCCTGGCTGCCGATCATCGTGCTCGTGGCGCTGGCGGTCGGCGAGGCCTATCTCGCCCAGAACACCAGCGCCCGCATCCAGCACAAGGTCGGCGCGGGCCGGGTCGACCCGCTCGCGGTGGCCCGCTACGTGGTGCTCGCCAAGGCCTCCGCGCTGCTGGGCGCGCTGTTCGGCGGGTTCTCCGCGGGGCTGCTGGCCTGGCTGGCGCTGGAGCCGACCCGGGCCGCCCGCGACGACGTACCGGCCGCGGTCTCCGGGGTCGTCGCCTCGCTCGCGCTGATCGGCGCGGCCCTCTGGCTCGAGCGGGCCTGCCAGGTCCCCGACCAGCCGGACCAGAAAGACGGGGACGACTCGGACAGACGCGCCGGGCGCTCCTGATCCGACGTGCTCGCGGGCTTGAACCGAACCCCCCTCACATCCGTATGCTGGGCCGCGGTGACGAGGAGGTGACGAGATGGCCTACGACGACGCTTCGTACCGTCGTGACGCCGGCGCGGACACGCCGGGCGGTCCCTCGGCGTATCGGGCGGGAGTGGCGGCCACGGATTTCCGGAGCCGGCGTCTCGATGCCGACGACACCGGGGGCATCCGGGTCACCGAGTCGCTGAGCGACTACGGGCGTCCGGACGTCCAGCCCGAGGGCAGGGACCGCCTCGGCGTCCACATCGGCTGGGAGATCGTGCTGCTCCTGACCGTGGCCGCGATCGCGTACCTGCTCTACCGCCTCGACCCGGCGGCGCTCCAGCGGCCCGCACTCGACACGCTGCTGATCTCGGGTGCCGCGATCGGCCTGCTCACGCTCGGCGCGGGGCTGACGCTGCGGGCCGGCGTACCCAATCTCGCGGTCGGCCCGATCGCCCTCGCGGCGTCGCTGCACTACGCCGAGAACGGCGATCAGGGTCTGGTCCAGGCCGCCGTGCCCGCGCTGGGCATCGCCGCCGGTGGTGGCCTGGTGGTCGCGTTGCTCGTGCTGATGCTGCACGTGCCCGGCTGGGTCGCCTCGCTCGGCGCGGCCATGGGCGTCATCGTGTACGACCAGCTGCGCACCGGCCCGGTCGTCGTCCAGGGCACCTACGACCCGTCCGATCACGCGTTCTACCTGTTCGGCGCGTTCGCCCTGCTGGCGGTGTTCGGTGGGGCCCTCGGCACAATCGGCCCGATCCGCCGGCTGGTCGGCCGCATGCGCCCGTACGGTGATCCGGCCGAACGCCGCGGTGGCATCGCCGCCCTGCCGATCGTCGCGTCGCTGATCCTGTCGTCGGTGTTCGCGGTCGTCGCCGGCATCCTGCTGGCCGCCCGGTCGCAGACCCCGATCGTGCCGGGCACCGGCCTGGAATGGACCGGCATCGCGTTCGGCGCGGCCCTGCTCGCCGGCACCAGCGCGTACGGCCGCCGCGGCGGGATCTTCGGCACCCTGCTGGCGGTCGCCGGGCTGACGCTCTTCCTCGACTACGCCGACCGGCGCAACTTCGAGATCGCCCTGTTCGCCGTCGCGGCCGCGACGGTCGGTGGGGGACTGCTGGTGACCCGGCTGGTCGAGACGTACGGCCGGCCGATCCCGGTGGACTCCGGGGAGGACTGGAACGCCGCGGCGTCGACCGGGACGACCTGGTCGCCGGACCTGCCCGAGACCTGGTCGCCGACCACCGGGGAGCCCGCGCCGCAGCAGGGCCGGGCCGGTGGGCAGTGGGATCTCGGCCCGTGGGGCAGCGGGCGCTGAGCGTCGACCTATGCTTGGCCGCATGACCGACGCGACCTTCGCCGAGCTGGATGCCCTGCCCACCGAGGACCTGCGCGAGCGCGCGTTCGCGAAGGCGCGGGAGCGACACGACCTGGGCTTCTTCTGGTCGGTGTTCAAGCACCTGCCGGATGCCGACGAGGCCGCCTCGCTGGACGGCGCGCCGAACACGGTCGGACCCACCGTCGAGGAATTCGTCGCGCTCTGGCGTGAACTGACCGGCCACGGGTATGGCGAGCAGGAGCCGTTGCTTCGTGCCGCTTTTATCGACTATCTCCAGAAGAGCTAGTCTCTGGGGCATTCATTCCTGTCGTTTGAAACGGTAGGTGGGCTGGGAATTAGCGGCCCATGGCTCTCACCAACCGCTACCGGTCCGCGACGGGGACGGGTACCCTCGCCGCGCTCATACTTGTCCTTGTCTTCGGCAGCCCGTGGTACGCCGACTGGGCGACCGACAACACGAATCCCAACACGGCGGGTGGCTGGTGGCTCCGGCTGCTGGCCTGGCCGCACTGGCGCTTCGACTCCGACGACTCGCTGCGCAACATCCTGATCACGGACCTCAAGGCGATCCTGGTCGTCGTGATGACCGCGCTGTTCCTCTACCTGCTGCCCGGTTCCCAGCTGGCCCGGGCCCGGGGCACGCTCAGCCAGTTCTTCGCCGGCTGGGGCGCCTACATCTTCGCGGGCGGTTTCGCCGCGCTGCTCACCACGCTGTTCCTGGCCAACCCCTCGCTGCTCGGCGCGTTCCGGTCGGCCAGCGAAGGCGCCGGCTACGGCCTGTTCGTCGGCTGGATCATCGGTCTGGCCACCCTCGGCGCCCGCCGAGGGACCAGATAACGGCTTCTGAGGGTCCGTCGCCCTGGAGCGACGGACCCTCAAGACTTGACGGGTACGTCGAAGAGCAGCGACCGGGAGATGCTGCCGACCGGCTTCCCGTCCTCGAGCACGACCACGTTCAGTGAATCGCTGGTGAGCATCGCGGAGAGCGCGTCGTACAGCGTCCCTTCCGCGTCGACGGTCGGCAGTCGTTCGATCTGCTCGACCCGGCCGATCGGGCGCATCGACTCGCGGACCTTGGTCACGGCCAGCCGCCGCACCCCGCGGTCTTCCCCGACGAACTCCCTGACCTGCTCGGACGCCGGATTGCCGAGCAGGTCGGCGGGGGTGGCGTACTGCAGCAGCCGGCCGCCGTCGCCGAGCACCGCGATCCGGTCGCCGAGGCGTACGGCTTCGTCGATGTCGTGGGTGACCAGCACGATCGTCTTGCGGACGGTGTTCTGCAGGCGCAGGAATTCCTCCTGCAGATGGGCGCGGACGAGCGGGTCGGCGGCCGAGAACGGCTCGTCCATCAGCAGCACGAGCGGGTCGGCGGCGAGCGCCCGGGCCACCCCCACCTGCTGCCGCTGACCGCCGGAGAGTTCGTGCGGATAGCGCCGGGCATACCGCTCGGGGTCGAGACCGACCAGATCGAGCAGCTCGTCGGCGCGCTCCCGGATCCGCTTGCGGTCCCAGCCGAGCAGCCTCGGGACAGTGCCGATGTTGGTACGGACCGTCTGGTGCGGGAACAGCCCCACGTCCTGGATGACGTACCCGATCGTGCGGCGCAGTGCGTCGGGATCCTGCCGGGTCACGTCCTCGCCGTCGATGAGGACCCGGCCCTTGGACGGTTCGATCAGCCGGTTGAGCATCCGCAGGATCGTCGACTTGCCGCACCCGGCCGGCCCGATGAGCACGACGAGCTCGCCGGCCGGCACCTCGAAGCTGATGTCGCCGACCGCGACGCTGCCGTCGGGATAGACCTTTCCCAGGTTCTCGAGCGTGATCGAGGCGGCCGTCCTGCCCGCCCCGACGTCCGTTATAGGGGTAACGTCCATTTGTGCCCCTCCAGTCCGACAACCCGTGGCTTTCCTGGCGGTATGTCCACGACAACTCTGCCGAAATTCTCTCCGCCGTGCAGTTCCATGCCGGACTAACCGCCCGTGCGGTACTCCTCGCGCTGGCCGTCGCGCTGCCGCTCGCCGTCGTCGCGTACCGGTGGCGCCCGCTGACCACCGCGGTCCTCGCGCTCTCCGGCGCCCTCTCCACGGTCCCGGCGCTGGCCCTGCTCACCGTGATCGCCCCGGCGGTCGGCGCGGCCCGGGACACCTCGGTCCTGATCGCCCTCGCCCTGTGCGCGCTGCTGGTGCTGGTCCGCAGCGTGCTCACCGGGCTGAC
Source organism: Actinoplanes sp. NPDC051494 (assembly GCF_044454705.1). NCBI lineage: Bacteria > Bacillati > Actinomycetota > Actinomycetes > Micromonosporales > Micromonosporaceae > Actinoplanes > Actinoplanes sp. NPDC051494. Next base: position 732,366 of record NZ_JBITDZ010000002.1, read on the forward strand.
CCGGGTCCCCGCCGCGGTGCGCGACGCCGCCACCGGCATGGGCTACAGCCGCCTCGGCCGCCTGCTGCGCATCGAACTGCCGCTGGCCCTGCCCGGCATCCTCACCGGCCTGCGGCTGGCCACCGTGTCGACGGTCGCCCTGGTCACGGTCGGCTCCCTGATCGGTCAGGGTGGTCTCGGCGACATGATCCTCGGCGGCTTCCGGGACAACTTCCTCAAAGCCGAGATCCTGACCGGCGCGCTGCTCTGCGTGGCCCTGGCCCTGGTGCTCGACCTCGCACTGGCCGGTCTCGGCCGGCTCCTGACCCCGTGGGCCCGCACATGAACCACGTCCAGGAAGGCCTAGCCTGGCTCAACGACCCGGACAACTGGACCACCCGAGGCGGCCTGCTCGACCGGCTCCAGGAACACGTCATGATCAGCCTGTGGGCCCTGCTGCTGGGCTGCGCGATCGGCTGGCCGCTCGGCATCTGGCTGGGCCACCGCGGGCGGGGCGGCGGCGCGGCGGTCACGATCGCCAACCTGACGCCGGCACTGCCCGCCCTGGCCCTGCTGACGATCCTCCCGCTCACGCCGCTCGGTTTCGGCCAGCCGGCCGTGGTGCTCGCGCTGGCGGTCCTGGCGGTGCCGCCGCTGCTCGCCAACGCCTGCGACGGGCTGCGCCGGATCGACCCGGAAACCCGCGAAGCGGCCCGGGGCATGGGACTCTCCGCCGGCCAGGTCCTGCGCCAGGTGGAACTCCCACTCGCGGTGCCTTCGCTCGCGGCAGGATTGCGTACGGCCGCAGTGCAGGTAGTGGCAGTGACAGCACTCGCCGCGTTCGCCGGCGGCGGCGGCCTGGGCCAGCTCATCTCCTCCGGTCTGGGGATCGGGATCAACCGTGGCGGCGGCGGGCAGATCGTCGCCGGGGGCATCGCGGTGGCGGCCCTGGCCCTGCTCGTCGAAGCCCTGCTCGCACTTCTGCAGTGGCTGGTGACGCCCCGGGCGCTGCGGACCCGGCGCCGGCCCCTCCCGGTCGCCACGGCCGCCTGATCGGTCCGTTTCGGGGTTTCCGCCGAGATTTTCTCAGCGGGTCCCGTTGCCGGACCACCTGCTCATACATTCCGCACACCGGGTGCCGGCACGATGGCATCGGACGTTCTGCTGTTTCGGTAAACAGACAGTCTCGATAACATCAGCCCCCATGTCGGACCGGGACCCCGAGGTGAAGCAGCGCCCACGCCTGCTCACCGGGCTGATCTGGGCCGGCATCGGCCTCGCCCCGATCGCGGCCCTCATCGTGCTCGTCGCCGGCAGCACCGGAGCGGCCCGTTTCGCGGTACTGCTCACCGCGGTCTGCGTCGTCCTCATCGGCGCGGCCATGCTGATCCGCACCGACCCGGTCCTGCACAAAATGGACGTCGAGGACCGCGTCGCCGCCGAGGTGGACGCCCTCCGCGGCAACCTCCGCGACGAGATCGCCGCCACCGCCCGCGCCACCGGCCACCGGGTCCAGGCCGTGGAGGACGAACTCGACCGCCTCCGGACCACCCCGCAGCCGGCATCCCCGGCCCCGGCCGCCCACCAGCCGGTCGCCCAGGGCGCGGTCGTGCAGGGCGCGGTCGCTCAGGGTCAGGTTGCCCAAGGCCCGGCTGCCCAAGGCCCGGCTGCTAAGGGCGCGATTGGCCGAGGCCCGGTCGCTCATGGCGCGGTTGGTCAGGGTCCGGTTGCCCGGGGCCCGGTTGGCCAGGGTCCGGTTGCTCATGGCGCGGTTGGCCAGGGTCCGGTTGCTCATGGCGCGGTCGTTCAGGGCGCGGTTGGCCACGGCCAGGTCGTTCAGGGCGCGGTTGGTCACGGCCAGGTCGTTCCGGGCCAGGTTGTCCAGAATCCCGCCGCCGGGGGTGCGGTGGTCCCGGCGCCCAGGGCGCCGCAGGGGCCGAATCGGCGCCCGGCCCCACCCGCCCAGGGCCGACGCCCGGAGCCGGTCCGAGGGCAGCGCTCAGACCCCGTCCCGGCCCCACGCTCAGAGGCTGCGCAATTCTCAGCACCGGTCCAGCGCTCGGAGCCCATCCCGGCCCAGCGCACGGGCACCGTTTCGGGCCGGCGCGCCGGAACGGTTTCCGGCCGGCGCTCGGATCCGGCCCCGGACGACCGGCCGGAGCTGGGCGATTGGACCGAGCCGGCCTGGTCGGAGCCCGAGCCGGCCTGGTCGGTGCCGGAACCCGCCCGCGCCACGCCCGAACAGTCCTGGTCCGAACCCGAGCAGTCCTGGTCAGAGCCGGAACAATCATGGTCTGAGCCGGAACAATCATGGCCAGAACCCGGACGACTCGAACCGGTGCGGTCCGATGCCGAGCCGGCCTGGTCGGAGCCGGCCTGGTCCGAGCCGGCCTGGTCCGAGCCGGCCTGGTCGGAGCCTGCGGCCGCGCGGGCCGACGATGCTTGGTCCGACCCTGAGGCGGCGCGGGCTGAGGCTGGTTGGTCTGAGCCTGAGGCGGTGCGGGCTGACACTGCTTGGTCCGATCCTGAGCCCGTGCGGGCCGAGGCTGCCTGGTCCGCTCCCGAGCAGCCGTGGTCCGAGCCGGAGCCGACGTGGTCCCAGTCCGGGCGGTCAGGGTCCGAGTCCGGGCGGTCAGGGTCCGAGCCGGAACAGGCGTGGTCCGAGCGGGAACAGGCGTGGTCCGAGCCCGCTCGGTCCGGAGCTGCATCCGCGTGGCCGGAGAGTCGGGACGACGACGCCGACCCGCTGGGTGATCGTGCCGGCCGGCATCCGGGGCAGCGGCCTGCGCCGCCCGGGATGGGGCAGCGGCCGGTATCGGTGGGGCCGGGACAGCGGGCCTTGCCGCCCGGACCGGGGCCGCGGTCCGGGGTGGCCGGTCCGAACCGGCGATTTGCTGATCCGAACCAGCGCCCGGCCCAACTGCCGGGTGCGGCACCCGCCCCCGCCGGCGGTGGTCGTGCCACGGTCGGAGCCCCGAGGGGAAGCGCCGGTCCGGCTGGTGTCCGTTCCGGGCAGGCCCGGGTCGGCTCCGCGTCGGTGCCGCCGATGCTGTCCGCCCCGATCAGTTCCGGTGCGGTGGGGGCGGCTCGGCCTGTCAGCTCGGGCGACAAATCTGACCTGTCCGGCCTGGTGGACTCGCCGCGTTCCGCGAGGGTCCCTGGTCCGTCCGTGTACGGCGGAACTCCCGCGAGCGGGTCAGCCGCCGCGTCGGTCAGCCCGGTGCCCCGGCAGTATGGAACCGCTTCCGCGCCGCCACCCGCGCCACGGTACGGGCAGTACGGCCGGCCGATCGTGGACGAGGGGCCGGGTGCCGTGGAGCCGGAGCCCAGGCCTCGCCGGCGGCATGCCGCTCCGGACACCAGCACCGACCTGGCCGGCTCCGGTCCGGAAGCCGACGCCGAGCAGTTCGGCGACCATGGTTACGGGCTCACCACCGGCGGCATCCCGCGGGATGCGGCCCGTCCCCGGCCCGGGTACCACGGCACGGAAGCCACGAGCCAGGAGGCGGAGGGCACCGAGTACTGGCAGCCCGCCGCGAACTACGCCGAGGCCGAGCCGGACGGGACCTACTCGGGGACCACCTACGGTGGGGCGAACCAGTCGTACGAGGTCGGGACGTACACATACGGCCGGGGGGCACAGCATTCCGCGGCCGGGGGCAACGACGACTACGACAGCAGTGACTTCGTGTCGGCGGGGAGCTACGACTACGGCGGCCCGACCGGGTACGGGTACGGGCGGGACGATCAGGAAGAGCAGAATCGCTGGTAGCGCGGCCTACTTGTCGATGTCGCCGACGACGAAGAACATCGAGCCCAGGATCGCGATGAGGTCCGGCACGAGGCAGCCCGGGATGAGCGTCGCCAGCGCCTGGACGTTCGCGTAGGAAGCCGTTCGCAACTTGAGCCGCCACGGGGTCTTCTCGCCGCGGGACACCAGGTAGTAGCCGTTGATGCCGAGCGGGTTCTCGGTCCACGCGTACGTGTGTCCCTCGGGTGCCTTGACCACCTTGGGCAGCCGCACGTTGACCGGTCCGCCGATCCGGTCGACCCGGGAGAGGCATTCCTCGGCGAGGTCGAGGGACACGTAGACCTGGTCGAGCAGCACCTCGAAGCGGGAGTGGCAGTCGCCGGCGGTGCGGGTCACCACCGGCACGTCGAGCTGGTCGTACGCGAGGTACGGCTCGTCACGGCGCAGGTCGATGTCGAGCCCGCTGGCCCGGGCGACCGGGCCCGACGCCCCGTACGCGGCAGCCTGTTCGGCGGTGAGGACCCCGACCCCGACCGTACGGGCCATGAAGATGTCGTTCTTGCGGATGAGGTTGTCGATGTCCGGCATCCGGGCGCGGACCTCCGCGATCGCCTCGCGGGCGCGGCGGGTCCAGCCGGCCGGCACTTCCTCCTTGAGGCCGCCGACCCGGTTGAACATGTAGTGGATGCGGCCGCCGGAGACTTCCTCCATGACCGTCTGCAGCGTCTCGCGCTCGCGGAATGCGTAGAACATGGGTGTGATCGCGCCGATCTCCAGCGGGTACGAGCCGAGGAACATCAGGTGGTTGAGCACCCGGTTCAGCTCGGCCAGCGCCATCCGCAGCCAGGTGGCGCGTTCCGGCACCTCGATGCCCATGAGACGTTCGACGGCGAGGGCGACGCCGAGTTCGTTGGAGAACGCGGAGAGCCAGTCGTGCCGGTTGGCCAGCACGAGGATCTGCCGGTAGTCGCGGACCTCGAACAGTTTCTCGGCGCCGCGGTGCATGTAGCCGACGATCGGTTCGCAGGTGGTCACGCGCTCGCCGTCGAGGGTCAGTTTGAGGCGCAGCACCCCGTGGGTCGAGGGGTGCTGCGGGCCGATGTTGAGCACCATGTCGGCGGTGTCGAGCCCGGCACCCGTACCGACGGTCATCTCCCGCGCGTCACTCACGGCTCAGATCGTCCCACGAAGCTCGACGCCTATCTCGTGCAGCAACCACCGATGTCCGCCGAGTCCGTCCGGGTCGGTCAGTTCGGCGGCGGCGCCGGCCGCGCCGAGGGCGCGCAGATAGGCCGCCGGGTCGGTGCGGGCGAGGTCGAGCGGTGGTCGTCCGCCGTCGACCCCGAGCGCTCGCAGCGCCTCCCGCTGACCCCTCATCCGGTACGGGTACCCGGGCCCCGCCGCGACCGAGTCCCACGCCACGTGCGCCGTCAGGTCGCGACTGCCGTCCGGCACCGGCGGAACCTGCCGCCCGTCCCGGAACCCGGTGAGCGTCCCCAGCCCCGGCCGATCGCCGCGCAGGTGTCCGTAATCGATCGCGAGCGCCGCCCCCCGGTGCACCGTGGCGACGGCGTCCGCCCAGGCCACGTCGCGGGGCCAGCCGATCTCGACCCGGTCGCCGGGACGGGCGCGCGGCCACCAGCGGGCCAGCCAGAACCGGTCGGCGGCGTCGATGTCGGCGCCCGGTGACTCGAGCCCGGTGCCGGGGTCGACGAGCAGCCGCCGGATCCGGCCGCCGGCGTCGACCTCGGCCACGTCGAGCGGCACGTTGTCGAGCCATTCGGTGGCCAGCAGCACCCCGGTGATCGGCTCGGGCAGGTCCGGCCGCCAGCCGATCTCGGCGGGCAGCCCGGCCGGCCGGGGCGCCACCTCGACCCCGGTCAACCGGAACCGCCCGTGGTCCGCGCCGAGGGCCCGCAGCGCGGCCAGCAGCTCCCCACGCCCGGCGCCGACGTCCACGATCTGCAGCTCCGCGGGCCGGCCGAGCGCCTCGTCGACCGCGTCGATCAGCCGCAGCAGGGCCCCGGCGAACAGCGGTGAGGCGTGCACGCTGGTGCGGAAGTGATCAGCGGGCCGGTCGGCGGCGCCGGTGAAGAACCCGCCCGGCCCGTAGAGCGCCCGGCCCATGGCGTCCCGCCAGCCCAGCCTCGTCACATCGGCCTCGTCATGGGAGTCAATCTAGTCACAGGCTCTTGTCACAGGCGTGTTACGCGGGCGCATACTTTGCCTCGACCGGTACCCCTTGATCGAGGACTGGATCTGGACATGAGCGCGATGCTGCGTGCGAACCCCCTGGTCGTCGGCATTGTCGGCGCGGGCCGGGTCGGTGCCGTTGTCGGTGCCGCCCTCGACGCCGCCGGGCATGACGTCGTCGCCACCGCGGCGGTCTCCGACGCCTCCCAGGAACGAGCCCGGCGACTGCTGCCCCGGGCGGCGATCCTGCCCGCGGACGACGTGGCCCGGGCCGCCACCGACCTTCTCCTGCTGGCCGTGCCGGACGACTCGCTGCGTGCCGTCGTGGCGGGGCTTTCCGCTACCGGTGCGCTCTCCGCCCGTACCGTCGTCGCGCACACCTCCGGAGCGCACGGCGTCGCTGTCCTGGGCGCGGTCGACGGCATCGCGTTGCACCCGGCGATGACGTTCACCGGCGCCGACGGCGACCTGGACCGGCTGCCCGGCATCGCGTGGGGGGTGACCGCGCGGGACCGGGCGTTCGCCGCCCGCCTGGTCACCGACCTCGGCGGCATCCCCGAGTGGATCGCCGAGGACGCCCGCCCGCTGTACCACGCGGGGCTCGCCCACGGCGCGAATCACCTGGTCACGCTCGTCAACGAGGCCGCCGACCTGCTGCGGGCGGCGGGTGTCGAACGGCCGGACGCGGTGCTCTCGCCCCTGCTGCACGCGGCGCTGGACAACGCGCTCACGCTCGGGGACGCCGCTCTGACCGGGCCGGTGTCGAGGGGCGACGCGGGCACCGTACGCAAGCATCTTGACCGCCTGACGCCGGAGTCCGCGCCGGCATATCTCGCGCTGGCGCGCCGGACTGCCGATAGAGCAGTTGCCGCCGGGCGGCTGCGTCCCCAGGACGCGGTGTTGTTGCTGGACGTCCTTGCCGACGCGACCGTGGGGAGCCTCTCATGACCGACCTCGTCCACACCCGGGCCGAGCTGGCCGCCGCGACCGCCGCCGCACCGGGAGAGATCGCGGTGGTGCTGACCATGGGCGCGCTGCACGAAGGGCACCGGCAGCTCATGCGCGAGGCCCGGGCCCGTTCCGCGTTCGTGATCGTCACGATCTTCGTCAACCCGCTGCAGTTCGGCCCGAACGAGGACTTCGCGAAGTACCCGCGCACGCTCGAAGCCGACCTCGAGGCCTGTCGCGCCGAGGGCGTCGCGGTGGTGTTCGCCCCCGACCGCGACGAGATGTACCCGGGCGGCGCCCCCTCGGTGACGATGAACGCCGGCCCGCTCGGCGAGATCCTCGAGGGCGCCAGCCGCCCCGGCCACTTCTCCGGCATGCTCACCGTGGTCGCCAAGCTGCTCCGGCTCACCCACGCCGACGTCTCGTTCTTCGGCGAGAAGGACTTCCAGCAGCTCGCCCTGATCAAGCGCATGGTCCACGACCTCGAACTCGGCGTGGAGATCATCGGTGTGCCCACGGTCCGCGAGACCGACGGTCTGGCCCTGTCCAGCCGCAACCGCTTCCTCGGCCCGGAGCAGCGGCAGGCGGCGCTCGCGCTCTCCCACGCCCTGCGCGAGGGAGCCCTCCAGAACGACCCCGGCCGGGTCCTGGAGGTCGCCACCAAGATCCTCGAAGACGAACCCGGCGTACGCGTCGACTACCTCGCCCTCACCGACCCGCTGCTCGGCCCCGCCCCGGCCACCGGCCCGGCCCGGCTGCTGGTGGCGGCCAAGGTGGGCACCACCCGGCTGATCGACAACATCCCGCTGCACCTCGGAGAGACCGCCTGATGTTCCGTACGATGCTCAAATCCAAGATCCACCGAGCCACGGTCACGCAGGCGGACCTGCACTACGTCGGGTCGGTGACGGTCGACCGCGACCTGATGGAGGCGGCCGACCTCCTGCCCGGCGAGCAGGTGGCGATCGTCGACGTGACCAACGGGGCCCGCCTCGAGACCTACGTCATCGAGGGCACCCCCGGCACCGGCGTGATCGGCATCAACGGCGCGGCAGCCCACCTCATCCACCCCGGTGACCTGGTCATCCTCATCGCCTACGCCCAGATGGACGACGCCGAGGCCCGCACCTTCCGCCCCCGGGTGGTCCACGTCGACCCCACCAACACCATCATCGAGCTGGGCACGGACCCGGCGGCTGCGGTGCCGGGCATGGCCGGCGATCTGGTACGCGGCGACCTCACGGTTGCGGCCCACTGACGCCCACGGCTGCAACCAGCCACTCCCTCACCCACCGCCCTCCTTGCGCTTCCCTCCCAGCCCGGGGGCATTTGCCATACGATGGGCAAAACGGGCGGCAGTGGCATCTCGGAGGGCAAGGTCATGCGGCACTTCAGTCGGCGTCACCTCGGCCGCCGCGGGTGGGGCATGGCCGCGATGCTGGGTCTCACGTTGCTCGTCGCGGGCTGCGGCAACCCGCCCGGCGTCGATGGGAACCTCACCAACGGCTGGGCCGCGATCGGCGCCCCCGCCGGCTTCACCCCGGTGGCCGAGACCTGTCATCTGGCGAACTTCTCGACGTCCGGGGCCCGCTCCTCGTACGAGGAGGTCGATTGTCAGATCAAGCACCGCACCGAGACCGTCTACGTCGGGGAGTACCCGGGTCCCGCCGCCGAGGCCGACGACCCGCCCGCGAACGATTCGGCGGGGCAGCGGGCCGCGTACCAGATCTGTGACAGCAAGACCACCGCCTATGTCGGCGGTCCCTGGCGCACAGCCCGGTTGTGGATCGGGGTGACCCAGCCGACCAAGGCCGCGTGGGCCGGGGGTGCCCGCTGGTATCGCTGTGAGGTGCTGGTCAGCAGCTCGGTCGAGGACGACGCGGGGCTGGTGCAGCGGGTCGGCAGCCTGCGTGACGCGTTGAAGGAGCCGAGGTCGCCGCTGCTGCTCACCTGTTACGGCGTGCAGCTGGACAAGGACGGCAAGATCAGCTCGATGCCGGCCAGTTCGTGCGCGGCCGGGCACAACGCCGAGTTCGTCGGGATCTGGGAGACCGGTGCGGACGTGGCCTATCCGGACAGCAGCAAGGACTGGGACGAGTTCCATGACGGCTGCCGCGCGCTGATCGCCACGTACGTGGATGTGCCCGACGACGCCGACCTCGAGTACCGGGCCGGCGTGGTGTCGTTGCCCGGTGGTGAGGACGTCTGGGCGATGGGTGATCGTGGCGTGCGCTGCTACCTGTGGGTGGACACCGCCACGCTGACGTCGTCGCTCAAGGGCAAGGGCCAGAAAGCCCTTCCTGTCCAGTACCAGTAACCCTTCGCACTTTGCGGCGCCCCGACGGTGAAAAAGACGCACCCGCGGGGTTGACTGATCCCATGTCGCATCTCGCCGACCTTCCGGTGCTCCCCCGCCGCCTGGCCGCCCCCGAGCCGGGCTGGACCGAGTCCACCGACGTGCTGGTGGTCGGCTCGGGCGTGGCCGGCCTCACCGCCGCGCTGCACCTGCGCGAGCAGGGCCTGCACGTCACCGTGGTCACCAAGGTCAATATCGATGACGGGTCCACCCGCTGGGCGCAGGGTGGGATCGCCGGCGTGCTCGATCCGCTGGACACCCCCGAGGCCCATGCGTTCGACACCGAGATCGCGGGGGTCGGGCTCTGCGACCCGGCCGCCGTACGCGTCCTGGTCGAAGAGGGTCCGGCCCGGATCCGTGAGTTGATCCGGATCGGTGCGGAGTTCGACCGCAACGTCGACGGGTCGCTGATGCTGACCCGCGAGGGCGGCCACCGCGCCGACCGGATCGTGCACGCGGGCGGGGACGCGACCGGTGCCGAGGTGCAGCGCGCCCTGCACGAGGCGGTGCACCGCGACCCGTGGATCCGTCTGGTCGAGCACGCGCTCGTGCTCGACCTGCTGCGCGCGGCCGACGGCCGGGCCTGTGGCATCACGCTGCACGTGCTCGGTGAGGGCGACGAGGACGGTGTCGGTGCGATCCTGGCCCGCGCGGTCGTGCTCGCCACCGGAGGCATGGGCCAGGTCTTCGCGTCCACCACCAACCCGGCGGTCTCCACCGGCGACGGTGTGGCGCTCGCGTTGCGGGCCGGCGCGGTCGTCACGGACGTGGAGTTCGTGCAGTTCCACCCCACCTCGTTCGTCACCGCGAGCGTGACCTCGGTGCAGCGGCCGCTCATCTCGGAGGCGTTGCGCGGTGAGGGCGCCCATCTCGTCGACGAGGCCGGGACGCGTTTCATGGTCGGTCAGCACGAGCTCGCCGAGCTGGCCCCGCGCGACGTGGTCGCCAAGGGCATCCACCGGGTCCTGCGGGCCACCGGCGCCGACCATGTCTATCTCGACGCCCGGCACCTCGGCCGCGAGTTCCTGGAGCAGCGCTTCCCGACGATCATGGCGTCCACCCGGGCGGCGGGGGTCGACCCGGCGACCGACCTGATCCCGGTCGCCCCGGCGGCCCACTACGCCTCCGGCGGGGTCCGCACCGACCTGCACGGCCGCACCTCGATCCCCGGCCTGTACGCGTGCGGCGAGGTCGCCTGCACCGGTGTGCACGGTGCCAACCGGCTGGCCAGCAACTCCCTGCTCGAGGGCCTGGTCTTCTCCCGGCGGATCGCCGACGACATCGCCCGTGATCTGCCCGCGCAGGCCGATCCGTCCCCGGCGCTGACCTCCGGCCGTGCACCCGCCGCGCCCGGCTGGGTGGTGTCCCCGGAGATCCGCGGTGAACTGCAGCGTGCGATGACCCGTGGGGCCGGGGTCCTGCGCTCGGCGGATTCGCTGGCGTCCACCGCGAAGGAGCTCGCCCGCCTCGGCGAGCAGCACGGCACCCCGCGCAACGCCTCGTGGGAGGCGACGAACCTGCTCACGGTCGCCGCTGCGCTGGTCGCCTCCGCTGCGGAGCGCCGCGAGACGCGGGGGTGTCACTGGCGCGAGGATCACCCCAACGCCGCCGACGAGTGGCGTGGCCACCTGCTGGGCTCCATCGACCAGCGTGGCCGCCTCGCCCAGACCTTCGAGGAGATGCCATGACCGACGATTCCACCGTGAACGGGAATGCCTACGTGAGTGACGGACTGGATCTCGCCGAGGTCGAGCGGATCGTCTATACGGCGCTGGCCGAGGATCTCGGTGACCCGCCCCGGGACGTGACGAGCGAGGCCACCATCCCCGGCGACCAGGTGGACACCGCCGAGCTGGTGGCCCGGGCCCCGGGCGTGGTGGCCGGGCTGCCGGTGGCGGCCCAGGTCTTCGCGGCGACCTCCGGTGGCACCGCGACGTTCGACCAGCGGGTCCCGGAGGGTGCCCGGGTGGTGCGCGGCGACGTGCTGGCCGTGGTGTCCGGGCCGACCCGGTCGCTGCTCACCGCGGAGCGCACCGCGCTCAACCTGCTGTGCCGGATGTCCGGCGTGGCCACCCACACCCGCAGGTGGGCCGACGAGCTGGCCGGGACCAAGGCGACGGTCCTGGACACCCGCAAGACCACCCCCGGCCTGCGCGCGCTCGAGAAGTACGCGGTCCGGGCCGGCGGTGGCACCAACAAGCGCATGGGCCTGTACGACGTCGCGATGATCAAGGACAACCACAAGCTCGCGGCCGGCAGCATCACCGCGGCCTACCGGCTGGTCCGCGAGAAGTTCCCCGACGTGGCGGTCCAGGTCGAGGTCACCACGGTCGCGGAGGCGGTCGAGGCGGTCGAGGCCGGCGCGGACTTCCTGCTCTGCGACAACATGACGCCCGGCCTGCTCGTCGAGGTCGTGGCGGCGGTCGGCGACCGGGCCGAGCTCGAGGCGACCGGCAACCTGACCCTGGAGACCGTCGCGGCGTACGCGGCCACCGGCGTCGACTATCTGTCGGTGGGCGGCCTGACCCACTCCTCCCCGATCCTCGACATCGCGATGGACCTCCGGGTGTCCTGAATTTAAGGTGCTGCTCGTGCTTTTGTGCATCGACATCGGCAATACCAACACGGTTCTCGCCACGTTCGACGGCGACAAACTGGTCCACAACTGGCGAATCAAGACCGATGCCCGGTCGACCGCCGACGAGCTGGGGCTGATTCTGCGGGGGTTGCTCGCCGGTGATGCCGTCGAGATCACCGGGGTGGCGGCCTGTTCCACCGTGCCGGCCGCGTTGCGGACGTTGCGCACGATGCTGGGCCGTTATTACCGGGATCTGCCGAATGTCGTCGTCGAGCCCGGCGTGAAGACCGGGGTACAGCTCGCCATCGACAATCCGAAGGAGGTGGGCTCCGACCGGGTGGTGAACACGTTGGCCGCGCACGCCCTCTACGGCGGCCCGTCGATCGTCGTGGACTTCGGCACGACCACCAATTTCGACGTCATCAGCGAACGTGGTGAGTTCCTCGGTGGCGCGTTCGCGCCCGGGATCGAGATCTCGTTCGATGCGCTGGCCTCCCGGGCCGCCCAGTTGCGCAAGGTCGAGCCGGCCCGGCCGCGTTCGGTCATCGGCAAGAACACCGTCGAGTGCCTGCAGTCGGGGCTCTATTTCGGCGTCGCCGGTCAGGTGGACCGGATCGTCGACCTGATGACCGAGGAGCTCGGGCAGGTCCGGGCGGTGATCGCCACCGGCGGGCTCGCGGGGCTGGTCAAGGACGCCTGCCGGACCATCACCGCGTACGAGCCCATGATCACTCTGATCGGGTTGCGTATGGTTTATGAGCGGAATGTCGGCTGATTTTCCGGCGTGCTAAACGGCGGACGATTTTGTGACTCTGTGCGACGTGCTGGACATAGATCTTTATCCGCCTATCGTGGGCGGGCTTTTCTCCGGCGACCCGCATTCGATTCCGCGGATCGCCGGAGCGCGGGCCGGGCAACGTCATCGCCGCGCCGTGGCCACCCGTGCCGGGCGCGACGTGCTTCGATGGCATTGCCCGGTATCCGTCTCGCTGGAGTAACGATCTGTCACACCCTTCGCCTTTCTCGGCCCGGCTCCCGGCCGACACGTGTACACGCGCGACAGTCCACCCGGTGGGCGGCGCCCGGCGGTGAATCCGGCAGGCCAGGATGGATTCTGCACCGGGAATGGAAACGGTCCGCGGGGACATTCGTCGAAACGCCACCGTTCCCCTTCGTACCCTCCGTCGGTCCCATATCGAACCCCGCATTGACGGATCACGCGGGCGCAGCGTTATTGTTCTCGGGGATTGCCTGACAAGAGACCCTGTGTTCGGGAGGATAACGGCCCGTGGCCAAGCAGATCATTCACAAGCTTGTCGACGACCTCGACGGCGGTGATGCCGAGGAGACCGTCAAGTTCGCGCTCGACGGCATTCAGTACGAGATCGACCTGTCCGACAAGAACGCGTCGAAATTGCGTGACCTCTTCGCGCCGTACGTGGCGTCCGGAGCGAAGGTCGCCCGCGGCGGGGTGGTCGTGGGAGGCCGGGCTGCCAGGGGCCGTGGCGGCGCGACCGCCGACCGCGAGCAGAACAAGGCCATCCGCGAGTGGGCCAAGAAGAGTGGCAAGGAGATCTCCGACCGGGGCCGGATCCCGCAGGAGATCGTGGACGAGTTCCACGCCAAGGGTCCCGGCCGCTGAGCCGTTCCCCTCGTTCTCCACAGGGTCCGTCGCACTCCCGTGCGGCGGACCCTGCTGCTTTTCGCTCGTACTTCGCTCGGGTTGCGTAAGTTATCCACAGGGGCGGACGCCGTTGTCCACAGGCTGTGGACGAAGCGGGATTTCGCTGTGCGCGTACTCCGCGGGGGTGGGGAACAGCCGCTGAGCGTGCGAAGTTGGGGAAATCATCGGTGCGGGACGTCCCGGCCGGGCTCGAGGGCCCGGCAGAGTCCTCCAGCGGCGATAGAGTAGTCACAGCACGGGTATCACCGATGCCCGGGCGCTGGCCCCGCCAGTTCATTGGCGCACGGCACGTGAGGAGCACGAGGGCATGTTCGAGCGGTTCACCGACCGAGCGCGACGGGTTGTCGTCCTGGCCCAAGAAGAGGCCCGGATGCTCAACCACAACTACATCGGGACAGAGCACATCCTGCTCGGCCTGATCCACGAGGGCGAAGGCGTTGCCGCGAAGGCTCTGGAGAGCCTCGGCATCTCCCTCGAGGGGGTCCGGCAGCAGGTCGAGGAGATCATCGGCCAGGGCCAGCAGGCGCCGAGCGGGCACATCCCGTTCACGCCGCGGGCCAAGAAGGTGCTGGAGCTGTCGCTTCGCGAGGCTCTGCAGCTCGGCCACAACTACATCGGCACGGAACACATCCTGCTCGGCCTGATCCGCGAGGGTGAGGGCGTCGCCGCCCAGGTCCTGGTGAAGCTCGGTGCCGACCTCAACCGGGTGCGTCAGCAGGTCATCCAGCTGCTCTCGGGTTACCAGGGCAAGGAGCCGGCCGCAGCCGGTGCCGCCGCGGGCGAGGCCGCCCCGTCGACGTCCCTGGTGCTCGACCAGTTCGGACGCAACCTGACCCAGGCCGCCCGCGAGGGCAAGCTCGACCCGGTCATCGGCCGGGAGAAGGAAATCGAGCGGGTCATGCAGGTGCTGTCCCGTCGCACCAAGAACAACCCGGTGCTCATCGGTGAGCCGGGCGTCGGCAAGACCGCCGTCGTGGAAGGGCTGTCGCAGTCCATCGTCAAGGGTGAGGTGCCCGAGACGCTGAAGGACAAGCAGCTGTACACCCTCGACCTCGGTGCGCTGGTCGCCGGTTCCCGCTACCGCGGTGACTTCGAGGAGCGCCTCAAGAAGGTGCTCAAGGAGATCCGCACCCGCGGCGACATCATCCTGTTCATCGACGAGATCCACACCCTGGTGGGTGCGGGTGCCGCCGAGGGCGCGATCGACGCCGCCTCCATCCTCAAGCCGATGCTCGCCCGTGGTGAGCTGCAGACCATCGGTGCGACCACCCTCGACGAGTATCGCAAGCACCTCGAGAAGGACGCCGCACTCGAGCGCCGCTTTCAGCCGATCCAGGTGGGTGAGCCGTCGCTGGCGCACACCATCGAGATCCTGAAGGGCCTGCGCGACCGTTACGAGGCGCACCACCGGATCAGCATCACCGACGCGGCGCTCGTGGCCGCGGCGACGCTGGCCGACCGCTACATCTCCGACCGGTTCCTGCCGGACAAGGCGATCGACCTGATCGACGAGGCCGGCGCGCGGATGCGGATCCGCCGGATGACCGCACCGCCGGACCTGCGTGACTTCGACGAGCGCATCGCCCAGGTGCGTCGTGACAAGGAGTCCGCGATCGACGCGCAGGACTTCGAGCGCGCCGCGCAGCTCCGCGACAAGGAGAAGCAACTGCTGGGCCAGAAGGCGCAGCGGGAGAAGGAGTGGAAGGCCGGCGACCTGGACGTCGTGTCCGAGGTCGATGACGAGCAGATCGCCGAGGTCCTGGGTAACTGGACCGGTATCCCGGTCTACAAGCTCACCGAGGAGGAGACGTCCCGCCTGCTGCGCATGGAGGACGAGCTCCACAAGCGGGTCATCGGCCAGGAGGACGCCGTCAAGGCGGTGTCCAAGGCCATCCGCCGTACCAGGGCCGGCCTCAAGGACCCGAAGCGCCCCTCGGGCTCGTTCATCTTCGCCGGTCCGTCCGGTGTCGGTAAGACCGAGCTCTCCAAGGCGCTCGCCGAGTTCCTGTTCGGCTCCGAGGACGCCCTGATCCAGCTCGACATGTCGGAGTTCCACGACCGGTACACGGTGTCGCGTCTGGTCGGTGCGCCTCCCGGCTACGTCGGTTACGACGAGGGTGGCCAGCTGACCGAGAAGGTCCGTCGTAAGCCGTTCTCGGTGGTGCTGTTCGACGAGATCGAGAAGGCTCACCCGGATGTGTTCAACACGTTGCTGCAGATCCTGGAGGACGGTCGCCTGACCGACGGTCAGGGCCGCATCGTCGACTTCAAGAACACGGTGATCATCCTGACCACCAACCTGGGCACGCGGGATGTGGCCAAGGCGGTGTCGCTGGGCTTCCAGGCCTCGGAGGCCGAGGAGTCGAACTACGAGCGGATGAAGGTGAAGGTCAACGACGAGCTGAAGCAGCACTTCCGCCCGGAGTTCCTGAACCGGATCGACGACACCATCGTGTTCCACCAGCTGCGCCAGAACGAGATCCTCGAGATCGTGGACATCTTCACGGCCCGGATCGAAGGCCAGCTGAAGAACAAGGACATGGGTCTGGAGCTGACCGACAACGCGAAGAAGTACCTCGCGAAGAAGGGCTTCGACCCGGTCCTGGGTGCCCGTCCGCTGCGTCGCACGATCCAGCGCGACCTGGAGGACACCCTGTCCGAGCAGATCCTCTTCAACGAACTGCGCCCGGGCCAGATCGTGGTCGTGGACTGCGAGGGCGACCCGGAGAACATCGAGAAGGCCAAGCTGACCTTCACCGGTGCCGACCGGGGAGCCACCGTCCCGGATGCCGTCCCCGCCGACCTCGGCGCGGCCGCGGCCGACGAGTGACCTGCTAGAACCTTTCGGAAACGGCCCGGCGCGAAAGCGCCGGGCCGTTTCCGGTTAATGGGCTGGCCCCGGGCGAATGACCTGGGTCAAGCCGTCGTTCCTGTGGATGATGTACCGCTCGGGCTGGGCCACCAAGCCCGGTCAGGAGCACATCCTGGCGATCGAGATCACCCGGGACGGCTTCGACCGGGCACTCGCCGCGGCCTGCCCCAGCGACTACGACCGGCACAGCGGCGAGACCCGGCAGGAGTGGTCACGGCGGCTCAAGCGCAGCCCGGTCCGGGTGCAGTGGGATCCGGAGCGGTCGTTGCAGCTCGGCGCGCTGCCGTACCGCTCCCTTCAGCTCGGGCTCGCCGGGGAGGCCGCGCGGCTCTACACCGAGGAGTGGATCGTCTCCATCACCGATGTGACCGCCCTGGCCCGGGCGGTTGCGGCGAGCCGGGACCCCGAGTTGGTACCCGTGGAGCGGCCTTACCCGGGAAACGGCCCCACGGAGGGCCCGGCCGCGTGATCATCGAGCTGTGTATCAGGTCCCGGCGCGGCAGGTACGGGCGGTCTACACGCCCGAGACGGTCACCGTGTACCAGGCGTATCCGGTGCCGATCGCGCTCGCCGCGGCGAAGGCCGGCCGGTTCGTGCCGCCGTTCAAGCGGGACCGGATGACCTGGCTGAAGCCGTCGTTCCTGTGGATGATGTTCCGTTCCCAGTGGGCGAGCCCGGACAACCAGGAACGGGTGCTCGCGGTCGAGATGACCCGGGAAGGCTTCGAATGGGCGCTGGCCCACTCGGTACTCGCCCAGTATGACCAGAAGTTCTTCCCCGACCGCGAACACTGGACCGCCATGCTCAGCCAGAGCCCCGTGCGGGTCCAGTGGGAGCCGGAACGTTCCATCGAACTCAAGCCGCTGCCGTACCGGGCCCTGCAGGTGGGCCTCGGCCTGGACGCGATTGACAGATACGTGCAGGAATGGACGGTCGGGATCACCGACATCACCCACGAGGCCCGGCGGATCGGAGACATGGTGCGCCGCGGCGATCAGTTCCGGGCCGAGCAGATGTTGCCGGACGAACGCCCGTACCCACTGCCCGCCGCGATCGCCGCGGCCCTGCACGTCTCGACCTAACCCACGGTGGGATAGCGGGCCGGATGGTCGCCGGCCAGCACGAACCGGTCGGCGTCGGAGTCCAGCGGCTCCACCAGGCCGTCCTCGACCAGGCCGGCCAGCGCGCGGGCCCGCTGCACCTCGTCGCCCCACACCACGTCGAGCCGCTGCCGGGGCACCGGGCCGGTGGCGTGCCGCAGCACCTCCAGCAGCAGGCCACGGACCTGACGGTCGGTTCCCGCGTACTTCTGCGGCTTGCGGCTCGGCCCGGCCGGCACCGCCTCGCCGGAGAGACGGAACGCGCAGACGTGCTCGAACGGGCAGATCGTGCAACGTGGGGCGCGAGCGACACAGACGATCGCACCCAGCTCCATGAACGCGATGCTGGCCTTCGCCGCGCGCCCCGCGTCAGGTGGCAGCAGTTCCTCGGTCGCGACCAGGTCGGCGGCGGTCGTGGTGGGACCCGCGTCCGGCTTGCCCTCGACCGCGCGGGAGACCACCCGGCGCACGTTCGTGTCCACGACCGGGTGCCGCTGGCCGTACGCGAAGGTCGCCACCGCCCGTCCGGTGTAGGTGCCGACACCGGGCAGTGCGAGCAGTTTGTCGAGGTCATCGGGCACCTCACCGCCGTGGCGTTCCACGATGGCCACCGCGCACGCGTGCAGGCGCATCGCCCGGCGCGGATAACCGAGCCGGCCCCACATCCGGATCGCCTCCGACGGCGGGTCCTGGGCCAGGTCGGCCGGGGTCGGCCAGCGGTTCATCCAGGCCCGCCAGGCGGGTTCGACCCGGACGACCGGGGTCTGTTGCAGCATCACCTCACTGACCAGCACCGCCCACGCGGTGGTGCCGGGCTGCCGCCAGGGCAGGTCGCGGGCGTTTTCCTCGTACCACTGGATGGCGGAGTCGGCGAGAGTCATAGGCCGACAAGCTTAAGATGCCCGGGTGAACGAGCTAGCCATCACCGTCATAGGACCCGACCGGACCGGCATCGTCGCGGAGGTCACGACCGCCCTCGCCGGGGCCGGGGCCAACCTCTCCGACTCGACGATGACCCGGTTGCGCGGTCACTTCGCGATGACCCTGATCTGCACCGGAGCCTCCGTCGAGGACGTGGAGAAGGCGCTGCTGCCGCTCGGTGGGATGCTCGCCACCGTCCGGGCGGTCGAGCCGTCGGCCGCTGAGGAGCCCGGGGAGCCGTACCTCGTCAGTGTGCACGGCGCGGACCGGCTGGGGATCGTCGCCGCCGTCACCCGGGTGGTCGCCGCCGCCGGCGGCAATGTCACCGACCTCACGACCCGGCTCACCGGGCCGCTCTACGTCCTGGTCGCGGAGGTCGACCTGCCGCCGGGTGCGGCAGCCGATCTTTCGGTACGGCTGGACGAGGCCGCCCGGGACCTGGGGGTCGAGGTGACCCTGCGCCGGGCCGAGTCGGACGTCCTGTGAACGAGGAACTGGCCGACTGGAAGCCCGAACTCCTGGGCGTCGACGGCACCGTGCTCCCCGTGGTCACCGCGCCGGCCACGGTCCTCAGCACCCCGGGCGCCGAGGTCGACCCCACCGACCCGGCGATCGTCCGGCTGGCCGCCGACCTGGTGGCCACCATGCGGGTCGCACCCGGCTGCGTCGGACTGGCCGCCCCGCAGGTCGGCGTCGGGGTGCAGGTGTTCGCGCTCGACGTCACCCAGCACCCGAAGACCGCCACCACGCACGGGACGTTCGTGCTCTGCAACGCGCGCGTGGTCGAGGCCAGTCGCTGGCGGCCCGGCCGGGAAGGCTGCATGTCCGTGCCGGATCTGACCGGAGACGTGAAACGGGCCGGCCGCGTCGTGGTCGAGGCCGTCCTTCCGGGTACGGGCGCCGAGGTGCGACTGGTGACCGACGCGTTCGAGGCGCGCGCGCTGCAACACGAGATCGATCACTGCGCCGGAAAACTTTTCCTCGACCGTGTCGCCGGTGCCCACGCCGTCTACCAGCGCAAGGTGTATCTCTGACGATCAGTAAACGAGCCGGTATCGCGTAACCGGCGCGTCGTACCCGTGTCCGGGGTGTCGCGAGGATACGGTTCTTCACATCATGCGTTCGACGGTAGGTCCCCTCCCCTCCGCCGTGTATTGGCGACGCCGTGCGGTCGTGCTCGGCGCGCTGCTCCTCGGCGTCATCGTGCTGTTCGTTTCCTGCTCCGGTGGCGACGACGACAGCAAGCGCGGCACCGGTGCTTCCTCGCAGGCACCCACCCCGGCTCCGGCCTCCGCTTCCCCGGAGGACGCCCCGTCGTTCGTGGACCCGCCGCCGGGCGCGGGCAACCCCTCGCGGCCCGACCCCGAGGACCTGCAGACCACCGCCCCCGGCAGCACCCCCTCGGTGGGAGCGGCCAGCGCCGGCCCCGGCGGGGACACCGGCGGCGCCGAAGGCGTTCCGGCGAGCGCGGGTGCTGGCACAGCGGACGGCGCGAACACCGCCGTGACCCAGCCGGCCGACGGCTCGTGCGGCGACACCGAGATCTCCCTGACCCCGATCCCGGCCTCGACCACGGTCGGCCGAGGAGCCCCGGTCGAGATCCGGCTGAAGATCAAGAACGTCTCAGCCCGCGCCTGCAAGCGCGACCTGGGCGCCGACCTGCAGGAGATCTACATCGAGAGCGGAGCCCAGAAGATCTGGTCCTCCGACACCTGCAGCACGGTCCGCGGCTCGGACGTCCAGCAGCTGGCGCCGAACAGCGAACGCGAGTTCAACGTGACGTGGAACGGGCACCAGTCCACCAAGTGCACCGCGGGCCTGGCCGCCGGCACCGCCCCGGCCGCCGGTCAGTACCAGGTCCGGGCTCGCCTCGACCACAAGGTCAGCAACCCGGTAACCCTGAACGTAAGCGCCTGACCCCCACCCCCACCCGCCGTCAAGGTCGACCTCGGGCAGGCGCGGTTTCACTTCCGGGGGGCAGCCGGCTCTGTCAGGGTGAATGGGTTCCCCCGCCGGGTCGTCGTACCTTGGTAACCGGTTTTGCCGCCGCCGGGCGCGGGTCTACCTCGTTGGGCGGCCCGCTCGGTGATCCGGGCGAAGAAGGTGGACCGCTCGGGCATGGGCCAGGCTAATGGCCGGGGTGTGGGAGCTCGGCTGGCGTGTTGAGCTCCCGTTACCCGGCTCCGGGTCAGACGTAGCGCTCGAGGATGGAGGCCTCGGCCAGGCGGGACAGGCCCTCCCGGACGCCTCGGGCTCGGGCGTCGCCTACGCCGTCCACGGCCTGTAGGTCTTCGACGGTGGCGCCCAGCAGGCGTTGGAGGCTGCCGAAATGGTTGACCAGGCGTTCGACGATCGGGGTGGGCAGCCTGGGGACCTTGGCGAGGAGCCGGAAGCCTCGGGGGCTGACCGCCGCGTCCAGGGCGTCGGAGGCTCCCGGGTAGCCGATGGCTTTGGCTACCGCTACCAGGTCGATCATTTCGGTGGCGGTCAGCAGGTCGAGCTCGACCAGGGCCTCGTCGAGGGTGCGGGCCTTGCGGCCGGTGGGGAGGTAGTCGCGGATGACCAGGGTGCGGTCGGCGTCGACGCCGGCCATGAGCTCGTCGAGCTGGAGGGCCAGGAGGCGGCCGTCGGTGCCCAGTTCGACGACGTAGCCGGAGATCTCGTCGGCGATCCGGCGGACCATTTCGAGGCGCTGGACCACGGCGACGGCGTCGCGGACGGTGACCAGGTCTTCGATCTCGAGGGCGGACAGGGTGCCGGAGACCTCGTCGAGGCGCAGTTTGTAGCGCTCGAGGGTGGCGAGGGCCTGGTTGGCGCGGGAGAGGATGGCCGCGGAGTCGTCGAGGACGTGTCGCTGGCCGTTCACGTAGAGGCCGATGATGTGCATGGACTGGCTGACCGAGATCACCGGGTAGCCGGACTGTTTCGCGACCCGTTCCGCGGTGCGGTGCCGGGTGCCGGATTCCTCGGAGGGGATGCCGGGGTCGGGCATGAGGTGCACGTTGGCCCGGACGATACGGGTGCCGTCGCTGGACATGACCACGGCGCCGTCCATCTTGCACAGCTCGCGCAACCGGGTGGCGGAGAACTCGACGTCGAGCGGGAAGCCGCCGGTGCAGATGTGCTCCACGACGTCGTCGTGGCCGAGCACGATCAGTGCGCCGGTGCGCCCGCGCAGGATCCGCTCGAGGCCGTCGCGCAGCGCGGTGCCCGGGGCCATCAGGGCGAGGTTGGCGCGCAGCGGGTCGCCGGTCGGGGTGCTGCCGGTCAGGCCGGGGGAGGGAGGTGTCATCGAGCCGGCTGCCGATCCATTGACGCCGGGGTCGGACCCGTTGGCGTGGTGAGGGGACCCGTGGGCGTTGCGGTCGGACGGAGCATCGCGGTCGTGCGGCACCTGTACATTCTACGGACTGTCATCCAGGTCAACGACCCGCGGTGCGAATCATGCTCCGCAGCGTAATGATCACTCACCCTGGGTGATCGTCGGGTGGGACGAATACGGTTGAACCGGGTCATGGTGGCGCTCATTCCGCCGACACCCGGGCGGCCCACTGCACGGCGGACTGCAGGTCGCCGACCTCGACGACGCGCATGCCCTTGGGCGGGGTGTCGCCCTCGGCCGGGCCGCAGCCCGGTGGCACCAGAGCGACCTTGAAACCCAGCCGGGCGGCCTCGGCGAGCCGCCGGCCGACCGCACCGACCCGGCGCACCTCGCCGGTCAGCCCGACCTCGCCGATGGCCACCAGGTGCGGGGCCATCGCCAGGTTGAGCGCGCCGGAGGCCACCGCGAGCGCCATGGCCAGGTCGGCCGAGGGCTCGGTGACCCGGATGCCGCCGACCGTCGCGGCGAACACCTCACGGTCGTGCAGCTTGATCTTCTCCATCCGGCGCTGGAGCACGGCCAGCACCATCGCGAGCCGGGCGCTGTCGAGGCCGGAGACCGTGCGCCGGGGCGACCCCTGGACCTGTGCCCCGATCAGCGCCTGCACTTCGGTGACCATCGCCCGGCGGCCCTCCATCGCGACCGTGACGCAGGTGCCGGGCACCGGCTCGTTGTATCGGGTGAGGAACAGCCCGGACGGGTCGGCGAGGCTGATGATGCCGCTCTCGTGCATCTCGAAGCAGCCGACCTCGTCCGCCGCTCCATACCTGTTCTTGACGCCGCGGACGAGCCGCAGCGAGGAATGCTTGTCGCCCTCGAAGTGCAGCACCACGTCGACCAGGTGCTCCAGCACGCGCGGGCCGGCCACCGAGCCGTCCTTGGTGACGTGACCGACGAGGACGGTCGCCACGCCACGCTCCTTGGCGACGCTGACCAGGGCCGCGGTGACCGCGCGGACCTGGGTGACACCGCCCGGAACGCCCTCGGTGCCCGGGGCGGAGATGGTCTGTACGGAGTCGATGATGAGCAGCCCCGGCTTGACCGCGTCGAGGTGGGCGATCACCGCGCCGAGGTCGCTCTCGGACGCGAGGTAGAGCTTCTCGTGCAGGGCGCCGAGGCGTTCGGCGCGCAGCCGCACCTGGCTGACCGACTCCTCGCCGCTGACCACGAGCGACGGGCTGCCCGCGCCGGCCGCCCACTGCTGGGCGACGTCGAGCAGCAGGGTGGACTTGCCGACCCCGGGCTCGCCGGCGAGCAGGATCACGGCGCCGGGGACCAGGCCGCCGCCGAGCACCCGGTCGAGCTCGCTGACCCCGCTCGGCACGGCCTTGGCGGGTGCGGCGCTGATCGTCGCGATCGGACGGGCCGGCTCGGACGGTTTGCGGGTGGCGACCACCCGGCCCGAGATCAGCGGGCCGGTCTTGGCCTCGATGACCGAGCCCCACTCGTTGCACTCCGGACAGCGGCCCAGCCACTTGGGCGGCTGGTGCCCGCACGCATCACATTGATAGGTGGGGCGCGGCTCGCTACGGGTACGGGATGTGGTCACAGCGCAACGCTAGCCCGCGGGTGTGACAAACGAGCATCGACGCCCGGCAGCGGACCGGTCTTACTCGTGGTCCTCGGCGATGTCGGCGGCGCCGCGCGAGGCGGGTGCCAGCGGCGTGCTGACCGGGGCCTGCACGACCAGCGCGTCGGTGCCGTTGCTGAACTCGAACGTCAGGTTGAGCGCGGCCCCCGGGACCAGCTTGCCGTCGAGGTTGAGCGCCTGCAGCTTCTGGACGTCGTCGGGCAGGAACGTGGCCCCGCCCAGCGGGGGCAGCTCGATCCGGGCCGGCTCGACCTTGGGACCCGGCACCGACGGCGACGGGGACGCGGACGGCGACGCGGACTCTTCAGGGGACGCCGACTCCGACGGAGCGGCGGAGGATTCCGCCGGGGAAGGGGTCGGCGTGGCCGAGGAGGAGGGCGCCGCGGCGGGGACCGCGGGGGAGGCCGAACCGCCGCCGATCAGCGCGACCAGTCGCGCGGCCACGACGTCGTCACCGGCGGAGACCCCGGTGGCGGGCTGGCTGCTGATCAGCACGGTGACCGGCTCGGTGGTCTGGTTGTAGAGGCCGACCTCGAGCGTCGCGGTCGCCCCACGCGCGTATCCCTTGGTGCCCGGGTAGGCCACCGAGAGGTTGCGGATGAAGACCGAGCGGTTGGCGTTGTCGGCGTTCACACCCGGGGTCGACGGTCGCTTCAGAGCGGTTTCGGCGACCTGTCCGGCGCTGCAACCGGCGAGCGCGATCGAGGCCACCGCTGCAACTCCCGTAGCCAGCATCGCGCGGCGGGATCCCAGCGTGCGCATCACAGTCCTCCAAGACAACAGGTCAAGCCGACGGGTCGAGAAACCTCCGCGGTCAGCCTAGTAGGCGGAGATCGGGTGCGTACGCCGACCCGTCCATTCACACCACGGCCCCGCTGAACACGAGCAGGATCACGTCGATGAGCGCCACCACGATCACCGCCCGGAACATGGCGACCCGGCGGGCTCCGCGAGCGAGTTCGGCGCGGCCCGCGTACCAGCCCAGGGGCAGGACCACGGCGGCGGCAGCGGCGGCCGCGATGCCGGACCACGACGGCGGTCCGGACGGTCCGAGGACCAGGGTGAGCGTCGCGGCCAGCAGGAATCCGCCCGCGGCCAGCTGGGATCCGGTGGCGCCGAGCCGGTGCGGCAGCCCGGCCACGCCGGTGGCAGCGTCGTCGGCGAGGTCGGGCAGGACGTTGGCGAAGTGCGCGCCGCCGCCGAGCAGCGATCCCGCGGCGACCAGCCAGGCGGGCGGCCACGGATGCCCCGGCAGGGCGATCACCACGAACGCCGGCATCAGCCCGAACGCCACCAGGTAGGGAAGCACCGACAGCGGGGTCGATTTCAGCGGCCAGTCGTAGCTGAGCGCGGACAGCGCGACCAGGGTGACGCAGACGGTCGCCGTGAGCCCGAACGGCAGGCCCAGCAGGGGCACGGCCAGGGACGCGAGCAGACCCGCGGTGCCGACCGTACGCCGGGAGACGGCGCCCGAGGCCACGGGCTTGTCGGTCCGCCCGGTGACCTTGTCCCGATCGGCGTCGAGCCAGTCGTTGACCCAGCCCACGGAGAGCTGGGTGGCACCGATCGCGGCGGCCACCCCCACCACACCCCACGCGCTGTGCCCCACGCCGATCGCGAGGAGCGCCATGGCGAGCGTCACCGCACCGCCCGGTTCGGGATGCGAGGCCTTGAGCAGAACGATGGGATCGGACATGAAAGCAGTGTGGTGGTTGTGCACGGACCGTGCCACAGTCGATCACATGCCGCTACCCCGCAACGATCCCCGTCAGTACGAGGACCTGGCCGGCGAGTGGTGGCGCCCGGGCGGCGGTTTCGAGCTGCTGCACTGGCTGGCGGCGGCCCGCGGCGCGCTGGTGCCGCCCGCGACCCGTCCGGGCGCGGTGCTGCTCGACGCGGGATGCGGCGGTGGCCTGCTCGCCCCGCACGTCGCTCACCTCGGCTACCGG
The DNA here is from genome assembly GCF_044454705.1 of Actinoplanes sp. NPDC051494. Lineage (NCBI taxonomy): Bacteria > Bacillati > Actinomycetota > Actinomycetes > Micromonosporales > Micromonosporaceae > Actinoplanes > Actinoplanes sp. NPDC051494. The sequence goes on from NZ_JBITDZ010000002.1 coordinate 757,670, forward strand.
CACATCGGCGTCGACCTGGGCCGGCCCGGGCTGGCGGAGTCGGCGCGGCGAGGGGTCACCGCGGTCAACGGCGACGTGACCGCGCTGCCGTTCGCCGACGGGTCCGCCGACGTCGTGGCCGCCGGCGAGATCCTCGAGCACGTCCGCGATCTGCCGGGCACGGTGGCGGAGCTCTGCCGGGTGCTGCGACCCGGCGGCCTGCTCGTGCTCGACACGATCAATGCCACCTGGCTGGGCCGGTTCGTGTCGATCACGGTCGGCGAGAGGTTTGCCGCGGCACCGGTGGGCATTCATGACCCAGCGTTGTTCGTCGATCCCGGCGACCTCACCACCTGTTGCTCCGCGCACGGCGTACGTCTCAAGGTCCGTGGGGTACGCCCGAGCGTGCCCGGCCTGGTCCGCTGGCTCTTCCTGCGGGTGCCGGCGCACGGGCGGATGATCCCGACCCGCTCGACACAGGTGCTCTATCAGGGAATCGGCCGTAAGGAGGGCACGCAGTGAGCGTCGACGAGGCCAGACGGCTGGCACCCCGGTTCGCCGCCCGGGCGGCCGGGCACGACCGGGACGGCTCGTTCCCGGCCGAGGACTTCGCCGACCTGCGGCGGTCCGGGCTGTTCGGCCTCATGGCGCCGGCCCGGCTCGGCGGCGCGGGTGCCGGCTTCGCCGACTATGCGGCGATCGCCTACGAGCTGGCCCGCGGCAACGGCGCGACCGCGCTGGTCTTCAACATGCACGCCTCGGTCACCGGCGCGCTCAGCGGCGTCACCGACGAGCTGGCCGACGCGCTGGGACTGCCGCCGGAGGCTCTGACCGCCCGCGACGACTACCTGCGGGCGGCGGCCGAGGGCAGCTGGTACGCGGTGGCGATGAGCGAACGCGGGGCCGGCTCCCGGCTCTCCGAGATGTCCACCCGGTACGAGAAGGTCGACGGCGGCTTCCACCTGAAGGGCTCGAAGACGTTCTGCTCGGGGGCGGGGCACGCGGACGCGTACCTGGTGGCGGCCCGGAGCGCGGCGGACCCGTCGCAGGTCTCGCACTTCCTGGTCCCGGCCGGTGACGGCCTGACCGTCGAACCGACCTGGGACGCGCTCGGCATGCGGGCCACCGGTTCGCACGACGTCCACGTCGACGTGACGGTCCCGGAGGGCGCGCTGCTCGGCGGCATGGAAGGACTCGCGCTCGTGGTCGCCCAGATCGCTCCGCACTGGATGGTGGCCAGTTACGCGGCCGTCTACGCCGGAGTCGCCCGGGCCGCGGTGGACGCCGCGGTCGAGCACGTCAACGCGCGGAAGCTGGGACACCTCCCGGCGGTCCGGGCCCGCATCGGGCGGGCCGACGCGGCGGCCGCCGCCGCCCACCTGGCCGTCATGGAAGCCGCCCGCCGGGTCGACGAGCAGCCCGGTGAAGCGGAGACGACCCGCTGGGTGTGGCGGGCGAAACTGCTGGCCGGCACCACGGCCGCCGAGGTCGCCGCGTCGATGCTGGAAGCGGCCGGCACCTCGGCGATGCGCCGCGGCCACCCGCTGGAACGCCTGTACCGCGACGCCCGGGCCGGCTCCCTGCAGCCGGCCACCTCCGACGTCTGCGCCGACTGGCTCGGTGTCGAGGCCCTCGGCGGCGATCCCGACTCGCAAGGCACCGCCCCACGCTGGTAACGGTCCGGCGCGGGTTCACGAACGGTCGGCCTGGGGAGGCAGAGTGCAGGGAAGCAGTCGGGCGGTGATCGCCGGGCTCGGGGTGGCGTTGCCGCCCTCGACGGAGCAGAGCGAGTTGTGGGATCGCTATTTCGCCGCCCACTACGCCCAGGGCGGTCGCCGTGGGCTGGCAAAACGCCTCTTCGAGAACTCCGGCGTGCGGACCCGGCAGGCCGCGGTCAGCCCGCTGCTGGAGGACGTCTCCACGTGGTCGACCGAACGCCGGATGCGCCGCTACCAGATCGAGGCCATCCCGCTCGGCAAAGAGGCCATCGGCCGGGCCCTCACCGATGCCGGTCTCGCCGCCGACGACCTCGGTCTGTTCGCGGTCTGCTCCTGCACCGGTTACGCCACTCCCGGTCTGGACATCCTGCTCGCCCGGGACCTGGGCATGTCACCCCAGGTCCAGCGCGTGTTCGTCGGCCACATGGGCTGTTACGCGGCGCTGCCCGGCATCGGCATGGCGGCGGACTTCGTGGCGGCCCGCGGCCGGCCCGCGCTGCTGCTCTGCGCCGAGCTCACCAGCCTGCACCTGCAACCCCCGGACACCCACACCGACATTCAGCAGATCGTCTCCCACGCGCTCTTCTCCGATGCCGCGGCCGCCGTCGTGCTCACTCCGCAACCAGCCCATGGGTACGCGGTGAGCGACGTCGCCGCCCTCACCGACACCTCCACGGCCGGCCACATGACGTGGGACGTCACCGACCTGGGCTTCCGGATGGGCCTGTCGCCCCAGGTGCCGGACGTCCTCGCGCTGCACGTGCGGGACCTGGTCGAGGAGCTGCTCGGCCGCAACGCCCTGAGCATCGCGGACGTGGACGGCTGGGCGGTCCATCCCGGCGGTCCACGGATCCTCGACGTGGTCCAGGAGCGGCTCGGCCTCACCGACGAGGATCTGGGGGCGTCCCGCGGGGTGCTCTCGTCGTACGGGAACTGCTCGTCCCCGACCGTCCTGCTCGTTCTCGAGGAGCTGCGCCGCCGGGTGGTCCCGCCCCGCCGCACGGTCCTGCTCGCGTTCGGTCCCGGCCTGACGCTGTACGGGGTGCTGCTGGAGTACGTCTGAGCCCGGATCCGGCCGTACCCTTGTCGGCGTGACGCAGGACCGCGCCCTGGGTGTGACGTTGTACGCGCTCGCCGTGCTGCTCCTCGCCGCGGGCGCGTCCTGGTTCTTCACCGCGGTGCCACGGATCGGCGAGGACCCGGCACTCACCGACGGGCGCCGGGCCCTGGAACGTCTCATCCCGGAGCTGCCGCTGCAGGCCGACGCGGAGACCCTGGTCATCGGGCCGGGCAGCATGGCGGACCGCAGCTCGGCGGTCCGGGGCGGCGCCTACGCGCTGGTCGTGGCGTGCGCCGGCGAGGGCCGGCTGCGGCTGCGGTTGAGCACGACGACCACCGACCCGGGCCGGGTGATCCCGTGCGCGGCCCGGCCGGCACCGGTGGAGCTGACGGTCACCCCGGCGGGCATGTTCTTCCTGACCGTCAACTCGGAGTCGGAGCGGGAGGTTGCCTTCCGGTGGCGCCTGACCCGGGCGACCACGTTCTGACCTGTCGTTTCTCACTCATGGTGCGAGGTGTGAATCAGAGCCGGGCGAGATCGGGGGCGTACGCGTCGACGGACGCGGCGTGGTGGATCTTGCGCACGATCTGACCGTTCTTGCCGACCAGGACGACCGCCGCGGTGGAGTCGGGGTCGCCGAGTCGCAGGTTCTTGCGGAGCTCGCCGGTGGGGTCCTGCAAGGCGCGCACGGTCTTGCCCTGGGCCTGCGGGGTGTTGCTGGTCGGCGGCGTCGGTGCGGTCACCGGCGTGGATGCCGTGGCCTTGCCCGAGACGACGGTGATGACGGCGATCTCCGGGCGCACGGCGGCGATGGTGGCCGCCACCAGGGCGTCGCAGTCGCACCCGTCGGTGAGCAGCACCACCGCGGGCAGGCTGCCGCGCAGCGGCGCGGTGTGGCCGTCCATGCCGAGCAGCTCCAGGGCCGGGAGGGTGCCGACGGCCTCGTCCGTGGTGTTCGCGGTGCGTTGGGTGGCCGGTGAGCGGGCCGGCCCGGGCCAGGCGGAGGCGAAGAGGCTGGCCACCGTGACCAGGACCGCCATCGAGATGATCAGCACCGGGGCGCGGAGGCCGGCCGCCCCGATGCGGCGCAGGGTGCGGAGGCCGGGCCGGTCGGTGAGGCGCCGCCAGCGGTCCTGCCGGTGCACGCGGCGCAGCTCGGCGCGGACCTCGGTGACCTCGTCGGACAGGGTCGAGAGGTCGTCGGGCACGACGATGACGCCCCACTCGGCGGGGAGGTCGGGCAAGCCCTCGGGGGAGCCGCCGTCGCCCGGCCAGTTGCCGCCGGTGCCGCCGTTGTCGCCATTGTCACTGAGGCTGCCCATGACTCACCCTCCCCTCTGCCGCAGAGTCTCACGTGCTGCGGGGACCTTGCACCCAGCCTCCCCCAACCGGGGCACCGACCGCCAGTGGTGCGCCGTTCCGGTCACTAGCGATAAGCTTGACCTCACAAAGACACCAGGTCCGAAATATCCGACTCGCTAGGCCGAGTGGTAACTGCTTCATCACTTTCCGTTACAGAGGCAGTTCGCGGCCCGCATGTCAAGCGGTAGAAAGACGCCTCACATGCCCCCTGAGCTGCACTAACAGTTACGGCCAGGGTGGGACATCGCTGTCTTGGCGTGTTACCCTAGACACAGCGAAAGGGGTTTCGAACCTATGGTTTTCAGTGTCGGCGAGACCGTTGTTTACCCCCACCACGGGGCCGCACTCATCGAGGCAATCGAGACTAGAACTATCAAGGGCGTGGAGAAGAAATACCTCGTCCTGCGGGTCGCCCAAGGCGACCTGACGGTCCGTGTGCCCGCTGAGAACGCCGAGATCGTCGGCGTGCGCGAAGTGGTCGGCGAGGAAGGCCTGGGCAAGGTCTTCGACGTCCTCCGCGCTCCGCACACCGAGGAGCCGACGAACTGGTCCCGGCGTTACAAGGCCAACCTTGAGAAGCTTGCCTCCGGCAACCCGCTCAAGGTCGCCGAGGTCGTCCGCGACCTCTGGCGCCGCGAGCGTGAGCGCGGTCTCTCGGCAGGGGAGAAGCGCATGCTCGCCAAGGCCCGCGACATCCTTGTCGGCGAGGTGGCCCTCGCTGAGAAGAGCACGAAGGACGAGGCTGAGGTCCTGCTCGACAAGGTGCTCACCGAGGCCTGATCCGGCCTCTCCAGCACCGGCACCAGAACGGCCGAGGACCGCGACGTGACCGCGACGCTTAATGCTCGCGGTGACGTCGCGGTCCTTTGCTGTGCCTGGGTAAGGTCAGGGACCTTCTGTGCTCACATCGGAACGGGGACCCGCGGATGACCGCCCAGCTCAACGCCGACGGCGACGTCGCGGTGCTCGTCCCGGCGGCCGGCTCCGGGGTGCGCCTCGGGCCCGGTGCGCCCAAAGCGCTGCGCCTGCTCGCCGGTGAGCCCCTGCTCGTGCACGCTGTCCGGCGGGTGGCGGCGGCACCTTCCGTCCGTACCATCGTGGTCGCCGCACCCGCCGCCGAGCTGGCCGCGGTCCGGGAGCTCCTCGCCCCCGTGGCCCCGGTGATCGTGGTCGCCGGCGGCGCCGAACGCCAGGATTCCGTCGCGGCCGCACTGGCCGTGGTCCCCGCGGACGTCGCGATCGTGCTGGTCCACGACGCGGCCCGGGCCCTCGCCCCGCCCGAGCTGGTGGAATCCGTGGCCGCGGCGGTCCGTTCCGGGCACCCCGCGGTGATCCCCGCGCTCCCCGTCGTGGACACGATCAAAGAGGTCGACCCCGCCCCCGGCGGCAGCGAGATCGTGCTCGGCACGGTCGACCGCACCGTGCTGCGCGGTGTCCAGACGCCGCAGGGGTTCCGGCACGAGGTGCTGGCGGCAGCGCACCGGGCCGCGCCGGCCGCGCACACCGACGACGCCGGCATGGTGGAGAAAGCCGGCATCCCGGTGGTCTGCGTGCCCGGCTCCGAACTCGCGCTCAAGATCACCCGCCCGCTGGACCTGGTGATCGCCGAGGCGCTGCTCCCGCTAGCCTGACGGCGTGGATCAGCGCATCGGGATCGGAACTGACGTGCATGCCTTCGACCCCGACCGGGAGTGCTGGGTGGCCGGGCTCAGGTGGCCGGGCGAGCCGGGCCTGGCCGGGCACTCCGACGCCGACGTCGCCGCGCACGCCGCCTGCGACGCGATGTTCAGCGCGGCCGGTCTCGGCGACCTGGGCAGCAACTTCGGGACCTCGGAGCCGCAATGGGCGGGAGCCTCCGGCGTGGCCCTGCTCGGCGAGACGGTGCGGCGGGTGCGCGCCGAGGGCTGGCAGGTCGGCAACATCGCGATCCAGGTGATCGGCAACAAGCCCAAGATCGGGAAGCGCCGGGACGAGGCCCAGCGGGTGCTGTCGGCGGCGGTGGACGCCCCGGTGACGGTCTCCGGCACCACCACCGACGGGCTGGGGCTGACCGGCCGCGGCGAGGGCCTGGCCGCCATCGCCACCGCGCTGATCCATCGGGGCTGATCCCGGGCGCTAGGCTCGACAGGTGTCGAGCGAGCCCACCTCACAGTCCGAGCCCGAGACGACCCCCGAGGAGTATCGCCAGCGGGCCCTGCTGCTCGCCGATCTCGGCCGCTACGACGAAGCCACCGGTGAGCTCGCGGCCGGGTTGACCGCCGCGCCCGCCGACCCACGCCTGCTCACCACGTTGGCCCGGGTGCACGTCGCCGCCGCACAGCCGGTCGAGGCGCTGACCGCCGCGGACCGGGCGTCCGCGTCCGCCCCGGAAGCGATCGAGCCGATGGTGGTCCGGGCCATGGCGCTCACCGACGACCGGCGCTACGCCGAGGCGGCCCGGGTCGCCGGCGAGATCCTGACCCGCTGGCCCGAGGACCCGGTCGCCCAGCGGACCGGCGCGGCCCTGCTCAGCGAGTCACGCAACGGTCAGGAGGCACTCAACGCGGCCTGGAACGGCGTACGCCTGACGCCGCGAGAGGCCGAGGCGCACCTGGTGCTGTCGGTGGTCGCGGCCCGGCTGCGACTCTTCGATTTGGCCCAGCGGGCGTACGGCGAAGCGCTCGAACTCGAACCCACCATCGCCGACGCCCAGCGCGACGTGGGTATCGTCCGCCTCGAACGCCGCCGCTGGGCGCTCGCCCTGGAGTCGCTGGCGGACGAGGCCACCCTCGGCCCGCAGGCCCCCGACCAGATGGCACCGGGTGACCGCCTCCCAGCCGGCGACAAGGCCGACGACCAGCTCGGCGACGGCCGGCCCGGCGATGGGCGGCCCGGCGATGGGCGACCGGGCGACGATCGGCTGGGTGATGGCCGGCTGGGTGATGGGCCGCTGGATGACGATCGGGTTGGCGACGAGCGGTTGGGTGACCCGCGGCGCGGTGACGGGCAGTCGGGTGGCGGGCGGTCGGGTGACGGACGGTCGGGTGGTGGGCGGTCGGGTGACGGGCGGCTGGGCGCCGAGCGGGCGGGGCGGGGCCGGGCCGAGAAGAAGCCTCCGGCTGAGCCTTCAGGTGGGGGGTTTGCGATCAGCCGGCCGGCCGGTTCCGTCCTGGATACCTCGGGAGCTGTGGCGCACGCGGTGCGGCAGGCGACGCTCTATGTCAGCAACGGCGTGGTGGTTGCCGCGGTGCTCAGTGCGGTCATGACGCTGGCCAGCCCCGGGGTGGCCCGGATGTGGGCCGGTGTGATGGGCGTGACCGTCCTGGTGGCGGTCGGTGCCTGGCTGGCCCGGCAGGTGCGCCCGCGGTCGCTCGGTGCGGCGCTCACGCTGGTCCGGCGGACCGACCGGCGGTTGGCGTTCGCCGGCACCGCGGCGGCGATCGCCCCGCTGCTCCTGGTGACCCACGCACTGGTCGGCGGCCTGGTGGCACTGATCGCGGCCCTGGTCGTGGCCGCCGTCGCCGAACTGGTGATCCTGACCCAGCGAGCGTGAGCCAGCCGCGCTGAGCCAGCCGCGCTGAGCCAGCCGCGCTGAGCCAGCCGCGCTGAGCCAGCCGCGCTGAGCCAGCCGCTGCGGGGAGCGACCCGGGGGCCTGGGGGAGCGGCCCGGCGGGAGCGTCGCGGCGGGGGCTGGGTGGGTCAGCTGTCTCGGATGGTGGCTATCAGGGATTCACGGACCGCGGTCAGGCCGGTGTCGAGGGTGCCGAGCAGGACCGCGTCGTCGTCGATGGTGGTTACGGCGATGGTGCTTTCCAAGGGGGCAGCCCGGGCGACCGCGGTGTTGACCGCGGTCAGCAGTGTTTCGCCGCCGGCCCGGGCGATCGGGCCGGCCAGGACGACCAGGGACGGGTCGAGCACCGCGATGACCGCGGCCAGGCCGACCGAGATGCGGTCCGCGAGCTGGACGAAGAACTCGCCGGCGGCGGCCGGGTCGGCGGCCGCGGTGGTCACCACGTCGAGCGGGGTTCGGCCGGTCAGACCGTGGTCGTGGCCGAGGGCCAGGACGGCTGCGCCGCCGACCAGGTGCTGGAGGTCGATTTTGCGGTGGGTGGAGTCGGGGGCGTACAGGGGCATGTAGCCGATCTCGCCGGCCCCGCCGCGGGCGCCGCGCATCAGTGTGCCGCCGATGTCGATCGCCAGGCCGAGACCTTCCTGTCCGAGCCAGAGCAGGGCGAAACCGTCGGCGTCGCGGCCCACTCCGCGGCGGCGTTCGGCGACCGCGGCGAGGTTGACGTCGTTGTCGACGCCGATGTGGGTGGCCAGGGCATCGGCGATCTCCGGGACCAGCCCAGGGCGGCTGAAGCCGGGGACGTCGACGTGGCGGATGGTGTGGGCTCTGGCGTCGTACGAGCCGGCGATGCCCAGCTGGACGTGGTGGACGCTCGCGGCGGGGATGCCGGCTTCCGCGCGCAGGTCCGCGACGACGTCGACGAGTGCCGTCTTCGGGTCGGTGTGCAGGAAGTCGACGCGGCGTTCGATGCGGGCCCGGATCTCGCCGGTCAGGTCGCACAGTGCGGCGACCACCGAGGGCGCTCCGCTGGGGCCTATGTCGCGGACGGACACGGCTGCCACGTACGCAGCGTCGGGGTCGGCTGCGTAGATCTCCGCGTTGGGTCCGGGGCGTCCGCTGTTGTGCCCGACGACGGTGACCAGTCCGGCGTCGGTGAGCCGGCGCAGCACGTCGGAGATGGTCGGGGTGGAGAGCTCGGTGAGCTTGCGCAGGTCGGCGCGGGTGAGTCCGCCGGCCTCCAGCAGGTGGGCGAGGGCGGTGCTGGCGTTCATGGCGCGCAGCAGCTTGGACGAACCCGCCAGGCGTGTCAATCGGGCCCCCAGAGAGATTGAAAAACTCTTTAACGATTAGCGGACGGCCGGGGCTAAGTCAAGACCGTCATCTATTGATTAAACGATTTAACTGTCTTAGGTTCACCAACCATCCCCATCGATGGATTCCTCTATCCCCCCACGAGGAGCGCCATGATCCGTAAGAGAAGACTGGCCTATGCCCTGGGCGCGGTCCTGATCCCCACCTCCGCGATCGCGTACGGCCTGCTCCCGGCCAGTGCCGCCACCGCCGGGCCGATCACCGGCATCGCCGGCAAATGTGTCGACGTGGCGTCGGCGAGCTCCGCCAACGGCACCGCGATCCAGCTGTACGACTGCAACGGCACGAACGCGCAGACCTGGACGACCGGCAACACCGACAACTCTCTCAAGGTGCTCGGCAAGTGCATGGACGTGACCGACGCGTCCACCGCCAACGGCGCCAAAATCCAATTGTGGGACTGCAACAACAGTGTTGCCCAGAAGTGGACGGCCGGCACAGGTGGCACCCTGGTGAACACCGGTTCCGGCAAGTGCCTCGACGCCACCGGCCAGAGCTCGGCCAACGGCACCCGGCTGCAGATCTGGACCTGCGGCACCACCGCGAACCAGAAGTGGACCCTGCCGGGAGGAGGAACCACGCCGACCACACCACCGACCACCGGCGCCGGGCTGGACAACGCGGCGAAGAAGGACGTGGCGATGCAGATCGTCTCCGCCGCGGAGAACTCGTCGCTGGACTGGCGGGCCCAGTTCGCGTACATCGAGGACATCAACGACGGCCGTGGGTACACCGCCGGGATCATCGGGTTCTGCTCCGGCACCGGTGACATGCTGGACCTGGTCGAGGCGTACACCGCCACGAAGCCGGGCAACGTGCTCGCCAAGTATCTGCCGGCCCTGCGCAACGTCGACGGCACCGACTCGCACGCCGGGCTCGACCCGAACTACCAGGCCGATTGGCGTACGGCTGCCGCGGACTCCGTCTTCAGGGCCGCCCAGGAGTCCGAACGGGACCGGGTCTACTTCAACCCGTCCGTCCGCGACGGCAAGAGTGACGGCATCCGCGCACTCGGACAGTTCATCTACTACGACGCCGCGGTCATGCACGGCTACGAGGGGATGCGTTCCATTCGTACCCAGGCGTTGAAGAAGGCCAAGCCGCCCGCCCAGGGTGGCACGGAGACGGCCTGGCTCAACGCCTTCCTGGACGAGCGGGTCATCGAGATGAAGAAGGAAGCGGCGCACGAGGACACCTCACGGGTCGACACCGCCCAGCGGGTCTTCCTGCGCAACGGCAACCTCGACCTGAACACGCCGCTCGACTTCGCCGTCTACGAGCAGCCGTTCCACATCAACTAGACCGTCCTGTTCCAGGTCCAGGCGTAGCCGGTGTCCTCCACGGAGAGCCCGGCGTCGCAGAGGTCGAGCGGCCGGAAGGTGTCGACCATGACGGCGAGCTCGTCGAAATGGTCGGCACCGATCGACCGCTCGGCCGCGCCCGGCTGCGGCCCGTGGGTGAAGCCGGACGGATGCAGCGAGATCGACCCCTGCTCGATGCCCGAACCGCGGCGCGCCTCGTAGTTGCCGCCGGTGTAGAACAGCATCTCGTCGGAGTCGACGTTGTGGTGGTTGTACGGGACCGGGATCGACAGCGGGTGGTAGTCGACCTTGCGCGGGACGAACGAGCAGATCACGAAGTTCGGCCCCTCGAACGTCTGGTGCACCGGTGGCGGCTGGTGCACCCGGCCGGTGATCGGCTCGAAGTCGTGGATCGAGAACGCCCACGGGTACAACCCGCCGTCCCAGCCGACCAGGTCGAACGGGTGGTGGGCGTACACGTGCCGGGTCCAGCCCGCGCGGTGCTTCACGTACACCTCGACGTCCGTACCGTCGACGGCCTCGGTGAAGACCGGGCCGCGCTGGTCACGCTCGCAGTACGGCGAATGCTCCAGGAACTGGCCGCGGACCGAGAGGTACCGCTTGGGGGGTCCGATGTGCCCGGTCGCCTCCACGGTGAGAATCCGGACCTGCCCGTCGGGCACGATCCGGTGCACGACCGAGGTCGGAATGATGACGTAGTCGCCGGTGCCGACGTCCAGCGAACCGAACGTCGTCTCTACCGTGGCCCGGCCGTTCTCGATGTACAGGCACTCGTCGCCGACCGCGTTGCGATACAGCGGCGAGGGCCGGTCCGCGATCGCGTAACCGATCCGGACGTCGTTGTTGGCGAGCAGCGCCTGGCGGCCCAGGACCGCGTCCGCCGGGCCGGGATCGAGCTTGTGGGTACGCAGGTGCCGGGGCTTGAGCGGCAGATTCGGGGTCTGACCGCCGCTCGGCGGGGTGTACGTCTCGGCCGCGGTGATCGCGGTCGGCGGGTGCCGGTGATACAGCAGGGACGAGTCGGAGGAGAAGCCCTCCTGCCCCATGAGCTCCTCGGCATAGAGTCCGCCGTCCGGCCGGCGGAACTGGGTGTGCCGCTTGCGGGGGATCTCCCCAACAGCGCGGTAGTAGGGCATCGTCGCCACCACCCTCGGGAAACTGACATTACGGACGGTGTTGTCCGGCTCTCGCAGCGTCCATTAGGTTCAGTTTCGTGTCAACGCTGGTGCCACCGCTGTTCGCCGGGTTCATGGACGACGCGTCCGTGCTCCCGCCCGGTGTCGTCAGCGTGCCCGACGCTGTCGACGCGCACCGCAAACACCAGGCCGCCTGGTACGCGCCGATGATGGGCACGCTGCTGGTACCGGCCTCGCTCGCCGCGTTCGAGGTGGCGCCCCGGGGCCTGGCGACCGGCATCGTCAACGACGGGCCGATCGGGGCGCTGCCCACCGCGGTCTCGAAACTGCGCGCGAGCGGAGCGGTCGTCGGCCAGGTCGAGGCGCTCGTCGCCCGCCGCGGCGAGGACCCGCAACCCGGCCTGGCCGCGCTGCGGGAGTTCGCCGCCGGGGACCAGGACCTCCAGGTGTACGCGGAGATCCCGCTCAGCTGGGGCCTGCTCGCCGCCCTCGACACGCTCGCCGACCAACGCGCCGGCGGGTCCCCGGTCCGGCCCAAGTTCCGGGTCGGTGGGCTGGCCGCCGAACTGTTCCCCACCCCGGTCGAGCTGGCCGCGGTGATCTGCGCCTGCCGGGACCGGGACCTGCCGTTCAAACTCGCCGCCGGGCTGCGGCACGCGCTGCGGCACACCGACCCGGAGACCGGCTTCACCCACCACGGCTTTCTCAACGTGCTGGTCGCGTCCGCCCTCGCGGCCGAGGGCGCCGAGGTCGCCGACGTCGCCGAGGCCCTGGCGGCCACCCATCCGGTGCCCCTGGTCGAACCGGCCCGGTCCCGGCGCGAGCACCCCCGGCCGCTCTGCGTCGGGTTCGGCACCTCCAACGTGCTGGAGCCGCTGACCGAGTTGGTCCGGCTCGGCCTGGTGAACGGCGGCTACGAGTGACCCTCTTCGGGCTCGAGAACCTGCCCTACGGTGTTTTTTCGACCGCTGACGGCGTACGCCGGATCGGGGTCCGCCTGGGTGGCACCGTGCGCGACGTCTCGGCGATCGACGACGCCCTGCGACAGCCGACGCTGAACGCCCTGATGGCGCTCGGCCGTCCGCGATGGACGGAGATCCGCTCCCGGATCACCGAGGTGGCCCCGCTGTCGCCGGCGATCCCGCTCGCCGAGGTCCGCCTGCACCTGCCGTTCGACGTCGCGGACTACACCGACTTCTACTCCTCCGAGCACCACGCGGCGAACGTCAGCCGGATCCTGCGCCCGCAACGCCCCGGACTGCCGGCCGCCTGGAAACACCTGCCGATCGGTTACCACGGCCGGTCGGGCACGGTGGTCGTCTCGGGTACGCCCGTCGAGCGCCCGCACGGCCAGCTCGCGGAAGGCGTGTTCGGCCCGTCCGCGCGCCTCGACATCGAGGCCGAGGTCGGGTTCGTGGTCGGCGTGCCCGGGCGCCGGATCCCCACCGGCCGCTTCGCCGAGCACGTGTTCGGGGTGGTGCTGGTCAACGACTGGTCGGCCCGTGACATCCAGGCGTTCGAATACCAGCCGCTCGGCCCGTTCCTCGCCAAGTCGTTCGCCACCTCGGTGTCGCCCTGGGTGGTGCCGCTGGACGCGTTCGCGACGTTCCCCGCCGTCGTGCAGGAGCCGCGGCCGGTGTCGTACCTGCTGCCGCCCGGCCCGGCCCTGGACGTCCAGCTGCGCGTCGAGTGGAACGGCACCGAGGTCAGCACCCCGCCGTACGCGCAGATGTACTGGACCGCGGCCCAGCAGCTCGCCCACCTCACGGTCAACGGCGCGTCGGTGCGCACCGGCGACCTGTACGCGTCGGGCACCGTGTCCGGGCCGTCCCGTGGTGAAGCCGGTTCCTTCCTGGAGCTGACCAGCAACGGGACCGAGCCGGTGAAGCTCGCGGACGGCTCGGTGCGCGGGTTCCTGCTCGACGGCGACACGGTCACCATCAGCGCCACCGCGACCGGGGCGGCCGGCACCACGATCGGCCTCGGTTCGGTCACCGGAACTGTCTGTCCTTGAAAGCCCACTCCCCGTACGGTGTAGGGCGGGAGGCACGAATGTCCACGGTTGCGGTGACACGTCTGGTCGAGGCACCGGTCGTCACGGTCTGGAACGTCTTCACCGACCTGCCCCGCCGCCGCGACTGGCTGTCCACGGTCACCCACGTCGAGATGCTCACCCGGGGCCCGTTCCGGGCCGGCACGGTCTGGCGCGAGACCCGGACCATGGCCGACGGCGGCGAGATCACCGAGGAATTCCTGGTACGCGAATGCGCCGTCCCGGAACGCTTCATCGTCACGTCCCCCGGCATCGGGGCGGACTACCGGATGTCGTACACGTTCACGCCGGTCATCGAGGGCCGGCACCGCGGCGGCACGATGGTCACGGTCGTGCAGGACGGCAACCCCACCGCCCCCGCCGGCCGGTTGCTGGCGCTGGTGTTCGGTGGGCTCGCCGCCCGTACCGTCGAAGGCGCTCTCCGCCGTGACCTGGACGACCTCGCCGCCGCCGCCTGAACTAGCCTCCCCTGGGTGACCCGCAAACTGTTCAGCGCGCTGGCCGCGGTTGTCGTGCTCGTCGTCTCGGCCCTGATCGCGTACCGGGTGCTGCGCCCGGCCGAGGTCGTCGAGACCGCCACCGAGCCCTATCCGGTGGCCCGCACCGCGCCCGCCGCCGGGGTGCTCGGCAAGATCACCATGGCTCCGCTGATCGTCGACGGCCGGCTGCGGGTCTACGCCGGGGAACGCCTTGTCAAGGCGGACGCCCCGGTCGACGCGGAGACCATGTTCACGCCGCTCTGGTCATACCGCCGCTGGCCGGAGAAACTGACCGGCGTGGTGGCATCCGGCACCACGGTGGTCACGAGCTGGGACAACGCCGAGCTGGTCGCGCTCGACGCGCGTACCGGAAAGATCCGCTGGCGCTCACCCGGCACGGCGGCGCAGGCTTTCGACGGACGCACCGGGTCGGCCGCGGTCTGGTCACCCCCCGGCCTGCACGTCGCGGGCACCACGATCCTCGACGTCGACAGCCGACGCACGCTGACCGCCCACGAGGCCGCCGCCGGCACCCAGCTCTGGTCCGTCGAGCTGCCCGCGGGCTGCGTCGACGGCTTCGTCACCGTCGGCGGAAACTACGTCTGCGGCGAAGGAGCCTGGGACACCACCACCGGCAAGCCGGCCCGCTCCTGGCCGGTCGGCCCGTCCACCCCGGTCGGCTGCGACGTGGCCCGCTCCGCCTGCGCCGGCCTGCGCGACGCGGCCGGTCAGGGCTGGCTCACCGCCACGAACCGGCCCACCCGCACCCCGGCCCTGGACGATCCCTCCGCGACGGCCGGCGGCGGGTTGGTGCTCACCACCGCGGACGGCAAGGTCACCGCATCGGGCCAGGCCGTCTGGACCTGGCCCGGAGAAGCCACGATCCTGGGGGTACGGGGTCAGAAGGTCGCCCTCCTCGCCGCCGACTTCTCTCTGGTGACCCTCGACGTGACCACCGGGGCCCAGCTCGCCAGATTCCCGCTGTATGTCGACGACGAACGCGTCGAACCGTGGAAACCCACCGGCTGGCAGCTCACGGACACCTGGTTGGCGATCGAACGCATCCACATCGACGCCGGCACCGACCCCCACGAACCCAACCACTTCTACACCGTCGACCCGGTCATCCTCGCCGCGTTCTAGGGTGCGTCCGGCGGATCACGACGGCCCGCGACTATCGATAGTGGTATCGGCAGGAGCCGATGACCAATTCGTCGTCGACAACCTGGTAGACGAGTCGGTGCTCCTGGTTGATCCGTCGCGAGGACCAGCCTGCGAGATCACCGCGAAGTAACTCCGGCTTGCCGATTCCGCTATCGCCGTCGGCTCGCACGATGTCTTTGATCAGCGTGTTGATGCGTCGAGCCATCTGCCTGTCGTCGGCGATCCAGGACAGGTATTCATCCCAGGCGTCGAGCGTCCATGCGATTCGTTTCACGCGACGTCGGACTCCTCGGCGGACAGGTCGTCCAGCTCGTCCAGGCCGTGTTCGACCAAACTGTCATCGCGACGTGCCTGCTCCAGTGATTTACGCAGCCGGGCGGCATTCGCCGGGTTCGACAGCAGGTGTTCGGTCTCCTTGATCGAGTTCCATTCGGCCAGTGAGATGATCACGACGGCATCATGCCCTGATCGGTGGATGACCGTCTCCTCGGCGTCGTCGACCACTGCGTCGAGCGTCCGGGCAAAGTTCTGTCGGGCCTCGGTAAAGCTCACAACCTTCATCCTGCAAACTCCTTCCGCGTACAGAAAACTGTACGCGAGGGTGGGGTCTCAGACCAGGGTCGTGAGCAAGGCCGTCCAGGCCTCCTCGGCCGCGCCCAGCAGGGGGCCTTCGTCGCCCAGGTTGGAAGCGAGGACCGGGGGCGGGGATTCCCGGCGGAAGCCCATGAGACCGGCCCGGTATGCCTCCTCGATGCGGTCGGGGGCTGCGGCCAGCAGGTCGACGCCGAGGCCGCCGAGGGTCACCAGGTCCGGGTCGAGGCCGTTGACCAGGCCGGCGATGCCACGGCCGAGGGCGGTTGCCACCGTTGCGGTCGCGGCTGCCGGTCCTGGGTCCGGGGAGGCGATGACGCGGCGGGCGTACGAGATGGGGTCCCGGGGTTGATCGTGGCCCAGCAGGCGGGCCAGGGCGGAACCGTCGACGGCCGTGCCCCAGCAGCCGTAGGCGCCGCAGGGGCAGGCGATCGTCGGGTCGCCGAACGGCATGTGGCCGAATTCGCCGGCCGCGCCGAGCGCGCCGACCAGGACCTTGCCGCCGTCGACGACCGCGCCGCCGAGGCCGGCCTCGACCCGCAGGTGCAGGGCGACCGAGGCGCCGACCGCGGTGCCCCGGTGGGATTCGGCGCTGGCGGCCAGGGTGGCGTCGTTGCCGGCCACGAAGATCTCCGCCTTGGGCCAGGCCGCGGCCAGGTCGACGTCGCGCCAGCCGAGGTTGGTGGCGTCCAGCATGAGGTCGCGGGAGACCGTGCCGGGGGCGGAGACGCCGATGCCGCGGATGCGGTCGCCGTATTCGCGCCGGAGCCGGGTGACCGCGTCGCCGACGGCCGCGACCACGGCGTCACCGGAGCGGCCGGCCAGGTCCTCCTGGGCGGTGGCCAGGGTGCCGCCGCCCAGCTCGACCACGTCGACCCGCCACTGCTCGTGGGTGATCGAGGCGGCCGCGATGAGGGGTCCGCGCGGGTGCGGGATGAGGGCGGTGGTGGGCCGGCCCCGGCTGCCGCTCGGTGCCGCCGGGGCTTCCGCCAGCAGGCCGGCCTGGCCCAGCCGGCCGACGAGCTCGGTGGTGGCGCCGGTGCCGACGCCGATCAGCCGGGCGGCGTCGGCCCGGGTGACCCCGGGGCGGGCGTGGACCACCCGGAGCAGCTCGGTTGCGCGCGTCGTCACACCGTTCCCCCTTCTTAAGCTCGTATCTTGAGCTTATTCTCTGGTGGTGAAGATGAACCACCGTGGTGCACTCGTCGTGCTCGCCGCGTCCTGCTTTGCCTACGTGACCGCGGAGACCATCCCGGTGGGGCTGCTCCCGCAGATCGCCTCCGGCCTGTCGGTCAGCGAAGCGGACGTCGGGCTGCTGCTGACCAGTTACGCCCTGGTCGCCGGCCTGACCACCGTCCCGCTGACCGCGCTCGCCATGCGGATCCCGCGGCACATCCTGCTTGCCACCGCCCTCGCGATCTTCGCGATCTCCCAGCTGGTGGCCGCTTTCGCACCCACCTTCCTCATCCTCGCCCTGTCCCGCCTGATCTGCGCGGTATCACACGGCGTGTTCTGGTCCACGATCGCTCCGGTGGCCGCCCGGCTCGCTCCGCCCGGCCGCGCGGGCAAGGCGACAGCGATGGTCTTCCTCGGCAATTCGCTCGCTCTCGTCCTCGGGGTCCCGCTCGGCACCGCGCTCGGTCAGTGGCTCGGCTGGCGGGTCGCGCTGGTCGTGCTGGCCGTCATCGGCGCCGGCTGCGTCGTGGCCCTGATACTCGTGCTGCCCAAGCTTCCCCCACTGCCGCAAGACCTTGCGATCAAAGCCGGGGCCCAGCTGCGTACGTCCGTGCGGGTGCTCCGGAACCGCTCGGTGGCGCTCGTCTGCCTGCTCACCATGACCATCGTGATCGGCCACTTCGCGGCGTACACCTATCTCGCGCCGCTGGTCCGCCGGGACGCCGGTCTCGAGGGTGCCGGGCTGACGGCCCTGCTGCTGGGCTACGGCGCGGCCGGCCTGATCGGCAACTGGCTCGTCGGCCGGCACGTCGACAGCCGCCCGCGCCCGCTGGTCACCGTACTGATCGGGGTCATCGTGGTCGCGCTCGCGCTGCTGGTGCCGGTCCTGGGCCCGGCCCCGACGGTGATCGCGGTCCTCGCCTGGGGTGGAGCGTTCACCGCCCTGCCCGTCGTCCTGCAGACCACGATCCTGCGGGTGGCGCCGACGACCCGGGACGCGGCCTCGGCGGTCTACGTGGTCGCGTTCCAGATCGGCATCGGCGGCGGCGCCTTCGTCGGCGAACGCCTGGTCAGCAGTGGGCACCTGGCCTGGCTCCCGGCGATGGCGGCGGTGCTCGCGCTGATCGCGGGAGCGGTCGTCCTGCGCTCCCGCGACACGTTCCCGGCACACGCCGCACCCGAGCGGGAGCTCGTGCCCGCCTAGACTCGGCCGTGATGACGAAGGTGCTGGGTGTCAACGCGGTCGGTGGCAAGTTGTGGTTCTGCCTGGTCGACGACGGGGGAGCGCTGGAGACCGAGCCGGCCGGTCTCGAACTGCTCGCCGGGGACCAGGCCGGTTACGCCGTCGAGGCGTTCCGGGACGAGTGCCGCCGCGCGCTGGCGGCGACCGCTCCCGACCGGGTGGTGATCCTGGACCTGGAAGCCGGCGGGCGGGTGCCCAAGATCTCGGACATGCGGACCCGGTTCACCGCGGAAGCGTTGATGGTGGCGGCCACGGTCGACGCCGGGGTGCCATGTGGGCGGCTCGCCCGGGCGACGCTCCGGTCCCGGCTGGGCCTGCCACGCACCGGTGGGATCGCCGACCACGTGACGCAGGTCTTCGCCGAGCCGGCCGGGAAATACTGGGCCAAGAAGCGTGACCTCGCCGCGCTCGCCGCCCGCGCCGACCTCCTCGGAGGCTGAGACCTCCGGTCGGCGCGGGCGGCGAGCGACGGATCAGAGAGACTTGGCCGCGAACTCCGCCGCCGCCAGGAACGCGTCGTTCTCCTCGGGCGTACCGATGGTGACCCGGACGCCGTCACCCGCGAACGGCCGGACGATCACGCCCTGCTGCTCGCACGCGGCGCCGAACGCCACGGCCTGGTCACCGAGCGGCAGCCAGACGAAGTTGGCCTGGCTCGACGGGACGTCCGGGAACAGCTTGCGGACCTCGGTGGTGACCCGGTCCCGTTCGCTGATCACCACGGCACAGCGGCGCTCGACCTCGGCCTCGGCGTCCAGGGCGGCCAGCGCGGCGGCCTGGGCGACCGTGCTCGTGGAGAACGGGGTGAGCACCTTGCGGACCGCCGCGGCCACCTCCGGCTGGGCGACCAGATAACCGATCCGCAGACCGGCCAGTCCCCAGGCCTTGCTCAGGGTGCGAAGCACGACCACATTCGGCCGATCACCATACGTCCGCAGGCCGTCCGGCACGTCGTCGTCGGTGACGAATTCGCGGTACGCCTCGTCGAGCACCACGAGCGTGTCATCCGGCACGGCGTCCAGGAAGCGGTCCAGGTCGGCCTTGCGCGAACTGGTCCCGGTCGGGTTGTTCGGATTGCAGACCAGGACCAGACGGGTCCGATCGGTGACAGCCTCTGCCATCGCCGTCAGGTCGTGCCCGTGCCCGGCATCATTGGGTACGCGGACACTGGTCGCGCCGACCCCCGAAGCGATGATCGGGTACGCCTCGAACGACCGCCACGAGTACACGATCTCGTCGCCCGGCAGGCAGGTCGCCTTGGCCAGCAGCTCCGCGAGCGCCACCGACCCACAGCCGGTGACGAGGCGGTCCGCGTCCACCCCGAGCCGGCCGGCAAGCTTGTCCCGCAGGGCCACCGCGCCCAGGTCGGGATACCGGTGCGTCTGGCCGACCGCCGCCATGACCGCCTCGGCGACCCCGGGCAGCGGGCCGAACGGCACCTCGTTGCTGGCCAGCTTGATCGCCTCGGCGATGCCGAGCTCGCGGGCCAGGTCCGCGACATTGCGCCCCGGCACGTACGCGGGAAGCGCGTCCAGATCCGCGCGCGTCAACCTGGTCATCGTCGTCCTCCGGTCGGATCGTTCTCGGTCTCGGGCTTCACCTCGGCGACCGGCCGGCGGGGCCCGGGCGGGGCCTCGACAACGACGGTGCCGGCAGACTTGTCGTGCAGGGCCTGATGCAGCTTCTGGTCGAAGAGCACCGACCCGGCGTCGATGAGCTGGGCCAGGAATCCGACGCCGTAGCAACTCCACAGCGGCGTCCACATGCCGAGCCGCCCCCAGCGCCGGAACGCCCGCCCGAACCCGAGCGGCGTGGTGTCCTCCACCTTCACGACCTTGACCCGGACCAGCCACTTGCCGAGCGTCTGCCCGCTGTTAGCGAGCGCGGGGACCTCGTAGGCGAACCACAGCGCGGTCGCGACCACCAGCATCGTCAGCATGATGTAGCTGGACCGGGCGGACACGGCCTCGGGGGTGGCCAGCGGGTCTTCCATCGTGGCCCGGAAGACCGGCGAGACCTCCTGCCACCACTGGTACGCGAGCCACCCGTTGACCAGCACGTTCAGCACGAAGACGACAACGATGTCGATCAGCCGGGCGATCAGCCGCCGGCCCAGCCCGGCCAGCGCGAACCCGTGCGGCCGGGCGTGCACCGGATACGGGAACGGGTAGGCCCCCACCGGCCACCCGGGCGGCGGCTGCCACCCTGCGGGGAACTGGCCTGGGGGGAATTGGCCTGGGGGGAATTGGCCTGGGGGGAACTGGCCTGGGGCGAATTGTCCTGATTGTGCACCCGGCTGCCCGGGCCCACCGGGATATCCCACCGGAGGCTGCCACCCAGCCGGCGCCTGCCCGGCAGGCGGCTGACCGGGGTGCCAGCCCGTGGGCGGCTGACCCGCGGGCGTTTGCCCGGCGGGTGGCTGCCACCCGGTGGGAGGCTGGCCGGCCGGCGTTTGCCCAGCGGGCGCTTGGCCACCGGAGGGCTGACCACCGGAGGGCTGACCACCGGCGGGCTGGCCTGGGTACCAACCGGCGGGCGGCTGACCCGTGGGCGGTTGCCCGGCGGGTGGCTGCCACCCGGTGGGAGGCTGGCCGGGCTGCCAGCCGGGCGGGACCCAGCCGGGGGGCGGGGCGCCCCAGCCGGCATTCGGGGTTCCCCCGGGCTGTTGATCACCCGATGCCTGACCGGAACCGGTCTGGCCCGCGCCGCCCTGGCCCGCGCCGCCCTGGCCTGGGGTGGGCTGGCCTGGGGTGGGCTGGGCAGCGGTGGGCTGGGCAGCGGTGGGCTGGGCGGCCGCGGGGGGTTCCTCGGCCGGGGGTGGGCCGTCGGGTGGGGTCTGGTCCGCCGGGATCGCGGTGCCCAGCCAGCCCTCGCCGTCCCACCAGCGCTGGGTGGACGGGTCGGCCGGGTCCTTGTACCAACCGGCGGGGAGGGAGCTCATGGCGCAACCTTTATCACGACTGTCCCCGTGGCCTTGGCGTTCAAGGGCTGCATCGGGCCGTGGAGCGGGGGCGGCGGTCTGTGGAAGGCTGCGGTCACCCGAACAGTGTTACAGGTTCCCGCGCAGCTCCTGCTCCCGCTCGATGGCCTCGAACAGGGCTTTGAAATTTCCCTTGCCGAAGCCCAGTGACCCGTGTCGCTCGATCAGCTCGAAGAATACCGTCGGGCGGTCCTGGACCGGCCTGGTGAAGATCTGCAGGAGGTAGCCGTCCTCGTCGCGGTCGACCAGGATCGAGCGGGACTTCAGCTCCTCGATCGGGACCCTGACCTCGCCGATCCGGGCCCTGAGCTCCGGGTCGTCGTAGTACGAGTCCGGGGTGTCGAGGAATTCCAGGCCGGCCGCGCGCATGGCGTCGACGCTGGCCAGGATGTCGTTGGTGGCCACGGCCACGTGCTGGGCGCCGGGGCCGCCGTAGAACTCGAGGTATTCGTCGATCTGGGATTTGCGCTGGGAGACGGCCGGCTCGTTGAGCGGGAATTTCACCTTACGGGTGCCGTCGGCGACGACCTTGCTCATCAGCGCCGAGTAGTCCGTGGCGATGTCGTCGCCGATGAACTCGGCCATGTTGGTGAATCCCATCACACGGCCGTAGAACTCGACCCATTCGTCCATCCGGCCGAGTTCGACGTTGCCGACGACGTGGTCGACCGTCTGGAAGTAGCGCTTGGGCTGCAGGCCGGCCTCGATGGCGGGCTGCCGGTCGACGATCGGGCCGCGGGTGACGAAGCCGGGCAGGAACGGGCCGTCGTATCCAGAGCGGTCGATCAGCGTGTGCAGGGTGTCGCCGTACGTGGCAATGGCCGCGATCCGGACCGTACCGTGCTCATCTTTGAGGTCGTGGGGTTCGGTGACACCGCGGGCGCCGGCTGCGATCGCGTGCGCGTAGGCCCGGTCGACGTCCGGCACGGCCAGGGCGATGTCGCGGATCCCGTCGCCGTGTTTGACCACGTGCTCGCTGCCGGGGGCGCCGGCGTGCACCGCGCCGGTGATCAGGAATCGGGCCGAGCCGCTGACCAGGACGTATTCGGCGTGGTCGCGGTATCCGTGCTCGGGGCCGCGGTAGGCCACGCAGGTCATCCCGAACGCCGTCGAGTAGTAGTGGGCGGCCTGCTTGGCGTTGCCCACGAGGAACTGGAGGTGGTCGACGCCCTTGACGGGGAAGACGTCGGGAGTTGTCTGCGTCATTCCAGGATGGTTGACCCAGGTCACAGCGTTGGGCAACAGTCCGAATTTCGGCTGATCAGTATGCGCATTCGGTAGAGTCCCGGAGCACTATGGCTGTACAGGATGTCCATCTCGACGAGCTCGACGGCCGGCTGCTGACCCTGCTCGCCGACGAGCCCCGGATCGGCGTACTCGAAATGTCGCGGCGTCTCGCGGTCGCCCGCGGGACCGTGCAGGCCCGGCTGGACAAATTGCTCGCCCGCGGAGCGATCCGGGGGTTCGGCCCGGAGGTCTCGCCCGCGGTCATCGGCTTCGGGGTGCTGAGCTTCGTGACCCTGGAGATCTCCCAGCGGTACGGCCACGCGGCGGTCACCGCGCATCTCGCCGACATCCCCGAGGTGCTCGAGGCGCACACGATCACCGGCAGCGGCGACCTGATGTGCCGGGTGGTGGCCCGCTCCAACCCCGACCTGCAGCGGGTGATCGACCACATCGTCGGCTATCCGGGCATCGTCCGCGCCTCCACGATCGTGGCTCTCGCCGAGCAGATCCCGTACCGGACGATGCCCCTGGTCAGGGCGGCGAGCGGGGCATAAGAGATCAACACGCTCTAATCGGGCTGATTCCCTCGCCGTGCCGATCTCGTTACCGTGTCCGCGTGGCTGGGGGTCCGAGTGCGAAGACGTGGGGCCTGATCGGCGTCGTGACCGTCGTCGTGCTGGCCACCACCGGTGTGTGGAATCCCTGGCCGAACGTCTGGTCCTGGATCACCGAGAGCGATCCGATCGCCCCGGACGCGGCCACCTGGCAGACCCCGATCGGCGGCTCCCCGCAGAGCGTCACGATCACCGGCGGGACGGTCGTGGTCGAGTACCGCACGTCCGTGGAGGCGTACGGCATCACCGCCGGGGTGCAGCTCTGGAAGTCCGACGCCGACTGGGCCGGGGTGGCCGGTGGTGACGGCGACGCGGTGGTGGTGACCGGGCGGCTGCTGACCAAGGGTTACGAGGTGCTCGACCCGGCCACCGGCGTGGTCCGGCGCCGGGACACCGCGGCGACGGCGGTCTGGACGTACGCGGACGCGATCCTCGACCTGCGCTGCCCGAAGGGGGGCGAATGCGAGCTCAGCGCGTGGGAGCCGCACGGCAGCAAGCCGATGTGGATCGTGCCCACGCCCGGCATCGGTTTCGTGCTGAACGCCTCGAACCCGGACCTGCCGGACACCCAGCCGCTCGCCGCCGCCGGGGTCGACGCGCACGCGGCCGGCCCGCGGGCGCTGCCGAACCTGATCGGGCTGCCCGGCGACGGCAAGGTCCAGATCGTCGACACCGCCCAGGGCCGGGTGGTGCAGACCCGGACCCCGGCCCGGGACCAGCGGGTCTCGGTGGTCGGCAGCCGGGTGCTCACGGTGACCGGGGTGGCCCGCGACGGCACCTGCTATTACAGCGTGGTCGCCCACGACCCGCCGAGCGGGCGGGCGGTGTGGGAGCGCGACGGGCTCAATCTGCGGACCGCCGACAACGGCTCTGACTGCGCCCAGGAACGGGACCCGGTCGGTGGCTCCGACGTGGTGCTGGGCGTCGATCCGTACGGGCGGCCCGAGCTGATCGCCGCCCATGACGGCCGCGATCTGTGGCACGGCGACGACGGGCAGGCCGTGCTGGCGGTGAACAATTCCTACGCGCTGATCCGCAGTGTGGACCGCAAGACGCTCACCTCCCGGTCCTTCAGCCGGGGCAGGACGGCGTGGAAGCGCGGGCTCAAGGACGGGGCGTCGGCCGCGCTCACGCCGTACGCGGCCCTCGTGGCCGACCCGGAACCGGCCCGCGTCACCGCGCTCAGCCCGCGCACCGGAGAGGTTCTGACCGAGGCGAAGACGGACGCGAAGGTCTTCGCGGCCGGCCCGCAGGGGTTGATCCTGGTGTCCGGCCGGGACATGGCATACCTCGCATACCGGACGGCAACCGCCAGATGACCCGAGCTGGTTCGCGGCGACGGCGGGTGCTGGCCTAGGCTTTCCGGTCATGAGCAGAGCCGCCGCTTTCTCGTACTCGCCACTGTTGCCCACGGGCGACGACACCACCGAGTACCGACTGCTCGCGGACGAGGGCGTGGACGTCGTCGAGGGGCCCGGAGGCCGGCGGTTCCTGACCGTCGAGCCCGAGCTGCTGACGCTGCTGACCGCCGAGGCCATGCACGACATCGCGCACTTCCTGCGCCCCGCCCACCTCGCCCAGCTGCGGTCCATCATCGACGACCCCAAAGCCTCGCCCAACGACCGGTTCGTGGCGCTCGACCTGCTGCGCAACGCCAACATCGCGGCCGGTGGCGTGCTGCCGATGTGCCAGGACACCGGCACCGCGATCGTCATGGGCAAACGCGGACGGCACGTGCTGACCGACGGTACGGACGAGGAGGCCATCGCCCGTGGCGTCTACGAGGCCTACACCCGGCTGAACCTGCGGTATTCGCAGCTCGCACCGCTCACCATGTGGGACGAGCGGAACACCGGCTCCAACCTGCCGGCCCAGATCGAGCTGTTCGCCGAGGACCCGGGCGGGCAACCCGACGCGTACAAATTCCTGTTCATGGCCAAGGGCGGCGGCTCGGCCAACAAGTCGTACCTCTACCAGGAGACCAAGGCGCTGCTGAACCCGGCGCGGATGATGGAGTTCCTGGACGAGAAGCTGCGGCTGATCGGCACGTCCGCCTGCCCGCCGTACCACCTGGCCGTGGTCATCGGCGGCACCAGCGGCGAGCACGCGCTCAAGACCGCGAAGCTGGCCTCCGCGAAATACCTCGACAACCTGCCCCGCAGCGGCTCGATGACCGGCCACGGCTTCCGCGACGTCGAGCTGGAGGCGGCGGTCCTCGAGCTGACCCGCGACTTCGGCATCGGCGCCCAGTTCGGCGGCCGCTACTTCTGCCACGACGTCCGCGTCATCCGCCTCCCCCGGCACGGCGCGTCCTGCCCGGTGGCGATCGCGGTGTCCTGCTCCGCCGACCGTCAGGCGCTGGCCAAGATCACGCCGTCCGGGGTCTGGCTGGAGCGCCTCGAACCCGACCCGGCCCGCTTCCTGCCCGACGTCACCGACGAGGGCCTGGAGACCGACGAGGTGGTCCGGGTCGACCTGCGCCGCCCGATGGACGAGATCCGCGCGGAGCTGTCGAAATACCCGGTCAAGACCCGCCTCTCACTCACCGGCCCGCTGGTCGTGGCCCGCGACATCGCCCACGCCAAGATCGCCGAACGCCTCGACGCCGGCGAGCCCATGCCGCAGTACCTCCGCGACCACGCGGTCTACTACGCGGGCCCGGCCAAGACCCCCGAGGGCTACGCCTCCGGCTCGTTCGGCCCGACCACCGCCGGCCGGATGGACGCGTACGTGGAGAAGTTCCAGGCCGCGGGCGGCTCCCTGGTCATGCTGGCCAAGGGCAACCGCTCCCAGCAGGTGACCGACGCCTGTCGCTCGCACGGAGGCTTCTACCTAGGCTCCATCGGCGGCCCGGCGGCCCGTCTCGCCCAGGACTGCATCCGTCACGTCGAGGTGCTGGAATACCCCGAGCTGGGCATGGAAGCGGTCTGGCGCATCGAGGTCGAGGACTTCCCCGCCTTCATCGTCGTCGACGACAAGGGCGACGACTTCTTCGCCGAGGTCACCAAACCCGTCCTGAGCATCGGCCGGCGCTGACGGGAAGATTTAAGCGACAAGTCCCTCGGTCAGGAAATCCGAAAACAGGCTGCGGTCCGAGCTGTGGAAGTAATGACCGTGTGTTTTCATCACGGTCTCGATGCTGTCCGCGCCCACCAGGACAATCTCGAACTTGTCCAGTTTGCCCCGGTGTCGGGCCTCAGCGTCACCATACGCCGCCGTTGCGGTGTTACTGTCGGTGAACTCTTCCTGGTCGATGAGTCTGCCCTCATCGAAGCTGTATACAAGCAGGAAGTAGACAGTGTGCTGTTGCCTGTCCATCTGGGTCCTCCCTGTTAGCTGGCGTAGTACCCGGCTTCGATGACGGCCCTGCGCGCGAGGTTGAAGCGCTCGGCCAGCGCGGCTGGAACCTCCCTACCATACTCGCGCAAAAAGATCAGCTCGCCGGTAGCGGAGAAGTACTCCATCATCTCGGGCGGCCCCGTTCCGTCCTTGAGGGTCAAACCGAGCCGCGCGTCCGCGGCTTCCACGGCGTCGGCCCACTGCTGTTGACCGCGCGTGCGAAGTTGCACCTCGATCGCGCGGCCATCCCGCTCCACGACGAGGTGCACGGCGCGATAGCCGATATCCTTCGGGAAGGCGATGTAGTCCCGAGGGTCACGAGTCAACTGCGTACGCCAGTTCCGCATGACGCGGTTACGGACGCGTTCCAACTCCGGGCCGTCGGCGAGAACCGTTCGGACGCCACCCACGTCCTCCAGGCTGGCTAAGGGCATATTGGGCATGCGGTGAAGCTTGCGAATTATTCGGGGGATGCGCTTCAGCCGCTGAGTGACGGCCTCGTCCGCATTCTCCGTTCGCACCATGCTGGTCAAGCCCTGCCGAATTTTGAGCATGGGGTATGCATGTGCAGCGCGAAAAAGGCCGATCACCTCAATGGCGTGATCGATCGCCGTCTCGTCGATGCCTTCCAAGTCTTCGTAGGCGACACGCTTGAGCAGCTTGCCGCACTTGTTCACTTGGCTCTTGGTCGGAGGTTTCGGAGAGAGCGAGGACATGTATACCTCAGGACAGATGAGAGGAGCGCCGATTGATGGGGTGTCAACAATATCGGGCCGCAACACTCAAATACTGCCATAGAGGCGCTCTGACGGATTTATGACAAATTAGGTGCGCAGAAGTTACGGCGAGCCTGGTCAGTCACCAATTATGGAATGCAGTTTTTCCTCGGCGGTCAGCATTCAATCTGAGGCCAATGCTTCTCAGCTGCGGGAGGCGCAGTAGCCGGCTACCGGGTTGAGCCAGTCGGCGGTCTTGGCCTGGAGGACCTTGTCGAAGTCCTTGGTCGTCTTGATCTTGTCGAAGAGGGCGCTGTCGGCGGCGCTCTTGCTGAACTTGGTGGCGGAGACGGCGCCGGCCTCTTTCAGCTCGGGGTCCTCGGCGGCGGCGGTTTCCTTGCGGATGCCGGCGGCGGTGTCCTTGAGCTCCTTGCCGGCGGCCTTCTCGGCGGTCGCGGCGTCCTTGGCGCTGTCGTCGGCCTTGGATTCCTTGTACGCGATCATGCGGCCGATCTGCGCACCGAAGTCCTCGATGCCGTCGTTGTAGATCTTCTCGACGTTGCCGCAGACCTTCTTGCTGTTGGCCGCGTAGTTCGGGGCCGGGCTGGTCGTGGCGGCCGCCGAGGTCGGGACCACGATCCGGGGAGTGTCGGCGGCGGTGTCCGCGTCGCCGCTGCTGCAGGCCGTCCCGCTGAGGAGCAGGCCACCGAGGGTCGCGGCGATCAGGGCGCGTCGCATGAGAGATCCTCTTCGTCGGGGAAGTCCTGAAACCTCGCCGACCATACGTCCGTGGCCGGGTGGCGTCCAACCAGCGTGACAGCGATCAGCTCGTCCACCACGCCGTGGACGAGCTGAACACCCCCCGTTACGGCCGCTCCGCGCCGCGGGTGCGTGTCCCTGATGCGGCAACGGAACGGCCTGGTGAAAGAGCTTGCCCGCGGGCGCTCTCACGTCTCTGTCGAGCCGCTGTCACCGGCTATCGTCGACGGCACCACCGGCCGTACACGGAAGCGGGTTAGTTGGTGCTCTTCGGCGTTCTGGGACCGCTCACCGTGCGCGTTCAGGGGCGTGAACTGGCGATAAGTGCGGGTAGGGACCGAATCGTGCTCGCGATACTGCTGCTGCACGCCGGCCGGATCGTGGGCGTGGAGGAGCTGGTCGACGCGGTGTGGGAGCACAGTCCGCCGGCCACCGCCCGGGGTCAGCTGCAGACCTGTGTCTCCCGGCTGCGCCGGCAGCTGCCTCCCGGCGTGATCCGGACCGATCCGGCCGGTTACCGGCTGGTGATCGGGCCGGAGGAACTGGACGCGGAGACCTTCACCCGGTTGAGCGACCGGGCCCGGTTCGCGGGCGTCGCACCGGAGGACGGCGCGAAGCTGTTCCGGGAGGCGCTGGCGCTGTGGCGGGGCCCGGCGCTGTCCGGGATCGAGACCGCCGCGGTCCGCCGGCTCGCCGCGGTGCTCGACGAGCGGCGCGGGGCGGCCGCCGAGGACTGGATCGATCTCGAGCTGGCGGCGGGCCACGAACGCGAGATCGTCGCCGAGCTGACCGGCCTGGTCGAGCGGTATCCGCTGCGGGAACGGCTCCGGGGGCAGCTCATGCTCACCCTGCACCGGTTGCACCGGCCGGCCGACGCGCTGGCCGAGTTCAGGCGGGCCCGGCGGCTGCTGGGTGGGGAACTCGGCATGGAACCCGGTCCGGAGCTGCAGGATCTGCACCGGCGCATCCTGACCGGGGAGGTGGCCGCGCCCATGGTCTTGGCCGGCCCGCTGCCGCCGGTCCGGAATTTGCCGCGGGCGGTCGGTGACTTCACCGGTCGCGAGGAGGCGGTACAACGGCTGGTGCGGGCGGCCGCGACGACGACCGTGCTGAGTATCGACGGGATGGCGGGCAGCGGTAAGACGACGTTGGCTCTGCGGGTGGCGGAGCTGCTCGGGGATGCGTACCCGGATGCTCAGCTTTTTCTTGATCTTCAGGGTCACAGCGAGGGTGAGCCGTTGGAGCCGGGGGTGGCGCTGTTGTCGTTGCTGCGGCAGCTCGGCGTGGAGGCAGACCGGATCCCGGCGGGTCTGGAGGACCGGGCCGGGATGTGGCGGTCCGAGCTCACCGGGCGCCGCGCCCTGATCATTCTGGACAACGCCGCGTCCAGTGCCCAGGTGCGCCGGCTGCTGCCCGCCTCGCCGACAGCTCGCACGCTGGTCACCAGCCGACGGCGGCTGGCCGGGCTGGACGGCGGGCATCCCGAATCGCTGCCGATGCTCGCGGAGTCCGAGGCGGTCGCCCTGCTCGGCCGGATCGCCGGTGAGCGGGTGGCTGCGGAGCCGGATGCCGCGCTCGAGCTGGTGCGGCGGTGTGGTTGCCTGCCGTTGGCCATCCGGTTGGCGGGGGCGCGGTTGGCGCATCGTCCGCGGTGGGCGGTGGCTGATCTGGTGCGGCGGTTGGGGGAGTCCGCGCTGCCGGAGCTGGCGGCCGAGGACCGTACGGTGGCGAGCGCGTTCGCCCTGTCGTACGGGCAGCTGCCGGCCCCAGCCCAGCGGCTGTTCCGGCTGCTCGGCATGTATCCGGCGGAACGCTTCCGGGCGGTGTCGGTGGCCGCGCTCGCCGGGATGTCGCCGGCGCGGGCGCAGGACGTGCTGGACGATCTGGTCGACGTGCACCTCGTCGAGGAGCCGGATCCCGACCGCTACCGCCTGCACGACCTGGTCCGGCAGTACGCCGGGATGCTCGCCGACGCGCTGCCCGGGCCGGAACGCCGGTCCGCGCTGGCCGGCCTGGTGGACTTCTACCTGTACGTCGGAGCGACGCTGAACGGTTCGTGGATGACCGAGGGCGCGGGGCGCGACTTCCCCACCGGCACGCCCGCACGCCCGGACCTGGTGGCGATCGCGGTCGCCGAGCCCGGCTGGCTGGAGGAACAGCGCCCGGCGCTGAGCGGGGTGATCCAGGCCGCCGACGCGATCGGGGCGACCGAAGCGGCCTGGTTGCTGGCCCGGGTCAACTGGAACTTCCTTTTCTACCGCAGCTACTTCGACGACCTCATCGCGGTCATGCGGCTGGCGCTGGACGTGGCGCGGCGGGCCGGTGACGGCCGTGGGGTCGCCCTGATCAGCAACTATCTCGCCTCCGGCCTGTACCGCACCGGTCAGCACGACGAGGCCCTGGTCCTGATCCGGGTCATGCTCGATTACCACGTCCGGACCGGGGACGTGGCCGCCGCGGCCCGGGCCCGGTCGAACTACGCCGGGGTGCTGTACCGGCTGGGGCGTCCGCACGAGGCCCTGGAGTACGTGCGGCAGTCGCTGCGGGACTGGCGGCGGCTCGGCTTCCCGCGGGCGATCGCCGGCCGGCACACCGAACTGGCCGGGTATCTGATCGAGATCGGCCAGCACGAGCTGGCCCTGCGGCACGCCCGGCTGGGCCTGCAGACCGCACTGGAGTCGGACTACGAGCTGATCGTCGCCTACTGCCTCAAGGACGTCGGCGAGGCCCAGACCCATCTCGGACGGTTCGCCGTCGCGGAACGCCTGCTCGTCGCCGCGCACCGGATGATCCGCCGGATGGAGGTCCGGGCGAGCGAGATCGACCTGCTGCGGATCAGGGGCCTCCTCGAGGCCCGGCGAGGGCGGCCCGGCCCCGCCGTGGAGTGGTATCTGTCGGCGCTGGGCATGGCCCGGGAGTACGGCCAGGAACCGGCGGTCGCGGTGGTCTCCAACGAGCTCGGGGTGGTGCTGCTGGAGATGGGGGACGTCCCGGGCGCGGCCGAGCTGCACCGGCAGGCGCTCGCCATAGCCCGGCGCACCGGGCATCTCATCGAGGAGGGGCGGGCGCTGAGCGGTCTCGCCGCCTGCGTCGCGTGGGCGGACCCGGTCACCGCCCGGCGGCACCGGCGGCAGGCTGAGGCGATCTTCCAGCGGATCGGGGTGCCGGAGCGGCCGCTCCGCTCCGCTGGGGCGTGAGGGGTTCACAGGAGCGGAACGGCCGAGCCCAGTGTGCGCGGGTGCGCTCTCGATCCGCTGTCGAGCCGCTCTCGCCGAAGAACCGAGCAATGTAGAGGAAGATGTACGTGGTAGAGGTACGGTTCGGCATCCTGGGCCCGCTCGTGGTGACCGAGAACGGGCACGAGGTGGCGATCAGTGCCGGCCGGGACCGGATCGTGCTGGCCATGTTGCTGCTGCACGCCGGCCGGGTCGTCGGCGCTGACGAGCTGGTCGACGCGATGTGGGAGAACGATCCGCCGGCGACCGCCCGGGGCCAGCTGCAGACCTGTGTGTCGCGGCTGCGCCGGTTGCTGGCGCCGGGCACGATCCGGACCGACCCCGCGGGGTACGCCGTGGTGGCCGGCGACGGCGACCTCGACGCGGCGGTCTTCGCCCGGCTGACCGCCCGGGCCCGGGAGCCGGCCGTGCCACCGGACCAGGCGACGAAGCTGTTCCGGGAGGCGCTCGGGATCTGGCGGGGGGCCGCGCTGGCCGGTCTGGACGCCCCGGGGATCCGGCGGGCCGCGACCGTCCTGGACGAGCAGTACACCACCGCGGTCGAGGAGTGGATCGACCTCGAACTGGACGCGGGCCACGAGCGGGAGATCGTCGCCGACGTCGCCGGCCTGGTCGAGAGCCATCCGTTGCGCGAGCGCCTGCGGGTGCAGCTGATGCTCGTGCTGTACCGGGTCGGCCGCCGGGCCGACGCGCTGGCCGAGTACGCCCGCGCCCGTGAGCTGCTCCGTGACGAGCTCGGCATCGACCCCGGCTCCGAGCTGCAGGACCTGCACCGGCGGATCCTCACCGGCGAGGTCACCCCGGCCGGCCCGGCCCGCTCGCCGGTCCGGCGCCTGCCCCGCTCGGTCGGCGACTTCACCGGCCGCGACGAGGTGGTCGCCCGGCTGCTCGGCGCGGCCGCGACGACGACCGTGCTGAGTATCGACGGGATGGCGGGCAGCGGTAAGACGACGCTGGCTCTGCGGGTGGCGGAACTTGTCGGGGACGCGTACCCGGATGCGCAGCTCTTTCTTGATCTTCAGGGTCACAGCGAGGGTGAGCCGTTGGAGCCCGGAGTGGCGCTGGTGTCGCTGTTGCGGCAGTTGGGGGTGGAGGCGGATCGGATCCCCGCTGATCTGGAGGACCGGGCCGGGATGTGGCGGTCCGAGCTCGCCGACCGGCGCGCGCTGGTGGTGCTGGACAACGCCGCGTCGAGTGCCCAGGTGCGCCGGCTGCTGCCGGCTTCCCCCACCAACCTCTGCGTGGTCACCAGCCGGCGCCGGCTGGCCGGCCTCGACGGCGGTCACCTGGAGTCGCTGGAGGTGCTGGACGAGCCGGAGGCGGTGGCGTTGCTCGGCCGGATCGTCGGTGCGCGGGTGGCGGCCGAGCCCGTGGCCGCCCTCGACCTGGTCCGGCGATGCGGCTGCCTGCCACTGGCCGTCCGGTTGGCCGGTGCCCGGCTGGCGCACCGGCCCCGGTGGGCGGTGGCCGACCTGGTCCAGCGACTGGGGGAATCGGCGCTGCCGGCGCTGGCGGCGGAGGACCGCACGGTGGCGAACGCGTTCGCGCTGTCCTACGGCCAGCTCCCCGAGGCGGCGCAACGCCTGTTCCGGCTCCTGGGGTTGTTCCCGGGCGAGCGTTTCCGGGACGTCCCGGTGGCCGCGCTGACCGGCCTGCCGCTGGCGGACGCCCGGGACATCATCGACGAGCTGGTCGACGTGCACCTCGTCGAGGAGCCCGATCCTGGCCGCTACCGCCTGCACGACCTGGTCCGGCAGTATGCCGTCACACTCGCGGACGGCGTGCCCGAGATGGAGCGCCGGACCGCGGTCGCCGCCCTGGTGGATCTGTACGTGCACGTCGCCAGCGCGCTGAACATCGGCCGGGAGGCGGCCGGCACCGCGGTGGACGACTTCCCGCGGGGCTCCGCGCTGCGTCCGGACCTGGTCGCGGCCGCGGTGGCCGAACCGGCGTGGCTGGAGGAACAGCGACCCGACCTCGTCGCGCTGGTCCGGCTCGCGGCCGCCCACCGCGGTCCGGGGCAGGCGTGGCTCATGGCCCGGGTCAATTGGCGCTATCTCTACGACAGCAGCTATCTCGACGACGTCGAGGCCGTGATGACCGCGGGGCTGACGGCCGCCGAGGAGGCCGGCGACGAGCAGGGTGTGGCCCTGATGAACAACTACCTCGCGTCGGCGCTGTACCGCGGTGGCCGTACCGCCGAGGCCCTGGAATGTATGTCGATCATGCTGCGCCATCAGGAGCGGATCGGGAACCGGGAAGGCGTCGCCCGGGCCCGGGCGAACTATGCCGGTGTGCTGAACCGGCTCGGCCGCACGGGGGAGAGCCTGCACCATGCCGAGCTCGCCCGCCGGGACTGGCGGCTGCTCGGGATGAACCTGGCGGTGGCACGTTCGCACACCGAGTCGGGTCTGTTCCTGATCGGTCTCGGCCGGTACGAAGAGGCCACCCGGATGAACCGGATCGCTCTGCAGTCCGCGGTGGAGCTGCGATTCCCGCAACTCGTCCTCAGCATCCTGCAGCAGCTCGGCGAGATCCGGGTGCACCTGGGCCGGTTCGACATGGCCGAGCGGCTGCTCCGGGCGTCGCAGACGATGTTGCGCAGGTTCGGGCCGGCGTACCGGGAGATCGAGTTCCGGCGGGCCATGGGTCTGCTGGAGAACCGGCGCGGGCAGCACGAGAAGGCGGTCGAGTGGTACCTCTCGGCCATCGATCTCTCCCGCCGGTTCGGACAGGTGCCGGCCACGGTGCTGGCCTCCAACGAACTCGGCGCGGTCCTGTTCTCGATGGGGAATCTCGACGGTGCCGTCGCGCTGTATCGCCGCGCCCTCGAACTGGCCCAGCAGACGGGTTACGCGGTGGAGAAGGCCCGGGCGCTTCGTGGCCTGGGCATCTGCCTGCTGGACGCGGACCCGCTCGCCGCCGGCCGCTACCGGCGGCAGGCGGAGGTGATCTTCGAGCAGCTGGAAAGTGGCATGGATCAACTGCAGGCCGTCCAGGACGGGGGCAGGATGGAAGCGTGACGACGACTGACGAGAACGGCTCTTTCCGGATCGAGCGGGACACCATGGGTGAGGTCCGGGTGCCGGCCGATGCCCTGTGGCGGGCGCAGACGCAGCGGGCGGTGCAGAACTTCCCGATCTCCGGGCGGGGGCTGGAGTCCTCGCACATCCGGGCGCTGGCCCGGATCAAGGGTGCGGCCGCGCAGGTCAACGCGGATCTCGGCGTCCTCGACGAGGATCTCGCCAAGGCGATCGTGACCGCGGCGGCCCAGGTCGCGGACGGCGGGCACGACGACCAGTTCCCGATCGACGTGTTCCAGACCGGGTCGGGCACGTCGTCGAACATGAACGCCAACGAGGTCATCGCGACGCTCGCGACCAGCGGGCTGGGCCGGCCGGTGCACCCGAACGACCACGTCAACGCGTCGCAGTCGAGCAACGACGTGTTCCCCTCGTCGATCCACCTGGCCGCGACCGAGGCGGTCACCAACGATCTGATCCCGGCGCTCGAACACCTGGCGGGCACGCTGGGCGCTAAGGCCACCGCCTGGTCGGCGGTGGTCAAATCCGGCCGCACGCACCTCATGGACGCGACGCCGGTCACCCTGGGCCAGGAATTCTCCGGGTACGAGGCCCAGGTGCGCTACGGCGTCGAACGGCTCGGTGCCACCCTGCCCCGCCTCGGCGAACTGCCGCTGGGTGGCACCGCGGTGGGCACCGGGGTCAACACGCCGCCCGGGTTCGCCCCGGCCGTCATCGAACGGCTCCGGGAGGCGACCGGCCTGCCGCTGAGCGAGGCCCGCAACCACTTCGAGGCGCAGGGGGCGCGCGACGCCCTGGTCGAGGCGTCCGGGCAGCTGCGCGTCGTCGCGGTCGGCCTGTACAAGATCGTCAACGACATCCGCTGGATGGGTTCCGGGCCCCGGGCCGGCCTGCGCGAGCTGCGCCTGCCCGACCTGCAGCCGGGCTCGTCGATCATGCCGGGCAAGGTGAACCCGGTGGTGCCCGAGTCGGTGCGTCAGGTCGCCGCCCAGGTCATCGGCAACGACGCGGCAGTGGCGTTCGCCGGCACCCAGGGCGACTTCGAGCTCAACGTGATGCTGCCGGTGATGGCCCGCAACGTGCTCGAGTCGATCAAGCTGCTGGCGAACGCGGCCCGGATGCTCGCCGACCGCTGCATCACCGGGCTGGAGGTCAACGAGGAGGTCGTCCGGGCGTACGCGGAGGGCTCGCCGTCGATCGTCACCCCGCTCAACCGCGTCCTCGGTTACGACGAGGCGGCCGCGATCGCCAAACAGGCGCTGAAGGAAGACAAGACCATCCGGGCGGTAGTCATCGAACGGGGACATGTCGCCAACGGCACTTTGACCGAAGATCAGCTGGATTCGGCGCTTGATGTCCTCCGGATGACGCGCCCCTGAACAAACTGCCGCACACCGGCCCTTGTGGATGATCATGAACTTCGATCGAATGCGAGGATGAGAAGACGCCTCACGGCCGGGGCCGTCGCCACCGCGACGGGCCTCGCCCTCCTGGTCGGGCTGCCGAGCACCTCGGCCGGCGCCGCACCGTCCACGGCCACCACCGACTACACCGTCGTCGCCGGAGACGGGGTCTCCGTCAACGACGCCATCGCGGCGATCACCGCCGCCGGTGGCACGGTCGTCAGCGGCAACGCGGCCGTCGGGACCTTCCGGGTCTCGTCGGCCGCCGCCGACTTCCGGGCCCGGGCCGCGAGCTCCGGCAAGCTGATCGGCGCCGCGGCCCGCAAACCCGTCGGGTACGCCCCCAAGCTCTCGCCGCTCGAGCAGCCGGTCACCGACGGTAGGCACGGTGGCTCCAAGCCCGGGGTCCCCAAGGCCGACACCCTCGACGACAAGCTGTGGGGCCTCCAGATGGTCCGGGCCGACAAGGCCCGCACCATCGAGAAGGGCGAACGCGGCGTCACCGTCGGCGTCCTCGACACCGGCCTCGACGCGAGCAACCCGGACCTCGCGGCCAACTACAGCAGCCGGCTCTCCCGCAACTTCGCCCCGGACATCGCCGAGATCGACGGCCCGTGCGAGGTCGCGAGCTGCGTCGACCCGACCGGCACCGACGACGGCGGGCACGGCACCCACGTGGCCGGCACCATCGCCGCGGCGGCCAACGGCACCGGCGTCTCCGGCGTCGCGCCGAACGTCACCCTGGTCGAGCTCAAGGGCGGCCAGGACTCCGGCTACTTCTTCCTCGACCCGGTGGTCAACGCGCTCACCTACGCGGGCGACGCCGGCCTCGACGTGGTCAACATGTCGTTCTACGTCGACCCGTGGCTGTACAACTGCAAGGCCAACCCGGCCGACGCCCCCGAGGCCCAGGCCGAACAGCGGGCCATCATCGCCGGGATCAGCCGGGCGCTGAACTACGCCCACAAGCGCGGCGTCACGCTGGTCGCCGCCGCCGGCAACCAGTACGACAACCTGAACGACCCGGCCGAGGACGTGACCAGCCCCGACTACGGCAGCGACCCGTACTACCGGCCGATCGACAACGCCACCTGCTTCACGCTGCCGGCCGAGGGCCCGAACGTCATCGCCGTCTCGTCGGTGGGCCCGTCCACGGCCAAGGCGGTCTACTCCAACTACGGCACCGAGCAGATCAACGTCGCCGCCCCGGGCGGATTCACCCGCGACCTGTTCGGCACCCCGCAGTACAACCAGGCCGCGAACAACATCCTGTCGACGTACCCGCTCAAGGTGCTGCAGGCGAACGGCCGGGTGGACGCCGACGGCAACCCGACGGTCCCCACCGTGTTCAAGGACTGCACCGCGGCCGGCAAGTGCGGGTATTACACGTACCTCGCGGGCACCTCGATGGCCTCACCGCACGCGGCCGGCGTCGCGGCGCTGATCATCAGTAAGTACGGCCACCGGGACCTGTGGCGCGGCGGTCTGACCATGAACCCCGACCTGGTCGCCGCCCGGCTGTTCCGGAGTGCCCACGAGACCGCGTGCCCGGAGCCCCGACTGCGCAGCTACGTGCAGGAGGGCTACACCACGGCGTACGACGCGTACTGCTCCGGCTCGAAGTCGTTCAACGGTTTCTACGGACACGGCATCGTCGACGCGTACGCCGCGGTCGGTGGCCGTAAGTAACCTCAGCCTGTGGATAACCCTGTGGATGACCGCCCCGCCCGTCCCTCGGGCGGGGCGGTCGCCATTTTGGGGAGGTCGGTACCCTTGGACGGTGACGCTGAGGCTGCATGACACCGCGACCCGATCCGTCCGCGACTTCGTCCCGAGGTCGCCGGGGCAGATCGGCATCTATGTGTGTGGGCTCACCGTGCAGTCCGTGCCGCACATCGGCCACCTGCGCAGCGGCGTCAACTACGACATCATGCGCCGCTGGCTGCTGCACTCCGGCTACGAGGTCACGTTCATCCGCAACGTCACCGACGTCGACGACAAGCTGCTGGTCAAGTCGCAGCAGACCGGTCAGCCGTTCTGGGCCATCGCCTACGCGAACAAGCTCGTGCTGGACGCCGACTACCGTTCGCTCAACGTGCTGCCCCCGACGTACGAACCACTGGCCACCGGGCACATCCCCGAGATGCACGAGCTGATCGGGGAGCTGATCGAGCGCGGTCACGCGTACGCGTCCTCGGCCGGCAACGGCGACGTCTATTTCGACGTCGCGTCGTGGGCCGACTACGGCTCGCTCTCCGGGCAGAAGCCGGAGGACATGCTCTCCGCGGGCGAGGCCGCCGAGCACGGCAAGCGCAACCCCGCCGACTTCGCGCTGTGGAAAGGCCTCAAGGAGGACGAACCCACCGACGCGTCGTGGCCGTCACCGTGGGGCCGCGGCCGCCCGGGCTGGCACATCGAGTGCTCCGCGATGGCCCGGCGCTACCTCGGCGCCGAGTTCGACATCCACGGCGGTGGCCTCGACCTGACGTTCCCGCACCACGAGAACGAGATCGCCCAGTCGAGGTCGGCCGGCCTGCCGTTCGCCCGCTACTGGGTGCACAACGCGCTGCTCAACCTCGGCGAGGCCAAGATGAGCAAGTCGCTGGGCAACGTCATCGACGTCGAGGCGGTGCGCGCGATGGGCATCCGCCCGGTCGAGCTGCGCTACTACCTGGGCGTCCCGCACTACCGTTCCCGGATCGACTACTCCGGCGACGCGCTGGGCGAGGCCGCCACGGCGTACAAGCGGATCGAAGGTTTCGTGGAACGCGCGGTCGAGGTGGTCGGCCACGGCCGGCCCAAGACCGTGCCGCCGGCATTCGCCGCGGCCATGAACGACGACTTCAACACCTCGGCGGCGCTGGCCGTCGTGCACGACACGATCCGCGAGGGCAACTCCGCCCTCGCGGCGCAGGACGAGACCGGGGTCCGGGCGGCGCTCACCGAGGTGCGTGCCATGCTCGGGGTGCTCGGGCTCGACCCCCTCGACGAGACCTGGGGCGGCGGTGAGCCGGGCGGCGACCTCAAACCGATCGTCGACTCACTGGTGGCACTCGCGCTGGAGCAGCGCGCCGCGGCCCGGGGACGCAA
Source organism: Actinoplanes sp. NPDC051494 (assembly GCF_044454705.1). Lineage (NCBI taxonomy): Bacteria > Bacillati > Actinomycetota > Actinomycetes > Micromonosporales > Micromonosporaceae > Actinoplanes > Actinoplanes sp. NPDC051494. The sequence continues at coordinate 796,282 of NZ_JBITDZ010000002.1, forward strand.
GGACTGGGCGGCGGCCGACTCGGTCCGCGACCAGCTCAAGAACGCGGGAGTTCAGGTGGAGGACACTCCGGCCGGGCCGCGCTGGACGGTAGGAGAGCACTGATGCCAGGAAATTCCCGAAACGCGAGCAAGCGCGCGACCAACAAGAAGGGTGCCACCGCCGGTTCCGGCGGCAAGAACCGCACCGGCAGCCTCAAGGGCCGGGGCAAGACCCTGCCCGCCGACGAGCGTCCGTGGCACAAGGGCTACTCCGGCACGGAGAAGCTCCCCGACAAGACGGCCCGCAAGCAGGACAAGGAACGCCGAGCGGCCGCCGCCGAGGGCCGTGCGCCCAAGGTCGGCATCCCCGGCTCCAAGGACACCACCTGGGGTCGCAGCGGCGGGCGCGGCACGTCCGCCACCGGCCGCCCGGCCCAGCGCGGCGGTGCCCGCATGCCCAGCCGCGGGCCACGCGTCGCCCCCGGGCGCCGCTCCAACCCGACCAAGGAAGGCCCCGAGCTGCTGCTCGGCCGTAACCCGGTGGTCGAGGCACTGCGGGCCGCCATCCCGGCCACCGCGCTGTACGTAGCGCAGGGCATCGACGTCGACGACCGGGTCAACGAGGCCTACCGCACCGCCGGTGACCGGGGCATCCCGATCCTGGAGATCAGCCGGGTCGAACTCGACCGGATGACCGGCGGCGTGCTGCACCAGGGCCTCGGCCTCCAGGTGCCCCCGTTCGCGTACGAGGACTTCAACGACCTGCTCGCCGCGGCTCTCGAGCAGACCGCGCCGCTGCTGGTCGCCCTCGACGGCGTCACCGACCCCCGCAACCTGGGCGCGGTGATCCGCTCGGTGGCCGCGTTCGGCGCGCACGGCGTCTTCATGACGGAACGCCGAGCCGCGGGCATCACCGCCACCGCCTGGCGCACCAGCGCCGGCGCGGCAGCCCGGGTGCCGGTCTCCCAGGTGGTCAACCTGACCCGCGCGGTCAAGGCCGCCCAGCAGGCCGGCTTCACCGTCATCGGCCTCGACGCGGACGGCGAGACCGACCTCTACAGCCTCGAAGCGGCGGTCGGCCCGCTGGTCGTGGTCGTCGGCTCCGAGGGCCGAGGCCTGTCCCGCCTCGTCGGCGAGACCTGTGACCTGCGCGTCAGTATCCCGATGGCCTCCGACGTGGAGTCCCTCAACGCCAGCGTCGCCGCAGCGGTGACCCTCGCCGAGGTCAGCCGCCGCCGTACCCACGGCTGATCGCCGCGATGTGCCCGGTCCCCACCGCCTGAGCTGGTAAGCGGTGGGGGCCGCCGCCGGGTAACGTGACGGGCCGAACGGTCCGTGGGCGGAGAGGCAGCTACATGCTCGGTGTTGACCTGGGCACGTCCCACACGGTCGCGATGGTGCGCCGCCCGGACGGCCGGGTGCGGCCGCTGCTCTTCGACGGCCAGCCCCTGCTCCCGTCGGCGGTCTACCTCGACACCACCGGCCGCCTGCACGTCGGCCGGGACGCGGTCCGCCTCGGGTACGCCGAACCGGCCCGCCTCGAACCCAACCCCAAACGCCACATCGACGCCGGCACGATCCTGCTCGGCGGCGCCGAGGTCCCGGTCGCCGACCTCTTCGCGGCCCTGCTCGGCGCCGTCGCCCGCGAAGCCGTGGCCACGGTCGGCCACCTCCCGCCGGCGGTCGTGACATACCCCGCGGCCTGGGGCACCCAACGCCAGGAAGTGCTGGTCACCGCGCTGTCCCGGGCCGGTTGGCCGCCCGGCACCCCGCTGGTCCCGGAACCGGTCGCGGCGGCCCGCTACTTCGCCGAGGTCCTGCGCCGCCCGGTGCCGGTCGGCGAAGCGCTGGCGGTCTTCGACTTCGGTGGCGGCACCCTCGACATCGCCGTGGTCCGCAACACCGGTGGCGGAACCTTCGAGGTGGCCGCGTCCGGAGGTCTCGACGACCTCGGCGGCCTGGACCTGGACGCGGCCCTGGTCGACCACCTCGGCACCACGCTGCGCCGGGAGGAACCCCAGGCCTGGGCCGCCCTATCCGAACCCACGACCCTCGCCCAATGGCGAGCCCGCCGCCGCTTCTGGGACGACGTCCGCGGAGCCAAGGAGATGCTGTCCCGCGTCGCCCAGGCCCCGGTGCCGGTCCCCGGGGTCGAGACAGCGCTGCAGCTGACCCGCGAAGAGCTGGAAATGGTCGCGGCGCCGCTCATCCGCCGGGGAGTGGCGGAAGCGAACACCATCATCGAAGCCGCGGGTACGACTCCCGCGGACCTCGTCGGCCTCTTCCTGGTGGGCGGCTCGTCCCGGGTGCCGCTGGTGGCCCGCCTCCTGCACAGCGAACTGGGCATCGCCCCCACGGTCCTCGAGCAGCCCGAACTCCCGGCAGCGGAAGGCTCCCTCCTGGCCGCTGCAGCCCAGCCCGCAAACCTGCCGGACAAATCCGATATGGGCGCGGGTGCGGGTGGAGCCGTGCCGGCCGCGGGGACCGCCGAGCCCTCGGCGGAGGCGGCGCCGGGCGATTCCCAGGCCGCCGTCGTCGTTCCGGCAGCAGACACAGCGACCCAGCCGGAGGGCCCTGCGCCCGCCGCCGCCCAAGAAGAGGCCATGGCTCCCGATCCGGGTTCCAGCCCCGCCATCGCGGACCCCTCCGCAACCACCTTGACCGCCGCGCGCCCGGTCCCGACCAGCCCACCCGCCGAGACCGAATCGTCTGCGCTTGGGGATCCGGCGGCGTCCGGCCCGTCGGCCGTGACCGATTTGTCGGGTCGAGCGGACCTGGCTGCTACCACCCCGTTCGGCGAGGGGGCGCAGACCGCCACGGCCCCGCTTGCCGGGAGCCGGGCGCCGGGGGGCGTTGCAGCCAGCCAGGCTGCGGGGGCGGCGTCGTTTGCGGTGGGGCGGTCGGCTGGGGCTGCGCCGGATTCGGGGGACAAGCCGGCTGCTACCAGGCCATTTGAGGGTCCTGTTGCTTCCGCGCCGAGTTTGTCGGGGGAGCCGCAGTATGCCGAGCCGGTCGACCCGTGGGCTACCGGGGAAGCCGCCGCGCTGGCCGCCGGCCATGGGGGTGGGTCGTTCCCGGTTTCGGGGGCTCCGGCTCCGGCTGCGACCTCATGGCTCGCCTCGACCGAAGGGGACGACAGCAAGGTTGCGCCGCTGCCCGCGTACAAAAGGAAGGGTCTCTGGATTGTCGCTGCCTTGACCGTGGTCGTGCTCGGGGCCGCCGCTGGGGTGGTGGCGTGGTTCTGGCCGGGGTATCCGGCGCTGGAGTATCAGTCGTTGAGCGACCCGAAACGGGTCGCGCCGGTGTCGGTGGTGACGTCGTCGTTCTCGTCGGCCGCGCTGCGGGACGGGCGGGCGTATTTTGCCGCCGCTCAGGAGGACGGGCAGCTCGGGATCGTCGCTGCGGACGCGGACAGCGGGAAGACCGAGTGGAAGAGTGTCGTCGGGCGGCTCAACAGCCAGTGGGACTACTTTTTCAGTCTGCCCCACGCCCTTGTCGCCATCAGCGCCGTCGATTCCTCGGCGGGCAGCACCCGGCTCATGGTCCTGGTCGATCCGGGGAGCGGCGAGACGATGTGGGAGCGGCGGGTCGCGTCCGATGACGAGGTTCTGTTCACCGGGGACACCGCGGTGCTCGTCGACCGGACCGAGAACCGGGTCGTCGGGCTCAAGATCAAGGGTAAGGGCGAGGTCGGGTGGGAGAAGAAGAGCCCGGTTTCCCAGTACGGCCTGAGCACCACCAAGGTCGTCGTCGCGTCCACGGTCGAGGATTTTGCCGGGGCGGCATCCGTGGAAGGGCTCCCGTTCGCGAAGCCGTTCGGTGACGAGCGGCGGATCGTGCAGATCGGGGTGGACCGGTCCGCCCGGGTGATCGACGCGGCGTCGGGGGCCGTGGTGGCCGGGCCGGAGTCGAATGTCGCCGAGCCGGACGACGAGGTGATCGCGCACAACGGGCGGCTGATCGTGGCCGAGTCCGGGGACGCCCGCCGGGTGCTGGCGTACGACCTGGGCAAGCTCGGTGAGCCCCGGGTGCTGTACACGCCGCCGGACACGAACACCCGGCTCAGTGGGCTGACCGCGTGCGGGGCCGACCGGGTCTGTGCCGTGCAGGAGACCGGGTATGACGCCAAGACCGCGCAGGTGGTCGCGATCGACGCGGCCAAGGGCGGACAGCTGTGGCACCGGGTCGTCGCGTCGACCGAGGTCCTGGTGCCGGTCGGGGAGGCGGTGCTCGCCACCCAGAGCACGTCACCCGCTCAGGTGACCTTGATCGATGGCGACGGCAAGGAGTTGTGGATCCGGGCCGGGGTGGTGGGGCGGATCGACGCCGGCAACATCCTGCAGTTCTCGAAGGCGCTGTCCGGGTCGGCCGACGACCCCGCGCTGGCCGGGGAGCACGTGGGTGACGGGCCGGTGCAGCTCGGGCCGCTTGTCGACGTGCGGTCGGCGAGCTGTGCGTGGGACGAGCGGCATCTGGCCTGCGCCGGTGAGAAGGACTTCCAGATACAGACGTTCAGCAAGTAAAAGGGCGGCCCCGGCAGGGGCCGCCCTTTCTTGTTGCTACAGCTGTCAGATGCGCTGGCCGGAACCGGCGTTGAACACGTGCGCCTGCTCGGCCTGCGGCTTGATGAACACGGTCTCACCCATGTTCGGCATCGAGCGCCGGTCGGTGCGGACCGTGAAGCGCTCCTGCACGCCGTCCAGCGTCGCGTGACCGTAGACGTTGGCGTCCGAGCCGAGGTCCTCGACCAGGTCGACGACGATCGGCAGGCCACCCTCGCTCGGGGCGACCAGGTCGGTGGCCTCGGGGCGGAAGCCGACGGTGACCTTGCCGTCGCCGGTCTTCGCGGCCTCGATCTGCTCGCGGGTCAGCGGCATGGCCAGCGGGCCGAAGTCGGCACCGGTGTCGGTCAGCGTCACGGTCTTCAGGTTCATGGCCGGGGAGCCGATGAAGCCGGCGACGAAGACATTGCCGGGCTTGTCGTACAGCGTCCGGGGGGTGTCGCACTGCTGCAGCACGCCGTCGAGCATGACCGCGACCCGGTGGCCCATCGTCATGGCCTCGACCTGGTCGTGGGTCACGTAGACGGTGGTGATGCCGAGCTTGGCCTGCAGCGTGGCGATCTGCGAGCGGGTCTGGACGCGGAGCTTGGCGTCGAGGTTCGACAGCGGCTCGTCCATGAGGAAGACCTGGGGCTCACGTACGATGGCGCGGCCCATGGCGACCCGCTGGCGCTGGCCACCGGAGAGCGCCTTCGGCTTGCGGGAGAGGTACTCGTCGAGCTGGAGCAGCTGGGCCGCTTCCTTGACCCGGCGGTCGATCTCCGACTTCGGGGTCTTGCGCAGCTTCAGCGCGAACGCCATGTTCTCGTACACCGACATGTGCGGGTACAGAGCGTAGTTCTGGAAGACCATCGCGATGTCGCGGGACTTCGGGGGCAGGTTGGTGACGTCCTTGCCCTCGATGAGGATGCGACCCTTGTCGACGTCCTCGAGGCCGGCGAGCATGCGCAGGCTGGTCGACTTACCACAACCGGAGGGGCCGACGAGGACGAGGAACTCGCCGTCGTTGATCTCGAGGTTGAGCTCGTTGACCGCGGGGCGCTCGGAACCGGGGTAGATCCGGGAGGCCTTGTCATAAGTCACGGTAGCCATGCGGAGACAACTTCCTTTCCACCGGCAGGAACGTGCCGGACGATCCGAGTGGAGGAACAGCGTGTGGAAGACCACACGCCTGGCAACGGTAAATCTTTTTTCATGTTCTGCCAAGGTCACGACCGTTTCGGTACGTCCCGGGCCACCCGGTATGCTGTCCGCGCGCCCCTGTAGCTCAGTTGGCTAGAGCACCTGTCTTGTAAACAGGATGTCGTCGGTTCGATTCCGACCGGGGGCTCTATGCGTATAGAGCGGGTCGCGGATGCCGCGGCCGTCCTTGCTGCCGCCGATCTGTTCGACGGCCCGCCGCTGGTCGCCGCGACGGAGAAATTCCTCGCGCATCCGGATCATCACCTGCTGCTCGCCTACGAGGACGACCGGGCGGTCGGCATGGTCACCGGGGTGGAGATGACCCACCCCGACAAGGGCACCGAGATGTTCTTGTACGAACTGGGCGTCGCACCGCACGCCCGGCTCAAGGGCGTCGGGACGGCCCTGGTCGAGGCGCTGGCCGCGATCGCCCGTGAGCGGGGCTGCTACGGCATGTGGGTCGGCACCGAGATCGACAACGAGGCCGCCCAGCGGACGTACCGCAGGGCCGGCGCCGACGACGAGGAGCCGTTCCTGCTCCTCTCCTGGGACGTGACCTCTCCTGGGACATGACGGGCCGCCGGAGCGGTGGCGGGTGGCTACGATGCGGCCATGTCCGTCGATCCGCTCCGCGCCGGGATCCGCCGGTCGCTGGTGTCGCGCTTGCTGCCGCGCAACGGTGATCCCCGGCCGCACTTCGTGGTCTGCGGCGCCGACGCGCTGGTGTACACGCTGGCCGAGGAGTTGTCGAACGCCGGGCACCGGGTCCGGCTGACCGTCATCGTGCCGACCCGGCTGCGGCGCGACGTGCCGGATCTGGCCGGGTTGCGGGGCGTCCGCGTCATCCGGGCCGACCGGCTCGACGAGCGGACGTTCCGTGCGGCGGGCCTGGCCGGTGCCACCGCGCTGGCCCTGGTCATGCCGGACGACGTGGTGAATCTGCACGCCGCGCTGTGCGCCCAGGCGGTCGAGCCGGAGCTGCGGCTGGTCATCCGGATGTTCAACTCCGGCCTCGGGTACGGCGTGCGGCGCCTGTTCGAGGACTGCGCGGTGCTCTCGGACGCGTCGATGGCCGCCCCGGCGTTCGTGGCGGCCGCGCTGGGCGAGGTCATGCCCACCCACGTGCGGCTTCCCGGCCGTACCGTCCATGTCGCCCGCCGGGCGCAGGTCGACCCGGACCGGATCGTCTGCACCCTGACCGCCGCCGACGGGGTCGGGCATGTGGCCGTGCTGCCCGCCGAGCCGGCGCCGGCCGCCCAGCGTGCGTCCGACCTGGTGCTGGCCGAGGCGAGCGGCAAGACCCCGGCCCCGCTGCGGCGCCCCCGGCGGCGGCGTCCGCTGTCCGGGCTCGGGCGGGCGCTGCGGGCCGCGCTGAGCCGCAAGCTCGGCGTGGCCGTCGCGGTCACGCTGGTGGTGACCGCGGTGTCCGGCACGGTGCTGGCCGTCAGCCTCGACTATCACGGCTTCTGGACGTCCATCTACGTCACCCTGATGACCGTGGTCGGCTCGTCCGACGTGGAGGACAAGCGGGACGGGCTCGCCCAGGCCGCGCAGCTCGTCCTGACGATCGCCGGCCTGGCGCTGTTGCCGCTGATCACCGCCGCCGTGGTCGAGGGCGTGGTCAGCGCCCGGCTCGCGCTCGCGGGCGGGCGGTTCGCCGGGCACCGCGAGGACCACGTGGTGGTGGTCGGGCTCGGCAACGTCGGCGCCCGGGTCATCCGCCAGCTGCACGACCTGGGGTTCGAGGTGGTGGCGATCGACCTCAGCCGGGAGGCGCGCGGCGTCAAGGTGGCCGAGGAGCTGGGCATCCCGCTGATCATCGGGGACGGCGCGGCGGAGGAGACGCTCGCTCAGGCGTCGATCGCGACCAGCCGGGCCCTGGTGGTGGTGTCCACCGACGACGTCACCAACCTGCAGGCGGCCCTGAACGCGCGGGAGGCCCGGGCCGACATCCGGGTCGTGCTGCGGCTGTTCGACGACGACTTCGCGCAGCGGGTGCAGACCGCGTTCAACATCGACATCTCCCGCAGCGTGTCCCGCATGGTCGCGCCCGCGTTCGCCGCGGCGATGCTGGAACGCGACGTGATCGCGACGATCCCGGTCGACCGGCACGCGGTGCTGATCGCGAACGTACGGGTGGTCGCCGGCTCCCCGCTGGACGGCGCGGCGCTGAGCGTGGCCGAGCGTGCGGTGAGCGTACGCGTCATCGGCCTGGCCGCCGCGGGCAGCGAGTGGGTCGACTGGAGCCCCGACCCGCGCCGGATCCTGTCCGCGGACGACCGGGTCGTGGTCGTCGCACGGCGGGCCGGCCTGCGCGCCCTGGTCGAGCAGGCCAGCGAACCGCTGATCTTCGCGGACGAGACGCTCTAGGCGTTGATCTCGATGCCGAGGACGGCCTGCTCGTCGGGTTTGTGGGCGAGGACGTCGGTCAGGTAGGACTGCACCGCGGGGGCCATGCCGACGTCGCGTCCGGCGCGCTCGGAGAGCAGCCACTTGTGCTGGATGATCTGCGAGAAGATCTCCTGCGGCTCGAGCTTGTGCCGCAGGTGGGCCGGGACCGCGCGGACCACCGGCTCGAACACCTCGGTCAGCCAGCGGTGGGCGGCCTGCTGCTCGTCGGTCAGGTCGCTCTCGGCGCGGTACGTGTCGAGGTCGTTGAGCAGCTGCCGGGCCTGGTTCTCCTCGGCGTCGAGGCCGGTCAGCCGGATCAGCCGGCGGGTGTGGTAACCCGCGTCGACGACCTTGGGCCGGACCCGGTAACCGCTGTCCACGGTGGACATGGCCACCTCGGCCACATCGAAGCCGAGCTCGTTGAGCCGGCGGATGCGGCCCTCGATGTCGTGCCGGGCGTCCCGGGCGTCGCGCGGGACCTCCTGCTCATACGTCACCTCGTGCCACAGCTGCTCGTAGCGCGCGATGATGTCGTCGACCACCGACTCCGGGTCGATCGACGGGTGCAGCAGCTCGGCGGCCTCCAGGTCGAGGCACTCGCCGAAGATGTTCAGCCGCAGGATCTCGATGTCCTCGGACCGCTGCCCCTCGGAGAGCTTGGGGTACAGGTTGCCGGTCTCGGCGTCGACCAGGTAGGCGGCGAACGCCCCGGCGTCGCGGCGGAACAGCGTGTTGGACAGCGAGCAGTCACCCCAGGAGAAGCCGGTGAGGTGCATCCGCACGACGAGTGCGGCGAGCGCGTCCAGCAGCCTGTTCATCGTCTCGGGGCGCAGCACGTGCGAGAAGAGCGCGCGGTAGGGCAGCGAGAACTGCAGGTGCCGGGTGATCAGCACGGTTTCCAGCGGCTCGCCGGCGTCGTCGATCCGGTCGGTGACGATGCCCACCGCCTCGACGGCCGGGAAGTCGATCCGCTCCAGCGCGCGCAGCAGGTCGTATTCCTTCTCGGCGATCTTCTCGCGCGTCTCTTTCAGCGCGTAGACGGTCTCGTTGAGCTTGACGAACCGGACGATGTGCCGCGAGATGCCCTGCGGCAGGGCGACGAGGTGGTCGGCGGGCCATTCTTCCAGCGGGATGTTCCACGGCAGCTCGAGCAGTGCCGGGTCGATGAGGGCGGAAGTGATGCGCACGGACCCCAGTGTGCCCCCTTCCATCGGCGCGTCGCTGCCGCACGTGGCTCGTTACACACAAGCGAGACGCAGAGGAACTCGAGGGACGGGAGTGATTGTGCGCCGCTCGATGAGCATTGTCGTCGGGGCTGTCGCCGCTCTGGCCCTGGTCGGCACCGCCGGCGCGGTGGCGTGGACCCGGTCCGGCGGCGAGGGACGCGAGATCGGCACCTGGCACGAGGCCGCCCCGGTCGACACCACCCTGCTGCCCCGCCCCGCGGACGCCGAGACCGAGGCCGCCCAGACCGGGACCGCCCAGACCGAACCGGCCGACGACGGCAAGCAGCGGGTCGGTGAGGTGCTCGGCCTGGACAGACCACTCGGGTACGGTGCCCCGGCGCGCCAGGTCTTGCGATACCCGCAGGCGTCGTACGTCAAGCTGCACTTCAGCCGCATGACGATGTTCCCAGGCGACTACCTGACCGTCTCGGACACCTCGGGCACGGAGTCGTACCGCTACGACGCGCCCGGCGTGCTCGCCACCGGCCCGAGCGCCAAATGGGCGATGTCGGTCACCGGCGACACCGCCGTGGTGGAACTGCACCGCGGCGGGGGTGTCCTGACCCGCGCCGTGCTCGGCCGGCTCGGCGTGCACATCGACAAGGTCGCCAAGGGCTTCACCCGCCAGGAACAGACCCGGGCGCCGGACGGCCTGCTGCGACCCCCGGGGCGTACGGGCCGGGAGGAGTCGGTCTGCGGCGGGGACGAGAGCCGCGACGCGGTCTGTTACAAGTCGGTGGACCCGGTGGCGTTCACCCGGTCCAAGGCGATCGCCCGGCTCCTGATCAACGGCACCGAGCTGTGCACCGGCTGGCGGGTCGGCAAGAAGAACCGCATGGTGACGAACAATCACTGCTTCGCGACCTCGGGTGACGCGTACGAGACCGAGGTCTGGTTCAACTACCAGTGCGCGAAGTGCGGCGGGTACGACGTCTTCCGGCCGACCAAGGTCTGGGGCGACCGGGTCCTGGCCACCAACCGGGTGTACGACTACACGCTGTTCACCGTCGACGACTTCGACCAGGTCCAGAAGTTCGGTTCGCTGACGCTCGACACCGCCCGCCCGGCGAAGGGGCAGGAGCTGTACGTCCCACAGCACCCGGCGGGCGAGCCGACCCGGATCGCCGGCCGGCTCGGCGAGAAGGCCGGCACCTGCGCGGTCGCCAGCAACGGGTTCGACGGCTACGCGAAGGGCTCGGACGTCTCGTACTACTGCGACACCGAGGGTGGTTCCAGTGGCAGCCCGGTGCTGTCCCGCCGGACGAACAAGGTGGTCGCGCTGCACCACTTCGGCGGCTGCCCGAACTCCGGCGTCCGCGCCGACCTGCTCTACAGCAAGCTCAAGAACTTTCTCTGACCTTGTAGCTTGAGCCCATGCGCTTACGTGGGTGGTGGCCGGACGTCCTGCTGGTGGCGGGCTTCGTCGCGCTGACCGTCGCGCTGGCCCGGGGGCATCTGCTCGCCACCGACGTCGCGATCGCCGACTGGGTGTCCGCGCACCGGCCCGCGCCGCTCTACTGGACGCTGCGGGTGCTGAATTACCTCGGCCAGGGCGGCCAGGTGCTGATGCCGGTGGCGCTGGTGCTCACGGCTCTGCTGTTCTGGCGGATGCGCTCGTGGCGGGCGCTGGTGCCGTTCGCGTCGGTGTTCGTGCTCACCTACGTCACCATCGGCCCGCTGAAGATCTGGCTGGACCGGGCCGCGCCGGGTTTCGTCGGACCCGACCGCGAGATCCTGTTCAACCCGGCGGCGTCCGGGCAGTATTCGGTCAGCTATCCGTCGGGCCACGTCGCCAATGCTCTGGCCTGGTACTTCATCATCGCGGTGCTGCTCAACGCGCTGTTGTTCGCGCCGCTGTCGCCCCGCGTGTATCTGACGCTGCGGGTGGTGCCGCCGGTCGTCGTCTTCATCACGACGACGTACCTGGCGTTCCACTGGATCACCGACTCGATCGCCGGACTCCTGCTCGGTCTGCTGCTGGCGCGGCTGCTCTCCCGCGTACCGTGGGAGGCCTTTCTCAGATCCAGGAGCCGGACCGAAGCACTCGCTTGACCCGCAGCTCCGGCGAAAGAACCACCAGGTCGGCGCGCATCCCGGCGGCCAGCGTGCCGATCTCGTCGCCGAGACCCAGCACCCGGGCCGGGGTCGCCGAGGCCATCGCCGACGCCGCCGGCAGGTCCAGTCCGGCGCCGACCGCCTGCCGGAACGCGGCGTCCATGGTCAGCGTGCTGCCGGCGATCGAACCGTTGCGGGCCAGCCGCGCGACCCGCCCGGACACGGTGACCGCCTGGCCGCCCAGCTCGTAGTCGCCGTCGGGCATCCCGGCGGCGTCCATCGCGTCGGTGATCAGCGCGGACCGGCCCGGCCCGGTGGCGTGCGCGGCGAACCGCAGCGTCCCGTCGTGCAGGTGGATGCCGTCGGCGACCAGTTCGCACACGATGCCGGGGGAGTCGAGCAGCGCTACGACCGGGCCCGGCTCGCGGTGGTGGGCCGGGGGCATGCCGTTGAAGACGTGGGTGCCGACGGTCGCGCCGGCCGCCACCCCGGCCAGGGTCTGCTGGTACGAGGCATCGGTGTGCCCGATCGCGGGAGCCACCCCGTTCTCGCGCAGGTAGTGGATGGCCTCCAGTGCGCCCGGCAGCTCCGGGGCGATGGTGACCATCCGGATCGCCCGCCCGCCGATCTTGATCAGGGCGGAGAGCTCCTCGAGCGCGGGATCGCGGAGGAATTCCGGGTTCTGCGCGCCGCAGCGCACCGCGCTCAGGTACGGCCCCTCGAAGTGCAGGCCCGCGATCGCGCCCTTCTCGACCAGCGGCAGGTAGGCCACGGTCGCGTCCCGCATCAGCTCCCACGGCGAGCTGACCAGGCTGGCGAGCATGGTCGTGGTGCCGTACCCGAGGTGGAAGCGGGCGGCCTTCGCGGCGTCGTCCACGTCACCGCGGGTGAAGGTGTGCCCACCGCCGCCGTGGCAGTGCAGGTCCACGAAGCCCGGCATGACGATGTCGTCACCGGCGTGCCCGGATTCCTCGACGGACCGGATCGTGGGGCCGTCCACCTCGACGTACCCGGGCGCCACCGCGCCGGGCCGGACGATGCGGCCGTGGATCTTCACAGGTCGGTCTCCAAGGAGTCGAGGGCGAGCAGGGCGGCGCCGAGACACCCCGCGGTGTCGCCGAGTCCCGCGCGCACGATGGCGGGCATCCGGTGGAACGTCACCCGGGACCTCAGGGCCTCCCGCAGCGGGGCGAGCAGCGCCTCCCCGGCCTCGGCGAGCCCGCCGCCGAGCACGACGATGCCGGCGTCGTACAGCGCCTGCGCGGTGAGCAGGCCGTCCGCGAACGCCTCGACCGCCTCGGTCCACACCCGGTTGGCGAGTTCCTCGCCGGCCGCGGCCCGGGTGGCGACGTCGTGGGCGGTCACCCCGGCCTCGCCGGAGAGCTCGACGTAGCGCCGGCCGACCGCGGACGCCGACGCCACCGATTCCAGGCAGCCCCGCCCGCCGCACGGGCAGGAGGCTCCGCCGGGTCGCACGACGATGTGCCCGACCTCGCCGGCCGCGCCGTGCGCACCCGCTTCCGCCTTGCCGTCGACGACGTGCGCGGCCGCGATGCCGGTGCCGATCGCGATGAAGAGCACGTGCCGTTCGTCGCGCCCGGCGCCGAGGCGGGCCTCGGCAAGACCCCCGGCGCGTACGTCGTGGCCGAGCGCCGCGGGGAGCCCGAGCCGTTGTTCCACCAGCCGCCGCAGCGGTACGTCGCGGAAGCCCACGTTGCTCGACCAGACCGCGATGCCGTTGTCCTCGTCGACGACTCCCGGCACGACCACCCCGGCGGCCACGGGTACCAGCCCGTCGGCGCGGGCCCGGGCGGCCAGACCGGCGGCCACCTCGAGGATGTTCTCCGTGACGGCCTCCGGGCCCCGCTGGGCCAGCGTGGGATGCCGTTCGGTGTGCAGCACCGTGCCGTCGGTGCCGACCAGCGCGCACTTCATGCCGGTGCCGCCGACGTCGAGGGCCACGACGGCGTTCGTGTTCATGGCAGGACCACCGATCGTGTTACCCCTCTCGGGTGGTCGGGGTCGAGACCCTGGCTGGTCGCGAACAGCACCGCCACGCGCTGCGCGACCACCAGGTCGGCCATCGGGTCGAAGTCCTTGCCCGCGCCCCAGTAGCCGCCGTTGTGCTGGCTGTGCACGAATGTCGCACCGGTCGCCTCGACCTCGGCGGACAGGCCGTCCGGAACCTCGCCGAACGCCCAGACGACCCGCCGGGCCCGGGCGATCGCGATCGGCCCGTGCCGGTACTCCATCGCCGGGTACGCCTCGGCCCACCAGCCGGCCGCCTCCCGGCACTTGAGCGCGGCCTCCTGGGCCAGGCCGACGGTCCAGCCGCGGCCGAGGAACGTGATCTGCTCGGCCAGCGCGGGATGCACCGGCAACGGCAGGCGTACGGCCGCGTCCCCGTCCTCCGCGACCGCCTCGATGTCGTGGCCGAGGTGGGCCCGCAGCAGCGCGAGCGTGCTGGTGGCGAACCGGGTCTGCACCACCGACAGTTCCTCGGCGAAGTCGAGCACGATGGACTCGCCGGCCAGCGGGAGGGCCGGGGCGTCGCGGTCCGCGGTGATCACCGTGGTCGGCACCCGGCCGTCGAGCGCGGTCAGCAGGTCGAGGATCTCGGTGGTGGTGCCGGAGCGGGTGATGGCGATGACCCGGTCGTAGCCGCGGCCGGCCGGGAACTCCGAGGCCTGGAACGCGTCGGTCTCGCCGTGGCCGTCGCGCTCGCGCAGGTTCGCGTACGCCTGGGCGATGAACCACGACGTGCCGCACCCGGCGACCGCCACCCGCTCGCCGCGTTCCGGCAGGCCCGCCGCGCCGGCCATCTCGGCGGCCAGTCGCCAGCAGTCCGGCTGGCTGGCGATCTCCACCTTGACGTGACTCATGCGGTCCCTCATCAGAGCGTCGTGCTGCGCATAAGCGCTCGCTAGGCGGGTCTTTCGAGCGCCATTCTGCGTGGAACACCGGCTCGGCCGCAACCTTCGCGCAGCTAGCCTCTTTGCTAGGCAAGGTTTCGCGCACTAATGTGCACCCACCTAGCATGAAACGAGCAGGGAGTTCGCGGTGGACCGGTATGCGCGCTGGAATGCCCTGCTCGAGCTCCTGGCCGAGAGCGGCCGCGTCACGGTGGAGGACGCCGCCGCCCGCCTGGACGTCTCCCAGGCCACCATCCGCCGCGACTTCGACCAGCTCGCCCAGCAGCAGATGATCACCCGGACCCGGGGTGGCGCGGTCGCCAACGGCGTCTCCTACGACCTGCCGCTGCGCTACAAGAGCGCCAAGCACTCGGCCGAGAAACAACGCATCGGCGAGGCCGCGGCGACCCTCGTCACCCCCGGCACGGTGGTCGGCCTCAACGGCGGCACCACCATGACCGAGGTCGCCCGGGCCCTGGCCGTGCGCCCCGACCTCAACACCAGCGGCGAGGGCGCACAGCTCACCGTCGTCACCAACGCCCTCAACATCGCCAACGAGCTGCTGGTCCGCTCCCGGATGAAAATCGTGGTGGCCGGCGGCGTGGTCCGCCCCCAGTCCTTCGAGCTGGTCGGCCCGCTCGGCGGGGCACTGCTCAAAGAGGTCACCCTCGACATCGTCCTGCTCGGCGTCGACGCCCTCGACGTGGAACTCGGCGCGGCCGCCCACCACGAGGGCGAGGCGGCCATGAACAGCCTCATGGTGGCCCGGGCCAAACGCGTCGTGGTCATCGCCGACTCCTCCAAGCTCGGCGGCCACGCGTTCGCCCGCATCTGCCCCATCGGCAAGGTCGAGACCCTGGTCACCGACTCCGGCGCCGACAACCGCACCCTCCAGCCCTTCCGCGACGCCGGGCTCGAGGTCATCTGCGCATGACGATGCACGCCGGTCAGGTCGACCTCACCCCCGACGCTGTTACCGCCCTGGTCGCCGCCCAGTTCCCGGCCTGGGCATCCCTCCCGGTCCACCCGGTCGCGTCCACCGGCACGGTCAACGCCCTCTTCCGCCTCGGCGACGACCTCGTGCTCCGCTTCCCGCTCCTACCCGAGGGCCCCGACGACCTGCGACGCGAACAGGACCACGCCAGGCTGCTCGCACCCCACGTCCCGAGCCGGGTCCCGGAACCGCTGGCCCTGGGCGAACCCGGTCCCGGCTACCCCGGCTGGTGGGCCGCCTACCGCTGGATCCCCGGCCGCCCCGCCACCCCGGCCGACGACGTGGCCACCGACCTGGCCGCCTTCGTCCTGGCCCTGCAAGCCATGGACACCGAGGGTGGAGCATGGAACGGCCGCTCCCGGGGCGGCCCGCTGCACACGAGGGACGAGGACGTCCGAGGCGCCCTGGCCGGGAGCACCCACCTCACCGACACGGCCGGCCTGGCCACCATCTGGGCCGACTGCCTGGCCGCGGACGTTCATGACGGCCCGGACGTCTGGCTGCACGCCGACCTGATGCCCGGCAACCTGCTCATCCACGAGGGCCGGCTGGCCGCGGTGATCGATCTGGGAGCGGTCTGCCTCGGTGACCCGGCAGTGGACCTGATGCCGGCCTGGAACCTACTGCCGGCGGCGGCCAGGGCCACGTACCGAAAAGCCTTGGGGACAGACGACGCCACCTGGCGCCGAGGCCGGGGCTGGGCCCTGTCCCAGGCCATCACCGCGCTGCCGTATTACGTCGACACCAACCCAGCCATGGCCGAAACCGCCCGCCACACCCTCACCGTGCTCCTCGACGATCAGCCGCTGACCGAAACGCGCTGATCCAAGCCTTCCGCCCGGGAACGCTCAGCCGCGAGGCCCACCTCATCCCCGTCGTAGAACTCAAGCAGAGCAGGACGTGCGCTGCCGATCGCCGCACCGTCGTCGCGGGGTGGACGATGCCGTGAAGGCATGGCATGCTTGACCTATGCCTAGACGTCATGGCGCAAGCTCACGTCGGCAGCGAACTCTGGTCGGTGGGGAAGGCGGCTCGAGCTTTGAACGCGAACGTGCACCAGGGTCTGCACGGTGAGGGATTCATCTATGCGCTTGCCAGCGCAGCCGGTCTGACGGCGAGCCGGCCGAATCTCGATCTGGACGGCGTCGACTGGCAGATCTCCGCCTCCGGCCCGACCGGGACCTACCGGTCACCCAGGCTGGACTGCCAGGTCAAGTCCAAATCCCAGCCTGATCTGAGAGGGGGTAAGTATCGTGTTCGGTTGGCTCTGGAGAGCTACAACAAGATCGCCGGACCAGGTTTTCAGGTTCCGCGCTTCCTCTTTGTCGTGGTGGTGCCACCGATGGCCTCCGGTTATGCGGAGTGCGGGCATGATTCGATGAGGTTGGGAACGGCAGGTTATTGGCTCTCGATGGCTGATTTTCCACCGGTGTCCGGCGATGCGGGAGGCGTCGGCAGCATTGTGCTCGAGGTGCCGACAATGAATCTGTTGACGCCCACGACACTGCGTGCGCTGTTGATCGGTGATTTCGAAGGGGCGTCGGCATGATCCATGCTCAGGTCACGGACCGTGATGCTGCCGCTGCTCGATCACCGATCGAGGTCGCGATGTACCTTCGCTCGCGCGGCTGGGTGACCCGGGAGCGGGACGCGGTCTGCGTGCAGTGGACGAAAGACGTCGATGGCGAAGAGTACGAGGTGGTCCAGCCCATCGACTCCGGGCTCCGGGATTACAGCCCGCGCATTCTGGATGTGCTGCGCACCCTCGGGATCGTCGAGCAGCGCTCGCAGTTGGACGTGCTCCGGGACATCTCTCATGTCTCGATGGACATTCACAGTATTCGTGCTTTCCCGGCCGACAGCCCGCCCGGCATGATCGGGCTGGACGACGGCGTGCAGGCATTCGAGAGCCTGCGGAATGTGATCGTCGCCGCCGCCTGCTCGGTGAGTGCGAGCCAACCGCAAGCTGTGCAACCTGCGCGTAAGCCGGCAGAGGTCTTGAGGTTTCTCCGGGATGTCCGGATCGGCCCGAGCGCGGAGGGCAGCTTCATCGTGACCGCGCACACGCTCATCCCGCCGCGGCTGAGCTCGGACGGGGGTGCGCTCGAGCCTTCCGAACCGTTCGAGCGCAGGGTTTCCTTGCGGGTGTACGACGCTGTGCGGGCCGCTTACAACGCCGCGAACGAAGCGCTGGACAGCGTTGACGGGCTGGACGCTTTCACCACTTCGGTTCGGCGGGGTGTCAGCGCGAATCTCTGTGAAGCGCTGGTGGGGCTCGGCGGGGAAGCCGGGCATCCGTTCGAGCTCGAACTGTCGCTGGCCGCGTCCAGGCCGCTGCTCCAGCGAAAGATCGCACCTGTCCGATTCCGCCACGACCACCTGCCGGTGCTCCAAGCCGCCGCGCAGGAGCTGCGGGAACGCGTCGCGGAGGAAGGCGTGGTGGTGACCGGAAGTGTCGTGCGTCTGCACCGCGAGGGCTCGGGTTCGGGCGAGATCAGTATCGCCGGAACGGTGGATGGGGACGACCGCCTGCGACGGGTGTGGATGAACCTTTCCGCGGACTACTACCTGCAGGCGACCCGCGCCCATGAGCAGATGGTCAACGTCTCCGTACGTGGTGATCTGGTCCGGCGTGGCACCCGGATCTTCCTCAGGAACCCCGCCGGATTCCGGATCGTGCCGGATGGCGACGGCGACTAGGGTGCCCGGCCGCTGTGGAGGAAGGCCAGGGCAGCCACGATCTGACCCGACTCACCGTCACCGGGCCGATCATCTGAGTTACGACGTGATGTCCTTGCGGGTGAAGCGGTAGAAGGCCAGCGACCAGAACAGCGTCGCGTAACAGACCGCTGAGATCGCACCCTTGACCACGTCGTCGGTCTGCATGGGGCTGGAGAGCAGGCCCAGCCACGCGTCGCTGTAGTGGGTGGGGAGGAAGTTGCGGATCGAACCCAGGGCCTCGATCTGGTCGAGGATGCTGGACAGGATCCAGAGCAGCACCGCCCCGCCCACCGCGCCGAGGGCCGCGTCGGTCGCGACCGAGAGCAGGAAGGCCAGGCCGGCCACGCCGAGCATGACCACCGCGAGGTAGCCGACGATGCCGAGCAGCCGGAGCACGCCATCGCCGGCCGGGATCTCCGCCGCGACCGTACTGCTGAGCGGGTGCCAGCCGTAGCGCAGCGTGCCCACCAGCAGCGCGGTGCCGACGAGCGTGAGCAGGGCGACCAGCGAGTAGCCCAGCGCCACGATCAGCTTGACCGCGAGCAGGCGGGCGCGGGGCACCGGGATCGCCAGCAGGTATCGCAGGCTGCCCCAGCTGGCCTCCGAGGCGACGGTGTCGCCGCAGAACAGGGCGACGACCACCACCAGCAGGAAACTGGCCGAGACCAGGATGGTGAAGAGGGCGAAGTTGAGGCCGCCGGAGGTCGCCAGGTCGTTCAGGGACGAGAACGCGTTGCCCCGGTCGGGTCCGTCGTCGTCGCCGAACTCGAACGCGATCAGGATGATCAACGGCAGCAGGACCATGAAACCCAGGGCCAGTTGGGTACGCCGGCGCGACGCCTGCCGCCGGATCTCCGCCCGGATCGGCAACGTCGCCGTCGGCTTGTAGCCCTCGGCTGCCATGACGCTGCCTTCAGTCCGGCCAGGGGCGGTGGCCGGGGTGGTTGGACGGGTCATCGGTCTCCACTTCCTCGCGAGTTGTCGCCGACCAGGGCGAGGAATGCGTCTTCGAGGCGGCGGCGGGGCATGACCCGGTCCACACCGACGCCGGCCCGGACCAGGGAGGCCACCATCTCCTCACGGGGTGTGCCGTTCATGTCCACGATCAGGTCGGACGGGCCGTCCTGGCGCACTTCCTTGACGTTCAGCGTGGCCAGCACCGTCGTGGCGGCCGCGACGTCGTCGACGCTGAGCTGCACCGACGGGGAGTCGCCGACGATGTCGTCGACCGGGCCGGACGCGACGATCCGGCCCTTGTTGACCACCACCGCGTGCGTGCAGGTCTGTTCCACCTCGGCGAGCAGGTGGCTGGAGACGAGGACCGCGCGGCCGTCGGTGGCGTAACGGCGCAGCACCCGGCGCATCTCGGCGATCTGCGGCGGGTCGAGGCCGTCCGTGGGTTCGTCGAGCACCAGCAGCTCCGGCAGGCCGAGCATGGCCTGGGCGATGGCCAGCCGCTGGCGCATGCCGTGGCTGTAGTTCTTGGTGCGGCGGTGCACGGACGCGCCCAGCCCGGCGATCTCGAGCGCCTCGTCGAAGCGGGCGTCGGCGAGTGGGCGCCCGGTCGCCTGCCAGTACGCCGTCAGGTTCTCGTAGCCGCTGAGATGCGGCAGGAAGCCGGGGCCCTCGACGAGCGCGCCGACCCGGGACAGGATCGGTGCGCCGGGCACCAGCGGCTGGCCGAACACCAGCGCGTCGCCGGAGGTCGGCATGGTCAGGCCCATGAGCACCCGCAACGTGGTGGTCTTGCCCGCGCCGTTGGGGCCGAGCAGGCCGACGACCTGGCCGCGCTCGACCTGGAACGCGACCTTCTCCACCGCCACGAAGCCGTCGTCGTACGCCTTGCGCAGGTCGCGGACCACGAGCGGGGTGTCGGCGAACTCCGGGACCGGTGCGGGGGCCCGGCGGCGGGTGATCAGCACTGTCGCCAGCACGCCGGCGACGATCAGGACCAGCACGCCGAGCAGGACCCAGCGCCACAGCACCTGCGGGTTGGCGATGGGCGTGCCCACCACGGTCGGCAGCGACACCGCGGGTTCCACCGCGACGGTGTAGACGGCGGGGTCGGCCGGGGTGAGGAACGCCTGGTCGGAGGTGGCCACGACGACGCGTACGGTATGGCCCTGGTCGATCCGGCGGACGATGGCCGGCAGCGTGACGGTGACCGGCTGGGCCGTGGTGATGTCGGCCGGCAGGCCGGTGAGCCGGACCGGCGCGATCAGGCCGCCGCTGAGCGTCTCGGTGCCGTTCGGGTCGACGTCGTAGAGCTTCACGAAGACGGTGGCCGCGCCGGTCGGTGACGCCACCCGCAGCTGCACGCTGGGCGCACCCACGACCTCGATCGCGCTGGTCACCGGCGCGGACTCGAACGTGGCGTGCTGGCCGCCGACGTCGCCGGCGACGCTGCCGAGCAGCGAGCTGAGCTGTCCGCCGACGCCGGGCAGCGAGGAGAGCGCGCCGGGGTTGCCGTTGGGCGGCACGGCGATCCGCTGCGCGTCGCCGGTGACGGAGACCTCGGTACGACCGGTCCCGCCCAGGCCGGGGTACGTCGGATCGGAGTACCCGTTGGTGACCAGCCCCCGGTCCAGGGCGCTGAACCCGGCGACCCGGGAGTAGGTGAAGCTGTTCTCCGGGGCGGATCCCTCGCCCTTCACGTAGTGGTCGAGCCACTGGGCGGTGAGCGCCTTGGCCCGGTCCTCATCGGTCTGCGGCCCGGCACCGCCGTCGTGCCCGCCGGTGAACCAGGCGACCCGCACGGGCGTGCCGGTGGCGGCGATGCCCCGCGCGTTGGCGTCCGCCTCGGACAGCGGGAACAGCGTGTCGACCGCGCCCTGGATGAGCAGCGACGGTGCCTTGATCTTGTCGAGCACGGTGGCCGGGCTGGACTTGCGCAGCAGCGCGGTGGTGGCCGCGTCCGGTGTCCCGTTGGTCGCCATCTTGAGATACGCGGCGCAGACGTCGGCCGCGAACCGGCCGCAGGCGGGGTCGGCTACCGGCTGACCGGTGGGCTGGTCGGTAGCGGAACCGGAGCCGAAGAACAGGCCGGCCCAGCTCTTCTTGAACACGCCGGCCGGGGCCGCGCTGTCCGCCGCGGCCTGCGGGAAGAACGAACGTTCCAGGTCGTTCCAGGTGATCTGCGGGACGATCGCGTCGACCCGGGGGTCCTGCCCGGCGAGCAGCAGCGACAGCGCGCCGCCGTAGGAGCCGCCGACCACGCCGACCCGGGGGTCCCCGGTGGCGTCGGTGCGCACCTCGGGCCGGGCGGCCAGCCAGTCGAGCAGCCGCTGGGCGTCCTTGACCTCGTAGTCCGGGCTGTCCAGATGGATCTCGCCGCCGCTGCGCCCGAAACCGCGCGCGGTCCAGGTCAGCACCGCGTAACCGCGGTCCGCGAGGGCCTCGGCGTCGTCGCTGACGGAGTCCTTCGTGCCCCCGAAGCCGTGCGCGAGCAGCACCGCCGGGACCTTGCCGTCGGTGTCCCGGGGCAGGTAGAAGCGGGTGTCGAGGGAGACCGGCTCGGTGCCGGACGGCCCGGAGTTCACCGTGATCATCTCGTCGGTGGCGTTCCAGGAGTGCCGTTCGGGCAGCGCGGCCCAGGTCACCAGCGCGGCCACGAGCACGAGAACCACGCCACCGGCCACGGCTCTGCGCCGCGAGACGCGGGGCAGGGCTCGGCGCAGCCGGGTCGTCAGGGCAGACATGCCGATCACGCTATCGGCGTGCCCCTGAGCGCGAGCTGTGAACGTGCCTCAACAACCCGCAGGTTCATCCGGCCGCCGTTCGTACCGCGGGGATACCGTGTCAACCAGCCGCACGTCACCACCCACGGAAGGCTTCCCGTGCCCGAAGACCTCACCCTGACCGTGCACGAACGACCCGGCCAGCTCCCGCGGCGGGGCATCGTGCGGCTGCATCCGGAGGTGATGGCCGCGCTGGCGATCAACCCCGGCGACCCGCTGCGGCTCACCGGGCGGCGCACCTCGGCGGCGGTCGCGGCCCGGGCCGAGGCGGGGGCGAGCCGCGCGGCCCTGTACGCCGACGACCTGACCATCGGCAACCTGCAGCTGCGCGACGGCGACGAGGTGACCGTGCGGCCGGTGCCGGTCGTGGCAGCCCGGCGGGTCACGCTGGCCGGGCCGCCGGAGATCACCGCGGTGGTGACCAGCGAGATGCTGCGGCTGGCGCTGCTCGGCAAGGTGGTCACCGCCGGGGACGACGTGTCGCTGCTGCCGCAGGACGTGCCCCAGCACCGCGCGCTGGTCGAGGGCGCCAAGCGGAGTCTGTCCAACCGGGTCGGCTACCTGTGGACGAGTCAGTTGCTGCAGGTGGTCGACGTGGCCGAGCAGGACGCCGCGCTGGTGACGATGGACACCGTGGTCGGCTGGCAGGGTCAGGAGCCCTATTCGGCACGCACCGAGCCCGCGCCCG
This sequence comes from Actinoplanes sp. NPDC051494, assembly GCF_044454705.1. Lineage (NCBI taxonomy): Bacteria > Bacillati > Actinomycetota > Actinomycetes > Micromonosporales > Micromonosporaceae > Actinoplanes > Actinoplanes sp. NPDC051494. Next base: position 818,729 of record NZ_JBITDZ010000002.1, read on the forward strand.
TGGCGGCCCAGGAACCGGCCTCGACCGACCCGGCCACGCCCCCGCCGAGCCTGGACGACCTGCCCGGGCTGCGGGCCCAGGCGCAGGAGCTCACCGAGTTGCTGGACCTCGGCTTCCACCACGGTGAGGTGCTCAGCCGGCTCGGCACCACGGTCTCGCTGGGCGTGCTGGTCACCGGTCCGGCCGGTTCGGGCAAGTCGGCCCTGGTCCGCGCGGTCGGCGCGGGCGTGGGCGCCGAGGTGCGCGCGGTGTGGGCACCGGAGCTGGCCGCGTTGACGAACGACTCCGCCGCGACCCGGCTGCGGGACCTGGCCCGGGACGTCAAGAACACCGCACGGGGCCTGCTACTGATCAGCGACGTGGAGGCGCTCGCGCCCCGTGCCGACCCGGGACCGCTCGCTACCGTGTTCCGGCAGGTCCTGACCGACCTGGTGGGTTCCGGCGCGGCCGTGGTGTGCACGACCAGCCGCCCCGAGTCGGTGGACCCGACGTTGCGGGCTCCGGACCTGCTGGCCGTACAACTCGCGGTGCCGTTGCCCGATGCCGCGATGCGCCGCGAGCAGCTGCGGGTGCTGACCCGGGGGATGCCGCTGGCCGAGGACGTGCGGCTGGACGACGTGGCCGGGCGGACCCCGGGCTTTGTGGCCGCCGACCTGGGTGCGCTGGCCCGGGAGGCCGGGGTGCACGCGGCGCTGCGGCAGAAGGACGCCGAGTCGCCGACCGTCACGATGGACGATTTCGAGGCCGCGCTGGACGTGGTCCGGCCCACCTCGATGGCCGAGTCCACGCTGGAGGTCGCCCAGGTCACGCTCGACGACGTCGGCGACATGGCCGAGGTCAAGGAGGTGCTGACCGAGTCGGTGCTGTGGCCGCTGACCTATCCGGACACGTTCGCCCGCCTCGGCGTGCAGCCACCGCGCGGCGTGCTCCTCTACGGCCCGCCCGGGTGTGGCAAGACCTTCCTGGTCAAAGCCATCGCGGGTACGGGAAAGGCGAACGTGTTGTCGGTCAAGGGTGCCGAGTTGCTGAGCAAATGGGTCGGTGACAGCGAGCGGGCCGTCCGGGAGCTGTTCCGCCGCGCCCGGGAGGCCGCCCCGACCCTGGTCTTCCTCGACGAGGTGGACGCCCTGGCGCCGACCCGGGGCCAGTCCACCGACGGCGGCACGACCGACCGGGTGGTGGCGGCGCTGCTCACCGAGCTGGACGGCGTCGAGGCGCTGCGCAACGTGGTGGTGATCGGCGCGACCAACCGCCCGGACCTGATCGACCCGGCGCTGCTGCGCCCGGGCCGGCTGGAGCGCCTGGTGTTCGTGCCGCCACCGGACGCCGAGGCCCGCGCGGCGATCCTGCGGGCGTCGGCCAAGACGGTGCCGCTGGACGAGGCGGTGGACCTGGACGCGCTCGCCATCGACCTGGAGGGTTTCTCGGCCGCGGACTGCGCGGCCCTGATCAGAGAAGCGGCGCTGTCGGCGATGCGGGAGTCGCTCGACGCGACGACCGTGACGGCGGACAACGTGGCGACCGCGCGCAAGCGGGTGCGGGCGTCACTCGATCCCGGCCAGGTGGCGGCGCTGGCCGCGTACGCGTCGACGCATTAACGACGGCGGGTGCGGGCCCGGGTCGATCGCAGGCGGCGCAGCCGGCCGATCAGCACCGGGTCGTGCTCCAGCGCGGCCGGGTTGTCGAGCAGTCCGTTCAGCAACTGGTAGTAGCGGGTCGACGACAGCTCGAAGGCGTCCCGGATCGCCTGCTCCTTGGCGCCCGCGTGTTTCCACCACTTCTGCTCGAACGCGAGGATCTGCTGTTCACGGTCGGAGAGCGCCGGGGCCGGGGCCGGTTCCTCGCCGTCGCGAGGTGCGGGGATGTCGGGTTGCATGCGGGTTCCTCAGCGGCGGCCGAACACGAAAGGGGGACCGCCGTAATACTCGCAGCCGACGGTCCCCCACGCGCGCCTTCCAGGCAATGTCGCCTTATGTGATGTCGCGCTTACGCATGGTCCACATAGCGGTGCCCACCACGGCGACCAGCAGGAACGCCATGATGCCGCCGGCGGCCGGCCAGTGCAGGGTCAGCGTGTCCGACTCGCACCCGGTCGGCGTGGGCACGCAGCTGTTGTAGTCCTCGAGCTTGATCTCCTTGTCCATCCAGGCGCTGAGCCACGCCGGGATGAGGTATGCCTCGACGAACTTCACCTCCGCGATCGCCAGGATGGTGCCCAGGCCGAACTGGAACACGACCAGGACGCCGATGATGACGCCCATCGCCACCGCGGTGTGCCGGCCGATCGAGGCGAGCCCGAACCCGATCGCACCGGCGACCAGCACCACGACCAGCCCGCGCAGCTCCATCAGCGCGAACGACTGCCAGGTGCCCGACGTCATCCCGTCGAGCGTGCCGCGCAGGTTCGCGACCAGCGCCAGCAGGCCGGTGTAGACGATCGACAACACCACCGTGGCCGCGGTCAGCGCGACGAGCAGCGCGCCCAGCTTGGTGCCCAGCACCTGGAGCCGCCGGGGCCGCCAGAGCAGCAGGTTCATCATGCCGCCGCTGTGCCATTCGGCCCCGACGAACGTCGCCCCGATCACGAACGCGGCGACCGCCAGGATCGCCGCCAGCGCGGTGACCAGCAGCGGGAACTGCTCCTCGAACAGGAACGTGGCCGGCATGTACCACTCGGCCTGGAAGTCCTCGGGCTGCGGTTCGTACCAGTTCGCGCACTCCACGTCGGGGTTCGGCGAGTTGGCCAGGCAGAGCTTCTTCTGCTCGGCGGAGTCCTTGATCGCCTGCTGGTACGCCTGGTCGGCCTCGACCTGGGCGCCCGCCATCCGCTCGGGGGTGAGCTTGTTGTTCGTGAAGAACATGCCGACCACGATCGCGGCCAGCACGAGCACCACGCCGATGGAGAAGAACCGGGTGAAACGGCGCTTGGTGAGCCGCCGGGTCTCCGCTGTGTACAGGCTCATCGTCCCCACCCGCCGCCCTGTGCCGGGGCGGCCGCCGACAGCGCCGACTGGTCCACCTGCCGATTCTCGCCCTGGACCGGCGCGGTGCCGGTCAGCTCCAGGAAGACGCTCTCCAGGTCGACCGACACCGGGCTGAGCTCGCTGACGTAGACGCCGCGGCCGGCCAGCGTCCGGGTGATCGCGCTGGGCTGGGCGATCCCGGTGACCGTGAGGTGGTCCGTCTCGACGACGACCTGACCCCCGATGTCCCGCAACGCGGCGGCCGAGGCGGTCAGGTCGGCGACCGCTTCCAGCCGGACGCGTACGGAAGAAGTGGCGTGCTGGGCCAGGATGTCGCTGACCGACCCGGCGGCGACCCGGCGCCCGGCCGAGATGACCGTGACCGAGTCGCAGATCAGCTGGATCTCGCCGAGGATGTGGCTGGAGAGCAGGACCGTCATGCCCGAGGCGGAGAGGTCCGCCATCAGGGTGCGCATCTCCCGGATGCCGCCCGGGTCGAGGCCGTTCGCCGGCTCGTCCAGGATCAGCAGCTTCGGGTTCTTGAGCAGGGCCGACGCGACCGCGAGCCGCTGCTTCATGCCCAGCGAGTACGTCTTGACCCGGTCCTTGGAACGGTCCCGCAGGCCGACCAGTTCGAGCACCTCGACGACCCGGCGCTTCTCGATGCCACCGGCGTCGGCGAGCAGTGACAGGGTGTCGTGGGCGGAGAAGTTCCCGAAGAACTGCGGGCTCTCCACGATCGCGCCGACCTGCTTGGAGACCTCGGGCAGGGCCCGGGGCACCTCCTGGCCGAGGATCGCCATCCGGCCGCCGTTGGGGCGGATCAGACCGAGCAGCGTACGCAGGGTGGTGGTCTTGCCGGATCCGTTGGGTCCGAGGAAGCCGTCCACCTGCCCGGCCTCGACGACCATGTCGAAGCCGTCGAGGGCCTTACGCACCCCCTTCCGGCTGCGGTAGGTCTTCTGCAGACCCGCTATCTCCAGCACGGCACTCAAGCCGGACCTCCTCATGGGGCGACGATGACGTGCGTCACCCTATGCACCCGGCGCCACCCCGTTCCTGAAGCGCGCCGAACCCCCACAAAGCAGGCATATGAGGGCTCGGCGCTGCGATCAGGCGCGTCCCGAGCCGGCCGTCACCGTGGCGACCAGGGTGCCGGAGAGCGTGCCGCCCGTGTACAGGCCGCCGCCGACCGCGGTGCCCGACACCGAACCGCCGGTGTAGACGCGGTACTGGGTGCCCCGGGTGATCGTGCTCAGGTCGAAGATCACGCCCTTCAGCACCCGGGTCGACCGGAACGACGCCAGCTGGGTGCCGGACGTCGTGGCCAGGTGGAACACCGTGCCGGCGGGCTGGTTGGCGGAGAACGAGTACGCCACCCAGCCCTGCCCGCTGGTCGGCAGCGTGCTGGTCGACGCGGTCACGCCGGTGGCCACGATGGTGCCGCCGGTCATCGTCAGCGCGCCGTTGGAGTCCAGACCGCCCTCGCCACCACCCCGGGTCGGCGAGCCGTTGGCCACCACCGTCCCGCCGGAGATGGCCAGGATGCCGTTGCTGTCCAGGCCGTCGGTGCCGCCGTTGACGGTGACCACGCCGCCGGTCACCTTGATGAACGCGTTGGGGGCGTTCTGCATCTCGGGCACGCCCTCCTCGGCCGCGTTCACGGCGTCGTCGGTCGCGGTGACGGTGATCGTGCCGCCGGCCAGCGTGGTCTGCATGGCTTCCAGTCCCTCGTACGACCTGGTCACCGTGACCGTGCCGGCCGAGACGGTGAGCGCCGTGTCGGCGTGCACCGCGTCGTCACCGCTGGCCGCGGTCAGGGCGCCGCCGTCGATGGTGATCCGCACGTTGGAGTGCACGCCGTCGTCGGAGGAGTTGACGTTGACCGTGCCGTCGCTGAGCACCACGAGCGCACCGCCCTTGACGCCCTTGGCCGAGTTCTCCCCCGGGGTCGTGGTGGCGCCGCCGCCGGTGGTCGCGGACAGGCCGCCGCCCGCGACGATCACGTCGGTGGTCGCGTCGACACCGTCCCCGGCGGCGGTGACCGTACGGGTTCCGGGGCCCAGGTACACGTACCCCTTCGTGGTGTCGGTGTCCTCGTTGGACTTGATCCCGTCGCCACCGGCGGTGACCTGCTGCGTGCCGCCGGTCAGATAGACATAGTCCTGGCCCCGGATCCCGTCGTCGGCGGCGTTGACCGTGAGCGCCCCGGCGTCGATGACCAGGCCGTCCTCGGTGGCGATACCGTCCGCGGCGTTACCCCGTACGGTCAGTGCGCCGTTGCCGGTGAGGGTGAGGTCCGCCTCGCTGAACAGGGCCGCGGTCTGGGTCGACGCGGCGGCGTCGGTGAGGCTGTTGGTGGTGCCGTCGGCCAGCACCACCATGATCTCGTCGGCGGCGGTCACCGCGAGCGGCGCCGCGGTGGCGCTGGTGACGCTCGTGCCGGCCAGGATCAGCCGCACGATGCCGGTGCCGGTGCTGTTCACGACGATCCGCCCGTTGGTGAGCGACCCCGAGAAGCGGTAGGTCCCGGCGGCGGTGACCGTCACCGTGCTGCCGCTGATGGTGACGCCCGGTCCGGTGGAGGTGGCTCCGGTGCCGGTCAGGGTGACCGCGATCTCGGTGGCGGTGCTCCAGGTGTGGTCGGCCGGATCGTCGTGATCCGGGGCGTTGGCCGCCAGGGCTTGAGCCGCGGCGGGGCCGGCCGCCGCATACACCGGTGCCGGGACCGCGATGAGGGTCGCCATCAGAACGGCGACGGGGACGAGGGTCTTGCGCATTCAGCGCTCCTTAAGAGGGGGAGAAATGACGCCGGAGGAGGCGGCGCCACGGTCCTGAGGGGAGGTCGGGGCGCATCGCCGCGAGGCCGGTCGCGTACTTCGAGATCGCGATCGGGCGGTGTCCGTGCGCCCAGAGCAGCCGGTCGGCCTCGGCCGCCACGGTCCGGGTCTTCGTCTCGACCACCACGAGGTCCGGCAGGCTGAGCTGGGTGGCGGTGCCCAGGTCGGACCAGGTCAGGTCGACGTCGATGGTCAGCCGGCTCTGCGAGTCGGGCAGGAACAACGTCGCCCGGTGGTAGTGCGTGGCCACGACCGGTCCCAGCAGTCCCGGTTCCGCCCCGAGCAGGCGGTCGACGAACCAGCGGCCCGGGGTCACGTCGTGATGGTCGTCCGGCGGGTGCGGGAGCCGGTTCTTGGCGGTGCCCCCGCGGCCGGCCTCGGTCTTGACCTCCAGCCAGCAGGTGCCGGAATCCACGTACGTCCTGGTCCGGACCTTGAACCGGCGGCGCCGGCGCAGCGCGGTGAGGCGGTAACTGGTCAGCTCCGGGGTGTCGAAATACACCGAGGCGTAGCGGAACAGTCGCAGGCCGTCGATGTCGAGCGGCCGGGCGTTGCGGGTGAGGGCCGGCAGCAGGGCGTGCAGGTCGGCCCGGCGCAGCACGTACTTGCGGTCCCGGCGGGTCATCAGCTCGGCGCGGTCGGTCAGCTCGGCCAGCCCGATCGGGGCGAGCCGGTCCAGGGTCTCGGCGATCACGCGGGCACGCTCTCTTTCACGAGTACGGGATGGGAGTAGCGCACCTCGACCGTGGTGGTCTCGGTGACCAGGTCGACGCGTTCGACCGTGACCTTGTGCACCCGCCCGCCGAGCACCTGTTCGAGCCGGGCGGTCAGCGCGGTCTCGTCGGTGATGGCCTCGTCGAGCACCACGGTCTGGCGCCGGTAGCTGCGGAAGATCCGGGGGTGGTCGCCGACGTACATCACGCCGATGACCAGGGCCATCAGCACCGGCGGGACCCAGATGACGTCGCCGCCGAGCGGTCCGAGGATGCCCAGGGCCAGGGCGGAGAAGTAGTACGCGACCTCGTGCTGGTCGAGCTCGGTCGAGCGCAGCCGGATGATCGAGAGCACGCCGAACAGGCCGAGGCCGAGCCCGGCGCCGACGGTGCTGGAGGTCAGCGCCCCGGCTACGGCGAGCACGCCGACGTTGACGCCCAGGTACGCGGTCACCAGGTCACGACGCCGGTGCCGGGGGAAGTAGAGGCCGAAGACCAGGACGCTCACGGCGACAAGGTCGATCAGAAACAGCGTGAGCCGGGGCACCGGGACCTCCAGGTGAACAGAGCGCTAACAATCCATGACTGTCTATGGAGGTTAGGGTGTCCCGGCGGATCCGAACCTAAGAATCAGCTGTGAATCCATCGATGTATGTCGATTTAATCAACGAGGGTTCGCTCACACCTCGGGATTGCGTGGGCTTCTACGCCGTACCGCCACGTAAACTGGCCGTCACACAACTGAATACCTCATCCAGAGGGGTAGAGGGACACGGCCCGATGAAACCCCGGCAACCACCACGCTCGTGGCAGGTGCTAATTCCGTCCCGGCGTTCCGAGCCGGGGAAGATGAGAAGGAGCCCGCCATGACGTCGACCGTCGACGCCCCCAGCACCACCACCAGCCCCGCCCGCGCGCTTGTCTGCCGCGGTTGCGGTGCGGAATTCCCGCTCGCCGCGCAGCACGCGTGTTACGAGTGTTTCGGCCCCCTGGAAGTCGCCTACGACCAGGCCGCCCTCGCCGCGGTGACCCGCGAGCAGATCGAAGCCGGCCCGCAGAACATCTGGCGCTACGCCGCGCTGCTGCCCGCCGGTCAGGACCCGGCCACCCGGGTCACCCTCGACCCCGGCATGACCCCGCTGGTCAGCGCCCCGGCCCTGGCCGCCGAGATCGGCCTGCGCGCCCCGCTGTGGGTCAAGGACGACTCCGCCAACCCGACCCACTCGTTCAAGGACCGGGTCGTCTCCGTCGCCCTGACCGCCGCCCGCGAGCTCGGCTTCGCCCGCTTCGCCTGCGCGTCCACCGGCAACCTGGCCAACTCGGTCGCCGCACACGCCGCCCGGGCCGGCGTCCCCTCCATCACGTTCATCCCGAGCGATCTCGAACCCGGCAAAATCATCACCACCGCGGTGTACGGCGGGGAGCTGGTCGCCATCGAGGGCTCGTACGACGACGTCAACCGTCTCTGCGGCGAGCTGGTCGAGACCGACGAGTTCGAGGACACCGCGTTCGTCAACGTCAACGTGCGCCCGTTCTACGCCGAGGGCTCCAAGACGCTGGGCTACGAGGTCGCCGAACAGCTCGGCTGGCGCATCCCGGCCCAGGTCGTCATCCCGATGGCCTCCGGCGAACTGCTCACCAAGGTGGACAAGGCGTTCAGCGAACTCGTCGAGATCGGCCTGGTCGACGCGCCCGAGGGTGGCTGGACGGTCTTCGGCGCCCAGTCGGCCGGCTGCAACCCGATCGCCACCGCGCTGCACCGGGACACCGACACGATCACCCCGGTCAAGCCCACCGGTATCGCCAAGTCGCTCAACATCGGCGACCCGGCGGCCGGCGTGTACGCCATCGAAGCGGTCAAGCGCACCGGCGGCTGGATGGACTACGCCGACGACGACGAGATCCGCGAGGGCATCCGGCTGCTCGCGCGTACCACCGGTGTCTTCGCCGAGACCGCCGGCGGCACCACCGTCGCGGTGCTCAAGAAGCTCGTCGAGAGTGGCAAGCTCGACCCCGAGAAGGAAACCGTCGTCTACAACACCGGCGAAGGCCTCAAGACCATCGACGCGGTCGCCGGTCTGGTCGGCCCGACCCACACGATCAAGCCGTCCCTGAAGGGCGCCCGCGAGGCCGGCCTGCTCGGCTGACTCTGCGTAACCAGCTCTCTGCCCACTGTCGAGAATTCCTACCCGCGAGGTCTTGCGCGGGACCCACGGGATCGGCAGGATGCTCTACGCGGGAGGGCGCGACGCCGTACGAGGCCCCACCTTTGAGCTTGGCGACAATCTCCTAGGGGCCCAACGACCCAGCGCCGGAGGCACTGTGCGCGCGCCCTCTCGACCAAAATTCGCTTACGCCGGCCCCCTTTCCGGGGGACCATACGCCGGGTGGACATCACCCCGCTCAGCCCCACCGACGAAGACGCGGCCTATCTCGTCAACCAGGCCTCCGCCGAGGCGGACACCCCGGACATCCCCTACTGGTCACACGCGGCGTTCCGCGCCCGCATCCATCAGCCCTGGCCGGGACACACGTGCGAGCACTACATCGCCCGAGCCGGCGACGGGCATGTCGCGGGCGTGCTCGAACTGAACTTCCCGACCCTCGACAACCTCACCCTCGGCCACGTCCAGCTGGCGGTGCACCCTTCTCGTAGGCGCCAGGGCCTCGGCCGCGCGCTGTACACACTGGCCACCGAACGCGCCCACGCCCACGGCCGGTCCCACCTGATCGCCCCGACCGTCGACCGCCTCCCGGACGGCCCGGCCTTCGCCACCGCGATGGGTGCCACGGCGGGTCTGGCCGAGACCCGCAGCCGCCTCGACGTGGCCGACTTCGACGCCCTGGGTCTCACCGCTCCGGTAGCGGACGGCTACCGCCTCGCCCACTGGACCGACCACGCGCCCGACGAGCACGTCGACGACCTCGCCTACCTCGACAGCCGGCTCATGACGGACGCGCCCAACGGAGACCTGGCGGTGGAGGCCGAGAAGATCGACGCCACCCGGTTCCGTCAGTCCGAGCAGGCGATAGTGTCCCGCAACCGCACGTCCTTCAACGTCGCGGCGATACACACCGAAACCGGCCGCGCCATCGCGTGGACCCAGCTGACCTGCCCCAACGACATCCGCTGGCAGGCCTGGCAACAGATCACCATCGTCGACCCGGACCACCGCGGCCACGGCCTGGGCCGGACCATCAAGATCAGCAACCTCTCGTACGCCCGCAGCGCCCGCCCCGACCTTCAGGCGATCGACACCTTCAACGCGAGCGCCAACGCCGCGATGCTCCGAGTGAACGATTCCCTCGGCTTCCAGCGCCGCGAAACCTGGACCCAGTGGCAGGCAACCATCTGACCACCCCCGCTGCCTCGCCGGCCGGTGTTCGCTGCGCTGCTGCTGGCCGGTCGCTGCCCGATTCGCGGCTCTCCTGCGCGGCCGGCGCGCCGCCTCACCGGCTGGTCGGCGTGCCTCGCCTTGGGCTTTCGGCTTGCCGCGTGACCCGGCGCAGGGCCGGGCGCAGCGGGGATTCCACGTAGCCGCCGCCGCTCAGCCCGGCATGCCGCTCGAACACGTTGCGACTGCCGTAACAGCCGGTCGTCGCCCACGAGTAACCGCAGGCCACCCAGTAGGCCGGCCAGAAGACCGGCCCGAGCGCGGCATACTGCCCCGCGTGCCGGGCCTCATGCGCGAACAGCCCGGCGCGATCCCCGTGCAACAGCCACTCGGCGCTCCGGCGGGTGATCACCACCGACCCGATGGTGAAACAGTGCGCCGGTGGCACCCGGCGCCGGTAGCCCTCGGCCACCAGGATGCCGTCCCGTCCCCGCCGCACCCGGGCACCGCTGAGCACGGCCACGGCGAGCCCCACCCCGGTCGTACCGTTCACCGCGTTGAGTACCGCCCGCGTCCGTGCCCACCACCCGGTGGCGGCGGGCCGGTTCATGCCCGGCGGCGCATCTGGAGTTCCTTGAGACCGGGCACCGACGGGTGGGGGACCCGGGCGCCGGTGTCCTCGAAGCCGAGCCGTTCGTAGGCCCGGACCGCCCGGTCGTTGCCGACCACGACCTCGAGCACCAGTTCGCTGCGCCCGATCGCCAGCGACCATTCCGCGACCGCGTCCACGAGCGCGCCGAGCACGCCCCGGCCGCGGAAGGCCGGCGTGATGTAGACCGCGAACACCACGGTGGCGCCCGGCCACTCGGGCAGGACGGTGCCGCCCGCGTGGCCCACCAGTCGGCCGCCCGGGTCCGCGACGAACTGGGCGAGCTGGTCGCCTCTGGAGGCCTGCACGATCCGGCGCCGGTAGTCGGCGTGTGGGCGGGCCGCCGCCTGGGCCAGCGTCTCGAGGAAAGCCAGCGGGCTGTCGGCCAGCATCTCGAGGCGCAGGGCACGCATCCGGGCCGCGTCCTCGGGGGTGACCCGGTGCACGGTCATCGGTGGGGCCAGAGTGCTGGTCATGTTTTTTGAATACCCCCTGCGGCGACGTGCGGCAAGCCCGGGCCACGGGGCTCCCGGAGGTGGTGACGTTCAGTAACTATCGCACCGCTTTCGCGATACTGTGGAGAGGCGCTCCGCGTGGGGTCGGGGAGGCTGCGGACTTGCTGCCGGACTCCCGTACGCGTCTATGTAAAAACCGGCAAAAAGCCCACAGGGGAACACTATTCGCGCATGGATAGACGGCAATACGGGCTTTTGGTCGATCGGTCCATCGCCGGTACGGGTGACCGCCGTCACCTCCGTCCGCGACGTTGGACCCCGGTACCCAGGATCGTTCACGCATCGTGATCAAGAAGGTGTTGCGCAGCCCCTCCGGACATGGCTGTTGTCCTTGCACTCGACCCCCCAGAGTGCTAAACAGGTCATTGGCACTCGCGACATGTGAGTGCCAAACAGGTCGACCCGGTGGGGTCACGGCCGAGGTGCTGCCATCGGCGCCGAGGCACGGGACCGGTCGTCGCGGGCTAGCCGGCTCGACCTGAGGACGTCGCATCGCCAGGTGGCGACGTCCGCAGCGTTCCGCAACCAGCGGAGAGCGGGGCCGAGGAGGCCCGGCACCGCGAATGTCCAGGAGGACACAGCCGTATGGCCAAGATCATCGCATTTGACGAGGAAGCTCGTCGCGGCCTCGAGAGTGGTATGAACCAGCTCGCCGACGCCGTCAAGGTGACGCTCGGTCCCAAGGGCCGCAACGTCGTCCTTGAAAAGAAGTGGGGCGCTCCCACCATCACCAACGATGGTGTGTCGATCGCCAAGGAGATCGAGCTCGAGGGGACCTTCGAGAAGATCGGCGCCGAGCTGGTCAAGGAGGTCGCCAAGAAGACCGACGACGTCGCCGGTGACGGCACGACGACGGCGACCGTGCTGGCCCAGGCGCTGGTCCGCGAGGGTCTGCGCAACGTCGCGGCCGGCGCGAACCCGATGGCCCTCAAGCGGGGCATCGAGGCCGCTGTCGCCTCTGTCTCCGACGAGCTGAGCAAGATCGCGAAGGACGTGGAGACGAAGGAGCAGATCGCCTCCACCGCCTCCATCTCCGCCGGTGACTCCACGGTCGGCGAGATCATCGCCGAGGCCATGGACAAGGTCGGCAAGGAAGGCGTCATCACCGTCGAGGAGAGCAACACCTTCGGTCTCGAGCTCGAGCTCACCGAGGGCATGCGCTTCGACAAGGGCTACGTCTCGGCCTACTTCATGACCGACGCGGAGCGTATGGAGGCCGTCTTCGACGACCCGTACATCCTCATCGCGAACAGCAAGATCTCCGCGGTCAAGGACCTGCTCCCCGTCCTGGAGAAGGTCATGCAGGGCGGCAAGCCCCTCGTGATCATCGCCGAGGACGTCGAGGGCGAGGCCCTGGCCACCCTGGTCGTCAACAAGGTCCGTGGCACCTTCAAGTCCGTCGCCGTCAAGGCCCCGGGCTTCGGTGACCGCCGCAAGGCCATGCTGGACGACATCGCCATCCTCACCGGTGGCACGGTCATCAGCGAAGAGGTCGGCCTCAAGCTCGACGCCGCCGACCTGAGCCTGCTCGGCTCGGCCCGCAAGATCGTCATCACCAAGGACGAGACGACCATCGTCGACGGTGCCGGCAACGCCGAGCAGATCCAGGGCCGGGTCAACCAGATCCGCGCCGAGATCGAGAAGTCGGACTCCGACTACGACCGCGAGAAGCTGCAGGAGCGCCTGGCCAAGCTGGCTGGCGGCGTTGCGGTCATCAAGGTCGGCGCGGCCACCGAGGTCGAGCTCAAGGAGCGCAAGCACCGCATCGAGGACGCCGTTCGCAACGCGAAGGCGGCCGTCGAGGAGGGCATCGTCCCCGGCGGTGGCGTGGCGCTGGTCCAGGCCGGCAAGACCGCGTTCGACAAGCTCGACCTGGTCGGCGACGAGGCCACCGGCGCGAACATCGTGCGCGTCGCGCTCGACGCCCCGCTGCGTCAGATCGCCGTCAACGCCGGCCTCGAGGGTGGCGTCGTCTCCGAGAAGGTGCGCAACCTCGAGCTCGGTTTCGGCCTGAACGCCGCGACCGGCGAGTACGTCGACCTCCTGGCCGCGGGCATCATCGACCCGGCCAAGGTCACCCGCTCGGCGCTGCAGAACGCCGCGTCGATCGCCGCGCTGTTCCTCACCACCGAGGCCGTCGTGGCCGACAAGCCGGAGAAGAACCCGGCCCCGGCCGCCCCCGGCGGCGGGGACATGGACTTCTGAGTCCAGCCCCACCAGGCACCATCTGAGAAAGCGGGCCGTCCTCCGGGATGGCCCGCTTTTCCGTGCCCACCGACGGCCCTCTCGCCCAATCCCGGCGGGGTGGAGCGTCCCGCCCAGGCTCAGCGGTGGTGGTCACCCTTTGAACCCGGCGGGGTGGAGCGTTCCGCCCAGGCTCAGCGGTTGGTGGTCACCCTTTGAGCCTGGCGGGTGGAGCGTCCCGCCCAAGCCCGGCGTGGTGGTCACCCGATAAGCCCGGTGGGTGGAGCATTCAGCCCAAGTCCGGCGTGGTGGTCACCGTCTGAGCCTGGCAGGGGCGGCGCGTACCGTCCAAGCGCGGCGATGGCGGTTGCCGGCCGAAGCCGGCGGGGGTGGCGCGTGCTGTCAAAGTCGGGCGGTGGCGTTTGCCGGTCAGGGTCGGCCGGGGTGGCTCGTGTGCCGGCCCAAGCCCGGCAGTGAAGTGTGCTGCCCAGGCCCTGCGGTGGACTTGCTGCCCAGGCCCGGCGGTGGACTTGCTGGCCAGGCCCGGCGGTGGACTTGCCGCCCAAGCCCAGCGGTGACGTTTGCCGCACAAGCCCGGCGGTGGACTTGCTGGCCAGGCCCGGCGGTGGTGGCGCGCGCGTACCGCCCAAGCGCGGCTATGGCGTTCGCCGGTCAGGGCCGGCCGGGTGGAGCGTCCCGTCGGCGGTGGCACACAAAGGCCAAGTCCGCAGTTGTGGTGCATACCGTCCGGGCCCGCTGAGGCAGATACCCACCCAAGTCCGGCAGGGGTGGTGCGTGCCAATCAAGCCTGGCGGGGCCGATACCCGAACAAATCCGGCGGCAGTGACGCGTGCTGACCGTGCCTGGCGGGGTGTGGTCGCCACACTGGCAGCTGGCGCGTGCCTGCCAGGCATTGTGGAGGGCGGTTGAGCCTGATCGGGACCGGTTCAGCCGGCGAGGGTGATTACGGTTCCGGTGCGGCGGGCTTCCTCGGCGGCCCAGACCACTCGGTGGGTGGCCAGGCTCTGGGTTGCGTCCGAGGACAGCAGGCTCGGGTCGCCCGCCGCCACCGCTGCCAAAAATGCCTCGGTCAGGGCCTCGTCGCCGCCACCGTGGCCGTCCGCCGCGGTCGGGCCGGCCTCGCCGAAAGCGTCGATGGTCTCCTCGTGGCCGGTCCGGAAGTCGACGTAGCGGACCGAGCGGCCGTCTCCGTCAAGGTAGCCGTGGGTGCCGAGGAGCCGGGTGTGCCGGTGTTCCGCCGGGGTGAACGCGCTCATCGTGAACGAGCACGTGGCCCCGTCCGCGAACTCCATGGTCACCACCTGATGGTCGACCACGTCGTTGTCGCTCGCGTACACGCAGCGGCCGTACGGGCCGGTGCGCAGCGCCTCGCGGACGGCGGGCTCGGTGAACTCGGTGGTGATCGCGCCCAGGGGCCAGAAGTGCTGGGACTCGTCGGCGAGGGCGGCCAGGTAGAACTTCTCCGCGGAGTACGGGCAGGTCTGCTTCAGCGGGCAGTCCATGCACCGGTCGGCGGCCTCGGCGGGGCGCTCGGAGGCCCGGAAGTGGGTGAGGCTGCCGAAGGAGCTGACCCGGGTCGGGTTGCTGCCGAAAAGGTGGACGAGCCAGTCGATGTCGTGGCAGCTCTTGGTGAGCAGCATCGGCCCGGAGGTGTCGGAGCGCCGCCAGTTGCCCCGCACGAACGAGTGCGCGTGATGCCACCAGCCGACCGGTTCGAGGTGCTGCACGCTGACCAGCCGGCCGATTTTTCCCTCGGCGAGCAACTGCCGGACCATTCGCGTATACGGCGTGTAGCGCAGCACATGACAGACAGCGAAGATCACCTTGTTGCGGATCGCGGCTTCAGCGATCGCGGTGGCTTCCGGTTCGGTCGGGGCCATCGGCTTCTCGAGCAGGATGTGGTAGCCGAGGTCGGCGAAGGCCACGGCCGGCCCGGCGTGCATGCGGTCCTGAGTGGCGACGATCACCGCGTCGGCCAGGCGCGGTTGGGCGGCCAGGTCGCGCCAGTCCTCGTACGCGTGCTGGGGGTCGATGTCGAATTCGGCCATGAGGCGGTGCCGTCGGTGGGTGTCGGGCTCGGCGATCGCCACGACCCGGCCGCGTCCGCCGGCGATCGCGTGCCGGGCGTAGGTCTCGCCCCGGAGGCCGGCCCCGGCGATGGCCAGAGTCACTGCGGGCATGGGCGCCTCCGGGCCGGGTTGGAGTGGAGATCCTCATTAAAGGGGACCGGCGTGGATCGGGGAAGCCGTCACGGGTTGACCCCGCTGTGCTTGCCCGGCCGGTGCCGGCCCGGCCCACGCTGACCGGTCGTGCCGCCGAAGAAGACCAGCGCCGCGCCTACGATCAGGGTGAGGACGCCGATCCCGCCGACCGTCATGGCGTCGGCGCCGGTCCTGGGCAGGTTGAATCCCGCCTCGGTGGTGGTCGGGGTGGTGGACACCTGGCGCACGGTCACGGTGACGGTCGCCGTGGCGGTGCCGCCCTGGCCGTCGCTGATCGTGTACGTGAACGTGTCCTTCCCGCCCTGGTACGCGTCGTCCGGCGCGTACGTGATGGTCCCGTCGGCGTTGACCACCGCGTTGCCGTGCCGGGGCTTGCTGACCTTGACCACCGTCAACGGGTCCTCGTTCGGGTCCTTGTCGTTGTCCCGCACCTTGATCACCACGGATTTCCCGGCGTCGACGGCGGCCGTGTCGTCGGTGGCCCTCGGCGCGGCGTTCGGCCCGGCGACGGTGACCTTGACCGTGCCGGTGGCCATGTTGCCGTTCGCGTCGATCGCGGAGTACGAGAAGCTGTCCGCGCCCGCGAAGCCCGGTTCCGGCGTGTACGTGACCGACCCGTCGGCGTTCAGCTTGGCCGTGCCGTGGGCGGGTCGACCCACCTTGACCACGGTGACCGCCTTGTCGTTGTTGTCCTTGACCGGCAGCGCGATCGTGACCGGGGTGGCCGGCGGGGCCTGCGCCGCCTTGTCCGGTACGGCCGGCGGGTCCCCGACCACGACGGTGACCGTGGACGTCGACTTCTCGGTGCCGTCGCTGATCGTGTACGTGAACGACGCCTTGCCCGACCAGCGCGCGGGCGGGAAGTACGTGACCGCGCCGGCGGTGAACGTGGTGGTCCCGTCGGCCGGCTGGGTCACACCGATGACGGTCAGCGCGTCGCCGTCCGGGTCCATGTCGTTGTCCAGCACCGGGATCGCGAGCGAGCGCTGGTACGGCGTCTCCCGCGTGTCCGGCAGCGCGACCGGGGCGCTGCCGGTGACCGTCACCACGACGGTGCCGGTGGAGGTGCCGCCGTTGCCGTCGCTGATCGTGTAGTCGAAGCGGTCGCTGCCCTGGTAACCGGCGTCCGGCACGTACAGGATCTTGCCGTCAGCGGTCAGCGTGGCCCGGCCGTGCGCCGGGGTGCCGATCGTCGTGACGGTGAGCTGCTGGCCCGGGTTGACGTCGCTGTCGTTGGCGAGCACGGCGATGACGGTCTTCCCGCCCTTGGCCACCGCGCCCTGGTCGAGTGCGGCGAGCGGGTCGGCGTTGTCCACGGTCACCGACACCCGGCCGGTGGACTGGCCACCGGAGGCGTCGCGCACGAGGTATGTGAACGCGTCCGCCCCGGCGTACCCGGGTTCGGGGGTGTAGCGGGCCTTGCCGTTGACGATCGCGACGGTGCCGTGCTTCGGCTGGGTCACCGAGACCAGGCCGATCGCCTCGCCGTCGAAGTCGGTGTCGTTGGCGAGCACGTCGATGTCCACCGGCTTGCCGGACGGCGCGGTGGCCTTGTCGGCGGCCGCGATCGGCAGCGAGTTGATGATGATCGTGACGGTCGTGGTGTCGGTGCCGCCGGCGTCGTCGGTGACCTCGTAGTCGAACGTGTCCGTGCCGGTGCTCGTCGGGTCCGCGGTGTACGAGATCGTCTGGTCCGGGCGGACCGCGGCGATGCCCTTGGCCGGGGTGCTGACCGAGGCCACCCGCAGCGTCTGGCCGATGTTCGGGTCGGTGTCGTTGGCCAGCACCTTGACGGTGATCGTCATGCCCGGCTGGGCCAACGCGGAGTCCGGCACCGCGATCGGCTTGGCGTTCTGCACGGTGACGGTGACGACGGCGGTGGACGTGCCGTGCGCCGGGTCCTCGATGGCGTACGTGAACGTGTCCGGCCCGGCGAAGCCCTTGTGCGGGGTGTACACGAGCTTCCCGGCGGTCAGCGCGACCGTGCCGTGGCCGCCGTTGGTGAACCCGGTGATCGTCATCGCGTCACCGCTGGGGTCGGTGTCGTTGGCGAGCACGTCGAGCGTCAGCGGGGTGTCGGTGGGCGTGCTGCCGGAGTCCGGGCCGGCGGTCGGCGGCGAGTTCACCACGGTGATGGTGACCGCGGCGCCGGCGGTGCCGCCCCGGCCGTCGGAGATCGTGTAATGGAAGCCGTCGCCGCCACGGAAGCCGGCCACCGGGGTGTACACGACCGTGCCGTCGGCGCCGACGGTCGCGGTGCCGTGGGCCGGGGCCTGGTCGATCGTCACGGTCAACGGGTCGTTGTTGGGGTCGCTGTCGTTGGCGAGCACCGCGATGGTGACCGGGGTGTTGGCCTCGCCGGTGACCGCGTCGGGCAGCGCCACCGGGATGCCGTTGGCGACGGTCACGCTGACCGTGCCGGTGACCGTGCCCCCGTTGCCGTCGGAGATCGTGTAATCGAAGCTGTCCGGTCCCGAGTACCCGGTCGCCGGCGTGTAGACGAGCTTGCCGGTCCCGTCGAGCACGACGGTGCCGTGCGCCGGGGCGGTGACACCGGTGACGCCGAGCGGGTCGCCGTTCGGGTCGGTGGCGGTGGCCAGCACGTCGACGGTGACCGGGGTGCCGTACCCGGTCGGGGCGGTCAGGTTCGTGGTCGTCACGGTGGGCCGGGCGTTCGCCACGGTCACGCTGACGGTGGCGGTGCCGGTGCCGCCGTGGCCGTCGGAGATCGTGTACGTGAACGTGTCCGTCCCGGAGAACCCGGCGGCCGGCTGGTACGTGACCTTGCCCGACGCCACGACCGTGGTGCCGTGCGCGGGCTGGGCGGCCGCGGTGATGCCGAGGGTGTCACCGTTGGCGTCGGTGTCGTTGCCGAGCACGTCGATCACCACGTCGGTGTGGTAATCCGTGGTCGCGACGTCGTTCGCCGCGACCGGCGCGGCGTTGGCCACGGTGACCCGGATCTGGCCGGTCGCGGTGCCACCCCGGCCGTCGGAGACGGTGTACCCGAACGTGGCCACCCCGGCGAAGCTCGCCGTGGGGACGTACGTGACCGAGGTCGCGGTGAACGTGACCGTGCCGGAGGCGGGCTGGGTGACCGCGGTGACCGACAGGGTGTCACCGTTCGCGTCGGTGTCGTTGGTCAGCGGGTTCAGCGTGACCGATGTGGCTGCCGGGGTGCCGGTGGTGTCGTCGGTGGCGACCGGTGCGGCGTTGGCGACGATCACGGTCACGGTGGCCGTGCCGCTGCCGCCGCGCCCGTCGGCGGCGAGGTACGTGAACGTGTCGGTCCCCGCCCAGCCGGCGGCCGGCGTGTACGTGACGGTCCCGTCGGCGTTCGCGACCGCGGTGCCGTGCCCGGGTGCGGTGGCGACGCTGCTGCTCAGCGGATCGTTGTCCGCGTCGGTGTCGTTGGCCAGCACGGTCACCGTGACGGCCTGGTCCGTGTTCGTGGTGCGGCCCGGGTCGTCGCGCACCTGCGGGGCGGTGTTGACGGCGAGCGTACGGGTGACGGTGTTGTTGCCCCCGCTGCTGTCGTTGCCGCCGCCGGACACGGTCGCGGAGGCCACCGCGGAGGCGGCGGCGGTGTTCGCGACCGTGGCGGGGATCTGCGCGGTGCCGGTGGTGTTGATCGCGAGCGCGCCCAGCTGACACGTGACGACCTGGCCGGCCGCGACACAACCGGCGGGCAGTGTGCCCGCGGTGACGCCGGCCGGCAGGGTCAGGATCGCGACCGCGCGGGGCTCCCGCTGCGGGCCGTTGTTGGTGGCCGAGACCGTGTACGTGACCGCGGCCGGCGAGGACGAGCGCTGCACGATGCCGGGAGCGACGGTCAGCGCGGCGGACAGATCCGACTGCGGCTGGGTCACGGCGACCCCGGTGGCGCTGCTCGACCCGGCGATCTTCCGGCCGGTGTGCGCTCCGGTGTACGACACGTTCGCGAGGTTGGTGACGGTGAAGCCGGTCGGGACGGAGTCGTTCACCCGTACCCGGAAGGTGATGGTCGTGGTGGCGTTCGGGATCAGCATGCCGCCGGCGCTGGAGGTGGCTCCGGTGCCGATCCGGTACGTGCCGGTGCCCTGCGCGGAGTCGGTGACGAACTCGCCGGTGTCGTCGCCGGTCGCGTCGGTGACCGCGGTGGAGGCGATCTTCATCGAGCCCGGGACGTACGTGGTACCGGCCGGGATCGCGTCGGTCAGCACCGACTCGATCGCGTCGTCGGTGCCGTCGTTGATCACCGAGACCACGTACTCGATCTCGTCGCCCGGCATCAGGTCGCCGCCGTTGACATCCGAGCTGGTCATCGTGGCGGTCAGGTTCGGCGCGTACAGGTCGGTGCTGAACGTGATGACGCCCGGGTAGAACGTCTCGTTGGTGGTGGTGAGCGTCAGCGTCGCACTGGTGGCGTTGTTGGCCAGCCGCCCGGACGCGTCGAACTGGTCCACGTCGACGCCGAGCAGGTTGAGGTTGTTCGGCGTCCGCGAGCCGATCGACGCGCCGGCCTCGCTGACCGTGCTGTTGAAGAAGTTGTCGGCCGGGTTCTTGGCGTCGGTCATCGCGGTGCCGTTGAGCTTCAGCACGTCACCGTTCTTGCCGAGGTCACCCTCGTAGACGACGGTGCCGATCGCGGTGGTGACCGTGCCGTACTGCGGGGTCTGGAAGCCGTCGACGGTGATGTTGACGCTGCTCGAGCCGCTGCTGACGACGCCGAAACCGTCGTAGACGCGCAGGTCGCGCATGGGCAGGGCGGGATTGCGGTACGCGATGACGAGCGCCCACCCGGCGTAGCGGTCCTTGCCGGTGCCGGCCTGGATGTTGCCGACCGCGTACGACCCGTTGCCGGCTCCGGTGACCATCGAGGTGACGTCCGCGTAACCCTGGTAGGCGCTGGTGGACGGGTCGACGTTGGTCTCCGTGGACGTGACGGTGGTCCAGGTCGCCGAACCGGGGACCTGGAACTTGACCTTGTCCTTGTCCGCGGCCGAGGGCGCCACCGCACCGGAGGTCCCGGCCGTGGTGTTCGCGCTCCAGTACAGCCCGGCGAACAGGACCGTGCTGTCCGCCGACAGCGCCACCGTGGCGCTGCTGGAGTTGAAGATGCCCTGGCCGGCGTCCGCACCGACGTTGGCCATGACGTAGTTGTTGTTGTTCAGCGCCTCGCCCGTGCCGACGGCGTTGAGCGCGTCGGTGCAGCCGGTCGCCGCGGTCGGGCAGGTGAGGTTCGCATTGCCGCGCAGGGCGATCGCACCGTTGGTGTTGATGGCGAACGTCGTGGCGAACGGGGTGGTGATGACCGCCTGGGCCCGGCTCACGTAGAAGGTCATGGCGATGCCGACGGCGATCACCACCAGGATGGCGAGCGCGCGGTGCGGTGCGGTGCGCAGAGCAGGCATGCGAGCCCTTGTCGGTCCAGGCACCCGGATCACGGGCGCACAGAAGAGCCCGGACCTGGTGGTCCGGGCTCGTCTGACGTTATGAACCGCCGGGTGCGGTTCGGGTGCGGCGGGGGCGCAGGCTCATTTCATCGGCTGCCGGCGTGCCTGCCCGGGCGGTGCCGGCCGGGGCCCTGGTTGCGGTCGCCGAAGAAGAACAGCGCGGCTCCGACGATCAGGGTCAGGATGCCGACCCCACCGACCGACGCGATGTCGGCACCGGTCTTCGGGAGCCGGAACCCGCCGTCGGTATTCTGGCTGCCCGCCTGGTGCACGGACACGGTCACCGTCGCGGTGTCGGTGCCCCCGCGGCCGTCGCTGACCGTGTACGTGAACGTGTCCTTCCCGCCGAGGTACGCGTCGTCCGGCGCGTACGTGATGGTCCCGTCGGCGTTGACCACGGCGTTGCCGTGCCGGGGCTTGCTGACCTTGACCACCGTCAGCGGGTCCTCGTTCGGATCCTTGTCGTTGTCCCGCACCTTGATCACCACGGACTTGCCGGCCTTGACCGCGGCCGCGTCGTCCTTGGCCTTCGGCGCGGCGTTCGGCCCGGTCACGGTGACCTTGACCGTGCCACTGGCGATGTTGCCGTAGGCGTCGACCGCGGAGTACGAGAAGCTGTCCGCCCCCGCGAAGCCGTCGTCCGGCGTGTAGGTGACCGTGCCGTCGGCGTTCAGCTTCGCCGTGCCGTGCGCGGGCTTGCCGATCCTGACCACGGTGACCTCGGTGTTGTGCTTGTCCACCGTCGGCAGGTCGATCTTGACCGGGGTGGACGGCAGGGCGGTCGCGGTCTTGTCCGGTACGGCCGGCGGTGCACCGACCGTGACCGTGACCGTGGACGTCGAGGTCGTGCTCCCGTCGCTGATCGTGTACGTGAACGACGCGGTCCCGGACCAGCCCTTCGGCGGCGTGTACTTCACCGACGTCCCGGTGAACGTCACCGTGCCGTGCTCCGGCTGGGTCACGCCGACCACGGTCAGCGGGTCGCCGTTCGGGTCCATGTCGTTGCCGAGCACCTTGATCCGCACGGCCTGCTCGTACGCGGTGGTGCGCTCGTCGGGCAGCGCGACCGGCGCGCTGTCGGTGACCGTCACCGAGACCGTGGCGGTCGCGCTGCCGCCGTTGCCGTCGCTGATCACGTAGGTGAACGTGTCGGTGCCGGTGAAGCCCGCGTCCGGCACGTACCGGATCCTGCCGTCGGCGGTCACCGTGGCCTTGCCGTGGGCCGGCGGCCCGACCGAGGTCACGGTGAGTTTCTGCCCGGTGTTCACGTCGGTGTCGTTGGCCAGCACGTCGATGTCGGCCCTGCCGTTCTTGATCACCGCGGCGCGGTCGGTGACCGCCACCGGGTCGGCGTTCGCGACGTCCACCGAGACCTGGCCGGTGGACTCCCCACCGTCGGCGTCGCGCACGAGGTAGGTGAAGGTGTCCGGGCCCGCGTACCCGGCGTCCGGGGTGTAGCTGACCTTGCCGTTGACGATCTTCACCGTGCCGTGCTTCGGTGCGGTGACCGAGACCAGCGTCAGCGCCGAGCCCTTGCTGTCGGTGTCGTTGCCGAGCACGTCGATCACCGTGGCGGCGCCCGGCTTCGTCGTGGCCTTGTCGGGCGTCGCGACCGGCGGCGCGTCGATCGTGACGGTCACGCTGCCGACGTCGGTGCCACCCTGGTCGTCGGTGACGACGTAGTCGAAGGTGTCGGTGCCGGTGCTGCCCGGGTCGGACCTGTACGTGACCGTGCCGTCGGGGTTGACGGTCGCGGTGCCGTGCGCCGGCTTGGTCACCGAGAGCACCCGCAGGACCTGGCCCAGGTTCGGGTCGGTGTCGTTGGCCAGCACCTTGACCACGACCGAGGAGCCGGCCTTGGCGACGGCGGTGTCCGGGACCGCGATCGGGTTGGCGTTCTGCACGGTCACGGTGACCACGGCGGTGCCGGTCAGGTGGCCCGGGTCCTCGATCGTGTACGTGAACGTGTCGGTCCCCGCGAAGCCGAGCGCCGGCGTGTAGAGCAGCGAACCACCGGACACCGTGACGGTGCCGTGCCCGGGGGCGGTGGTGCCGATGACGCTGAGCAGGTCGCCGTTCGGGTCGGTGTCGTTGGTGAGCACGGCGATGGTGACCGGGGTCGACGTCGGGGTGACCGCGGCGTCCGGCTGGGCCATCGGCGCCGAGTTCACCACGGCGAGCGTGACCGTGGCGCCGGCGGTGCCACCGGGCTTGCCGTCGGAGATCGTGTAGTGGAACGTGTCGGCGCCCTGGTACCCGGCCGCCGGGGTGTACAGCACGGTGCCGTCCGGCTGGACCACCGCGGTGCCGTGGGCCGGTGCGACGTCGACCGTCACGGTCAGCGGGTCGCCGTTCGGGTCGGTGTCGTTGGCCAGCACCGCCACGCTCAGCGGGACGTTGCGCTGGGCGGTCACCACGTCGGGGGTGGCCACCGGGACGCCGTTGGCGACCGTGACGGTGATCGTGGCGGTGGCGGTGCCACCGGGCTTGCCGTCCGAGACGGTGTAACCGAACGAGTCCGGGCCCGAGTACCCGTTCGCCGGGGTGTAGACGATCTTCCCGGTGCCGTCCAGCGCGACGGTGCCGTGCGCCGGGGTGCCGGTGCCGGAGACGTGCAGGGTGTCCCCGTTGGGGTCGTTGGTCAGCGGGACCCAGTTGATCGTGACCGGGGCCGCGTAGTTGGTGCTCACGGCCGTGCCGGTGGCGGTCGGCGGGGCGTTCAGCACGGTCACCGTGACCGTCGCGGTGGAGGTGGCGTGCTCGTCGTCCTCCATCACGTAAGTGAACGTGTCGACGCCGGAGAACGTGGCCGCCGGCTTGTACGTGATCTTCCCGGCGGTGATCGTGGTGGTGCCGTTGGCCGGCTGGGTGACCGAGACGATGGCTTTCGGGTCGCCGTTCGGGTCGGTGTCGTTGGCCAGCACGTCGATCACCGCGTCGGTGAGGTACGCCGTGGTGGTGCTGTCGTTCGTGGCGACCGGCCCGGCGTTGGCGACGGTGACCGTGACGGTGCCGACGGCGGTGCCGCCCCGGCCGTCCGACACGGTGTACGTGAACGTGGCGTTGCCCTTGAGGTCCGAGCTCGGGGTGAATTCCAGCGACGTGCCGTTCTGGACCACCGAACCCTTGGCGGGCTGGGTGAACGAGAGGATGGAGAGCGGGTCGCCGTTCGCGTCGGTGTCGTTGGCGAGCACCGCGATCGGGACCATCGTGCCCGCCGGGGTGCTTGCCGGGTCGGCGTTGGCGACCGGGGGCGCGTTGTCCACGTGCACGACGACGGTGGCCGTCGAGCTGCCGTTGTTGCCGTCGCTCAGGACGTACGTGAAGGTGTCGCTGCCGGCCCACGCCGCTTCCGGGGTGTACGTGATGGTCTTGTCCGGGTTGACGACCAGCGTGCCGTGCCCGGGGGCGGTGCCGGTGGCGACGGTCAGCGTGTCGCCGTCGTCGTCGGTGTCGTTGGCGAGCACGGTGATGATCTTGGCGACGCCGGTGTTCGTGGTGACGGTGTCGTCGACGGCCTTCGGCGGGGTGTTCACGATCAGCGTCGCGGTGGCGGTGTTGTTGCCGGCCGTGTTGTCCGTGCCGGAGCCGGACGCGACCGCGGTCGCCACCGAGCTGCGCGGCCCGGTGTTGCCGGCGTGCGTGTTGAGCACCACGGTCGTGGTGGCGCCGCCGACGATCGCGCCCAGGGCACACGTGATGTCCTGGCCCGACTGGGTGCAGCCGGCCGGCAGCGAGTCCGGGGTGACCCCGGCCGGCAGGGTCAGTTTCGCGACGGCGAGCGGCTCGCGGTCGGTGCCGTTGTTCTTCACCGACATCTGGTAGACGACCGCGTCCGGGGTGCCGTCCCGCTGGACCGTGGTGGGGCCGACGGTCAGCGTGGCGGACAGGTCGGCGACCGGCTTGTCGACGGTCGCGGTGACGACGTTGCTCGTGCCGGTGAGCATGCGGCCGGTGTGGTCACCGTTGTACGCCAGCGACGCGACGTTGGTGATGACGGTGGCGGACGGGGTGTTGTCGTTGACCTTGACGCGGTACGTCACCACGGTGGTCGCGTTCGAGGTCAGGGTGCCGCCGGCGGACGCGGTGGCGCCGGTGCCGAGCCGGAACGTGGTCTTGCCCTGGCCGCTGCTGTAGTCGGCGGTGTCGTCCGAGGCGGCATCGGTCTTCGCGGTGCCGTCGATCTTCAGCGAACCCGGGACGTACGTGGTCCCGGCCGGGATCGCGTCGGTCAGCACGGTCGCGACGCTGTTGTCGCTGCCCTTGTTGTTGACGCTGATCGAGTACTCGATCTCGTCGCCGGGCATCAGCCGGCCCGCGTCGCCGGTCTTGTCGGTGCCGGTGAGCGTGGCGGTGAGGTCGGGGGCGTAGAGGTCGGTGGTGAACGTGACGACACCGGGATAGAAGATCTCCCCGGCCGTGGTCAGGGTCAGCGTCGCGCTGGTGGCGCTGTTCGCCAGCTTGTTGCTCGCGTCGAACTGGTCGACGTCCAGGCCCATCGTGTTGGAGAAGCCCGGCGTCCGGTCGGTGACCAGGGCGCCGCCCTCGCTGATGGTGCTGTTGAAGAAGTTGTCCGCGGGGTTGCGCGCGTCGGACAGCGCGGTGCCGTTGAGCTTCAGCGCGTCACCGGTCTTGCCGAGGTCACCCTCGTAGACGACCGTGCCGATGGTGGTGGTGACGTTGCCGCCCGGGGGCGTCAGGAAGCCGTTGACGGTGATGTCCACGCTGGTGGAGCTGTTGCTGACGATCCCGAAACCGTCGTACACCCGCAGGTCGCGCATGGGCAGCGAGGCGTTCTGGTACGCGATGACGAGCGACCACGCCGCGTACCGGTCCTTGCCCGTCCCGGCCTGGATGTTGCCCACCGAGTACAACCCGTTGCCGGCGCCGGCGACCATCGAGGTCACGTCCGCGAAGCCCTGGTAGATCGTCGTGTTGGTGACGTCCACCCGCGAGGCGGTGACGGTCTGCCAGCCGGCCGTCTTCGGCACGGTGATCTTTACCTTGTTCTTGTCGGCCTCGGTCAGGGCCGCCGCGCCGCTCGTTCCGGCCGCCGTGTTCGCGCTCCAGTACAGCCCGGCGAAGAGCACGGTGCTGTTCGCGGGCATGGTGATGGTGGCGTTGCTGGAGTTGATGATGCCGTTGCCGGCGTCGGCGCCGGTGGCCTCCATGACGTAACCGTTGTTGTTCAACGTCTCGTCCGAGGTCGACCCGGTGCCGCCCTGGGCTCCCGAACAGCCGGTCGCCGCGGCGGGGCACACGAGGTTGACGTTGCCCCGCATCAGGATCGCGCCGTTCGCGTTGGTCCCGAACTCCTGACCGAACGCCGTCGTGATGACGGCCTCGGCCCGGCTCATATACAGCGTCATGGTGAGGCCGAGGGCCAGCACGACGAGGACGGCGAGCGCGCGTTTCGGCCTGGAGCGCAGAACAAGCATTCCCTGAAGCTAGGGACCGGGAAGTGCCGTTCAGGTGCAGCCGAGGCGCCGGCTCAGAGCTGTTTGCGGTATTGCAGGAAGACCCGCTCGACCCGGGCGCCGACCGCCTTCGCGTAGAACGGCAACGGGCCCACCCAGCCGATCTGCACCCGGTCGTGGCCCTCGGCCCGCTGATCGGCGAGGCAACGGTGCAGCAGCAGGTTGCCGATGCCGAGCCCGCGGGCCGCCGGGTCGGTGCCCATCGGGCCGAACCAGCTCGGCCGGGAGCTGCCGTACGCGGCGAAGCCCAGCATGGCGCCGTCCTTGTCGAACGCGACGTGGCATCCGGCGCGGGCCCGGCCGACCGAATGCGCGATCTCGCCGGCCCAGCCCTCGCCGAAGTTCGCCAGGGCGAAGGCGATCAGCATCGGTACGTCGTCGAGCGCGGCCCGGCGTACGGTGACCCCCGGCGCGATCTGCGGTTCCGGGGTCTCCGTCAGCTGGACCGTCATGTTCCAGGCCGGCTGCTGGTCCTGCTCGAAGCCCAGCGCCATCGCCGCGCAGACCGCCGGGGTGTATCGCACGTCGATGCCCGGCCACGCATAGTAGGGCGCGTTGCCGGCCAGCACCACGTCGCCGGCGCCGAGCCCGGCCAGCGCGCCCTCGACCCGGGCCAGCAGCGCCCGGCCCACCCCGCGGCGGCGCTCCCGCGGGTCGACCGCGATCAGGTCGACGTGCCCGATCGAGGGGTCCCGGTGCGACACCGAGCCGAGGACCACGCCGATCACCTCGTTGCCCGGGCGCACCGCGACGAACCCGGTCAGCCGGCGGGGCGTCCGGGACCAGCCCTCCGTGCCGGTGGTCTCGCGCAGCCGCAGCACGATCTCCGCCGCCTCGGCCGCGTCCTCGGGCAGGTCGAGCGCGACACCGCACAGGGCGACGACCGCCGGCACGTCGTCGTCGGTCAGCTCGGAGATCCAGAACTCGTCGTCCACGCAGCGAACCTACCCAACAGCTGCCAGATCCCTTTCGGTGCGGACGGGGGAGAACCACAGGACCAGGGGCCCGGCGACCGAGACCACCGCCACGATCAGCAGCGCGGCCCGGGCGCCGAGCGGCCCGGCCAGCGCGCCGGCGACCAGGCCGCCGACCGGGATGGCACCCCAGGAGACGAACCGGACCGTCGCCATCACCCGGGCCAGCAGCTCCGGCGGGCTCGACCTGCCGGTACGTCCGGGTGGTCACGCTGCCCACCACGCTCCCGCCGGCGAACAGCAGAACCCCGGCGGTGAAGGCCGCGTAGGCCGCCCGGCCGGTGCCGGCCGGAATGAGGAAGGAGCCGGCGACCTCGACCACACCGAGGATCAGCAAGCTGCGTCCGGTGCCGAGTGCGAGCGCCGTCAGCGGGAGCGCGACACCCCCGACCGCCGAGCCCAGCTCGCTGCTGGTCCCGGCCAGCCACCACCGCCAGAAAACGCTCACCATGACCGCCTCGAGTGAGTTCCAATCATGAGCCGGCGCGCGCTCACCGAGCGGCTGAGCAGCCTCGTCGAGCACGGGGTCCTGCGCCGCGCCGCGTATTCCGACCGCCCGCCGCGCTACGACTACCTGCTCACCGCCAAGGGCGAGGGCCTGCTGCCGGTGCTGATCGCGCTCCAGGACCGGGGTACCCGGCACGTCATGGGCGACGGCTCGCTCACCGCGGCCCCGGGCTCCGAGGAGATCCGCCGCGTCCACGACCTCGTCGGGCATCGGGTGCCGATCACCGTCGACGGGCCGACCGTCCTCTTCTTCTTCCCCGGGGCCTTCGCACCCGGCGCGCAGGCGTACCCACCCGGATGGGGCGACATCCCGGGCACGGCGGGGTGCACGCTCGAAGCCCGTACGTACGCGACCCGGGCCGCGGAATTCGCCGCACTGGGCGTACACATCACCGGGGTGAGCTCGCAGCGCCCCGACCAGCAGGCCGCGTTCGCGGAACACGCGAACCTGCCGTTCCCGCTGGTCTCGGACCAGGACGGCAGACTCGCCGCGAGCCTGCGGCTGCCCACGTTCCGGGCCGGCGGCACCGACCGGTTCAAGCGCCTCACCCTGCTCGTCGACGCGGGTGCGATCGTCCGGAGCGTCCAGTTCCCGGTGCCCGATCCGGCCGGTTCCGTCGACGAGATGCTGCATCGGGTCCGGCACTGATACGGCGCACGGCATCACGGCGCTACGGTGGGGACGTGCGTTCTCCCTCGGATTCCCGGTACTCCGCCGGACGGCTCTCACCGGTACGACGCGTCGCCGACCTGCGCCGCCTGCGCGACGAGCAGTTCGACGTGCTCGTCATCGGCGGCGGTGTCACCGGCGCCGGCGCTGCCCTGGACGCCGCGTCCCGTGGCCTGAAGGTCGCCCTCGTCGAGGCCCGCGACCTGGCCGCCGGCACGTCCAGCCGGTCCAGCAAACTCATCCACGGCGGCCTGCGCTACCTCGAGCAGCTCGAGCTGCACCTGGTGCACGAGGCGCTCACCGAGCGCGGGCTGCTCACCAGCCGCCTCGCACCGCACCTGGTGCGACCCGTGCCGCTGCTGGTGCCGCTGGAGACCGCCTCGCCGCCCGCCCGGGTCTGGCACCGGTTCTACTACGGGCTCGGCGTCGCGGCGTACGACGTGTTCGCCGGCGTCTTCGGCTCCGGCCGCGGCATGCCGCTGCACAAGCACCTCAGCCGCGACGGCACCCGCCAGCTGTTCCCGAGCCTGCGCGCCGACAAGGTGACCGGCTCGATCCGCTACTACGACGGCCAGGTCGACGACGCCCGCCTCGTGGTCACCCTCGGCCGCACCGCCGCCAGCCTCGGCGCGGCCGTGGTCACCAGCGCCCGGGTCACCGGCTTCGTCCGCGAGGCCCGCCAGGTCGTCGGCGTCAAGGTTCGCGACCTGGAATCACCCGACGAGCCCGAGTTCGAGGTACGCGCCCGGCAGGTCGTCGCCGCCACCGGCGTGTGGAGCGACGACATGGGCCGCATGCTCAGCGACGTCGGCGTCAAACAGGGCCTGCGGGTCCGCGCGTCCAAGGGCGTCCACCTCGTGGTGCCCCGCTCGGCCATCACCGGTGACGCCGGGCTGATCCTGCGCACCCCGACCTCGGTGCTGTTCGTCATCCCGTGGGGCGGGCACTGGATCATCGGCACCACCGACACCGACTGGGAACTCGACCGCTCGCACCCGGCCGCGTCCGCCCGCGACATCACGTACCTCCTCGACCAGGTCAACACGATCCTCGAACGCCCGCTGACCACCGACGACATCGAAGGCGTCTACGCCGGGCTGCGGCCGCTGCTCTCCGGCGAGGCCGACTCCACCTCGAAGCTCTCCCGCGAGCACGCCGTGGTCGAGCCGATGCTGGGCCTGCTGCTCGTGGCCGGCGGCAAGTACACGACCTACCGGGTGATGGCCGCCGACGTGATCGACGTGGCCGCCCGCCGGCTCGGCGTGACCCGGCCGTCGCGCACCGACCAGCTGCCCCTGCTCGGCGCCGACGGCTACGCCTCCGCCTGGCGCGACCGGCAGGACGCGGCCCGGCGCCACGGCATCACCGCGGGCGTCATCGAACACCTTCTCGAGCGGTACGGCACGCTCACCACCCACCTGCTCGCCATGATCGCCGCGGATCCCGCGCTGGCCGCCCCGCTCGCCGGTGCCCCGGAGTACCTGGCCGCCGAGGTGGCGTACGCGGCGACCGCCGAGGGTGCCCTGCACCTCGACGACGTGCTCACCCGGCGGACCCGGATCTCGTTCGAGACCGCCCACCGCGGCGCCGAGACCGCCCGGCACGCCGCCGCCATCATGGGCGACGCGCTGGGCTGGGACGAAGCCGTCCGCGACCGCGAGGTCGAGCACTACCTGGCCCGGGTCGAGGCCGAACGCCAGTCCCAGAAGATGCCCGACGACCTCACCGCCGACGCCGCCCGCCTCGGCGTGCAGGACGTCCGGGGCTACGCCGCCGACCGGGGCGTGGACCTGCTCGAAGCCGACCTTTGATCCTGGTCGACGAGCCGCGCTGGCCGGGCCGCGGCCGGCTCTGGTCACACCTGGTCAGCGACGTCTCGTACGACGAACTGCACGTCTTCGCCGCGATGCTGGGCGTGCCCCGCCGCGGGTTCGACCGCGACCACTACGACATCCCGGAGTCGCTGTTCCCGGCGGCGCTGTCGCAGGGCGCCCAGCTCGTGGCGTCCCGTGACATCGCCGCCCGGCTCCGGGCGGCCGGCCTGCGCCGCCCCAAACACCTCAACCGGCGGCCAGCACCCTGAGTTCGGCCTCCATGTTCCGCCGGGCGGTGGCCTCCCACCGCTCCCGCAACGGCGCATGGCGGTAGATCGCCGGCAGCTCCAGCAACGAGACCAGCACCTGGGCCCGCGCCGCCCGGAACGTGTCGTCCGAGATGTGCGCGTACTCCCGCCGGATCGCCGCGGTGTACGCCGTGTACCGCTCGTGGTCCGTGGCCAGGATCGCCAGGTCGGCGTCGCAGAGCAGCTCGCCGTCCGGATCGTCGTCGCCGGTCGCGTGCCCCGCGGTCAGCCCCACGAGGCGGGCCACCTCCGCGGACACCTCGGCCGGCATGCCCACGGTCGTCAGCAGCCCCTCGGCGAACTCGGCGCTGTCCCGCTCGTTCGCGTCCCCGAGCGCCCGCGGATCGTAGATCGCGTCATGCATCCACGCGGCCAGCCGCACCCGGTCCGGATGGGGCACCAGACCGGCATGCTCGTCCACGACGTCGAGCACCGCGCTCAGATGGTGCACGTCGTGATACTGCCGCTGTGGCTCGGACCAGCGCCCCAGCAGATAGGCGCCGGCCGCGGCCAGATCCTGCTCCTCGGCGGTCGCCCCGGCCCCACGCACGGCATCGACCCACCGGTCGAGAAGTGATGTCACGGACACCATTGTTCTCCCGCGGGCGCCGCCGGTCCGCCGCGCCCTGCGATTAGGGTTCTGAAGCATGACGGACGCCGGGTCGCAGAGTGGTTTGCCCGCGGTGCTCACCGACCTGCACGGCCGCTCCCGTACCGGCATCCGGGCCGGCTGGGCCCGGGCGCGCGGCGGCTTCGCCCTCGCCGTCCAGGCCGGGGTCGCGGCCGGTATCGCCTGGTACATCGCCCACGACCTGATCGGCCGCCCCAGCCCGTTCTTCGCCCCGATCGCCGCGGTGATCACCCTGGCCTCCTCGGTCGGGCAGCGCGCCCGGCGCACCATCGAACTCGTCGTCGGCGTGGCCATCGGCATCGCCATCGGCGACGGGATCATCCTGCTCATCGGCGCCGGCCCCTGGCAGATCGGCCTGGTCGTGATCCTCGCCGTCACCGTCGCGGCGGCGGTCGGCGGCGGCACCCCGCTCGTGGTGCAGTCCGCCTCCTCGGCGATCCTGGTCGCCACCCTGACCTCGGGCGCCAACCTGCCCTACACCCGCTTCTTCGACGCCCTGGTCGGCGGCGCGGTCGGCCTGGTCGTCATGACGGTCCTGCTGCCACTCAACCCCCTGACCGTGGTCCGCCGAGCCGCCGACCCGGCCCTCGCGGCGATGACCGAGGGCCTGCACGCGGTCGCCACCGGCATGAGATCCGACGACAACGACCGGGTCCGAGCGGCCCTGGAACAACTCCGAACAGCCGAGGGAGCCTTCACCGCCTTCGCCGCGGCGGTGACAGCGGCCAGCGAGAACATCGCCTTCGCCCCGGCCCGCTGGCGTTCCCGAGGAGCGCTCGCCCAGTATGTGGAAGGCGCACCCCACCTGACCCACGCACTGCGCAACGTCCGGGTCCTCACCCGCCGGGTCATCACCGCCCTGGACGACAACGAGACCATCCCGGACTGCCTCCCGACCTCGGTATCTTTCCTGGGCGACGCGATCGAACTCCTCCGCGAAGAATGGTCCCGGGGCACCGAACCCGAGGCGACCCGGGAGCGAGCGCTCCGAGCCGCGGCCGAATCCGGCCGGGCCTACTCCGAGGGCGTAGGTTTCTCCGGCGGTGTGGTGGTCGCCCAGGTCCGCACCACGGTCTCCGACCTCCTCCGGGCGACCGGCATCAACTACGCCGAGGCCCCCCGCCTGGTCCGCCGGGCGGTAGGCCACCACAACCGCCCCCGCACCACCCGCCGCAAAGACCGCCCCACCCAACCCACCAACGCGCCCGCTTCTCCGACGCCGCCGGCGGTCGGACGGGTCGAGCCGCGCGACGCATCCGGGTCGAACTCGGTCTGATTGGTTGTTTTGTCGGCTTTATTCCGATGAAGATCCGTTTGGCGGCAGGGAGACCGGCGGGGACCTACCTGGGTGCCGCCGGGTGGCTACGCTGACGGCATGGCCGACGTAGCGCCGGGCAGCGCGCCCGCCCCGGAACAGCATCCGACCTCCGGGACGCCCGCCGACCAGCCCGCCCCGGCATCGGCCGGCCTTGGTGGTGCGGCGTCCGGCGCGGGTTCCGAGGGGCTCGCTTCGTTGGGGTTCGCCACGGTCGGCGGCGCTCACGTCGTACCGATGGAATCCGGGTCTGCTCTTCCGGTCACGACCGGCCGCCGGGCCGGATGGCGGCGCTGGTTGCCGCTGACCGGGATCATCGTCTTCTTCGCGGCGTGCTCGATCGCGATGCTGATCATTCTGGGCTCGAGCAACGGCCCGACCGGCCTGGTCATCGGCCTGACCGCGGCGATCCTGCCGGTGCCGCTGCTGGCCAGCGCGTTCCTGTGGCTCGACCGCTACGAGCCCGAGCCGTTCCGCTACCTTGCGTTCAGTTTCGCCTGGGGTGCGGTGGTCGCGACCCTGGTGGCGATCGGCGTCAACACCGGCACCGCCAAGCTTTTCGACAGCTGGGGCCTGCCCGAGGCGCTGGTCGCGGTGCTCGTGGCCCCCTTCATCGAGGAGTCGATGAAGGCGCTCGGCCCGGTCCTGCTGTTCTGGCGCCGCCGCAAGGAATGGTCCGGGATCACCGACGGCATCGTCTACTGCGGGCTCTCCGCGCTCGGCTTCGCCATGGTGGAAAATGTGCTCTACCTCGGCGGTCACGGCTACGCCGCGGGCGCCGACCAGTACGGACCGGCGACCGGCGTGCAGAACGTCTTCCTGATTTTCATCGTCCGCATCGTCTTCACCGGCTTCGCCCACCCGCTGTTCACCGCGATGACCGGCATCGGCCTGGGCCTCGCGTCGCGCTCGGCCGCCCGCTGGGTCCGCTGGCTCGCCCCGCTCGCCGGCCTGCTGCTCGCGATGATCCTGCACGGCACGTTCAACCTGCTGCCGACCATCTCGGCGGCGACGGGCCAGACCATCATCATGCTGTACGGGTACCTCGGTTTCATGGTCCCCTTCTTCTTCGCGGCGGTCGGGTTCGCCATCGCGCTCCGAGGATACGAAGGCCGGCTGAGCGAGCGGATCCTCCCGCACTACGTCCGGGCCGGCTGGCTGTCCCCACCCGAGGTGGCCACGCTCGGCAGCCTCGGCCGCCGCAACTCGGCCCGGCAATGGGCAAAACGGGTCGCGGGCGAGAGCGGCCTGCGGGCCATGCGCGGCTTCCAGCTTGCCTCCACCCAGCTCGCCCTGCTGCGGGACGGGATGCAGCGCGGGCTCCGGAGCGACCCGCAGGACCTGCTCCGAGCCCAGGAGGAGGAACGCAAACTGCTCGCGGACATCTCCGGCTTCCGCGCGATCTTCGTCGGCCGCGACCCCCAGGCGCCGCGAGCATTCTGGGACGGCAACGCTTACCAGATAGCCTTCCCGGACGGCGTGACCCGCACGGTAGGAGCGCCCCTCGAGCCGGTCGTGCCCCTCCCGGTCCGCCTGCCACCCCAGATCCCCGTGTACGCGGGGTACGGCCCCACCTACGCCCAACAGCCCGCGTACGCGGCTCACGGTCAGCAACCGGGCTACCCGACGCCCTACGGCCAGCAGCCCGGCTACGCGTCACCGTATGGTCAGCAACCCGCCTACGGTCCTGGTCAGCCGCCCTACGGCCAGTCCTACGCCCAGCCCCCCCACGGTCAGCAGGTTTACGGTCAGCCGTCCTACGCCCAGCCGCCGGGGCAGCCTTCCAACGGTCAAAATGCCCACGGTCAGACGTCTTACGGCCCGCCTTCCTACGGCCCGCCTTCCTACGGCCCGCCCTCCTATGGCCCGCCTTTTTATGGCCAGCAGTCCTACGGTCAGCCTGGCTACGGTCAGCCTGGCTACGGTCAGGCGCAGGTGCAGCCGTCCTACGGTCAGCCTGCCTATGGTCAAGCGCAGGGGCAGCCTGCCTACGGTCAGCCGCAGGGTCAGCCCGCTCATGGGCAGTCGGGTGGTCAGGTTCCGGGCCCGCAGCCGGATCAGCAGGCCGGGCATGGGACGGCGTCTCCCGGTAACCAGACCGGTAACCGGACCAGCGGCCGGCCCGAGGGCCAGACCGATGGCCAGACCGAGGGCCAGGCCGGCGGCGAGTCGCCCTGGTGAGGGCTCAGAGGTAGAGGCCGGTGCCGTCCGGTTCCACCCGGCTGGCCGCCACCGCGTGCACGTCCCGCTCGCGGAGCAGGACGTAGGCCTGACCGTGCAACTCCACCTCGGAGCGTTCCTCGGGATCGAAGAGGACCCGGTCGCCGACGACGATGGAGCGGACGTTCGGGCCCACGCCGACGGCCTTGGCCCAGGACAATCGTCGGCCCATGGACGCGGTGGCGGGGATGAGGATCCCGGCGCTGGAGCGGCGTTCGCCTTCGCTGCCGTCGAGGCGGACGAGGACCCGGTCGTGCAGCATGCGGATCGGGAGTCCGGCCTCGGTCTGGGTGTCGGTGCTCACGGCTAGGACGGTACGCCCGCGCCTGACGTGCACGTGTGCCGGACTCGACTACGGTGGCTGAGGGCTTGCCCACCATGGGCAGGGTGACTACGGCGAGGGGGTCTTCGGGTTGAGCCGCTTGCAACGGGTCCGGGCGAACCTGCGCAGGGCCTACAACGCGGGCCGGGAATCGGTGCGGACGGCCCGGGCCGCGGAACTCGCGGCCGAGGAGCCCGAGGTCGCGTACGAACTGCCCGCCGCCCCGCCGGAGTTCGAGCACCTTTCGACGGCCAGCCGGGACGACGCCGAGGTGCCACATTCGCTGCGGATCTCGGCCGCCTGGTCGTGGCGGCTGATCGTGGTCGGGGTGGTCGGGTGGGTGTTGCTGCGGTTCATCAGCGTCATCAGCATCGTGGTCATCCCGCTCGCCATCGCGATGCTGCTCTCAGCGTTGCTGGCCCCCGCTGTCGGGTGGCTGCTGAAGGCCCGCCTGCCCCCGTCGCTGGCGACGTTCCTGGTGCTGATCGGCGGTCTCGCCGGGGTCGCCGGGACGCTGACCCTGGTGATCAACCAGTTCGTGGACGGTCTGCCGCAGCTGACCGACAACGCGAGCCGGGGTGTCCGGCAGATCCAGGACTGGGCCCGGACCGGTCCGTTGCACCTCTCCGACGAGCAGGTCAACCAGGCGATCGACTCCGCGCAGACCTGGGTGAACGCCAACACCTCCCAGCTCACCGCGACCGGGGTGGCCACCGCGGCGACCCTGTTCGAGCTGGCGGCGGGCATGCTGCTGGTCCTGTTCGCGACGTTCTTCTTCCTACGTGACGGCCGCAAGATCTGGCGTTTCCTGGTCCGCCTGTTCCCGGTCAACGTGCGCTGGAACCTGTCGGATGCCGGGGACGCCTCGTGGGCGACGCTCGGCGCCTATGTCCGGGCGACGGTCCTGGTCGCGTTCATCGACGCGACCGGCATCGGCCTGGCCCTGGTGGTCCTGGACGTCCCGTTCCCGTTCCCGCTCGCGGCCCTGGTCTTCCTCGGCGCGTTCGTGCCCATCGTCGGCGCGAGCGTCTCGGGCGCGGTGGCGGTGCTGATCGCCCTCGTCGACCAGGGCTGGATCGTGGCCCTGATCGTGCTCGGTGCGGTGATCCTGGTCCAGCAGGTAGAGGGTCACATCCTGCAGCCCCTGATCATGGGCCGCGCGGTAGCGATCCACCCGTTGGTCGTGATCATCGGCATCGCCTCGGGCGTGGTCCTGGCCGGCATCATCGGAGCCCTGGTGGCGGTCCCGCTGATCGCGGTCCTGAACACCGGCATCCGCCGCCTGGCCCGCCGCCGCCCCGAGATCCCACCCCACGCCGTAGTGGTAACCGCCAGCGGCGACCCAGCTGTCTCCTGAGTTGCTGCGCCTTACCGAAGGTGTTCCGCTCAATGGGTAAAGCGATAAGAGTTGGTATTGCTCTTCGGTGAGAGTTGCGGTGAATGGACTTCGGAAAGAGTTGTATCGACTTCGGTGAGAGATTCTTGCATCGAGTCGGCCGAAGTGCTTGCGATGCGGAACGTTGCTGGACATACTTGAGGCGGAATAAACGGTCGGGGCCCGCAGTGAACGGACCCCGACCGGTGAAGCGATCTCAGGCCCGTCAGCTCTTGATCGCGTTCAGTACTTCGGCGAGGGCTCCCGTCAGGGGGCCCTCGTGGAGCAGGTGCACCAGCTGCGCCACCATGAACAGGACACGTAGTGCCTGTTCAAGCGTGGAAAGCTGCCGCGACAGCCACCCGCGCTCCGGTTCCCGGCGACTGGCCGACCTGCCCGGCTTACTTCTTTCTTTGTGCACCGCTTTACCCCCCTCGGTTGTGCCAGCGATTACTGGCCACCGGTTGGCTGCAAGCAGCTGGCGTCGAAGGGGGTTAATGCAATGCTGAGGAAAAGCTACCCACGATTGCGCGGTCGAGCAAGTCGCGATAAAGCGCCGTGTAATTGCGCGGACGCCATTGTCGGCGCCGTGGGAAGCCTGACCAGCGCCGCGCAACCCGGGATTCCTGCGGAGTGACGTCGGTCACGTGCCGGTGGTCAGCTCTTGGCGAGGCGCTGGAGGGCGCCGATCGCTACTTCCTGGCGGGTGGTGTACCAGAACGGGGGCAGGGATTTGCGGAGGAAGGCGCCGTAGCCCCGGGCGGTTTCCAGGCGGGAGTCGAGGACCGCGACCACGCCCTTGTCGCCGGTGGAGCGGATCAGGCGGCCCACGCCCTGGGCCAGGCGGATCGCCGCGATCGGGACGCTCACCGAGGCGAAGCCGGAGCCTCCGGTGGCATCGACCGCTGCGGCCCGGGCCGCAGCCAGGGGTTCGTCGGGGCGGGGGAACGGGAGGCGGTCGATCACCACCAGCTGGCACGCGTCGCCGGGGACGTCGACGCCCTGCCAGAGGGACATGACGCCGAACAGGCAGCTTTCCTTCTGTTCCTTGAACTTGCGGACCAGGATCGGGAGGGTTTCCTCACCCTGGAGCAGCACCGGGAGGTCGGTGCGGCTGCGGACGAGCTCGGCCGCCTGGGTGGCCGCCTTGCGGGAGGAGAACAGCCCCAGGGTGCGCCCCCCGAGCGCTTCGACCAGCTGGAGGAGTTCCTCCCCGGCCTTGTCGGGGAGGCCGGAGGCGGCGGGGCGGGGCAGGTGCGACGCGACGTACAGGATGCCCTGCTTGGGGTAGTCGAAGGGTGAGCCGACGTCCATGGAGGTCCAGCCGTCGCCGGCGACCGGTGGGGCGTCCGGGGTGAGGCCGCGGGGGGACGGGACCTGGGCGGGGGTTCCGGCGGGCAGACCGAGGGCCCGGGCCACCGTGTCGAAGCGGCCGCCGAGCGTGAGGGTGGCCGAGGTCGCGACCACGGTGCGGTCTTCGTACAGCCGGGAGGCGAGCGTGCCGGCCACCGAGAGCGGGGCGACGACCAGCGCGCGGCGGCCGCTGCCGAGGTCGTTCTTCTCGATCCAGGCCACGTCGTGGTCGTTTTCCTCGAGGAGGCGCTGGGCGGTGGTGGAGATGTCGTCGAGAGTGGCTTTGGCCTGCTGTTTGCGGACCGGGTCGGGGTCGTCGGCCTTGATGTCGCCGATGGTCTCCAGGCCCTTGCGGGTGGCCGCCTCGATCAGCATGACCGCTTCGTGCAGGTGCGGGGGCAGGCCGGTGGTGAGCCGGCCGGCCGGGATGTCGGCGAGGCCGACGGTGAGCGAGTCGGCCGCCGAGGCGAGGGACTCGGCGACGTCCTGGGGGAGCAGGGTGCGGGAGCGCCGGGCGGCCCGTTCGACCGCTTCGGGGGTCAGCTCGGCCTGGGAGGCGGAGGAGACGCGGTCGGCCAGCTCGTGGGCCTCGTCGACGATGAGGAGTTTGTGCGGCGGGACGATGTGGCGTTCCGCGAGCATGTCGACGGCGAGCAGGCTGTGGTTGGTGACCACGATGTCCGCCTCGCGGGCCCGGACCCGGGAGGCCTCGGCGAAACAGTCCGCACCGTACGGGCAGCGGGCCGCGCCCACGCAGTCGCGGGCCGGCATGGAGACCTGACGCCACGCGGTCTCGTCGACGCCCGGGTCGAGCTCGTCGCGGTCGCCGGTCTTGGTCTTCTCCGCCCAGTCCTGCACGCGCAGGATCTGTTTGCCGAGCCGGCCGGCCTCGCCCAGCCACTGGGTGGCCCGGGGCGGCGCGTCGTCGAACAGCGTGTCGGTGGGGGCCTCCTCGTCGGCGTGGTCGAGCTTGGCCAGGCACAGGTAGTGGTGGCGGCCCTTGAGCACGGCGAACGTGGGGCGTCGGCCGAGGACCGGTTCGACCGCGTCGGCGAGGCGGGGCAGGTCGCGCTCGATCAGCTGGTGCTGCAGCGCCAGGGTGGCCGTCGAGACCACGACGGGACCGTCGACCAGCAGCGCCGGGGTCAGGTAGGCGAGGGACTTGCCGGTGCCGGTGCCGGCCTGCACGAGCAGGTGCTCGCGCTCTTTCACGGCCTTCTCGATCGCCTCCGCCATCTGCTCCTGGCCGGGGCGGGTGGAGCCGCCCGGGACCGCGCCGACCGCTGCGGAGAGCAGGTCCTTGGCGGAGGCTTTCGTGCGGCGGGACTTGGCGGGGGCTGTCACGGTCAAGACCGTACCCGGGACCCCCGACAGAAGCGTCGCACCAGTAGGGTCGGAGTCATGGCGAGTGCGACGGTCAGGGTCGTCTACAGCAAGTATGACGGCTCGGCTCACCGGGACTATCTCGCCCGGCGTCTCAGCGAGGACGACCTGGGCGTCTGGGTAGGTGTGACCCGTGGCACGCCGTCGGTCTACCACGGCCGGCCGTCCGTCGAGCGGATCCCGTTCGTGCTGCTGATCCCGCACCACGCGTGGTGGACCGGGATGTTCAACCCGCAGCCGCGGACCAGCGAGGTCTACTGCGACATCACCACTCCCGCGCGCTGGGAGGGTGACACCGTGCGCCTCGTCGACCTCGACCTGGACGTGTCGCGCCGGCGTGACTCGGGCCTGATCGAGCTGCGCGACGAGGACGAGTTCGAGGAGCACCGGGTCGGGTTCGGCTATCCCGACGAGGTGGTCACCGAGGCTCGCGCCGCGGCCACGATGCTCTTCACGGCGTTGGGGGACGGCACCGAACCGTTCGCTACCGCGTACCGGAAATGGCTCTTGTCAGTTTCTCCGGGTTGAGCTGGTTGTACAGGGCGGTGACGCGGCCGTCGGCGACCGTCGCGGTGAGCACCGCCAGCAGGCCGGGTCCGGTGATGAGCATGCCGGCGGCGCCGTTGACCAGCACCTGTTCGGCCTTGATGGCGTCGGCGTCGCCGCGCCGGGCGAGGATCCCGGCATAGAACCGGGCGACCCGGTCCGCGCCGTACACCGGTTTGCGGCCCGCGCTGACCACGCCGCCGCCGTCGTGCAGCGCCACCACGTCGGGGGCGAGCACGGCCGCGAGCGCCTTCAGGTCACCGGAGGCGGCCGCGGCCAGGAACGCCTGCAGCACGCGGCGCTGTTCGGCGACGTCGGCGGTGTGCCGGGCCTCCCCTTCGGCGATCGCCCGGCGGCCGCGGGAGGCGTGCTGGCGCGCGGTCGGCACGCTGGTGCCGAGCACGCCCGCGACCTCGTCGAGCGGCAGGCCGAACGCGTCGTGCAGGACCACCGCGACGCGCTGTTCGGGGCTGAGTTTCTCGAGGACGACGAGCAGGGCGAGGCTGACCTCCTGGTGCAGTTCGACCTGTTCGGCGGGGTCGTCCAGGCGGGAGACGACCGGCTCGGGCAGCCATGGGCCGGGGTAGGCCTCGCGGCGCACCCGGGCGGATTTGAGCACGTCGAGGCAGATCCGGCCGGTGATGGTGGTGAGCCATCCGCGCAGGTCGCGGATCTCGTCGCCGTGCTGCCGGGTCCGGTCGTAGCGCAGCCAGGCCTCCTGGACGGCGTCCTCGGCCTCGGCGCGGCTGCCGAGCATGCGGTAGGCGACGGCGAGCAGGTGCGACCGCTCGGCTTCGAACTCGTCCACGGCCACTGTCGTCATGGTGGAATTCTGCGCGACATTGCCCGGCCACCGGTGTCACATGTGACACAGTGGTGAACGGTATAGGCGTTTTGAACTCATTTGCGTAGCAGTAGATGCGAAACGGGGGACGACGGTGGCGGAGGACATGGCGACCCTGCTGGGCGGTCTGGCCGGGCTCGCCGGGGTCACCGGCGCGGTGACCGCCGGTGTCGCGGCGGTGCGCCGGCCCCGTCCCTATCTGCCGGCCGGGCACGCGGTGGTCTCCGAGCGGGTCGAGGACCCGCTGCCGGACGTGCTGCGCCACGGCCTGGCCGGACTGACCGTGCCGGTGCGACCCGGCCCGCACGGCGAGCTGTTCCTCGGGCCGGGCAACCCGCGGCCCGGGCACACCCTGCGCCGGCTCGTGCTGGCGCCGCTGTTCGCCCGGGTCCGGTCCCGGGGCGGGCGGCTGACGCGCGACCAGCGGGTGCCGTTCCGGCTGGTGGTCGAGTTCGCCGGGCCGACCCGGGACGCGGAGACGCTGCTCCGGGCCTACCGGATGCTGGACCAGCAACTGCGGGACCATGCCGCGTTGTTGAGCCGGTGCCTGGACGGCCGGCTGGAGTCCGGCGCGGTCACCGTCGCGGTGGCCGGCATCGTCGACGTGCGGGAGCTGCTCGCCGGCCAGCCCCGCCGCTACGCGTTCGCGGACGGCTCGTTCGACGACATCGGCAACTACGGCGCCCCGCCCGCCCTGGTGCCGATGATCAGCGAGCAGTGGGCCCGCCGGTTCGGCTGGGACGGCCGCGAGCCGTTCCCGGCCGAGGAGCGCCATCTGTTGCACGCCCTGGTCGCCGGCGCGCACGAGGAGGGCCGTACGGTCCGGGTCGGTGGTCTGCCACCCGCCGGCCGGCCGGCCCGCCGGGCGATCTGGCACGAGCTGATCGAGGCGGGGGTCGATGTGATCGCCGACCCCGATCAGGCCGGGCTGGCCCGGTATCTGCGCCGCCATCGCCGGGTGCCGGCCGCGTCGCCCCCCGCGGCACCGCGCCGTCCGTCGCCGACTCCGCGCCGGGATCTCGCCCAGTCCGTCTGAAAAGTACGGATAAGTGAGCGTTCAAGGTTAACGAGAGGTGAACGAACACTGAACTGGTGTTGAGCGGGGGTAGGCGGGCTCGGCAACCGGAGAGGCGTTTCCTAGCATTCCCTCGAATCCGCCCACCCTTCAGCGAGGTCCGCGCCGTGAAGTTCTCCTTCCGCCCCACCGAGGGCGCCTTCTACGAGCTGTTCAGCCGGGCAGCCCAGAACCTCGTGCGCGGCACCGAGCTGCTCAATGAGCTGGCGCTCCCGGGCGTCGACGTACAATCCGTCAGCGATCGGCTGACCGATGTCGAGCACGACAGCGACGAGATCACCCACACGCTCTACAAGAAGATCAACTCGACGTTCATCACGCCGTTCGACCGCGAGGACATCTACTCGCTGGGCTCGCAGCTCGACGACGTCATGGACCACCTCGAGGCGGTCGGGAACCTGCTGTACCTGTACGGGCTGACCGAGCTGCCGTCGCTGCCCCGGGAGATGCACGAGCTGGTCAACGTGCTCGACCAGCAGGCCAAGATCACCGCGGACTCGATGCCGAGGCTGCGGTCGATGAAGGGTCTCGAGGAGTACTGGATCGAGATCAACCGTCTCGAGAACGAGGGCGACCGGGCATACCGGATGCTGCTCGTGCGTCTCTTCTCGGGGGAGTACGACGCGCTCACCGTGCTGAAGATGAAGGAGGTGGCCGACGAGCTGGAGGCCGCCTGCGACGCGTTCGAGCACGTGGCCAACACGGTCGAGACCATCACGGTCAAGGAGTCCTAGGCCTTGTCCCCGGAATTCTATGCCGTCACGGCGGTGATCATCGCCGCGATGGCGTTCGATTACACCAACGGCTTCCACGACGCGGCGAACGCCATCGCCACCAGCGTCAGCACCCGCGCGCTCACGCCGCGGGTCGCCCTCGCCATGGCGGCGGTCGGCAACTTCATCGGCGCCCACTTCGGTGCCGAGGTGGCCAAGACCGTCGGTGACGGGCTGGTCAAGCTGCCCACCGGCGTGCCCAGCCTCGGGGTGGTCTTCGCCGGGGTCTGCGGCGCCATCGCCTGGAACCTCATCACCTGGTATTTCGGGCTGCCGTCCAGCTCCTCGCACGCGCTCTTCGGCGGCCTGGTGGGCGCCACCCTCTTCGCCGCCGACGCGAAGATCGAGTGGGGCACCATCACCGAGAAGGTGCTGATCCCCATGGTGGCCTCGCCGGTGGTGGGCCTGCTGCTCGGCTTCGGCGTGATGCTGGCGCTGCTGTGGTCGTTCCGCCGGGGCAACCCGGGCAAGCTCAACCGCGGCTTCCGCGTCGCCCAGACCGTCTCGGCGGCGTTCATGTCGGTCGGTCACGGCATGCAGG
This sequence comes from Actinoplanes sp. NPDC051494, assembly GCF_044454705.1. Taxonomy (NCBI): domain Bacteria; kingdom Bacillati; phylum Actinomycetota; class Actinomycetes; order Micromonosporales; family Micromonosporaceae; genus Actinoplanes; species Actinoplanes sp. NPDC051494. The sequence continues at coordinate 861,734 of NZ_JBITDZ010000002.1, forward strand.
ACGCCGCCAAGACCATGGGCATCGTCGTCCTCGCGCTGTACACCGGTGGTTTCCAGAGCAGCTCCACGGAGATCCCGTGGTGGGTCTTCTGGACCTCGGCGGCGGTGCTGGCGGCGGGCACGTACGCCGGCGGGTGGCGGATCATCCGGACCCTGGGTCGCAAGATCATCGACCTGGGCCCGGCCGAGGGCTTCGCCGCGGAGATCGTGGCCGCCTCGGTCCTGTTCTTCAACGCCCTGGTCCTGCACGCGCCGATCTCGACCACCCACACGATCACCTCGGCGATCATGGGTGTCGGCGCGACCAAGCGCCTCAATGCGGTCCGCTGGAACGTCGCCGGCAACATCATCGTCGCCTGGGTCACCACGTTCCCGGCGGCGGCGACGATCTCCTGCGTCGTCTACTTCTGCGTGCGCCCGCTCTTCAGCTGACCGTCCGGGTCGGCATCCATGGTCGCGGTCTCGATCGGGACCGCGCCCATGGGTACGAGCGTGAGCTGAGCGCCCAGCGCCGCAGCGATCTTCTCCAACGTCGCCCGCGTGGGGTTGGCCCGGCCGCGCTCGATCCGCGAGATGTCCGACTGCCGCACGCCGGACCGCTCGGCGACCTGTTCCTGGGTCAGCCCCAGCTCCTCCCGGCGGCCCGCGATGCGCTCACCGAGCCCGAAATCCCGCTCGTAGGCGGCCTCGAAGTGGACCCTGGCGGCGTCGGCCACCCGGTGCACCCCGGCGTCGTCCGCGGGGTAGCCGCGCATCACCTCGTCGAACGAACGACCCGTCACGGGGCACCTCCCGCCAGGGATTATGCGTTTTGACGCATGGCGGTGTCAAACGTGTCGGCGGGGTTCCGTCAGCAGCGCCCGGGCCCGCCGGATCTCCTTCTGCTGGCGCCGGTCGGACGGGTCGGCGCCCTTGTCGTAGCCGCCGAGCAGCAGCACGATGCGGTCCCCGTAGACCGCGAAGAACACCCGCAGCAGCACCTTGCCGCCGCCGGGGACGTCGGGCGCTTCGATGCCGGCCTCGTGGCAGATGGTCGCCAGCTCCCGCCGGACCCGGAATTCGTACAGGTTCTGGCCGAGTGCGCGGCCCCACTCCGTGCCGCAGACGTGGTGACCCTGGCGGGCCAGGACGGTGCGGATCGCCATCGCGAGCACCGCCCGCCGGTACGGGTCGAGCGAGTCGAGGAACGCGGTGAACGGCTCGCGTCCACCGCGTGTCCCGTGGACCTGCACCTTCCAATGCACCGTGGCGTCGTGCACCGGGGGTGCACTTGAACCATGACAGCTGTGCATAGGGAAAGTATGCATGAGACAAGTTGCTGCATCAACCCCCGTACACGACGCCGATCTCGGCGCGGATGGTGTCCAGCAACGTCATCAGATCCAGCGTGGTGGTGTGCGGCACGAGCGGGCTCTCCAGCTCGCCCTCGGCCATGCAGCGCTGCACCTCGATCGCCTCGAACTGGTAGCCGCGACCCGGGTACGGCAGCTCGAACGTCTCCGCCTTGCCGCCCCGGACCAGCGTGAACTCCTGCGGGTTGAAGAAGCCCGACGGCAGCTCGATGCGGCCCAGGGTGCCGGTGATGGTGGCGTTGTTGCGGGACTCTCCGGCGATGCTGCAGGTCAGGGCCGCCACCGCGCCGGAGGCGTAACCGAGCAGCACACCCGTGGTCTCGTCCACCTGCTCCGGGGTCAGCCGGGCCCAGCTGTGCACGGTCGACGGGTTGCCCAGCATCAGGTCGGCGAAGTGCAGCGGGTAGACGCCGAGGTCGAGCAGCGCGCCGCCGCCCTGGGCCGGGTCGCGCAGCCGGTGGCTCGGCTCGAACGGGCCCTGGAGGCCGAAATCGGCGTGCAACGTCACCACGTCGCCGATCGCACCGTCACCGATCAGGTCACGGATCCTGCGGACGGCCGGGTTGAGCCGCATCCACATGGCCTCCATCAGGAACAGCCCGCGGGTGCGGGCCTCCTGCACGAGCTGCGCCGACTGCGCCAGGTCGAGCGTCATCGGCTTCTCGATGAGCACCGCCTTGCCGCCCTCGAGGCAGACCATGCTCGCGGCATGGTGCGACGCGTGCGGCGTGGCCACGTAGATCACGTCGACGTCCGGGTCGGCGGCCAGGTCGGCCCAGGAGCCATGGGCGCGGGCGGCGCCGTGCTTGCTCGCGAACGCGTCGGCGGCCGCCTGGGTGCGGGAGCCGACCGCGGCGAGCTCGGCGCCGGGCACGAGCGGAAGGTCGGACGCGAACGTGCTGGCGATGCCCCCGGTGCCGAGGATGCCCCAGCGGGTGGTCTGAGCGGTCATGATCGCCACGGTATCGCCCCACGCGCTCCCAGTGGGAGGATCGTGAGTGTGAGCGAATCCATGCCGCTGCCGCCGGCCATGGCGCGACGGGCCAGGGACTTCACCGGTCCGCCCGCTCCGGCGCGCCCCGCGGCCACCGTCGTGCTCCTGGACCCGGAAACCTTCGAGGTGTACGTCCTGAAGCGCGCGACCACGATGGTCTTCGGCGGTGTCCACGCTTTCCCGGGTGGGCGGGTCGACCCGTCCGACCGTCCCGAGACGATCCGCACCGACTGGCCGGAGCGGCTCGGGGTGCCTGGCGAGCAGGCCCGCGCCGTGGTCGGTGCGGCGGTCCGGGAGCTGTTCGAGGAGTCCGGTGTGCTGCTGGCCGGGCCGGTGGGGGAGCCGGAGCGCACCGTCGGCGACGTCAGCGGCCCCTCGTGGGAGGCCGATCGGGCGGCGGTGGCCGGCCACTCGCTGTCGCTGGCCACGCTGCTGGCCCGGCGGGGGCTGCGGATGCGCGACGATCTCCTGCTGCCCTGGTCGCGCTGGGTCACGCCGGAGTTCGAGCCGAAGCGGTTCGACACGTGGTTCTTCGTCGCGTTGCTGCCCGCCGCTCAGCGCGCGCGGGACGTGTCCGGGGAGGCGAGCTCGACCACCTGGATCAGCCCGGCGGCCGCCAACGGCCTGACCATGCTCCCACCTACGCGGACGACTTTGCGCCAGCTCAGGTCGTACCGAAGCATTGATGATCTTATGTTGGCCAGCCGGAAGCGGAACGCCGCCGTGCCGATCATGCCCCGGGTGGAGCTGACGGCGGACGGCGGCGCTGTGGTGACGCTTCCCGAGCTTTGAGGATCAGCCGAAACGGCCGGTGATGTAGTCCTCGGTCTTCTTCTCGGTGGGGTTGGAGAAGATCTTCTGGGTGTCGTCGTACTCGATGAGCCGGCCCGGCTCCCCGGTCTTGTCGATCGAGAAGAACCCGGTCTTGTCGCTGACCCGGGCGGCCTGCTGCATGTTGTGCGTGACGATGATGATCGTGAACTGGTCCTTCAGCTTGAACATCAGGTCCTCGATCGCCAGCGTCGAGATCGGGTCGAGCGCCGAGCAGGGCTCGTCCATGAGCACGACCTGCGGCTCGACCGCGATGGTACGGGCGATGCAGAGCCGCTGCTGCTGACCGCCGGAGAGGCCGGCGCCGGGCCGGTTGAGCCGGTCCTTGACCTCGTCCCAGAGGTTCGCCGAGCGCAGCGACTTCTCGGCGGCGTCGTCGAGCAGCGACTTCTTCTTGACGCCGTTGAGCTTCAGGCCGGCGACCGCGTTCTCGTAGATCGACATCGTCGGGAACGGGTTCGGGCGCTGGAAGACCATGCCGATCATCCGGCGTACGGCCGTGACGTCCACGTCGGCGTCGTAGATGTTCTGGTCGTCGATGGTCAGCCGGCCCTCGATGCGGGCGTTCGGCAGCACCTCGTGCATGCGGTTGATGGACCGCAGGAACGTCGACTTGCCGCAGCCCGACGGGCCGATGAGGGCGGTGATCGTCTTCGGCTCGACGGCCATCGAGATGCTGTCGATCGCCTTGAACGAGCCGTAGTAGGACGAGACGTTGCTCGCCTCGATGCGCTTGGCCATGGAGGTCACCTCTTACTCAGGACAGCCGGTTGCGGCGGGCGAGCAGCTTCGCTGCGATGGTCAGGATCAGGACCAGGGAGACCAGCGTCAGCGCGGCGGTCCAGGCACGGTCGGGGGCGAAGCGGGAGGCGTCGCCCGCCTGCTGGTACACGAAGAGCGACAGCGAGGACTGGTTGCCCGCGAACGGGTCCATGTTGATCGCCGCGGCACCGCCGGCGACCAGCAGCACCGGAGCGGTCTCGCCGGCCGCCCGGGCGATGGAGAGCATGACACCGGTGACGATGCCGGGCAGCGCGGTCGGCAGGACGACCTTGAGGATCGTCTTCCACTGCGGCACGCCGAGCGCGTACGCGCCTTCGCGCAGCGGCCCGGGCACCAGGCGCAGCATCTCCTCGGTGGACCGCACGATGGTCGGCAGCATCAGCACGGTCAGCGCGAGCGAGGCCGCGAAACCGGAGAAGCGGGGTACGCCGTCGTTGAACCAGGGGCTGACGATGAGCACCCAGAACGACAGCACGAACAGGCCGGCCACGATCGACGGGATGCCGGTCATGACGTCGACGAAGAAGCGGACCGTCAGCGCGAACTTGCCCCGGCCGTACTCGACGAGGTAGATCGCGCCGAGCACGCCCACCGGCACCGCCATCAGGGCGGCGATGCCGACCTGCTCCAGCGTGCCGATGATGGCGTGGTAGGCGCCGCCGTTGGCGTCCCGGGCCCCGATGTTGGCCATCGAGGTGCCGAAGAAGTCGCCGTCCAGGCGGCCCACGCCCTTGGAGAGCAGCGTCCACACCACTGAGGCCAGCGGCAGGATCGCCAGGATGCAGGCCGAATAGATCATGGCGCGCCAGATCTTGTTCTTGGCGGCCCGCCTGCCCTCCACCCGGCTCGCGGCGAGGTACAGCCCGGCCAGGTAGAAGACGGCGCCGAGGAAGACGACCAGCACCCAGTTGCCGATGCCGGTGCCCAGCACCAGCGCGGCCGAGATGACCAGGGCGGCGACCGCGATGCCGAGGTCGGCGAACAGCGGCAGTTTCTTCGACCGGATGTTGTCCGGCGTCATGACGACGCCCGGGGTCTCACGCTCGAGAAGGCTCATTCTGCGCTCACCTTTTGCATGCCCTTGTGGCCCTTCACTCGCAAGCTCGCTCCGGTGCAGTCGGTCATGCCGCACTGTCCCTGAACTCGCGGCGCCGGTAGATGATCGCCCGGGCGATCATGTTGACGACCAGGGTGATGGCGAACAGCACCAGACCGGAGGCGATCAGCGCGCCGCGGCCGGTGGCGTTGGCCTCGCCGAAGCTGTTGGCGATGTTGGCGGCGATCGAGTTGCCACCGCTCTGGATCAGGTTGAACGAGATGCCGAACGTGATGCCGAGGGTCAGCGCCAGGGCGATGGTCTCACCGAGCGCGCGGCCCAGGCCGAGCATGACCGCGGCGAGCACGCCGGGCTTGCCGTACGGCAGCACCGACGTCCGGATCATCTCCCACTTGGTGGCGCCCAGCGCGAGCGCGGCCTCCTCGTTCATCGGCGGGGTCTGCTGGAAGACCTCGCGCGACAGCGACGTGACGATCGGCAGCACCATGATCGCCAGCACCAGCGAGCCCAGCATGATCGAGCGGCCGAACGGGCCGTCGCCGCCGAACAGCGGGATCCAGCTGAAGTATTTGTTGAGCCACACCGAGAAGTCCTGCACCGGGATCCGGAAGACGTCGCGGCCCCAGAGACCGAACACCACGCTGGGTACGGCGGCGAGCAGGTCGATCGTGAAGCCGAGCGGCGTGGCCAGCCGCTTCGGCGCGTAGTGCGACAGGAACAGCGCGATCCCCAGCGCGATCGGCACCGCGATGAGCAGCGCGAGCACCGAGCTCAGCACCGTGCCGAACGCGAGCGCGGCGATGCCGAAGCGCGGTTCCGTCTCGTTCGGGAACCACTCCTTCGACGTCAGGAAGCTCGCGTTGTTGGCGTTGAGGGCCGGGATGGCCTTCGAGATCAGGAAGATCGCGATGGCGAGGATGATGACGAGCACCATCGCACCGGCGGCCGTGCTGAGTGCCTTGAAGCCGGTCTCCATGGAGAACCGGGCCTTCTTGGGCAGCGCACTCCCGCCACCCAGCGGCGGACGGTTTCCGTAGCTGTCGTCGGGAGGGGTCGGCGATAGGCCGTTGCCGGCGGACCGGGTGTGACGCGCTGTCACACCCGATCCACCGGCGCTGGTGCTCGCCGAGCGGGAGGGATTGTCACCCATTCGCTCGCTCGCTGTCGTCTAGGAGGGGTGGGTGCTTCAGGAGATCTTCGCGACCGAGGCCTCGACCTTGCTGCGCACCGACTCGGGGAGCGGCGCGTAGCCGAGCTCGGCGAGGGCCGACTGGCCGCCGGTGCTCGCGGTGTAGGTCAGGAAGCCCTTGATGGCGGCGGCCTTCGGGCTGCCCTTGCTGCAGGCGATCTCGTACGTGACGAGGACGATCGGGTACGCGCCGGCCTCGGTGGTGTTGTAGTCGATGGCCAGCTTCAGGTCGTCGCCGGTGCCCTCGATCTTGGCGCCCGCGATGGTCTTGCCGGCGCTCTCGCCGGTCAGCTCGGTGAACTCACCCGCACCGTTCTTGACCTTGGCCTTCTTCAGGTCGCTGTTCTCCGCGAAGGAGAGCTCGACGTAGGAGATCGAGGCCGGGGTGCTCTTGACGGCCTGCGCGATGCCGTCCGAGCCCTTGGCGCCGGTGCCGCCCGGGGCCTTCCACGCCTTGGCGTTGCTGAAGCTCCAGTCAGCCTCGGCGGACTTGCTGAGGTACTTGGTGAAGTTGTCGGTGGTGCCCGACTCGTCCGAGCGGTGCACGGTCGCGATGGCCGTGGCCGGCAGCGTCACGCCGGCGTTCTCGGCGGCGATGGCCGGGTCGTTCCAGGTCTTGATCGTGCCGGCGAAGATCTTGGCGATCGTCGAAGCCGACAGGTTGAGGGCGTCGACACCGTCGACGTTGTAGACGACCGCGATCGGGCCGGTCACCATCGGGAGGTTGAGCGCGGCACCGCCGGGGCACTTGGCGTCGGCCTGCGGCTGCTCCTCCTCCTTGAGCGCGGAGTCCGAGCCGGCGAAGTCGGCGGTCCCGGCGATGAACGCCTGGATGCCCGCGCCGGAGCCGGTGCCCTCGTAGCCGATCTTGGCGTCGGCGCACTGGCTGGCGTAGGTCTTGATCCACTCGTCCATGGCGTTCTTCTGCGCCGACGAGCCCTGCGCGGTCAGGTCGCCCGCGGCGCAGCTCGCGTTGGCGGCGGAGGCGCCGCCGGCCGAGCTGGGCTCGGCGTTGTCAGAGCCGCACGCGGTGAGCGCGAAGGCGGCGGTCATGGCAATACCAGCAACGTAGAACCGCTGGAGCTTCACGGTGTTCCCTTCGAATGGATCGCATCTCCGGGCTCCGTGTCCCGGTGTGCCGAACTTTCATCGGCACAACCGGAAAGTTAAAAGGGCCAGGTGACCGGCTTCCCCGGCCTAAATGAACGCAGGGTGAACACGTAGGCGCCTTCGTATTGCCTGTTGCTGAGGTGGGGTTGTCCGTTACGTGAACCGAAGGCTTTTTGACCGAAATGTCAGCCAAATACGGGCGTCGACCTCGCCTACGACGGGCCGGTCCGACCGATTCGGGACGGAAGTTACCCCTGATATGTGAGCGGGGTCACCCCCGAGACATTAACCGATCGTTGGCCCGGGGGTACCCGATCCGTTCACGTGCTGATCACCCGAACGGGTCAGCGGGCGTACTGGATGTCGGTGGAGAAGACCTCGAAGCCCAGCCGGCGGTACAGAGCGACCGCTGCGGCGTTGGACTCGTCCACGTAGAGCAGGGCGTCACCGAGCCCCAGACCCGCCAGATGGCGCAGGCCGGCGACGCTCAGCGCGGCACCGAGGCCGCGGCGGTGACCGTCCGGGTCGACGCCGAGGACGTAGATCTCGCCGATGGCGGGCTCGTCCCCCTCGGCGGGGTGCACCTTGGTCCAGTGGAAGCCGAGCAGGTGGTCGTCGGCCGGATCGACCGCGAGCAGGAAACCGGCCGGATCGAACCACGGCTCGGCGAAGCGCACGCGCAGGTCGGCGGCGCTCCAGCGGCCCTGCTCGGGGTGGTGCGCGAACGCCCGGGAGTTGACGCCCAGCCAGGCCTCGTCGTCGGAACCCGGCACGAACGCGCGGATCCGGACCTCGGCGGGCAGCGGCACGTCGGGAAGGTCATGCAGCGAGCGGCGCATCTGCCAGAGCACACGGGCGCGGGTGAAACCGGCCTTCTCCGCGAAGACCTGGGCGCCGGGATCATCGCCGTGCGCCCAGAAATGCAGCTCACCGTCGCCGGCGGCGGCCAGCAGGGCGGAACCGTGCCCGCGCAGCCGGTGCTTCGGGTGCACGACGAGCTCGCCGTCACCGCTGTCGTTCACGTAGGCGTAGCCGGCGAGCTCGCCACCCTCACCCATCGCCAGCAGGTGATGGTGGGTGGTGCCACGCAGGCCCAGAACCCCGTCCTCGGAGAGCGGGGAGATGCCGTCGGCTTCGTCCGCCGCGGTGGCCAACGCGAAGACGTCGGCCACCTCGGCAGCGGAGAGCCGGTCCGAGGACCGGATATCGATCATGAAGGTCAGACCGGCAGCGAGACGGGCTCGTTGTCGGGGAGCTGACGGCCGGTCGGCGGCACGACGAACTTGTAGCCGACCTGGCGCACGGTGCCGATCATCGACTCGTACTCCGAGCCGAGCTTGGCCCGCAGCCGGCGCACGTGCACGTCGACCGTGCGGGTGCCACCGAAGTAGTCGTAACCCCAGACCTCACGCAGCAGCTGGTCACGGGTGAAGACCCGGCCCGGGTGCTGTGCCAGGAACTTGAGCAGCTCGAACTCCTTGTACGTGAGGTCGAGCGGCCGGCCCTTGAGCTTGGCGGCGTAGGTGTCGGGGTCGATGTTGAGCTCGCCGGCGCGGATCGAGCCACCGGCCCCCGCGGTCGCGTTGTTCAGGCGGCCGACACCCAGGCGCAGCCGTGCCTCGACCTCGGCCGGCCCGGCACTGGCCAGGATGACGTCGTCGACACCCCAGTCGGCGTTGAGGGCGATCAGGCCGGCCTCGGTCACGACGGCCATCAGGGGCACGCCGATGCCCGTGGCGTGCAGCATGCGGCAGGTCGCGCGGGCTTCCGAGAGCTCGGAGCGGGCGTCGACGAGCACGGCGTCCGGGCTGGGACCGGAAACCAGCGTGCGCACATCGCGGGGCGCGGTGCGCACCGAGTGGGGCAGCAGGTCCAGGGCGGGCAGCACGGCGGAAGGCTCACCGGCGCGGGCCGTCACCAACAGGAGGATTTCCACACTCACCTCGATCCTCGCGGCACGAGGGCCGCTCGGGTGACCCGGTCTGCGTGGTGGAATGCCACGCAACCGGAGGGTCTCGTCCCGGCGTCACCGACGGGTGGGCTGCGAATACCTTAACCGATGCATCCGCTCGATCACTCATTTACGAACACCGAGTGATGTGACGAACGCCCCGGAGGTGACCGAACGGCCAAATGGTAACCACCCTTTTACCTGAGTGGCACGTCACACTCCGCTCACGTCCGGTGGGAGCGTACCCATGTTGCGGGGCGGTGACGGGACAGCGGGCCGGACGTCGATGCGTGCAATATCGCTCCCGTCTGGCACCATCGCAGACGTGTTCCCCACCACCCCGCGAGACAGCGATGCCTGGGACGAGGACGTCTCCCGGGAGATCGCGCGTTCCGCGCCGGGCCGGTCCGCGGCCGGCTTCCCCGCCGGCGACCGCCACGAGGATGAGCTGGGGGACGACGAGGACTTCGAAGAAGAGGTCAGATTCGTTCCGGTACGCCGGCAGCTGTCGATCGCGATCGCCGGGTTCGCCGGGCTGCTGGGCACCGGCCTGATCCTCGGGGCGCAGACGTCGGGACCGGACGCGCGGCTCCCGTACGCGATCGTGGTCCTCGGTGTGCAGGCATTGTTCGTCCTGGCCTTCACCATGGCGATCCGGCCGCCGGCGGCCGGGGTCGTGGCCGGGGTGTGCGTGGCGGCCGCCGTGGTCGCCGACTATCTCGCGGTCACCACCCGGCCCGCCTCGATGCTGCCGCTGGTCTACGTGCTCGCCGCCGCGTTCGTGACCGCACTGATCGGGCAGGCCGTCCGGGCCCGCGACCGGCTGCAACTGCGCGACTCGCTCGGCGGCACGTTCGTCATCGTGTTCGGCGTGCTCTGCTTCAGCCTGCTGCTGGTGCTCACCCGGCGGCCGATCGGCGCCCAGGCGATGCTCGTCTGCCTCAGCGCGGTGGGCGTGTCGCTGCTGCTCGCGCACGTCATCGACGCGATCTTCCCCAAGCCGCGGATCGCCCCGCAGGTGCCGCGCGGGGCGACCGGCGTCATCGTCGGCGCGATGATCGGCACGCTCACCTCGGCCGCGCTGGGCAGCGTGCTCGTGCTGCCGTTCACGCCGGCCAAGGGCGCGATCATCGGTTTTGTCATCGCGGGCATCGCCGGCCTGGTCGACCTGGCCGTCAACTTCTCGGAGGCCGGCCGCAGCATGGCCGGCGACGCGCCCACGTTCTGGGTGGCCCGGCACATGCAGGGCCCGCTGGGCGCTTTCGCCCTCTCCCTCCCGGCCACCTATCTCCTCACGGTCTTCATGCTTTCCTGACCGTCGCATTGGGCATATACCTTTGCCATCCCCCGATGTCGAAGGAGCACCACGTGGCGGAATACGGGTCGGCGCGACCGCGCAAGCGCTGGGGCCGGCGGCTGCTGATCACCTTCCTGGTGCTCCTGGTCCTGCTCGCGGTGGCACTGGTGGTGGGCGACCGGGTCGCCGCCTCCTACGCGGAGCGGACCATCGCGGACCGGGTGGCCGAGCAGGTCGCCAACCAGAAGGCCACCGCCGAGCGCCCGGACGTGACGGTCGAGGGCACGCCGTTCCTGACCCAGGTCGTGGCCGGTGACTACCAGGAGATCAAGATCCTCCTGAAGAACTTCAGCGCGCCCGACCAGACCGGCAACATGATCAAGATGCCGACGCTGGACATCCGGGCCCAGGACGTCGACGCCCCGCTGAACACGCTGCGCACCGGCACCGGCGACATCGTGGCCGGCACGGTGACCGGCACCGGCACCATCGAGTACCCGGACCTCGCCACCCTGATCGACCAGGACGGGCTGACGCTCGGCGAGAAGGACGGCAAGCTCGTCGGATCGGCGCCCATCCAGGCTGTCGGCCAGACCTTCCAGGTGACCGGCACGGCTGACCTGGCCGTGGCGGACGGCGTGGTGCAGGTGCGCTTCAGCGACGTCACCGCGGCCGGCCTGCCCGACATCCCCCTGGTCAATAACCTGGTCGACAACTACGTGAAACAACTCGCGTACAACCTCGACGTGCCGGCGCTGCCCCTGAACCTCAAGGTCCAGAAGGTGGAGCCCCGCCCGGAAGGCCTGGTGGTGACCACCGGAGCCGAGAATGTTCCGCTGAACTCCGGCGGATTGTGACGGCGTTCGGGCAGAGTGTGACCGTCGACTCCATCCCGGATGGTGGTCGACGGTGTTCCGTGCTCTGGAACCGCTGATATGGTCTGGGGCATGAGCCTCCTGCTGCTCACCAAGAGGCGCGCGGTCGACCTGTGCCGCGTGGCCGCCTGCCTGTGTCGCCCCGTCCTCTGACGGGGTCACTCGCCTTTTCCTTTTTCGCCCGGCAGTGGCGCCGTACGCAAACCGTGATCCGTTTTTCGGGTCGGCGCGCGTGCGACCTCTTGAAATCCCTCGCGCGCTGACTCCCCCATCTCTCACCTGACAAGGGAGCATTCCGATGAGTCGCGACTCCGCACTCGTCTCTGCCGAATGGGCCGAGAAGAACCTCGACACCCCGGGAGTGGTCTTCGTCGAAGTCGACGAGGACACCACCGCCTACGACGGCGGCCACATCCCCGGCGCGATCAAGATCGACTGGAAGACCGACCTGCAGGACCCGGTCCGCCGCGACTTCGTCGACCAGGAGCAGTTCTCCGCGCTGCTGTCCTCGCGCGGCATCGCCAACGACGACACCGTGATCCTGTACGGCGGCAACAACAACTGGTTCGCCGCCTACGCGTACTGGTACTTCAAGCTGTACGGCCACGGCGACGTCAAACTCCTCGACGGCGGCCGCAAGAAGTGGGAACTCGACGCCCGCACCTACACCAAGGACGTCCCCACCCGCCCCACCACCACCTACACCGCAGCCGCCCCCGACCTGTCGATCCGCGCCTTCCGCGACGAGGTCGTCCAGGCCATCGGCGCCAAGAACCTCGTCGACGTCCGCAGCCCCGACGAATTCGCCGGCCGCCTGCTCGCCCCGGCCCACCTCCCGCAGGAGCAGTCCCAGCGCGGCGGGCACATCCCCACCGCGATCAGCGTCCCGTGGAGCAAGTCCGCCAACGAGGACGGCACCTTCAAGTCCGACGACGAACTCACCAAGATCTACGGTGACGCCGGCCTCGACGGCTCCAAGGACACCATCGCCTACTGCCGCATCGGCGAGCGTTCCTCGCACACCTGGTTCGTCCTCAAGGAACTCCTCGGCCAGCAGAACGTCAAGAACTACGACGGCTCCTGGACCGAGTACGGCTCCCTCATCGGCGTCCCGATCGCCCTCGGCGACGAACCCGGAAAGGCGTGACCGGATGACGACTCCCAACATCGCGGACGGTTGCGCCGCCCCCGACCAGTCGGCTCCCATCCCGGCCAGCGTCGACCTCCAGAAAGAAACCGTCATCACCGGCATCGTGACGAACCCGGACGGCGACCCGGTGGCGGGCGCCTACGTCCGCCTCCTCGACGCGACCGGCGAATTCACGGCCGAGGTGGTCTCCTCCCCGGAGGGCGTCTTCCGCTTCTTCGCGGCGCCGGGATCCTGGACCCTGCGAGCCCTGTCCCGCCACGGCAACGGAGACCTCACGGTCGACGCGAACCGGGGCGTGAACCAGGTCGGCCTCAGCGTCGTCTCCGCCTGATCCAGCTCGCGCTCTGTTGACCAAGGGCGGGACCCCATCAGGGGTCCCGCCCTTCGGTTTCTCCGGCCTTACCACCCCGGGTTGTCCACAGCCCAGTTGTCCACAGCCCGGGGTTATCCACAGGCGGGGTCTGTCCACAGGCCGGCCAGCGCAAACTGGCTGCCAGAGTCTTGCCCCAAATAATCTAGCCCCATGACAACCGCGGCAACTCTCTCCCCGTTGACGGCCGACCCCTCCACAACCCTGCCGCCGAGGCGTTGTCTGAGCCTCCGACCTTGGCGCCGCAGATCTCCGCATCCCGAGCCCCTCTGGCCTGAGCCCCTCCGGCCTGAACCCCTCCACCCCGAGCCCCTCCGGCCTGAGCCCCTCCGTGTCTGGCCTTTCCGTATCTGGCCCTTCCACGCCGCCCTTTCCCGGCCTGGAATTTCCCGGTCAGGGGCTCCCCATCTGGGGGTCTTCCGCGCTGGCCCATCCTGGCCGGGGGCTCTCCGGTCAAGGGCTCCCCATCTGGGGGTCTTCCGCGCTGGCCCATCCTGGCCGGGGATTCTCCCGACAAGGGCTCTCTCGACAAGGGCTCTCCGGCTGGGGGTCTTCCGTACTGGCCCATTCCGGTCAGGGGTTCTCCGCCTACGAGCCTTCCGTGTCAGCTCCCTCTGGCCAGGGGTTCTCCGCCCGGGGTCCTTCGATGTCGGCCCTGTCGAGCCGGGGGGTTGCCGATTTGGCGCTCTCCGCTCGGCACCCTTCTGTGCCCGGCCTTTCCGTAGCCGGTCCTTGCTCGTATGGATTCTCGGCTCACCGCCGTCGCAGCTCATGCCGTCGTGCCTGTCGACATCGGGTCTCTTGACCCCGATCACCTTGCCGCCACGCCGGAGGCTGATCGCCCTCGGCCCGGGCCGTTCCCTTCGCCCTCTCCCTTGCCGCCACGCCGGAGGCTGATCGCCGTCGGCCCGGGCCGTTCCCTTCGCCCTCTCCCTTGCCGCCACGCTGGAGGCTGATCGCCGTCGGCCCGGGCCGTTCCCTTCGCCCTCTCCCTTGCCGCCACGCTGGAGGCTGATCGCCGTTCGGCCCGGGCCGTTCCCTTCGCCCTCTCCCCTTGTTGATCAAACGGGCGTGAGGTGGAGCTGGCAGGGGTGGTGCTGCGAGGGCGTGCGAGCATGGCGGACGTGAGTTCGCCTGGCTGTCCCGTCGTCGCGTCGCCGCCCGCCCCGGAGCGGCCCGAGCGGCGGTGGTGGCTGGTCGCTGTGGCCGCGGGGTGGGGTGTGCTGCTGGCCGGAGCCATCCTGTGGTCGGTGCGCAACGATCCTCCGACCGTGGCGGAACAGCGGGACATCGGCGCCGCGTTGCCGCTGTTCGAGCAGGTCAGCGGTTTGGTCGTGGCAGCCGCGGACGGGCCGGACCGGACGGTGGAGATCGGGGCCCTGGTATTCGACCGGGGCTGCTCGATCACCCCGGTCCGCTCCGGCGTCGAGGCGCTCCGGGACATCACCGTCCGGGTGCGCGACGACCAGGCCCCCGGCACCCTGGAATCGGTGGCCGCGGCACTGCCCGCCGGATGGAAGGCGGCAGTGGGGCACAACGCTGCCAGCACCCGCTATTTCCTGCACGCTGACGCGGGTGAGTTCGTAGGTGTCGATGCCACGACCGACGACGTGGACAACGCACTGACGCTGCAGGTCTCCACCGGCTGCCGGCCGCTGTCGGACGGCATCGACTACGACCCCGCGCCCTTCATGCCGGGCCCGGGCGAAACCCCCGACGCCCTGCTGGACGCGGTCGCCGCCCTGCGAGCCGCCACGTCTCCCCAGGCTGCCGGCCCCGCGTCACCGGACCCGTCCGAGCCGGGCTGGACGGCTGGGGCGGAGGTTGTCTGTCCGGGTGGGCGGGTCGCGCGGACCCTGGTTGTGGGTGGTCTGGCGGCGCCGGGTGATCTCGGGCGGGCGCTGCGGGAGGTGGCCGGCGGCGTGACTGTTGTCCGTGCTGACGCCCATGAGTGGGCCTACCGGGTCGGTGAGGTCTCCGTGGTGGTCACTGAGAGTGAAGGTGTGGCCAAGGCCAGCGCGACGGTCAGTTGTCGATGAATTGACTTGCGGCTATCTATTTACCGCATTCACTCGGCGTTTTACGATTCTGTAACGCAAGGATTTGAACAGAATCCACCATGAGCGCACGCCCTGGCATCACCCGGAGGCTGCTGTGGACCGTCGTAAATTTCTGACCGCGAGCATCGCCGTCCCCACGGTTGCGGCCGTCACCGAGGCAATGGCCGTGACCCCGGCGGCGGGCACCGCGCCGGCAGCGAGCGCTGGGGAACGAGGGCGGGCCGCGCCCGGCTATGTGGTCAACCGGGCTCCACTGCGACCCGACGCGTTTCTTCGCCTGGCCCCGGGTTCGACGAGAGCCACCGGATGGCTGGCCACCCAACTCGGGTATCAATTGACCGGCATCAACGGGCGGATGACCGAGATCTCGCATTTCCTCCAGTACGACAACACCGGCTGGACCCGTCCCTCGCTCGGCGGCTGGGAGGAGGTGCCCTACTGGCTCAAAGGGTTCAGTAGCCTCGGCTATGTCACCGGTGACTCCCGGGTCATCGCCGAGACCCGGCGCTGGATCGACGGGGTTCTCGCCACCCAGGCCCGCGACGGCTATTTCGGGCCTGAAGGGTTGCGGACCAGTCTCAACAACGGCCCCGATCTCTGGCCGCACATGCCCATGCTGCACGCCGTCCGGTCGTACCAGGAATTTACCGGCGACGCCCGGATCGTGCCGTTCCTGACCCGCTTCTTCCGCTACGTCGACGCGCAGGGCACCGGCGTCTTCTCGCAGAGCTGGGGCAGTTTCCGGTGGGCGGACACCCTGGAGGTGGTGTTCTGGGTCTACAACCGGACCGGGGACGCGTTCCTCCTGGATCTGGCCCGCAAGATCCACGCCAACTCGGCGAACTATCTGAACGATCTGCCGAGTCCGCACAACGTCAATCTGGCCCAGGGTTTCCGGGAGCCGGCTGTCTACTCGGTGCTTTCCGGGGATCCGGCTCATCGGCAGGCCAGCTACCAGGACTATGCCGCGATCATGAGCGGGTACGGCCAGTTCCCGGGCGGTGGTTTCGCCGGTGACGAGAACATGCGGGCCGGGTTCGGCGATCCCCGGCAGGGCTTCGAGACCTGCGGGATCGTCGAGTTCATGGCGAGCCACGAGATGCTCGCCCGGATCACCGGTGATCCCGTGTGGGCCGATCGGGTCGAGGACCTCGCCTTCAATTCGCTGCCCGCGTCGCTCGACCCGGAACAGACCGGCATCCACTACATCACCAGCGCCAACAGCATGTCGCTGCTCGACCGGACCGGGAGCCAGGGGCAGTTCCAGAACGGGTTCCCGATGCAGGCGTACATGCTGGGCATCGACAATTATCGCTGCTGCCCGCACAACTACGGGATGGGCTGGCCCTACTACGTCGAGGAGATGTGGGCGGCGACCCCCGACGGCGGGCTGGTCGCCAATCTGCATGGTCCGGCGCGGGTCACGGCCGCGGTCTCCGGTGGTACGAGGGTCACCGTCGCCGCCGATACGACGTACCCGTTCGCCGATTCGATCACCTACGCGGTGACCACGCCGGCGCCGGTGGCGTTCCCGTTGTATCTGCGCATCCCGGGATGGTGCGAGGCTCCCACCGCCACGGTGAACGGTTCGGTCGTGCCGATCGCGCCCGGGCCCTCGTACGCGAAAATCAGCCGGACCTGGTCCAAGGGTGACCGAGTCGTCCTGCGGCTTCCCATGCGGGCGCGCGCCACGGCCTGGAGCGGCAATCACGGCGCGGTCTCGGTGAATTTCGGTGCTCTGACGTTCTCGCTCGCGATCAGCGAGAACTGGTCCCGGACCGGCGGAACCGACGAGTGGCCGACGCGTGAGGTGCGGCCGGGGTCGGCGTGGAACTACGGCCTGGACAACGGCACGAGTTTCGCGGTGACCACCGGTCTGGGCGACGCCGCCGATCCGTTCACGCCGGCCACCGCCCCGATCCGGATCACCACGCCGGCCCGGCGGATCCCGGCGTGGTCGGCCGACTCGGACCAGATCGTGACCCCGTTGCAGGACAGCCCGACGCCGTCGGCCGAGCCGGTGGAGACGGTCACGCTGATCCCGATGGGTGCGGCCCGGCTGCGGATCAGCGCGTTCCCGGTGATCGGTGCCGGCCGGCCCTGGGTGCCGCCGGGGGTGGCTTTCCGGATCCAGAACGAGCACAGCGGCAAGGTGCTCGGCGTCGATCAGATGTCGCTCGCGGACAGCGCCCGGGTGGTGCAGTTCGCGGACACCGGCACCGCCGATCACCTCTGGCAGATCGTGGACAACGGCGACGGGTTCGTGCGGCTGCGCTGCGTGAATTCCGGCAAGGTGCTCGGGGTCGACCAGATGTCGGCGGCTGACTCGGCGCAGGTGGTGCAGTTCGCGGACAACGGGACCGCCGACCATCTCTGGGAGGTCCTCGACAACGGCACCGGATACGCCCGCTTCCGGAACAGGAACTCTGGGAAGGTGCTCGGGGTGGCCGGCATGTCCACGGCCGACTCGGCGAACGTGGTGCAGTTCGGTGACACCGGGACAGCCGACCACAACTGGCGCCTGATCCCGGACGCGACGGTGCAGCTCCAGGTCGTCCACAGCGGCAAGGTCCTCGCCATCCAGGACATGTCGACGGCGAACGGCGCGCAACTGACCCAGTGGCCGCCGACCGGCACCGCGGACCACGTGTGGCGCTTCGAGGACTCGGGTGACGGTCACTTCCGGATCGTCAGCACGCTCACCGGCAAATGCGTCGACGTCAGCGGCGCCTCGACGGATGACGGAGCGCGGGTGACCCAGTGGGAATACCTCGGCGGCGCCAATCAGCAGTGGCGGCTGGCCTGGGCCGGCCCGGGTGTGTTCACGGTGATCGCGCGACACAGCGGCAAGCTGCTGGAGGTCTCCGGCCGGTCCATGGCGGACGGCGCGAACGTCACCCAGTGGGCCGCTCTGGATCTCGACAACCAGAGATGGCGTCTGACGACCGGTTAGTAGACGACCGCCTGGGCGCCGTCGGACATGATCTCCTCGACGAAGACGGCGGCGCCCGCGATCCGGATCCCCGGCAGCACGTCCGCCGGGCCGATGTCCCGCCGGGCCGCACACTGCGTGCACAGCGTCACCTTGCCGTTGGCCAGCAGCAGGTCGAGCAGGTCGGGCAGCGGTGCCGCGTGGGGCAGCTCGAACTCCCCGGCCCGGCCCGGCAGCGCGAACCAGGCCGACTCCCCGGTCAGCCAGAACGACACCTCGACGCCGGACGCGACTGCGGTGCTCGCCACGGTGAACGCCTGCGAGCAGCGCTCCGGCGCATCGGCACCGGCGGTGGTCTTGACGACGAGAAGGCGTCCCATGCGGGTCAGCATAGGATGGATCCGTCATGGTTACAGAGATCGGGTATGTGAGCCTGCTGGTCGCCGGAATCGGTGGGCTGGCCGGCGGTTTGGGATATCTGGCGATGCGCATTGCAAGGGGACGCTGGTGAGCAGTGAGACGGAGAACCCACTTGGCCCGCCGCCCTGGCTGAACGCTCCGCCGGTCGAGGCCTACCCCTACGAGGACACGCACGACCTGCGTGTGGGCCCCGACCTGCACCCCTCGTTGCTGGGGCTGCTGCCTTTCATCGGGTTGTGGCGCGGTCGTGGTCAGGGTGGCTTCCCGGCGGACGAGGATTACAACTACGCCCAGGAAGTCCGGATCAGTCACGACGGCAGGCCGTTCCTCGCCTACGAGTCGCGCATCTGGCTGCTCGACGACGACTCGAAGCCGATCGGCCAGGGTGAGCGCGAGCTCGGCTTCTGGCGCCCGGTGCTCAACGCCGACGGCCGGCCGACCGACGAGATGGAAGCGACGCTGACCAGCGAGAACGGCGTCATCGAGATCTACGAGGGCGAGGCGCACAACACCCGCCTGGAGATGGCGACCGCAGGCGTCGGGCACACCGCCACCGGCCTGCCGGTCACCGGTGCCCAGCGGTTGTACGGCATCGTCGAGGGCGCCCTGCTCTATGCCCACGAGATGGCGGCCAACGGCGAGAAGCTCCGCCCGCATCTCTCCGCCCGCCTTCTCCGGATCGGCGGCTGACCTTTCGCACCTGTCGGCGCGGTGTCCGTTCGGGCGCCGCGCCGCTTGCTGTTCCCCTGAGGTGTTCTCCGGCACAGGCGGCGACACGGTCCGGTGGTCGGCGACCAGCGGCGGTTCGCCGTCGTCGGTCGCGGTGCGGCCGCCGGAACCACGAATAATCTGGATCGGAGCGCTCACAGCGCTAAGGCGCACGGCCGGGCGAACTATGCTCGTAACGTGTCCGCCACATCCCTTGCCGAGATGCTCCGGGAGCGCGGCCTGCGACTGACTCCGCAGCGCCAGCTGATCCTGGAGGCGGTTCATGAGCTGGGCCATGCCACGCCCGAGCAGATCCTGCACACCGTGCGCGAGCGCGCGGCCGGAGTCAACATCACCACCGTCTATCGCACCCTCGAGCTGCTCGAGGAACTCGGCCTGGTCAGCCACACGCATCTGTCCCACGGCTCACCGACCTACCACGCCGCGGGCGAGGACCAGCACGTTCATCTCGTCTGCCGCAACTGTGGCGGGATCGACGAGGTCGACCCCGCGATCATGAACCCGGTGAGCGAACAGCTCCTGAAGGAGCGCGACTTCCGGGTCGATGTCGGCCATGTGTCGCTTTTCGGCGTCTGTGGCGACTGCAAGGAGTAACCCATGACCACCGTCCTCATCCAGGAGCTCGAGCCCGAGTCCGCCGACGCCGGAGTGCCGGCGCATTACGGCGACCCGATGCGTGAGCAGCGCACTCTCGACACGGCCGTCGGCCTGGTCGACCGCTCCAACCGGGACGTCATCGCGGTCCCGGGCGACGAACGGGCGAGCTGGCTGCACACGCTGACCACCCAGCACCTCACCGACCTGCGGGCCGGCCAGGGCACCGAGCTGCTTGTGCTCTCCCCGCACGGGCACGTCGAGCAGCACGCCATGGTCACCGAGGACGGCACCACCGCCTGGCTGGACACCGAGCCCGGCGCCGGTGCGGGCCTGCTCAAGTACCTCGAGATGATGCGTTTCTTCACCCGGGTCGAGCCCCGGGACGCCACCGCCGAGATCGCGGTGCTCTCCCTGGTCGGCCCGGAAGCGGTGGCCACCGCGGCCCGCCTGCTCGGGGTCGAGCTGGCCGAGCCCCGCATCTTCGAGGTGCCGGGCCCGAAGTTCGCCGCCGGCTCGGTGCCGAACGAACCGACCGCCCATTACGACGTCAAGACCTTCGACGGTGGTCTGGCTCGCCGGGTCGCGCTCGGCGTCGACCTTCTCGTACGCCGTGAGCAGCTCGAAGCGGTCCTCGAGAAGCTCGACGGCGTCCCCAGGGCGGGGCTGTGGGCCTATGAGGCGGTGCGCGTGGCCCATCGGCGGCCGCGACTCGGCTGGGAGACCGACCACAAGACCATCCCGGCGGAGGCCGAGCTGCAGGCCACGGCCGTGCATCTCGACAAGGGCTGTTACCGGGGTCAGGAGACGATCGCCCGGGTCCACCACCTGGGCCGGCCGCCGCGCCGGCTGGAGTTGCTGCACCTCGACGGCATCGCCACCGACCACCCGCCGGTCAAGGGCACGCCGGTCACCCTGGACGGTCGTGCGGTCGGCTTCATCGGCACCGCGGTCCGCCATCACGAGCTCGGCATGATCGCGCTGGCCGTTCTCAAGCGCAACGTCGCTCCCGACGCCAACCTCCTGGTGGGCGAATCCGCCGCGGCCATCGACGCTGACTGAGAAGCCCTTCGCTGCTGACATCTTCCTCACCCCTGGCCTCGTACGGGTCTGCCGTGCTCCGGTCCGAATCGTCTCCCGTTCCGGCGGCGGCGTGGGGTGATCTTGTGCGGCCTGTGGATAACCACGGGTGACCGCTCCCGGCGCCTGTGGATAGCCGAGCGGACCAGGCCCGGGCCCGTGGCAGGATCTCGGTTATGACCGGGACACTGATCACCGTCGCGCCCACCGGCGCGGAGACCAGCAAGGCAGCCGCACCCGCGCTGCCGGTGACCCTGGACGAGCTCGTGGCCACCGCCAAGGAGTGTGAGGCGCTCGGCGCCGCCATCGTCCATGTGCACATTCGCGACGACGCGGCCGAGCCGACGCTCGACCAGGGCCGGCTGCGCGAGACCGTGGCCGCCCTGCGGCAGGCCACGGATCTGATCGTGCAGCTGTCGTCCGGCGGCGCCGTCACCGATCCCGAGGCCGACCGGCTGGCTGTGCTCGACGCCGGTCCCGAGATGGCGTCCTGCACGATGGGCACGGTCAACTTCGGCGACGGGGTGTTCCTCAACCGCTGGGAGTTCATCGTCGACCTGCACACCCGGATGCAGGAGCGCGGCATCGTCCCGGAGTACGAGATCTTCGACCTCGGTCAGCTCACCACGCTGCAGGTGCTGCTGGACCGGCACGGCCTGCCGTTCGGCGGACACGTCCACGCCGATCTGGTGATGGGGGTGCCGGGCGGCATGCCGGGCACCACGGATGCGCTGGCCGCCTGCCACCGGGTGCTGCGGGACCTGCCGGCCGGCACCACGTTCTCGGCGACCGGCATCGGGCGCAGTGCGATTCCGGTCATGCTCGCCTCGCTGTCGGCCGGCGGGCACCTCCGGGTCGGCATGGAGGACACCCTGACCTACGCGAAGGGCCGCGCAGTCGAATCGAACATGCAGCTGGTGGCGCGGGCGGTCGGGTTCGCCCAGCTCGCCCAGCGTCCACCGATGACCACAACCGATGCTCGTGAGCTCCTGGGGGTACCCGTCCGATGATTCTCGCCGAGGTGGTGCGCTCGGGTTTCACCGAGTGCGTGCATGACGGATCCGTGGTGGTGCTGGACGCCGCCGGTGCGGTGGTGGCCGCGGCCGGCGACGTGACCGGCCCGTTCTTCCCCCGCTCGTCAAACAAGCCCTTGCAGACGGTGGGCATGCTGCGCAGCGGGCTACGGACCGGCGACCCGGCGGACCTGGCGCTGATCAGTGGCAGCCACAACGGGGAGTCGTTCCATGTGGCGCGGGCCCGGCGGATCCTGGAGACGGCCGGGCTGACCGAGGATGCCCTGCGCTGTGTGGAGTCGCTCCCGTTGCTGGAGAGCGAGCGTGACCTGGTGCTGCGCGAGGGCGGTGGCCCGACCCGGATCGCGATGAACTGCTCCGGCAAACACGCGGGGATGCTCGCCACCTGTGTCGAGAACGGCTGGTCGCTCGACGACTACCGGGATCCGAAGCACCCGTTGCAGGTCGCCATCGCCGAGGCGGTGACCGACCTGGTCGGTGAGCCGATCGCCGCGACCGGGATCGACGGCTGCGGGGCGCCGGTCTTCGGCTTCTCGCTGACCGCGCTGGCCCGGGGCTTCCAGCGGCTGGTCTCAGGGCCGCCGGCGTCGTTCGAGCGTCTGGTGGCCGACACCATGCGGGCCGATCCGGAGCTGGTCGCGGGCACGGGCGCCGACGACACGTTGCTGATGCGCGGGGTGCCGGGGCTGCTATCGAAGGGCGGTGCCGAGGGCGTCGTCGCGGTCGCCGTTCCCGACGTGGGTGCGGTGGCGCTCAAGATCTCCGACGGGGCCATGCGGGCACGGATGCCGGTCCTCGTCTCCGCTCTGCGCAAGCTGGGGGTCGAGTCCCCGCTGCTGGATGAGCTCGCTGTCGTGCCGGTGCTGGGCGGCGGGGTCCGGGTGGGCGAGGTGCGGGCGACCTGGTGACACGCTTCACGCTAACTCTTGCAAGCGTTTTGCTTGCAGGAGCTAGCACTCGGCGTTACCGTCGAATGCATGGCCACCCCGAAGGATCTGCCCCAGGACGTCGGCACGTTCATCCGTGACCTGCGGCAGACCGCGAAGATCTCGCTGCGGCAGCTGGCCGACCGGGCGGGCGTGAGCAACCCCTACCTCAGTCAGATCGAGCGGGGTCTGCGCAAGCCCAGTGCCGAGGTGCTGCAGCAACTGGCCAGTGCGTTGCGGGTGTCGACGCCCGCGATGTATCTGCGCGCCGGCCTGCTCGACGGGGAAGGTCAGCAGGGTGTGCTGGCGGCCATCGCGGTCGATCCCGACCTGACGATCGCCCAGAAGCAGTCGCTGACCCAGATCTACGAGACGTTCCGCAACGAGAACGCCCGCCATGCCGCCGACGAGGACGCGGCAGCCGCCGCGGACAAGGCGACGGTGCCGGATCCCGCTGACGGCGAGGTCGAGGTTCCGGACGAGGAAGCGGCCCTCCGCGCCGCCGTGGGCGCCCACGGGGTCACCGCGGTCGAGGACGACGCGGCGTCCACCCCCGCAGAGAGCCTGCCGGTGGACGACCAGCCGGTGGACGACCAGCCTGCGGACGACCAACCGGCGGAAGGCCGGCCGGCGCCGGACCCGGACGCGGCGCTCAAGGCCGTTGTCGAGGACGTCGCCGTCGTCGAAGGCGGCGCCGCGCGCAAGCCCGGAACCAACTCCCGCTAGTCCCGGACCCACCCGCTTAAGCCACAGACCACGCAGCTGAGGAGAAGTCATGACCGAGCAGACCAAGACCCGTTTCCCCGCCCCGCTCTACGCCGCCGCCGGTGCCGGTGACCTGGCCTGGCAGGAGTTGCGCAAGCTGCCCGCCGTGGTGAGCCAGCTCGGTGACCGTGCCGTCGCCACGCTGAGGACCGCGAACGACACCGCCGCCACGACGGCCGGTTCGCTGCGGGAGAAGGCCGGCACCACCGACCTCGACAAGCTGCGTGACACCGCGACCACGAGCGCGGTCGCCTTCGCCCAGGTCGCGTCGGAGCGGGCGGTCTCCGTCTACACGACGCTGGTCGCCCGGGGCGAGCGCGTGGTCGGCAGCGGCGTGGTCGAGGCCGCCGACGTGGTCAACGCCGACATGGTGACCACCACCGAGGAGCCGAAGGCCGTGGAAGCCGCCGCCGAGCCGACCCCGAAGCCCCGCAAGCGCGTCGCCCGCCCCGCCGCGGAGTAATCCCGCCCCGGAGTAATCCCGCCCCGGAGTAATCCCGCCCCGGAGTAATCCCGCCCCGGAGTAATCCCGCCGCGGGGGAGCCCTGCCGCGGGGGAGCCCCGCCCGGAGGAGCCCCGCCACGTGGGCTCCCGACGGGGGCGAGCCCGGTGCTGGTGCAGCAGAAACTGGATCCGTGGGCTCCGGCTCTTCGCGGGGTCCACGGATAGGGCCGGGCCCACGGATAGAATCGATGCCATGCTCCTCAGCGCGCCGCTGTTCTTTGACGATGTCCGCTTCTACATCGACGTGCTCGTGGTCATCGGCTCGATGGTCGTGCAGGCAGTGGCGTTCATCCACTGCGTGACGCAGCGCGGCGACGGGTTCCAGTCGCTCGGCACCCTGCCCAAGGGGGCGTGGCTCGCGATCCTCGCGGTCTGCATGGTGCTCACCCTGCTGGGCGGGGCGACCGGCATCTTCGGCCTGATCGGTGTCGCCGCGGCCCTGATCTACCTGCTCGACGTCCGTCCCGGCCTGCGCGACCTGACCGACGGCAAGGGATTCTGGTGACGGCGACGGCGACGGTGAGGGCGACGGCGACGGTGAGGGCGTCGAGGGCTCGACGGTGAGGTTCCGTGGCCCTCCGCCTCCGGACGGTGGCCCGCGGGCCTCGGGTCCGGGACCGAGCGGGCCCAGGACCGGCCGTCCGACGCTGCCGGCGCCGGCGACCCAGCTCATCGAGACGGCCCATGGCGTACGCATCGAGCAGCTCGTCAGCGGCGTCGGTGACCCCGTCACCGTGTTCGGGCACGGGCTCGCCGGGGACATCGCCGGCACCCGGCCGTTGGGCAGTGCGGTGGCCGGCCGGCGGGTCTTCTTCCATTTCCGGGGGCATGGCCGGTCGTCGGCACCTCCGGGACCCTGGAGCTTCGCCGACCTGGCCGATGACCTGCGTGCCGTCGCCGACCAGGCCGGGGCTACCCGGGCGGTCGGGGTCAGCATGGGGGCCGGGGCGCTCAGTCGGCTGATCGCCGATGATCCGGGCCGGTTCGAGCGGGTTGTCCTCTACCTTCCCGCTCCGCTGGACGGGGTGCGGCCCCGCAACGCCGAGCAGCGGCTGACCCGGTTGCTGGCGTCGGTCGAGTCCGGGGAGGCGGCCGTGATCGCCGAGGCGGTCGAGCTCGAGCTGCCCCCGTCGGTGCGGGACACCGCGACCGGGTGGGGATACCTGCGGCAGCGGGTCGAGCAGTTGCAGCGCGATGGGCTGGCGCCCGAGTTGGCGACGCTGTGGCGGGAGCCCGCGGTTTCTGATCTTGAGGCGCTGCGGTCGTACGGTGGGCAGGCCCTGGTCATCGGTTGTCTGGGTGACGACGTGCATCCGGTCGCGTGGGCGGAGCGGCTGGCCGGGTTGCTGCCCGGCGCGGACCTGCACGTGTACGACCGGCCCGCGGTGCTGTGGACGAATCGGCGGGAGTTACGGGACCGAATCTCCACGTTCCTGAATACGCCGTAACTTTTCCGGCGGTGGAACGGTGTTAGTGACGTGCGCCTCACCCCTGGATCGGCCTTTCTCGTCATCGTCGCGCTCGGGT
The DNA here is from genome assembly GCF_044454705.1 of Actinoplanes sp. NPDC051494. NCBI lineage: Bacteria > Bacillati > Actinomycetota > Actinomycetes > Micromonosporales > Micromonosporaceae > Actinoplanes > Actinoplanes sp. NPDC051494. Next base: position 887,263 of record NZ_JBITDZ010000002.1, read on the forward strand.
TCCCGTTCGCCGTGGCCTCCGGCTGGATCCTCGGCTCGATGCTCGACTCGTCCGAGGAGCCGCCGCCGGTCGCCGAGGTGGCGATCGCCGGGTCGGGTGGGATCGGGTCGGCTCCGACGGAACCCACCACCGCGCCCGCGACCAGGGCGGTCGACTGGACGCCGCGGACGACGACGAAACACGTCGCGGTGATCGAGTCGGTGTCGCCGAGCGCCGTACCCAGTGTGTCGGCATTGTCGTCATCGCCCGTGCCGTCGTCCTCGCCGTCCGCCGTGGTGTCGCTCACGCCGTCGATCGACGTTCCGGTGCCGACCCCGACCCAGGCCGGGTCCGGTGAGCCGAGCCCGTCGCCGTCCGCGTCCCCGGAAAGTCCGCCGCCGCCGCCCTCAGGGCTGGGCGGGATTCTCGGGAGGTCGTAGGCTCACCGACCGTGAGTGACTCTCAGCTGCGAACCGTGGCCCATCAGACCGGCGGCGCCGCCAAGGACTTCTTCACCGGTGCGGGCCTGCTCGGGCGTGGCCTCGGCCTGGTGCTCAGGTCGCCCAAGCTGCTCGGTCTGGGCCTGCTCCCGGCGCTGATCGCGGGGCTGCTGTACACCGTGGCCCTGTTCGCCCTGGTGGGGTTCATCGGTGACCTGTCGTCGGCGGTGACCTGGTTCGCGGACGGCTGGTCCACGGTGTGGCGCGACCTGATCCGGGTGATCGCCGGGGCGGCGCTGATCGGCATGGCCGGCCTGCTGGGGGTGCTCACGTTCACCGCGGTCACGCTGCTGGTCGGGGATCCTTTCTACGAGAAAATCTCCGGGCTGGTCGAGCACCGGTACGGCGGGGTGCCGGGTGCGGTGGAGGTGCCGCTGTGGCAGTCGTTGCGCCGCAGCCTGGCCGACTCGTTGCGGCTGATCGGGCTGTCCGTCGTGGTCGGTGTCCCGTTGTTCGTCGCCGGGTTCATCCCGCTGGTGGGTCAGACGGTCGTCCCGGTCGTCGGTGCCGCGTTCGGTGGCTGGCTGCTGGCGCTGGAGCTGACCGGGGTCCCGTTCGAGCGCCGGGGCAAGCGGTTGAAGCATCGCCGGGAGGCCCTGCGCCCGCGCCGTCCGCTCGCGCTCGGGTTCGGTGTGGCGGTGTTCCTGTGTTTCCTGATCCCGCTGGGCGCGATCCTGATGATGCCGGCCGCGGTGGCCGGGGCGACCCTGCTGTCCCGCAAGGTCTTCGGCCTCCCGATCAGCGTAGAAACGACGAGGAGTCTCTAGGGTCTGTTTTGGAAGTGGGGCCGAGGCGAGGCGCGGCCCCACTTCCAAAACAGACCCTAGGCGGAGGCGCGGACGACGAGTTCGGTGGGGAGCACGACGGATTCCGGGACGTCGCGGTGGTCGTCGACCACGCCGAGCAGCAGGCGGGCCATGGTGCGGCCCATGTCGACGATGGGCTGGCGGACCGTGGTGAGGGCCGGGTCGCTGAGCCGGCTGATCTCGACGTCGTCGAAGCCGATGACGGCCACGTCGCCGGGGACCGTGCGGCCGGATTCCTTGAGGGCCTGCAGCGCGCCGTGGGCCATCATGTCGGAGGCGACGAAGACCGCGTCCAGGCCGGGGTCGCCGGCGAGGAGCTGGTGCATCGCGTGCAGGCCGGAGTCGCGGGTGAAGTCGCCGACCGCGACGTGCTCGGTCAGGCCGGCCTCCCGCAGGGCGGTGCGGTATCCGGCCAGCCGGTCGATGCCGGCCACCATGTCCTGCGGGCCGGCGACGGTGGCGATCCGGCGGTGCCCGGTGGCGACGAGGTGCCGGACCGCGGCCGCCACCCCGCCGAAGTGGTCGACGTCCACGTAGGGCACCGGCAGCTCGGCCGGCGTCATCGGGCGCCCGCTGCAGACCACCGGGATGCCGAGGCGGAAGAGCGTGCCGGGCAGCGGGTCGGCGCCGTGCATGGAAGCGAACATGACGCCGTCGACGTGACCGGCCATCGCGTACCGTTCGACCCGGTCGTGGCTGGCCGCGGAGCCGGCCATCATCAGCACCAGCTGTTTGTCGGCGGCCTCGAGCTCGGTGCTCACGCCGCGGATGACGGCGGGGAAGAACAGGTCGTCGGAGAAGACCCGGTTGGCGGTCTCCGGCAGGATCAACGCGATCGACTCCGTGCGCTGGGTCACCAGGCTGCGGGCGGCCTGGTTGGGCACGTAGCCGAGCTCGTCGACGGCCTGGTTGACGGCGTCGCGGATCGCCACCGCGACCGTGGTCGAGCCGTTGACGACGCGGGAGACGGTCGCGCGCGACACCCCGGCACGCCGGGCCACCGCTTCGAGCGTGGGCCGCTCCCGCGTCACCATCAACTCACTCCAGACCGTTGCGGCGGATGACCTCGCTGTACCACTTGGCGCTGCGCTTCGGCAGGCGCTGCTGCGTGGTGTAGTCCACGTGCACGAGCCCGAAGCGCTTGTTGTAGCCCTCGGCCCACTCGAAGTTGTCCATCAGGGACCACGCGAAGTATCCACGAAGGTCGACGCCGTGCGAAAGGGAGTCGAGGCAGGCGCGCAGGTGCCCGTCAAGGTAGGAGATCCGGTCGGCGTCCTCCACCTCACCGGTCTCCGGCGAGGGCCCTTCGGGGTACGCGGCGCCGTTCTCCGTGATCATCATGGGTACGCCGTAGTCGTCGTGGATCCGGTTCAGCAGCCGGGTCAGCGCGGCGGGTTCGATCTGCCAGCCGATGTCGGTGATCGGGCCGACCGGCTTGCGGAACGCGATGCCCTCGCTGCCCGGGGTGTCCAGGGCGGCGGGCTGGCCGGGCTTCGCCGAGACGTACGTCGGCGTGTAGTAGTTGATGCCGAGCACGTCGATCGGGGCGTTGATGATCGCCTCGTCGCCGTCGTGGATGTGCGACAGGTCGGTGAACCGGCCGATGATCTCGCGCACGTCGTCGGCGTAGGCGCCCTTGAACAGCGGGTCGAGGAAGATGCGGTTGCCCACGCCGTCGACGATCCGGGCGGCGTCGAGGTCGGCCGGGTTGGCCGGGTCGAGCGGGGCGACCGCCACCGGGTTCAGCGTGATGCCGAGCGTCCGGGCGCCGGCCGAGCGCAGCGCCCGCGTCGCGAGCCCGTGCCCGAGCAGCAGGTGGTGCACGGCGGTGAGGGCCTGTGCCGGGTCCTGGATGCCGGGTGCGTGCACGCCGTTGCCGTAGCCGAGGTAGGCCGAGCACCACGGCTCGTTGAGCGTGGTCCAGGTCTTGATCCGGTCGCCGAGCCGGGCGTACACGATCTGGGCGTAGTCGGCGAACGCCTCGGCGGTCTCCCGGTTGGTCCAGCCGCCGCGGTCCTGCAGCGTCTGCGGCAGGTCCCAGTGGTACAGCGTGATGACCGGGTCGATGCCCTTGCCGGCCAGCTCGTCGACCAGCCGGTCGTAGAAGTCCAGCCCGCGGGTGTTGACCGGGCCGGTGCCGTCCGGCTGGATCCGGGACCAGGCGACCGAGAACCGGTACGCCCCGAGCCCGAGGTCGGACATGAGTGCTACGTCGTCGGCGTAGCGGTGGTAGTGGTCGCACGCCACGTCACCGGTGTGGCCGCGATGGACCCGGCCGGGCGTACGGCTGAACGTGTCCCAGATGGACGGCCCGCGGCCGTCCTCGTTGACCGCGCCCTCGATCTGGTACGACGCGGTCGCCGCACCCCAGACGAAGCCTTCCGGGAACCGGACACCCGATGCCTGTGGCTCGCCGCTGGATTGCACCTCGACGGTTGCCGTCATGCGTCACCGCTCCCTGCGTGAAGGCGTGAAGGCGGCACGCGGCCGCCGAACTTAACCGGTCCAGCGTACGGCCAAACACGTTCCCGGGAACCCTCCGGAAGTTGCGGAACCGCTCCCGAGAAAATTGAGATATCTCTTTAGTCCGTTTAGGGGTGGCGGCGGGGGCGGCTGGAAGGGGGATCAGCCGGCGCGCAGTGCGGTGAACAGGCGGGGATCGCCGGTGACGTGCAAAATGTCCGGTTCGACGCGACCCATGAGCGCGAGGAGGAGGTCGCCGGCCGTGCCGGTCGCCTCCGCCCGGGCATGGTGATCGTCCGAGTCGAGGATCGTGCCGGTGTCGAGCAGGGCGATGCCGGCCCCGCGCAGCCGCACGAACCATTCGTAGCTCGCGTCGGTGGCCACCAGGTGCACCACGCCGTGCAGGTCGGTCGGGCCCTTCCGGCGCCCGGCGGGCAGCCAGGTGTCGAGCACCTCGTAGACCCCGTCGGCGGCGAGTTTGGCCTCGATCGGGGTGGCCCGGCCGGCCGCGGCCTCGGCGTCCCACCGGTGCACGGAGATCTCGTGCGCCAGCCGCCGCTGCCAGAAGCCGGCCTTCTTGGCCTGCGCGGGCCAAGTCCAGGCCAGGAGGTCAGGGTCGAGCGCGTCCAGCGTCTCGATCGTGCCGGTCATCTCGCGGCGCAGGGTGTCCAGCGCCTCCGTCCACTCCGGGCGCGGTGGGCGGTCCGGGTCCGCGGGTTTCTCGACCGTCCCGCGCGGAGCGTTCTCGCGGACCTGGCGCAGCACCGTGGTGAGGTGCGCGACCAGGTCGCTGACCGTCCAGCCCGGACATGCGGCCACCGGGGTGCCGGGGCCGGTCTCGGTAACCGCTTCCTGGAGTGCCGGCCCGTCGGCGCGCAGCGCCGCCAGCCAGAAGTCCTTCGTCGCGTTGAGCCTGTTCATTCAGCTTCTCCCGCTCGAGGAGGACCACCTGTTAGTCCCCGTGGGCCGTTCGGCCTAGGGTGAACGTCGTGCCTGACGTTAGTGCTGTTACCCCCGACACCGCATCCGCAGTGAATGTCAGTTCGCTGGAGGCGTACACGACGCTACGCCTAGGCGGCAAGGCCGGCACGATGGCGGTCGCCGAAAAAACGGACGAAGCGGTCGCTATCGTACGGGCGTCGGCGGGCCGTGGTGAACCGGTCCTGGTGCTCGCCGGGGGCAGCAACGTCGTGATCGGCGACGACGGCTTCCCCGGCACGGTGCTGCTGCTGCGTACCCGCGGGGTCGAGGTCGTCGAGCGGGATCCGCGCGGCGTGCTGATCCGGGTCGCCGCCGGTGAGCCGTGGGACGAGTTCGTCGCGACCACGCTCGAGCGGGGACTTTCCGGGCTGGAGGCACTTTCCGGCATCCCGGGCTCGGCCGGCGCGACGCCGATCCAGAACGTCGGGGCCTACGGCCAGGAGGTCGCGCGGACGATCGAGGCGGTGCATGTCTACGACCGCGAGGCCGACGAGGTGCGGATTCTCTCGTCGCCCGAGTGCGGTTTCGCCTACCGGTCGAGCATTTTCAAGAACAACGACCGGTGGCTGGTCCTGGAGGTCGACTTCCGGCTCGACCACACGACCGAATCCGCCCCCGTACGGTACGCCGAGCTCGCCCGCCGGCTGGGTGTGGAGATCGGCGATCGGGCCGGTGCTGAACGCGTACGCGAAACGGTCCTGGAATTGCGGGCGAGCAAGGGCATGGTCCTCGATCCGGCCGACCCGGACACCCGTTCGGTGGGTTCGTTCTTCACCAATCCGGTGCTCTCCGCGCAGCAGTGGGCCCGGGTGCAGGATCATCTCGCCGACGCGGGTGAGCCGCCGAGCTGGCCGGCGCCGAACGGCACGGTCAAGGTGCCGGCCGCCTGGCTGATCGAGAAGGCGGGATTCGCCAAGGGCCACCGGGGGCGTGACGGAGTCGCCATCTCGTCCAAGCACACGCTCGCGCTGACCCATCGGGGCGGCGGTTCGACGGCCGCGTTGCTGGACCTGGCCCGGGAGATCCGCGACGGGGTCCGGGACCGGTTCGGCGTCACGCTGCACCCCGAACCGGTCCTGGTGAACTGCGTTCTCTGATCAGCGGTACCCGAACACCTGGGTCCAGTACAGCGTGCCGTCGGGCGCACGCTGGACCCCGGCTCCGAACGAGACGGCCTCGCTGTTGAGGATGTTCCGGCGGTGGGCCGGGCTGGCCATCCAGGCGTCGACGACCTCGGTGGCGCTGAGGTAACCCCAGGCGATGTTCTCGCCGGCCGGGTCGTGGTATCCCTCGTCCCGGGACCGGGTCTGGAACGTCGAGCCGTTCCAGCCGAAGTGCGTCAGATCCTCTTTCACCGCCATGAAGTGCGACTGCCGTACGGAGACGATCGTCAGTTCGTTCTCCACGGCCAGTTCGGTGAGCCCGTACCGGGCCCGCTGCTCGTTGGTGAGCGCGACGACGTCGGCCATGAGCAGTTGCTCGGTGGTCGGCGCGGGTACGCCGACCTCGGCGAACGCGGGCGCCGAGGTCACGGTCGCGGCGAGCAGGACGGCCGGTGCGGCCGCGGCAAGGGTGATACGTCGTACGAGGTCGAGCACGGTACTTGCCTCCCGGTCCACGGCCGGGCTCCTGTTCGGCCCGGCAAGGTCATCGGACCTGGCTTCTCGGCTTTACGTCCCTTGTTTGCCGGTTTTTGGCGGTACCGGGTGCTATCCGTGTCAGTCTGTGGGGATGGTCAGCGGTAGGCGGACCTGGGCCCCTCCGCCGGTTGCGGGGTCGTATGTCAGCTCGACCGACCCGCCGTGACTTCCCGCGATCGCCTCGGCCAGCAGCAGCCAGAGCGCGGTGCTGCGGCGCCGGTGCGGCGGCTCGGGATCGGCCAGCATCCCGGCCATGAGGCTCTCGTCGGTGAGCCGCTCGGACTGCCGCGCGGTGACCGTGATGGTCCAGCCGTCCGGGCCCGGTGCGGTGCTGACCGTGGCCGAGCGGTCGGCGGCGCCGCTGGCCACGGTGCCGACCACGGCGTAGAAGAGGTCCCGCAGCAGCGGTGCGTCCCCGGAGAGCGGCGGCCCGTCGGCGGTCTCGACGGTGGCGGCGGTGTACGGCTCCCGGCTGGCGAGCAGGTCGGCGGCCTGGGCGATCACGGTGCCGAGCTCGACCGGGCCGGGCTGGGGTGCGAGGTCGCCGGTCTGCAGGCGGCTCACCACCATCAGGTCGCCGACCAGGGCGAGCATGCGGTCGGTGTTGCGGCGTACGGCGGACAGCGCGATCTTCCGCTCGGCCGGCGCGAGGTCGTCGCTGTCCAGGCTCTCGGTGAACGAGGCGATCGTGGTGAGCGGCGTCCGCAGCTCGTGGGAGATGACCGCGAGGAAGCGAGACTGCAGCGCGAAGGCGTTCGTGGGGGTTCGCACGCTGAACTATAACTTTCCGTATATGAACCGACACGTCACGCTATCGTGAGTTTCAGACATTTCATCGTCGCCGCCCGCCTCTGTGGGGGGCGAGCAAGGCGCTGACCCCGGGCCGAGTGCGTGCCCTCCCCCGGGGCGGCCGCATGCCGGAGGGGGCCAGCAATGAGCAGATTGCTCGTGGTCGAGGACGACCCGGACATCGCATTGGCTCTGCGGCTGCTCTTCAGCCGGGCGGGCTACGAGGTGGCCCACGCCGGCGACGGCCGGACCGGACTCAAGGAGGCGTACGCCGAACACCCCGACCTGGTGGTGCTCGACGTCGGCCTGCCCGAGATGGACGGCTGGCAGGTGCTCGAACGGCTGCGTGACGTCTCCGACGTGCCGGTGCTGGTCCTCACCGCCCACGGCCAGGAAGCCGAGAAGGTACGCGGTCTGCGCGGTGGCGCGGACGACTACCTGACCAAGCCGTTCGCCAACAACGAACTGCTCGCCCGGGTGGAGGCGCTGCTGCGCCGCTCGTCCGGCGGGCAGAACAGCTGGGCCAGCCAGATCTACGACGACGGCCTGGTGCACCTCGACCCGACGAAGCGCCGCGTGTACGTCAAGGGTGACGAGAAGCGCCTGACGCCGACCGAGTTCCGCCTGCTCAACGCGCTGGTCCGGCACGCCGGCGCGGTCCTGAGCCCCAATCAGCTGCTGACCCAGGCCTGGGACGACCCCACCGGCATCGGTCAGGAACGCGTGAAGTTCGCCGTGCTGCGGCTGCGTCGCAAGCTCGGCTGGTCGGATCCCGAGGAATCCCCGATCGAATCCGTACGCGGTTTCGGGTACCGCTACCGGCGTCCGGGCGGTGACACCTGAGCCGCAACCGGTAGCGGGCCGGGTGTCCTCAGGTGGGCCCCTTCCAGGTCGATGAGGGCTTTGGGAAACGAGCAGGAGGTAGGGCGTTGGAAGACCTTGGCGAGATCGTCGGCGAATTCCTCATGGAGAGCCACGAGAACCTGGACCAGATCGACCGGGACCTCGTGGCACTCGAGCAGGAACCCGGATCGCGTGACTTGATCTCCCGTATCTTCCGGGCGATCCACACCATCAAAGGCACGAGTGGCTTCCTGGCGTTCAGCAAGCTGGAGAAGCTTGCGCACGCCGGTGAGTCGTTGCTGTCGCGGTTGCGCGACGGCGTCCAGCCGGTGACGCCGACCACGATCACCACGCTGCTGGCGACGATCGACGGCGTCCGGAACCTGCTCGAGGTGATCGAGCAGAACAACAACGAGGAGGGCGTCGACGTCGAGGGCATCATCACCGCGGTCCACGCGCAGATGAACGCTCCTGACGACCACGCCGCCGCACCCGCTGCCGCGCCCGTCGCGGCAGCAACAGAACAGGCTCCGCCGACTGATAGTCCAGGCTTGGGTAGAGACACAGAGCCGATCGCGGAGATGCCGGCCCGTCCGGCGCCCGAGCCGATCGAGGAGCAGCGCCGTCCGCTCGGCGAGATGCTCGTCGAGTCCGGTGCCGCCGAGCCCGCCGACGTCGGCTCCGCGCTGCAGTCGCAGCTCGAGGGCGACGAGCGCAAACTCGGCACGATCCTGCTCGAGGAGGGCAAGGCGCAGCCGGCCGCGGTCAGCGAGGCGCTCCAGGCCCAGACGCCCAAGCGCAGCGTCGCCGACAGCGCGATCCGGGTCGACGTCGACCTGCTCGACACGCTGATGAACATGGTCGGTGAGCTCGTGCTCGCCCGCAACCAGCTGGTCCGCGGCGTCATGGAGATCGGCGACACCACTCTCGTACGCAGTGCCCAGCGGCTCGGCATGATCACCTCTGAGCTCCAAGAGGGCATCATGAAGACCCGGATGCAGCCGATCGAGCACATCTGGTCGAAGCTGCCCCGGGTCATCCGTGACCTCAGCCAGTCGCTCGGCAAGAAGGTCGAGCTGGTGATGGAGGGCAAGGAGACCGAGCTCGACCGCTCCCTGCTCGAGGCCGTGAAGGACCCGCTGACCCACCTCGTCCGCAACGCCGTCGACCACGGCATCGAGGAGGAGGCCAAGCGCGTCGCGGCCGGCAAGAGCCCCGAGGGGACGTTGACGCTGCGCGCCTACCACGAGGGCGGGCACGTAGCGGTCGAGGTCGCCGACGACGGCGCCGGCATGGACGTCAACCGCATCGCCGAGAAGGCGGTGGAGAAGGGCCTGCTCCGCGCCGAGCAGGTGGCCGGCATGGACAAGCGCGAGATCATGGCGATGGTCTTCCAGCCCGGCTTCTCGACCGCGGCGAAGGTCACCAACGTCTCCGGCCGCGGCGTCGGCATGGACGTGGTCAAGACCAACATCGAGCGGATCGGCGGCGCGGTCAGCGTCGACTCGACGCTCGGCGAGGGTACGGTCTGGCGGCTCAACATCCCGCTGACGCTGGCGATCGTCCAGGCCCTGACCGTCGACTGCGGCGACCAGCGCTACGTGATCCCGCAGATCGCCGTGCTGGAGCTGGTCTTCATCGACGGCAACTCCACCAAGATCGAGTACGCCTCCGGGGCGCCCGTCTACCGGCTGCGCGGCAAGCTGCTCCCGCTGGTCCGCCTGGACCGCACGCTCGGCCTCGAGGTCGGCGGCGACCAGGGCGTCTACATCATGGTGCTGCAGGCCGACGGCCGGCGCTTCGGCCTGGTCGTGGACCGCGTCCTCAACACCGAGGAGGTCGTGGTCAAGGCGCTCAACAGCCGCTTCAAGGACATCGGCCTCTACTCCGGGGCCACGATCCTGGGCGACGGCAAGGTCGGCCTGATCCTCGACGTGTCGCAGCTGGCCCGCCGTTCGCACCTCACGGCCGAGGGCGACCGCGAGAACACGGTCGGCACGTCCCGCGCCACGGCCGGGGTCACCAACGGCGAGCGCCTGCTCATCACCGCGGTCGGCGAACGGCGGGTCGCGATCCCGCTCGACACCGTCACCCGGCTCGAAGAGTTCCCGCGCAGCCGGATCGAACAGGCCGGATCGCGTGAGGTCGTGCAGTACCGCGGCCAGATCCTTCCCCTCATGCGGTTGTCGCACGTGCTCGGCGCGTACAGCGACGTGGAAGAGGGCGACACCGTGTCGGTGGTCGTCTACAGCGAGGGAGGCCGCAGCGTGGCGCTGGTCGTGGACCGGATCGTCGACATCGCCGAGAACTCGACCACGGCCCGTCGCGACGTCGAGGAGGACGGCCTGATCGGCACCGCCGTCATCCAGCAACGGGTGACCGAGCTGCTGGACGTGCGCCGCGCGATCCTCGCCGCCGACCCGAACTTCTACCGCGAGATGACCGCCGGCGAAATGGTGGAGGCCTGACATGGCGAGCCGTCAGTTCGCCACCTTCGAGGTGGCCGACCAGCTGTTCGGGGTCGAGGTGGACACGGTGCAGGAGGTGCTCTCGTACAGCGAGTACACCCCGGTGCCGCTGGCTCCCCCCGCCGTGGGTGGGCTGTTCAACCTCCGCGGTCAGGTGATCGCCGCGGTGGACCTGCGGGTCCAGCTGGGCCTGCCCCGGCAGACCCTGGCCGGCCCCAAGATGAACGTGATCCTGCGCGGTGACGGCGAGCCGGTCAGCCTGCTCGTCGACCGGATCGGCGAGGTCGTCGACCTCGACGACGACGCCTTCGAGCCGCCGCCGGACACGCTCAGCGGCCACACCCGGGAGCTGGTCGTGGGCACGTTCAAACTCGACGGCCGGCTGATGCTGGCCCTGGACGTGAACCAGGCCGTCGACACGTATCGAGCCACCACCTGATGTACAGCCTGGTCAGCGCCCCCGTACTCGGCTTCGACCTGACCCGCCTCCAGGGCGGGTCGGCGACCGCCGAGGTGCTGTTGCGCGCCCTGCGCCTCGGCCTCGGGGACCTGCCGATCCTGGCCGAGCGGCTGCCGGACGAAGGAATCCGCGGTCCGCTCTGGGTCGAGGTGGAGAGTGCGGCCCGCAAGCTGCCCTCGCTCAAGGGGATGAAGGCCGACGACGCGGCGAGTTCGCTCGCCCTGGTCGAGCGGGCCCCGATCGGCTCGGTGGACTCGCTGCTCACCTGTCTGCGCTACGACGTGATGGCCTGGACCTGGGAGGGTTCCGGCCGCGACGCCACGCAGAGCGAGACGGCGTCCGCGGCGACCGCCCTGCTCTGCGACGCCGCGGTCGCCAGCTACCTGCGTGAGGTGCTGGACGACCCGACCCGGCGGATGCTCGGCGCGGGCTGGGTGGCCGCACTGCGCAAACTGCCGGCCGGCAAGCCGATCGACCTCGGCCCGCACCACTACGCGGTGTCGGCGCTGCTCGACCGGTTGCGCTCGATCACGCCGGCCGACCTGGCCCGGCTCAGCCAGTCGGCCGAGGACTCGCGGCGCAGCGCCGGTGGATGGTCACCGGCCGTGCACTCGGCGTCGTGGGCCGCGTACCTGTCGGACCGGGTCCGCACCGCCGCCGCCGCGCAGATGCTGCTGGTGCAGGCGATCGACATCGCCGCCATCCCGCTCGCGGAGCGGGCCGGTGGCGTCTGGAACATGCTCAGCGGCGCGGTGCAGGCGCTGGTCGTTCGCGACCTGCTGGACACCGCGACCGCCCATCGGCTGCTGGCCCCGGTCATCGCGGCCCTCGGCCCGGCCTGGCTCGGATGAAGGGCGGAGGGAAGCGGTGATCAAGGTTCTCGTCGTCGACGACTCCGTGGTCGTGCGGCGGCTCATCGTGGACTCTCTCGGCGGCACCCCGGACATCGAGGTGGTCGGGACCGCCGCGAACGGCCTGCTGGCCCAGGCGAAGATCGACTCGCTCATGCCGGACGTCGTCACGATGGACATCGAGATGCCGCAGATGAACGGCATCGAAGCGGTCCGGGAGCTGCGCAAGCGGCACCCACGACTGCCGGTGATCATGTTCAGCACGCTGTCGGCCGCCGGAGCGAGCGCCACGCTGGAGGCGCTGTCCGCCGGTGCCACCGACTACGTGACGAAGCCGAGCAACGTCGGCTCGGTGGCGCAGTCCATCGCGGCGGTGCGCGAGCAGCTCGTACCGAAGATCCATGCGCTGGCGGGCCGCCGGCTCTCCGCACCGCGCCGGCCCGGGGCACCCCCGCCGCCGACCCGGCCCGGAGTGGCCCCACCGCCCGGCACCCGGCCCGGCATCGGTGCCCGGCCCGGGATCCAGCCGCCGGCCGGTCGTCCCGGAGCACCCGTCGCGCCGGTCCGCCCGATCCGTCGCGGCCCGCCCGGACGGGTGGACATCCTCGCGATCGGATCGTCGACCGGGGGACCGGACGCTCTGACCAAGGTGCTGCAGTCGCTGCCCACCGACCTGCCGGTGCCGGTCGTGGTGACCCAGCACATGCCCCCGGTCTTCACCCGGATGTTCGCCGAGCGCCTCGACCGCAGCACCCCGTTGCACGTGGTCGAAGCCGGCGACGGCATGGAACTGGCCCCGGGCACTGTCTATATCGCTCCCGGCGACAAGCACCTCGTGCTGCATCGCCGGGGAACCGCGACGCTGACCCAGCTCAGCGGAGCGCCGCCGGAGAACTCGTGCCGTCCGGCGGTCGACGTGATGTTCCGGTCGGTGTCGGCGCTCTTCGGGGCGTCGGTGCTGGCGACGGTGCTGACCGGCATGGGATACGACGGACGGAGTGGTGCGAAGGTGCTGCGTGACGCAGGGGCCGAGGTCCTGGCACAGGACGAGGCGAGCTCGGTGGTGTGGGGGATGCCGGGTGCCGTCGTGGGGGCGGGCCTCGCCGACGAGGTGCTGCCGCTCGACCGGATCGCCGCCGCTCTCATCCAGCGGCTGCAGGTCGGCCGCGCACCACGGGCGACGGCGGTGACCCGATGAGCCTTTCCCAGTCCGACTTCGAGTTCGTGTCCGCGATGGTCCGGCGCGAGGCGGCCATCGTGCTCGCGCCCGGCAAGGAATACCTGGTCGAGGCGCGGCTGATCCCGGTGGCCCGGACGGTGGGCGCGGCCAGCGTCGCTGAGTTCCTGGCCAACCTGCAGCGCAAGCCGAACTCGGCCGACCAGCGCCGGATCATCGACGCGCTGACCACGAACGAGACGTCGTGGTTCCGGGACCGGGAACCGTTCACCGCCTTGAACGAGGTGGTGCTGCCGGAACTCGTCAAGAGCCGGGCCAGTGCCCGCAGCCTGCGGTTCTGGTCCGCGGCGAGTTCCAGCGGGCAGGAGGCGTACAGCCTGGCCATCACATTGCAGGAGGCGCTGCCGGCCGGGTGGAACTACGAGATCATGGGCAGCGACATCTCCACCGAGATGGTCAAGCGGGCCGAGGCCGCCGAGTACAGCCAGGTCGAGGTCAACCGGGGTCTCCCGGCGGCCCAGCTGGTGCAGTACTTCGAGCGGGCCGGCGCGCACTGGCGAATCGCCCCGCACCTGCGGCGCAACGTGTCCTTCAAGCACATGAACCTCACCGCGCCGCTGCCGGCGATGGCGCCGTTCGACGTGATCTTCCTGCGCAACGTGCTCATCTACTTCGACGTGGCGACGAAGAAATCGGTGCTGCGAAACGTCGCCCGGCTGCTACGCCCGGACGGCTGGCTCTTCCTCGGCGCCGCCGAGACGACGATCGGGATCGATGACAACTACGAACGGGTGTCGGCGGGCAGGACCTCCGCATACCGGGTCCGAAGCGCGGTGCCAGCCGGTGCCGTCAGGAAGGGGTGAGCTGCGGTGCGCGCCATGGTGATCGACGATTCGCGGGCGATGCGGATGATTTTGAAGCGCATCGTCGCGAAGCTCAATTTCGAGGCGGTCGAGGCAGGTGACGGCCAGGAGGCCCTCGACCTGCTCGGCGGGATGACCGAGGTGCCGGAACTGGCCCTCATCGACTGGAACATGCCCAACATGAACGGGCTCGAGTTCGTGACCAAGGTCCGTGCGGAGCCGCGGCTGCGGGAGATGACGCTGGTCATGGTGACCACCGAGAGCGAACAGAGTCAGATCGTCCGGGCGCTCGCCGCGGGCGCCCACGAATACGTGATCAAGCCCTTCACCGAGGGAGCGATGATCGAGAAGCTGGCCCTGCTGGGCCTGGTACCGACCGGAGCGAATTCATGAGCGTCGAAACCGTGGTCACCGAGGACGATCTCGCCGAGATGGTGGAACAGGTCTGGGCTTCGTACCTCGACCCCGAGGGCGTCAGCCCGCTGATCCCCACCGGCGACGACAAACAGGGCACGGAGGTGCACTCCACGGTGTCCATCACCGGCACCTGGCACGGGCATCTCGTCTACGCCTCCTCCATGCTGGCCGCCCGCAAGGCCGCCGCGGCGTTCCTCGCGATGGAGGTCGACGAGGTCGGCCAGGAGGACATCTCCGACGTCCTCGGCGAGCTCGCGAACATCGTCGGCGGCAACGTCAAGGCGATGCTGCCGGCCGGCTGCTTCCTGTCCCTGCCCACGGTCGTGCTGGCCCCGGAGACGGCGTCGTACTACCCGGCGGCGGAGCGGATCAGCGGCCTCTGGGGCACCTGGGACGGCGAGGCCATTTCCATTTCCATGTGGCAGAGCGTGAAGCGGGAAGAGGCGGCATGAAGATTCTGATCGCGGACGACAGCCGGGTCATGCGGCAGATCGTCACCCGTACGTTGCGGCAGGCCGGGTTCGACGGCCATGACCTGGTCGAGGCCGCCGACGGCAAGGAAGCCGCGGAGAAGGCCGCCTCGGAGAAGCCCGACCTGGTCATCTCGGACTGGAACATGCCCGAGATGACCGGCATCGAGGTCCTGCGCAAACTGCGCGCCGAGGGCAACCAGGTCAAGTTCGGCTTCGTCACCTCGGAGTGCACCGAGGAGATGAAGAATGCCGCGGAGAGCGCCGGGTCGGCGTTCTTCATCGTCAAGCCGTTCACAGCTGAGCAATTCGAAGAGGCGTTCTCTCCTATTCTGGGATGATATAGCTATGTCTGACACCTCGGTTCTTCCCGTTGCCCTCACCGTCCGTAACCTCTTTGAGGACCTCCTCGGCCGGGACGTCACCGTCGCCCCGGGCGATCCCATGACCGCGGCGGACCTGCCCACCGGCGTGTTCGCCATCTACACGGATACGTCCCAGCAGCTCTACGCGGTGGCGGGCATGCAGCTCTCCCTCGCGGCCAACGCGGGAGCAGCCCTCGGTCTCCTCCCCGCGGGAGCGGCCGAGGACAGCATCGAGGAGAAGAAACTCTTCCCCAACCTCGCCGAGAACGTCTTCGAGCTCTGCAACGTCATGACCAGCCTGCTCAACCGCCAGGGCGCCCCACACGTGAAGCTGTACCAGGTGATCACCCCCGGCATGGACCTGCCGAACGACGCCCGGGCCCACCTGCTGGCCCTGGGCAAACGCCTGGACCTGACCATCGAGGTGGCCCGGTACGGCAAGGGAAAGTTCTCACTGTCGCTCGCATGAGCGGCCACGCTACGAGGGCCGGTCCGGCAGTTGCCGGGGCCGGCCTTTTCGTGTGCCCCGGTCGGCGTTCGGCCATCGACTACCGGGCATGGCATACTTGCTCCATGCCTAGATGTCATGCAGCGCTGTCGAGGCGATGGTCAGAGAAAAAGAAAGATGGGTCGCAGCCTCTGCGAGGCGGCTCCCCATCTTCAGTCGTCGAGCGCTTGGCTCTGGAAAAAGCGTAGCACTCCATGACCGACCCATCCAAAGCTCTGAACGGTCCGCTCACCGACCCGTATCCCGCCCATGTCGCGGCCCGGTTGCTGGACTTCTTCGCCGACACCACGCCCTGGCCGCGCCGGTTGTGGGACGTCAGCAGCCTGCTGGCGTTGAGCGAAGCGTATGAGGCGGGGGACTGGCAGCGGCAGAACGTCCTCTCCGCCGGCGCGGTCTCGTGGTACCTGCACGCCTTGGAACGGATGCTCGGTCCTGACCAGGGTCTGGGGGACGGCAAGATGCGCAAGGAACTGACACAGCTCTTACGTTCCGGTCTTGCGCCGGACAGTCAGCAGCGGCGACGGTTGCGGCAAGTGCTTCCGCTGGCCAATGCCGGCTACTTGTCGCGGTGGACGAAAGCAGTGGATGGCCGGAACCCACCGTCCGCGGAGCGATTGGCCCGGGCGGTCGCCAGTCACCTGCTGGATCGTGGATGGAGTTCGGGCAAGCTGCACCGGTGGGTTCATGGTGCGGTGCGGCTGCCGGGCATCACTCTGCGGGACCTGCTTGAGCAAGCTGTCCACTTCGCGGAGAGCGAGGACCGGGACTTCGAGGTCATGGTGCCGCTCTTGATGGTGCCGGACAAGCAGTCGGCCGAACGTTCGCCCGACTGGCTGCCCGCTCCCGCGGTCTCCGCCTGGTTCCATGCCGAGGGATTCACCCCACGGCCGCGGCACAACGGGGCGTTCCTCTACCGCGTCAGAGCCAAGGACGCGGTGGCGGCGGCGCGGAGGGCTGGTGCCCTGGTGCTCCGGCTCGAAGCGCGTAGCTCCTTCGCTCGGAACGGGGGGAGACTGCTTCAACCGGTCGGAAGGGTATGGGTCGGCGGGTATCCGGAGCCGCTGCCGCTGCAATCCGCGCCCCGCGGGGCGGACGTGCTTTCGCTCCAACGCGAACGGACGTTGTACTCATTGACCGGTTCTGAACGGCTCGACGACGCTCTGGAACTGGCGGCGTCGATCAACGGCAGGCCACCGGCCCCGGCGGTCTCCGGCGGGTGGACGGCCGTCGAGTCGTTGATGTACCACCCGGGTGACAAGGCTGATCCCGACACCGGCCGGGCGGTGTCGGCTGACCGGCTGGCCGCGGTGGTGGCGTGCTCGTGGCCCCGTGCCGAACTCACGGCTCTGTCCTACAAGTACCGGCCGCGGCAGCCTGATGACCTGAGTTCCGCGTTGAAGCGGGCGTGTTCCAGTACCGAGCGCTGTGACGTCATGGCGTCGGCTCTGGCGACCGGAATGGCGCAGCTGACGGAGCTGAGCGACGTAGCGGCGGCCCAGCGCATGTCGCACCTTCTTGCGAGTCCGTTCAAGGAGCTCAGCGACGTCCACGATGTTCTCGCGGGGGCACTGCGCAGGCTCTATCGGCAGCGCAACATCGTCGCGCACGGTGGCACCACGGCCGCTGTGGCTCTGAACGCGACGCTCCGGACGGTGGCACCGTTGATCGGCGCGGGGCTGGACCGCCTTGTGCACGCCTCGGTGAGGTCAGGTCTCGAGCCGTTGGATCTGGCTGCCCGGGCGGAGAATTCCCTGGCTCTGGTGGGTGACCCACTCGGGCCGGCGGTGACGCGGCTGCTCAACTGACCGGTGGCCCCGGGTCATTGCTGGCCGGCGTCGACGCGGTGGTCCGGGCCGGGCTGGGGGGAGCGGGCCGGGATGGGCTGGGTCGGGAGGTGGGCGAGGTTGTTGTCGCGGCGCAGGCGGATTGCGGCCTTGCTGATGCTGCGGCGGGCCGGGAAGAGGCGCTGGGGGGCTGCGGTCAGGCCGTAGCGGACCAGTTCCGCCGCGGGTGGGCGGACCGCTCCCGAGAGTTCGTAACCGTTGGCGGTGAGGCGGCTGCCCAGGGCGGCTTCGCAGAGGGCGATCTCCTCGGTGGTCAGCCGGGTCTGCCAGCTTTTCACGCGCTGGGTGGTGACCGGGGTGTGCGTACGCGCGTGCCAGGTCTTGAACGACGGGACCGCGACGCCCGCGACCGCCGAGGGTTCCGCCATGGCCGGGTCGTACGTCTCGCCGAGGTATTCGCAGAGTTCGGTGAGACGGCCGTGCGGGTCCGTGACGAGGTCTTCGTAGCGCAGCTCGAACCACTGTGCGGTGCCCAGCCGGCGGGCGGCGCGGCGGCCGTCGTCGATTGCCCGGGCCCAGGCCGCGACCGTGGCGTAGATGTCCTTCCGGTGCCAGGACATCTCCTTCAGCGACGCTACGCAGTCCCGGCCGTCGCGGACGATGTTGATGAACTGGGCGTCCGGGAAGAGCCTGAGCAGCAGGTCGACGTTGTGCAGGTAGGCGGGGCGTTTGTCGCCCCAGCGGGGTTTGCCGAAGCGGGCCGCGTACCGCTGGAAGACCGTGCCCAGGACGGAGCCGAGCGTGCCTTCGGCTGCGGCGATCGCCTCGACCGTCTCCTCGGGGTCGAGGCCGAGGTCGCAGAAGCGGGTTTCCTCGCGGTCGACGATGCGCCGGGCCAGTGCGCGCCGGTTGCCGGCGATCCGCAGGTCGCCGAAGTCGCGACGTTCCCGGTACGCGGCGAGCACGAACCGGGTTTCCGGGGGGATCGCGATCCGGGGGTGGGCGTGCAGCATGAGCTGCAGCATCGTGGTGCCTGATCGGGGGCAGCCGACGACGATGATCGGGCGGTCAGCAGGGCAGTCGGTCACCCGGGGTACCCTATTGCCCGAATTGCCAAATATTAACGACTTGTCAAGGCGTGTCAGAAATAGAGGGATCTGGGGTGGGCTGCACACGGGTGCCCGGCTCCCCCGCCCGGCCGTAACCCGCGGTGACGAACCGCAGGCCGGCCAGGAGTATCGCGGCGATCGGGACGGCGATGAGGAACCGGATCAGCACCTCACCGATGTCCACCTCGTCGAGCACATAGCGATACAGCGCCGGCGCGCTGATCAGCAGCGCGAACAGCAGCACGGAGGGCCGGATCATCGCTCAGCCCCGGCGGGCCGGCCGGCGGGGCAGCGCGGCCATCGGCACCACGTCCGCGGCGATCCGGGCACACAGCATCGCCGCCCAGGAGTGCGGCGTCGCCGGCTTGCCGTCCAGCGACACGATCGGCAGTTCCAGCCCGAGCACGGTCGCCGGATCCGAGGTGATCTCCACGCTGTGCACCACCAGCGCCTCCACGTCGCCGAGCGCGCGCAGGTGCCGGGCGGTGTCCTTGGTCTTGCGGGTGGCGTCGACGACCGCCCAGACCGCGGTGGCCCCGATCGCCTCGCACATGTCGGTGACCCAGATCGGATCGGTGCGGCCCACCGTCGCGTCCACCACCACGATCCAGGCGTGGTCGGCGCTCTGCAGCTTCTCCGCCTTGGTCTTCGCGGTCTCCGGGTCGCCGAGGATCCGGGACGAGTGCATCCCGGTGCCGGCCGCGGTCGGCCCGCCCATCAGCAGGTGCGCCGGGTCGATGCCGGACTGCTCGCACAGCTTCTTGCCGATCGGCACCGCGTGGTCGAAGTCGCCGGCCAGGACCAGGATCTCGCCCGGCGCGTCCGGGACGCCCGGCGCCATGGGACGCGAGGCCAGCACGCTGAGCACCCCGGCGTACGTGTCGCCGCCGACGATCTCCGCGGCCATCTCCGGGGGCATGCCGACCTTGATCAGGTTCTGCTGCACGGTGTCGTAGTGCAGCGGTTGACCCATGCCGGGCGGGTACCCCGGGCCGGCCATCGGGGTCACCGTGACCGGCGCCCCGGGACTGCCCAGGCCCAGCCCGCCGAGCGTCTCGACCAGGCTGGCCGGTGCGGGCGAGGTCGGCGCGAGGCCGTAGGCGGCGGCGGGTGAGCGCGGCGGCGCGGGGTTCTGCGCGGCGCGGGTCGCGGCGGCGTTCGCCGGTGCCGCCGGGCCGTCGTTCACCCCGAAACCACCCATCAGTTCAGCGAGCGACGGTACGGGCGGCAGCGGCCGGACACTGCCCGCGGAGCCCCCGTTGACCGGGGAGCCGGTGGCCTGGGCGGGACGGAACGGTCGTACCGATGGCCCGTCATTGTGGTCCGGTTCCGCCGCGGGCGGTCTGGGCGCGGCCGCGGGCGAGGTCGGCCGGTTGTAGGCCTCGGCCCGGTCCAGGTTCGCCATGAGCTCGGCGAACGCGGACTGCGGGTCGGACAGCCCCCGGTTCGACGTGGGCGTTCCCGGCCCGGCGAGGTTCCCGCCGAGACCGGCCCCGGGGAGATTGCCCCCGAGCGCGGATCCGGCGAAGTCCCGTCCGCCCACCGCGGCCGCGGTGTCCTCCATCCCCGCGCCCCGGCCCATCGCCCGGTCGCTGCGGCCCAGGCCACGCGCGCCGAGCGCCGGTGCGCCCGCGGCGGGTCCGTCGGGGGCGATCTGGTCCCGGGACTCGGCGCGGGCCAGCAGCTGTTCCAGCGTCTGGGGCCCGTCGTCGGCCGGGGCCGGACGGCGTGGGGCGGCGGACTCGCTCTCGTCCGGGACCTCGACCGACAGTTCGTAGTGTTGCTTGGCGAAGAACCCGCCGAAGCCCCCGGACCGGACCTTGTCCGCCGAGATGATCCGTACCGAGGAGCCGTACTCGTCGCGCACCTGCGCCAGTAACGGCTCGATGGCCGGACCCTCAAGCAGCACCCGCGTAGGCACCGTTCACCACCCCCATGGTTTCGATCTGTGCGGTGGACCCAGAGATCTCTGAGTAGGACAGCACCTGCACGCGGCGTGAGCCGGCGCGCAGGAGACGCATGAGTGGCAGCCGCAGCTGCGGGGAGCAGGCCAGCACCGGGGTGATCCCGGACTGCTCGGCGGATTCCACGAGCCGGCCGGCCTCGCTGACGATCGCCTCGGCGCGCAGCCCGTCGATCGCCATGAAGGCGCCGGTCTCGCTGGGCCGCAGCGACTCGAGCAGGTTCTGCTCCAGCATCGGGTCGAGCGTGATGACGGTGAGCCGGCCGCCGGCCGCGTACTGGGCGGCGATGGCCGGGCCCAGCGCGCTGCGGGCCGCCTCGACCAGGCCGTCGTGGTCCTGGGAGACCTTGGCGCGCAGCGACAGCGCCTCGAAGATCCGGACCAGGTCGCGGACCGGTACGCCCTCGTCGAGCAGCGCCTGGAGCACCCGCTGGATCTGGCCGAGGCTGAGCAGCGTGGGCGTCAGTTCCTCGACCACGACGGGGTGGGTGCGCTTGACCATGTCGGTCAGCGACCGCACGTCCTCGCGCCCGAGCAGTCGGCTGGCGTTGGTCCGGACGATCTCGGCCAGGTGCGTGATGATCACCGAGGCCCGGTCGACGACCGTCGCGCCGGAGAGTTCCGCCTGGTAGTGCAGCTCGGCGGGAACCCATTTGCCGGCCAGTCCGAAGACGGGCTCGACGCCGGCCCGGCCGGGCAGTGCCTGCAGGCTGTCGCCGATCGCGAGCACCGTGCCGGGCGGGGCCTGGCCGCTGCCGGCGTCGACCCCGGAGATGCGGATCGCGTACGACGAGAGCGGCAGGTCCAGATCGTCACGGGTCCGTACGGGCGGCATGACGATGCCCAGCTCGAGGGCCATCTTGCGGCGCAGGGCGCGGACCCGGTCGAGCAGGTCGCCGCCGTTGGTGTCGACGAGGTCCACCAGGTCGGGGGAGAGCGCGAGTTCCAGCGGGTCGACGCGCATCTCGCCGAGCAGCTGCTCGGGGGAGTCGGGCGACGGTCGTTCCGGGGCGGGGACGGCCGCGGCCGCCTCCTCCGGGTCCGGGTCCTTGATCCGCTGGGCGATGAACAGCACGACCGCGCCGATGATGAGGAACGGCACCTTGGGCAGGCCCGGGATGACGCAGAGGCCGAGCGCGGCGCCACCGGCGATCCGCAGCGCGAGCTTGTTCTGGCCGAGCTGGGCGGTGACGCTGCTGCCCATGTCGCCGGAGGTGGCCGAGCGGGTGGTGATCAGACCGGTGGCGACCGACAGCAGCAGCGCGGGGATCTGCGACACCAGGCCGTCGCCGACGGTCAGCAGGCTGTACTGGTTCATCGCGTCCGACGGGGACATACCCTGCTGGAGCATGCCGACCGCGAACCCGCCGACCAGGTTGATGACGGTGATGATGATGGCCGCGATGGCGTCGCCCTTGACGAATTTGGACCCACCGTCCATGGCGCCGTAGAAGTCGGCCTCGGCCGCCACGTCGGCTCGCCGGATCTTGGCCTGGGTGTCGTCGATGAGCCCGGCGTTGAGGTCGGCGTCGATCGCCATCTGCTTGCCGGGCATGGCGTCGAGGGTGAAGCGGGCGCCGACCTCGGCGACCCGCTCGGCACCCTTGGTGACCACCACCATCTGCACGATGATCAGGATCATGAAGATGACCAGGCCGATGACCAGCGATCCGCCGACGACGAAGTCGCCGAACGCGTGGATCACCTTGCCGGCATCGCCGTCGCGCAGCACCAGCCGGGTCGCGCTGATGTTGAGCGCGAGCCGGAAGAGCGTCATGACCAGGAGCAGTGCCGGGAAGACCGAGAAGTCCAGCGGCCGCTGAACGAACATCGCGACCAGCAGGATCAGCAGGGCGCCGGTGATGTTGGTGGCGATCAGCAGGTCCAGCAGGAAGGTCGGCAGCGGCACGACCATCATGACGATGATGCCGATGACCCCGAAGGGCACGGCGAACTTGCCTAGGTTGCGACTCTTCACGGCCCCCCTTCCACCTGCCGATGGTCCCCCAGGAATGGCCGTGTTGTGAGTAAATCTCCCAGATAAGTACTATGCGGCCGCCGGGTGCGGGTTCGGGTTGCGGTGTACACCCGCCGCCGCACCGCGCGACTTCAGGCTCATCACGAATGCCAGGACCTTCGCTACCGCACCGAAGAACTCGGCGGGGATCTCCTGCCCCACCTCGACGCCCTTGTCGAGCGCCCGGGCCAGGGCGACGTCCTGGATCATCGGGATGCGGTTCTCCGAGGCGACCTCGCGGATCTTCTGCGCGATGGCGCCCTGGCCCTTGGCGATCACCTGGGGCGCGCCGTGCTCCGGGTCGTACCGCAGGGCCACCGCGACGTGGGTGGGGTTGATCAGCACCACGTCCGCGGTCGGGACGTCGGCCATCTGGCGGTTGCGGGCCATCGCCATCTGCTTGGCCCGGATGTGGCCCTTGAGGTGCGGATCGCCCTCGGTGTTCTTGTTCTCCTGTTTGACCTCCTCCTTCGACATCCGCAGCTGCTTGTTGGTGCGGCGGCGGACCACGAAGTAGTCGGCGGCGGCCATCACGATGCCGGCCACCGCGGCGGCCCGGATCAGCGAGATGGCGGAGTCGGTGACCACACCGAGCAGCGACCCGATCTGCAGCCGCCCGGCGGTCATCAGCACCGGCACGATGTCCTTCATGGTCGACCAGAGCACGGCGCCCAGCACGGTGGTCTTGATCAGCGCTTTCGTGCCCTCCCAGAGCGCCTGCGGGCCGAGCATCTTCTTGATGCCGGGCAGCGGGTTGAGCCTGCTGAACTTCGGGATGAACAGCTTCGTGGCGACCCGGATGCCGCCCTGGGCGCCGGCCGCCGCGACGCCGACCGCCATCATGGTCATCGCCAGCGGGAGAACCGCCCAGGCGGCGCTCCACAGGCCGTTCTTGAGGATGTCGAGCGCGACCGCCGGGTCCGGGTCCGCGATGACCCCGGGGATCTTGGTCATGATCTCGCGGGAGTGGCCCATGGCCGCCTCCAGCGTGCGCGGCAGCATGATGCTGGCGCCGAGCATCCCGAACCAGGCGCCGACGTCCTGGCTGCGGCCGATCTGGCCCTCCTGCTTGGCCTTCTTCAGTTTTTGCGCGGTGGGCTGTTCGGTCTTCTCGCCGGACACGGATCACCCCCCGCTGCTGAGGTGGATCACCGCGTTGACCGCCTGGTCGACGATGCCGTCGAGGACCCGGGGGAGGATCGCGATCGCGGTGCCGGCCAGCGTCAGCACCAGGAAGATCTTGGCCGGGAAGCCCAGCTGGAACGCGTTGAGCGCGGGCGCCACCCGGTTGAGCAGGCCGAACGCCACGTCGGTGAGGAACAGCACGGCGATCAGCGGCCCGGCGATCTGCAGCGCGGACACGAACATCTCGCCGACACCGTCGATGAGCAGCCGGTTGAACGTCGCCATGGAGAAGTTCGCGTCGAGCGGCAGCGTCTTGTACGACTCCATGAACCCGCGCAGGATCAGCAGGTGCCCCTCGGAGGCGAACAGCAGGGTCACCGCGGTGAGGTTGTAGAAGCGGCCGAAGATCGAGCTCTGGTTCTGCGACAGCGGGTCGTAGGCGGACGCCAGCGTGAAACCGCCGAACACGTCGATCAGGTCGCCGGCCGCCTGCACGGCGGCGAACAGCAGGTACGTGATGAAGCCGAGCGCCGCCCCGACGAAGATCTGCAGCACCGTGGCCGCGATGATCGCCGAGGTCTCGATGACCGGCACGGCCGATTGCAGGTACGGCGCCATCGGCAGCGCGATCCCGATCGAGAGCAGCACCTTCACCTGGCCCGGGATCAGCCGTGAGTTGAACGGTGGGCAGAACATGAGCCAGGCCCCGGCGCGCGCCGAGCCGAGGAAGATCGCGATCAGCTGCCCGATCGGGATGTCCGCGTTCATTTGTAGGAGCTCACGAGCGCCGTGATGATCAGCCCCCAACCGTTGACCAGCACGAACAACAGCAGCTTGAACGGCATGGCGACGGTCACCGGGGGCAGCATCATCATGCCGAGCGACATCAGCGACGCCGAGACGACCATGTCGATGATGAGGAACGGGATGAAGATGACGAACCCGATGATGAACGCGGCCCGCAGCTCGGAGAGCACGAACGCCGGGATCAGCGTGGTGAGCTCGACGTCATCGGCGTTGGCCGGCTGCTCCTGGCCGGAGACCTTGATCAGCAGCGCGATCTCGTCCCGGCGGGTGGTCTTGAGCATGAATTCCCGCAGTGGCTGGACGCCGGCCTCGAACGCCTGCGACTGGGTCTTCTCCCCGGCCAGGTAGGGCTGCACGCCCTGCTCGTTCACCTGGCTCAGCACCGGGCTCATGATGAACAGGCTGATGAACAGCGCCAGTCCGGCCAGCACCTGGTTGGGCGGCATGCTGGTGAGACCGAGCGCGTTGCGGCAGATCCCGAGGACCATGAACACCTTGGTGAAGCAGGTGCACAGCAGCAGCACCGCGGGCGCGACCGAGAGCAGCGTCAGGCCCAGCACGATCACGAGGGACGTGGCCGGTTTGCTGCCGTCGGGGTTCGTACCGTTGATGTTGAAGTTGATGGTGCCGCTCCCGCTGGGGGAGACCGTCGGCGCGGTCGGCGCGGTCGGACCCGGTGCCCGCGGCACGTGAACAGGCACGTAAGCGGGCACAGCGGCCGGGATCGGCTGCGGGGTCGCCAGCGCCGCGGTGGCGGGCAGCAGCAACCCGGCCAGGCCGAGCAGCAGGATGATCACCGTACGCCGCCACATCTCAGCGCCTCGTCGTCCGGTCACGCAGGAAGTTCAGCGTCGAGGTCCACACCCGCGGGGACAGCACCGATCCCTCCAGCCGGCCGCCGTGATGCGGTAGCACCGTCGGCTGGACCGCGGCGAGCACCTCGTCGGGCTCCATCGCGGTGTGCTCGCGCCGCTTGTGGCCGAAGTGCGGCAGGTGCGGCAGGTGCAGGTGCGACTCGTGCTCGAACGCGGCCAGCTCGGTCTCGCCCAGCAGGCTGACCTGGGCGTCGGTGACACCGAGGATCAGCGCCCGGTCGGCCACCTGCACCACCGCGATCGACGATCCCCGGCTCAGCGTCTGCCGGTTGAGCACGTGCAGGTTGCCCGACCCGTTGCCGACGCCTCCGCGCCGGACAACTCTCGCCAGTCCCCACATCAGGCCGAAGACGACCAGGAGGGAGAAGCCGATTCGCAGGGCCAGCTCGAACAACGGTTACTCCCGTTCGGTGCCGGGAGAGACGATCTCCGTGATCCGGATACCGAAGTTCTCGTCGATCACGACCACTTCGCCCCGGGCGATCAGCCGGCCGTTGACCAGCAGGTCCGCGGGGCTGCCGGCGGCCCGGTCGAGTTCGACGATGGCCCCCGGGCTCAGCGAGAGCAGCTCGCGCACGCTCATCCGGGTCCGGCCCAGCTCGGCCGAGACCTCCATCTCGACGTCGTGCAGCATGTCCAGGCCACCGCGCATCGGTGCCGCCGCGCTGCCGCCCCGGGTGGCGACCCCGGCCGGGGCCGTGTCGGAGGGCCAGGGGCTCAGCGCCATCGCGAGCACGGCCCGGATCTCCCCGCCGTCGAGCAGCGGGACGGCCACCGAGCCGTCCTTGGCCGAGATCGCGCTCAGCGCCACCCCCGGTTCCATGAGCTGACCGGGATCGAGCACGGTGGGCCCGAACGTACGGGACGCGGCCTCGAGCGCGGGTCGGACGGCGGCCGTCAGGTCGAGTTCGCCGAGCGGGCTCTCCTTGAGCGCGTCCGCGAGGTCCTGGCCGACCACGACGACGACTTCACCGGTGGCCGCACCGCTGAACTTCGCGGTGATCGCCTGCCCGGTGGTCAGCATGTCGGGGGACGCCGCCATGGGGGCACCGACGGTCAGCTCCCGGCTGGTGGGCAGCACCGCCAGGGCCGCCTCGGCGGCGGCCCGGACCAGCGCGAGCTGCGGCTCGGTGATCGTTGGCGCGGTCATCTACGTTCTTCCTCCTTGGGCGACGGCACGACGAGACAGGCGAGCCGGGCACCCTGATTGCCGGGAACCGCATGAGCAAAAACGGTCTCGTTGACGGTCACCTCCAGCGGCACGCTGGTCGGGTGCCCCAGCGGTACGACGTCGCCGGGGCGCAGATCCACAATGTCATCGGTCCGCATCCGCATGGGCTGGAATCGGACTGCTACGTCGATCGGCGCCGCGGAAAGTCCGGCGGTGAGGTTGCGCAGCGAGGTGTCGCGTACCATGCGCTCGGCCGGCGTGAGCTCGATCGTCTCCTGCTTCTCCAGCACCGGCAGGATGGTGTTGAACGGCAGGCAGATGCTGGCCACACACTCCTCGGTGCCGATCTTCATCTCGAACGAGGCGATCACCACGGCGTCGCCGGGCTGGTGCGCCCGCAGGAACTGCGCGTTGTACTCGATCTCTTTGAGCTTGGGTGAGATGTCCACCAGCGCCTCGAAGCCGTAGCGCAGCTCGCCGAGCATCCGCTCCAGCAGGCCGCGCAGCAGCGGCATCTCCACCTCGGTCAGCGGCCGCTCCGGCTGGGCCCCGCCGGGACCGCCGAGCATGTGATCAATAGCGGTCATCACGGCGGAGGACGATATCTCCATCAGCACCGTGCCGGGCAGCGGGTCGATGGACACCACGGCGAGCACGGTCGGGTTGGACAGCGCGGCGACGTACTCGTCGTAGTTCAGCTGCTCGATCGAGACCAGCGAGACGCTGCTGACCACCCGCAGCCGGGTGGTGAACAGGGTGCCGCAGCTGCGGGCGTACGTCTCGAACGCGATCTGCAGGGTCCGCACGTGATCACGGGACAGCTTGATCGGCTTGCGGAAGTCGTACGCGGCGGGCCCGCTGCCACGGCGCGACATCTTCCCGGGGGATCGGGTCGGAGAGGTGGTCACGTCGTCCTCATCGGCTCCCTTCCGGAACCGCTGAGCCGTACGGCGTGCTTTGTCCCGGTCAAAGCCGAACGGGCGGATCCGCCGGTCGCGGATCCGCCCGTCTGAGGTGCTCGAGTTACTGGGTGACGAAGGCGGTGAAGTAGATCCCCATCACCAGGTGTTTCTTGTCGACGTTGTAGGCCTTCTCGATCTTCTCGAGCAGCTCTTCCTTGACCTTGGTCCGGCCCTTCTCGGTCTCCAGCTCGCCGATCTCCATGCCGGTGTACTGATCGATCGCCAGGTCGATCGCCTCGGCGGTGTCGATCGCGGTCTCGCCGGCCTCCTCGGTCAACTGGATCGCGAAGCCGAGCTTGAGGTAGTGACCATCGGCGAGGTTGATCGTCAGCGGGTTCTCCAGCGCGACGACCAGACCCTTGACCGGGGCGGGCTCCGCCGCGTCGGCCGCGTCGCCCTTGAAGAACATGAAGTAGGCACCCGCACCGCCACCGCCGAGCAGCACGACGGCCGCGATGATGATGAACAGCATCTTCTTGGACTTCTTCGGCGCTGCCTCCGCCGCTGCGTCCTTCTCGTCCTTAGCCATCGAAGCTCCTCTCGTCACTACTCAGTCGTGGGTGGTGGTGGTCGTGGACTCAGTGGTTGGTTCGGTCGTGCCGGCCTCGGCCTTAGCCGCTGCGTCGGCGGCGGCCTTGGCTTTCGCCGAGGTCTCACCGGTGTGCAACTTGGCGTCGTCGCCGGCCGCGGACGGCAGCAGCGCCGCCTGCTCGGGCGTCAGCGTCGTGAGGATCACGACGTCGACGCGGCGGTTCATGGTGACCGCCCGGGGGTCCCTCGGGTCGATGAGCGGCTTGGTGTCGGACAGGCCGACCGCGCTCATCCGGTTCTTGGCCAGTCCGTGGTCGATCAGGTACCGCACCGTCACCGACGCCCGGGCCGCGGACAGCTCCCAGCCGCTCGGGTAGAACGTCGTGGTCGCCTTGAGCTGGTTGGTGTTGCCGTCGACCTCGATGTTGTTCGGCAGCTTGGCCAGCGTCGGGGCGAGCGCGTCCAGGATCTTCCTGCCACCCGCCTGCAGGTCCGCACGGTTGCCGGCGAAGACCACCTCGTTGGTGACGATGGTGACCACCAGGCCCCGCCGGTCGATCGTGAACTTGACCTGGTTGAGCAGTTTGCTCTTCTCGAGCGCGTCGGCGAGCTTGTTCTCGAGCTTCTTGAGGTCCTCGGCCTCCTTGGTCGCCGCCTTGGCGTCCTTCGAGGCCTCGGCCCGGTCCGCCGCCTGCACGGCCCGCGCCACCGCTTCCTTCTGCTCCTTGGTCATGCCGGCCGTGCCGCCCCCGCCGGACCCCGGGTTGACGCCCGGGTCGATCGGTACGACCGTGCTGGCCTGGCCGGCGCCGTCAAGGTTGGAGACGTTGCCCTGGAAGGCCGCACTCGACGCGCCGAACCCCTCGGAGAGGCCGGCCGCCAGCTCGGCGAACTTCTTCTGGTCGACGCTGCTCATCGAGAACAGCACCACGAACAGTACGAAGAGAAGCGTGAGCATGTCGGCGTACGACACGAGCCAGCGCTCGTGGTTGACGTGCTCTTCGTGCTCCTCGTGACCGCCCTTCTTCCGACGGCCCCCGCCTCCTGAACTCATGTCGTTACGCCGCCTTCTTGGTCGTCGCGGCCTCGGCGGCCTTCACGGCATCCGGGGGCAGCAGGCTGCGGAGCTTCTGGGCGACCAGGCGCGGGTTCGAGCCGGCCTGGATGGCGAGCACACCGTCGATGACCAGTTCCATCTCGTCGGACTCGATGCCGGACAGGCGGTCGAGCCGGGCCGCGGCGGGCAGGAAGATCAGGTTGGCCGAGAGCACGCCCCACAGGGTGGCGACGAACGCCGCGGCGATGGAGTGGCCGAGCGACTCCGGCTTGTCCAGGTTCTCGAGCACGTGCACGAGGCCCATGACCGTGCCGATGATGCCGACCGTCGGTGCGTACCCGCCCATGTTCTCGAAGATCTTCTTGCCGGCCTTGTCGGCCTTCTTCTTCGCGGCGACCTCGGCGTGCAGGATGTCGTGCAGTTCCTCCGGGTCCGTGCCGTCGATGGCCAGCTGCAGGCCACGCTTCAGGAACGGGTGCTCGACGGTCTTGACCGCGTCCTCGAGGGCCAGCAGGCCCTCGCGGCGGGCCCGCTCGGCCAGCTTGACGATCTCGTCGACCAGCTGGTTCGGCGGGGCGACCTTGGCCAGGAAGACCTTCTGGAGCGACTTGCCGGCGCCGAGCGCGTCCTTGAGCACACCGCCGGCCATGGCGGCGCAGTACGCGCCACCGAAGACCAGCAGCATCGACGGCAGCAGGATGATGGAGGCGGCGGAGCCACCCTCCAGCGCCTGCACGACGAAGACGATGATTACGGCAACAAGTACACCGATGATGGAGGCGAGATCCATATCAGCGCTCCTTCCGGTGCAGCGGCAGCACGTTCGCGGCGGGGCGGGACGGCTCGTCGTCGGACATGTCGGTGGCGGCCGGCTCGGCCTCCATGCGACTCGCTTGGGCGATAAGCGAGCTGCGGTAATGGCGCACCGAGTCGATGAACTCGGGCACGGACTCGGCGATGACGTACTTGGTGCCGTCCACCAGCGTGATGACCGTGTCGGGCGTGCAGTCCGCGCGCTCGACCAGGTCGGGGTTCAGGGCGAAAACGGCTCCGTTAAGGCGGGTTACGAGGATCACGACTTCCGTCCTTGGCGTCTGTTGGCTGGTGGGCCGTCCGTGGCCCTTCACATGACCATTCGGCGATTCTTCGGTTGCCGATGAGCGCGTTCCGGTCGCATTACGGGTGCTGAAAACCCCGGAAACGAAGAAGCCGGGGCGAGCCGTGTGGCCCGTCCCGGCTTCCACCGGATCTGCGTTATCAGCGCTTGAGGTTCACGAGTTCCTGCAGGATCTCGTCGGACGTCGTGATGATCCGGCTGTTCGCCTGGAAACCACGTTGAGCGATGACGAGGTTGGTGAACTCCTGGGCGAGGTCGACGTTCGACATCTCCAGTGCGCCGTTGGTGATCAGGCCCAGTCCCGCTGAGCCGGCCGCACCCACTTGTGCGAGCCCCGAGTTCACCGTGCTGCGGAACATGGAGTCACCGATCTTCTCCAGGCCGTTCACGTTGTTGAAGTTGGCCAGGGCGAGCTGGCCGAGCGTCTGCTTGAGGCCGTTGGAGAACACACCGACGATCTGACCGGTGTTCGACACCGTGTACGAGCTCAGGATGCCCGCCCCGGAACCGTCCGCGTCGCTGACCCGGGCCTCGGTGTTACCGCTGTAATGCGTGAGGTCGGTGATGTCTACGGTGTAGGTCTCGGTGCCCTCGGTGATGCTGATGCTGGTGATCGGATTGGTGCCGTCGTTCGGTTTACCGTTCACGAACGGGATCGGCACTGCGGTGCCGTTCGGGGTCTTGGCGGTCCATTCGTTGGCGCCCGACTTCGTCAGCGTCACGTTCAGCGTGCTCGAGGCACCGTTGATGTCGACGACCGGGATCGGGATCACCTTGGAACTGCCCAGGGTGGCACCCGTGGGATCGACCGGAGCTTCGTACGACAGGTTGCCGGTCAGGGTGAACTTGGTGGTCTCCTCGGGCTTGAGGCTGATGCCGATCGGCAGCTTGATGTTGCCGGGCGCGCCGGCGACGTTGACCTCGCCGTCGGTGTTGGCGGACCAGCCCTGCACGATCTGGCCGTTCGGGGTGGTCAGCGAGCCGTTGGCGTCGAAGTTGAACGAGCCGGCCCGGGTGTACACCGACTCCCCGCCGCTCTTCACCACGAAGAAGCCGTCACCCTGGATCATCATGTCGCCGGACTTGCCGGTGGTCTGCGCGGCGCCCTGGCTGAAGTTCGCGTTGATGCTCGCCGTCTTCACACCGAGGCCGACCTGCGCCGGGTTGGTGCCACCGGCGCCGTTCTGCGGGGCACCGGCCGCGTTGACCATCTGCGAGAGCGTGTCCTGGAAGACCGTCTGGCTGGACTTGTAACCGGTGGTGTTCACGTTCGCGATGTTGTTACCGGTGACGTCCATCATCTGCTGATGCGCGCGGAGGCCACTGATGCCGGAGAAAAGGGAACGCAGCATAGGTCAGTTTTCCTTCGTGGTAGCGGAATCATCGGAGGCGGTGTTCGCAGGGGCGGTCTGTCCCTCAGTAGCCTTCGCCGCGGGCGCCGGCACGACCGGTGCCGTGACCGGTGCGGTGACCGGTGCCGGGGTGACTGCCGCCGGAGCGGCTGACGACTGGTTGACTTCCGTGACCTTGGACAGCTGCACATCCATGTTCCCGACCACGAGCGTCGGTTCGCTGTCTCCGTTGAGCTTCGTCTTCGTGACGACGCCCGAATGGGTGTTGCCGTCGCCGTCCTGATACGTGACCGTCCGGCCGACCAGCGCACTCGCGCCGATCAACTGCTGGGCCTGCAACATGTCGGCGATCTGGCCGAGCTTCTCGACCTGGGTGAACTGCGCGGTCTGCGCGAGGAACTGGGTCGAGTCGGCCGGGTTGCTGGGATCCTGATACTTCAGCTGGGCGACCAGCAGCTTCATGAACGTGTCCTGGTCGGCCACCGATTTGCTGGCGCCGGCGTCCGTCGTCGTCTTGGTCGTGTACATCGACGTCGACTTGGCGGTCTTGTCGTCGTACGTGTTGCTGACGATTCCGTTGATCGGCGAGGTCATCGACCGGCCCTCCTGACGTAGCGCGTTGGTCCCTCGCACTTCAGGTTCGGCCGGGGGCCGGAATCGCTTAGCCGCTATTTTCGGCTCAGGCCTCGATATCCAGTCGGCTGTTTCCGGTGGGACGGGACGGGACCGGCGGGGCGTTCTCGGCGGGTGCGTCCGGCACATTTCCGGTACGCCCGTTGCCCGCCCCGGTGTTCATGAAGGCAAACTGCTGACGGGCTTGCTCCTGCCCCGATCCCTGCCGCAGGTCCAGCGACGTGTTGGTGAACCCGGACTGCTCCAGATCCCGTCGCAGCTCCTCCATCGCGTCGCGCAACGACTCGTGCCCGGCGTCGGTCGAGCTGGTCAGCTGCACGCTGACCTCCCCGTTACGGATCTCCGCGACGACCTGCACCGGCCCGAGGTCGACAGGATGCAGGTTGACGGTCAGCCGGTGCACGCCGTCCGCGTCGAGCCGCAGCGGCGTGATCCGGGTGGCCAGCTGCATCGCGACCGGCCCGGGCAACGGCGGTGCGGGCGGCGGGGCGACATTCGACACCGGCGCGGCGGGCGCCGCCGGTCCGGCCGGGGCCACGCCGGTGAGGCCCGCGAGGCCTGCCGGCAGATCCTGGCTCTTGCTCGCCGGGGGAGCAAAAGCGCCGGAATTTGCTTGGCCGCCGCTCTCCTGGCCCGACGAGGCGGTGCCGTCGCCGCCGGCCTGGTCAGGCAACGCGGGCGGCTGGTCGCCGGGGGCCGCGGAGGCGTCGGTGTCCCGCAGCGGGGCCGCGGTGAGATCCGCGTCGGCCACTGCCGGATCACCGTTCAACGCGGCCTCAGCGGTGGCGGCGAGGTCGGCGGAGGCGGTCGCGCTCACCCCGGAAGGCCCGACGGGTACGCCCGCGGCAGCCGAAGCGTCCCCCAGCCCGTCGAGGGCACCCCGCTCCGCCGCCGCACCGGGCCCGCTCTGCCCGATGCCGCCCTGCACTGCCCCGGCGCCGTCCGGTCCGTTCCCGGCCGCCCCTGTCCCGGCCGCCCCTGTCCCGGCCTGCACTGTCCCGGCCGGCCCTGCCGCGTTCGGTCCGATCCCGGCCAGTCCTGCGCCGGCCAGTCCTGCGCCGGCCAGTCCTGCGCCGGCCAGTCCTGTGCCGCCCGACCCCGCGCCGCCCGGCCCTGCGCCGACCTGGCCCGCCCCGTTCTGTCCTGCGCCGCCCGGCCCTGCGCTGGCCTGACCCGCGCCGACCTGGCCCGCCCCGTTCTGTCCTGCGCCGGCCTGACCTGTGCCGGCCTGGCCCGCCGCGTTCGATCCGCTGCCGGCCTGCGCCGCGCCGGCTGGGCCGGTCCCGTCCCGCCCGATGCCGTTCGGCCCGACCGCACCCGGTCCGGTCGCGGCCCCGCCGATGCCGTTTTGTCCGGTACCGGCCGGCGCGGCACCAGCAGCCGTGGTGCCGTTAGGCCCGGCCCCGGCCTGAACTGCGCCGGCCTGCCCCACGCCCGCCTGCCCCACGCCGTTTTGTCCCACGCCGTTTTGTCCGCTTCCGGTCTGCCCGTTGCCGCCTTGCGTGGCGCCGGACTGCGTGGTGCCGGACTGGGTGGTGCCGGTCGCTCCGGTTCCGGTGGGCAGGCCGCCGTCGGTCCCCGCCCAGCCGTTCGCGTCGGCCTGGGCTGCGGCGTCGGCCTGGGTGACGGCGGTCTGCGCGGCACTGCTCGGGGCCACCGAGATGGTGATCGGGGGCGCGGCGGCGGCCTGATCCACCGCCTGGCTCTCGGCCTGGGTCCAGGCGGCCGCCTGTGCGGCCCCCGGCGTGGTCGGCTGCGGGGTCGCCGAGTCGGTCGTCCCCACCGCGATCGTGGGCGTCAGCGCAGCCTTCTCGTTGGCGGCGATGTTCTCGGGCGTCGTCGTGGCGGCGATGGCGATCTGCGGCACCGGAGTGAGAGGGGCCGTCGCATCGGCCTTCTCGTCGGGCGTGGACGCGGCGGTGGATTCGGTGACCTTCTCGGCAGGGCGCCGGACCTCAGGGCGCCGGCTGCCGGGCCGCTGGAAATCGGGCCGCTGGAAGTCGGGCCGCTCGGCGGCGGCGCGGCGGGCGGTGGCCCGGTTGTGGTCCGCGCGTTCCGAGGCCCGGTTCTGGTCGGACCTTTCGAGAGCCCGGTTCTGTGTCGCCCGGTTCTGCGTCGCCCGGTTCTGGGCGGCCCGGAGCTGCAACCGGGCCGAAGCGGCCTGCTCCTGCGTGGTCCTGGCCTCCGCCCGGTTGCCGTTCGCCGCGCGTTCCAGGATGCGGTCGGTCTGAGCCCGGCGCTCGTCGGCGATGCGCACATCGGCCGCGCGACCCGCGTCGAGGCGGGGATCAGCGGACGGCCGGGGTCCGGCCGATGGCCGAGGGTCGGACGGCGGCCGGGGGCGGGGGTCGGTTGCGGGGCGGGGACCGGCGCCGGGCTTCCGGTCCAGCTCGGCCGACAGTGCCGATCCGAACGCCTCGCCGCCGGTTGCCGGGGTGGGCCGGCGGGGTGGGGTGTCGGTCGAGGGTTTGCGGTCGGGGCCGGAGACGGAGCTCGTCATGGGGCGCGTTCCCCTTTCAAATGTTGCTCAGCCGAGAGCGGCGAGCGCCTTCTGGACCTTGGGCACGTACGCCTGGGTCTCGGCGAACGGCGGGATGCCGCCGTACTTGTGGACGTTGCCGCCGCCCGCGTTGTAGGCCGCGAGCGCGAGGGGCAGCGACTTGAACTCTTTCAAGTGGCTGGACAGCAGCTTCGCGGCGCCGTTGATGGCCTGTTGCGGGTCGAACGAGTTGTCCACCCCGAGCCCGCGGGCGGTGGCCGGCATGAGCTGCATGAGGCCCTGGGCACCGGCCGGGCTGACCGCCTTGGGGTTGTAGCCCGATTCGACCTTGGCGACCGCGGCGAGGAGTTTCGGGGAGACGCCGTACTTCGCGCCGGCCTTGGTGAACATGTCCGCGTACGGGACGCCGGCGAGCGAGCTGGAGCTCTGCAGGCTGGCCGGGCGGACGGCACCGACCCCGGCTGCGGCGACCGTGGCGGGGGTGGCGGATGCGGTGCCGACCACGCGACGGATGTGCGTCGGGGTTTCGTACACCGATTGGATCTTGACGTGGTCGCCGGGTTTGGGCGCCGCGATCATCTTGTTGTCGCCGAGGTAGATCGCGACGTGGTCGACCGGTTTGTCGAACGCCAGGATGTCACCGGGCTTGGCGTCGGCCAGGCCGTCCACCTTCGTGCCGACCCGGGCCTGCTCACGCGAGTTGCGCGGCAGATCCACACCGAGGTCCTTGTACGCCCGTTGCACCAGCGCCGAGCAGTCCAGCCCCTTGTCCGGGTCGGTGCTGCCGAAGACGTACGGCGTCCCGAGGTATTTTTTCGCGGCGTCGACGACGGACTTGCCGGTGACCCCGGTGCCGGTGGTGCCCGTGGTGGTCCTGGTGGCCCCGGCGAGCGCCTTCGCGAACGCCGTGCCGGAGGTCGCCGTGGTCCTACCGGTGCTCGTCGTGGTGTCGGTGGTGGTGGGGGCCGTGGTGGCCGGCGCGATCCCGAGCTGGGTCTTCAGCTCGGAGATGCGGGACATGACACCCTGGACACCAATCATGCGCGGCTCCCGTCGGCTCAGTCCTGGTCGGAGTTGCCCTCGTCATCGACTTCGGCGGGATCGGCCGGGCGCTTAGCGACAAGGGACAACCGCTCGCGGGCGGCGTCGATCGCCTCCCGGGCGTCGGCGAGGTCGATCATGCCGCGCTGGGCGGCGACGCCGTTCGCGGTCTCCCGGGCGATGTCCTCGCGCTCGGCGGCCGCGACCCCGGCTGCGGAGAGCTCGATCAGCGAGCGGCGGTCGGCGACCGACCCGGCGCCGTGCCGCAGCGTGCTGGCGCGTTCCTCGCTGGTCGCGTCGACGCCGCGGGCGGCGTTGCGGGCCTTCGAGGTCACCGCGATCTCGTCGATGTTGTTCTGTTCCGTGGTCAGGTCGTGGTGGCGGACCGTCTCGGCGTGCCGCTCGGCCATCATCTCCACCGCGCGGCGGCGCTTGGCGGCGTCGGCGAGTTCGGCGACCTTCTCCCGGGTCCGTTCCTCGGCGTCGGTGACCATCTGGTGGGCGCCGGACAGCGTGGCGGCCAGCGACTGCCGGGCGACCATCGAGGCGACCATGGCCCGGGCGGTGCCCTCGGTCGGCGCGTCCGCTCCGGCAAGGTCCAGCTGACGCCGCTTGACCAGCGCCTGCGCCTCCCGGATCTCCTGCCGGGACTGGATCACCGCGCCCCGGGCGGCGTCCTCCTGGGCCTTGCGCGCCCGCAGCACGGGACCGAGCCGGAAGAAGCGGTTCACGAAGACCTCCCAAGAAGCGCCGTACACAGACCCGGTCGGCGGGCCCGGCGGGCGGCTGAGCCCCTGCACCCGAGCTGCACCCGTACCGGATGGATCAGGAAGCGGCGATCACCTGGCGCAGCTGCATCCAGGCCTGGTCGGCGGAGACCTTCTCGTCCAGGCCCTGCCGCAGGAATGCGGTGATCTGCGGCCAGATGGCGGTCGCGCGGTCGGCGTCCGGGTTGGTCCCGGGGACGTAGGCGCCGATCTCGACGAGTTCGCGCACGTCGCGGTGGGCGGCCATCATCCGCCGCAGCTCGGCCGCGTCGGATTTCTGCTCCGCGGTGGTGATCTTGTTGGCCACCCGGGAGATCGAGTCGAGTGCCTGGATGCTGGGGAAGTGGCCGGCGGTGGCGAGCTTGCGGTCCAGCACGATGTGGCCGTCCAGGATCGAGCGGGCCGCGTCGGCGATCGGCTCGTTGTGGTCGTCACCCTCCACCAGCACCGTGTACAGCCCGGTGATGCTGCCGCGGGCGCCGGGGCCGGCGCGTTCCAGCAGGGACGCGAGCATGGCGAAGACGGACGGTGGATACCCGCGGGTGGCCGGCGGTTCGCCGACCGAGAGGCCGACCTCGCGCTGGGCCATCGCGGCGCGGGTGACGCTGTCCATCAGCATGAGGACGTCCTGGCCCTCGTCGCGGAAGTACTCGGCGATCCGGGTCGCGACGAGCGGGGCGCGCAGCCGGACCAGCGGCGGGGTGTCCGACGTCGCGATCACCACCACCGAGCGGGCCAGGCCCTCGGGGCCGAGGTCGTGCTCGATGAACTCGCGGACCTCCCGGCCCCGCTCACCGACCAGCGCCACCACGTTGAGCTGGGCGGTCGTCCCCCGGGTGATCATGGACATGAGCGTCGACTTGCCGACGCCGGAACCGGCGAAGATGCCGATCCGCTGGCCCCGGCCGCACGGCACCAGCGTGTCCAGGACCCGTACGCCCAGCGGCATCGGGGCGTCGACCAGCTGGCGTTCCATCGCCGACGGCGGCATGCCCTCGATGCCGACCATCTCGCCGTGCAGCGGCGGGCCGCCGTCCATCGGCCGGCCCAGGCCGTCCAGGATGCGCCCGCGCAGGTCCGGGCCGACCGCCACGCGCAACGGCCCGCCGGTCGAGACCACCGGGCTGCCGGTGCCGAGGCCGGCGATCGGGCCGAGCGGCAGGCAGGACAGCCGGTCGCCGTCCAGCGCCGCGACCTCGGCCAGCACCGCGTCGTCGCCGTCGTTGATCCGCAGCAGGTCACCGACCCGCGCCTCCAGCCCGCTGACCGTCACCCGCAGGCCCACCGCGCCGGTCACCTTGCCCCGGCTGAGCGGCTGGGCCGCGGTGAGCGCGGCGTTGATGCGGTTCCGGAAGACGTCGGTCACAGTCGGAGGGCTTCTCTCGCTCTCGCCACGGCGGCCGCGATGGAGGCGTCCACCGTCGTCGTGCCGGTCTCGGCGACAGCGTCGCCGGGGCGCAGTCCGGGCTCGGGCCGCAGGTGCACCGGCCGTCCCTCGTAGTTGTAGTCCGCGTCGGTTGCCGTGCCGACCAGACCACGGAAATCGTCGGGGTGCAGGCTGACCACGATGTCGCCCTGGTCGGGGGCGGCGTTCATGGCCCGGCGCAGCGCCGCGGCGGCCCGGCCCTCGGTGTCGTCCATGGCCCGGCCGACGATCGCCTCGGCCAGCTCGAAAGCGTGGGCCAGCACCGCCTCCTGCAGCTCGTGCAGGGTCGGCATCAGCTGGGTCTCCAGGTTGGTGACCGCCCGGCCCAGCGCGTTGACGGCCTGGTTGAGTGCGGCGGCCCGGCGCTGGTCGTGCTCACGCTCGACCGCCCGCGCCCGTTCCGCGGCCACCCCGGCCTCGAGCGCGGCGGCCCGCTGCCCCTGGGCCCAGCCCTCGGCGTACCCGGCGGTGCGGGCCTGCTGCTTGGCCCGCTCCACCGGTTCGGAATCCATCGGTACGCCGCGGCGCAGGTCCACGCCGAAAGTGGCGGCGGTGGCGGACTCGGCGACCGAGCCCCGCAGCACCGGCGGTTTCTCGTCAGCCAATGAGTTCCTCCGCCTCGCCGCCGCGCTGGATCTCGATCTGGCCGGAGTCCTCCAGCGAGCGGATCACGGAGACGATCTTCTGCTGCGCCTCCTCGACCATCTTGACCTTGACCGGGCCCATCAGGTCCATCTCCTCGATCAGGTTCTCCCGCCCGCGTTCGGACAGGTTGCCGGTGACCTTGTCGCGGACGTCCTCGCCGACACCCTTGAGTGCGAGGGCGAGGTCGGACGGCTCGACCTGGCGCAGCACGAGCTGCACCGACCGGTCGTCCAGGCTGATGATGTCCTCGAACATGAACATCCGCCGGCGGATCTCCTCGGCGATCTCCGGGTTGCGCGCCTCGAGCGCCTCCAGGATGAGCCGCTCGGTGGTGCGGTCCGCCCGGTTGATGATGTCCACCAGCGGATCCAGGCCGCCGACCGTGGACAGCTCGTCGGGCTGCAGCACGGTGGAGAGCTTGCGCTGCAGGGCGAGTTCCACCTGGCGGATCACGTCCGGCGAGGTGCGGTCCATGACGGCGATCCGGTGCGCGACGTCCGACTGCACCTCCGGGGCGAGCCCGGACAGGATCGAGGACGCCAGCGCCGACGGGATGTGCGCCAGGACCAGCGCGATCGTCTGCGGGTGCTCATATTGCACGTACGAGAGGAGCTGCCGCGGGTCGGCGTGGCTCAGGAAGTTGAACGGCATGTCGGTCATCGACGCCTGCAGCCGGTCCAGGATCAGCTGGGCGCGTTCCGTGCCGAGGGACGCTTCGAGCAGCTCACGGGCGTACGCCATGCCACCCGCACCGGCGTGCTTGGTCGTCGCCAGCGCGTAGAACTCGTCGATGACGTCGACCACCACGTCCGGTTCGAGTTTGCCGAGCCGGGCGATCTCGGCGGACAGCTCCTCGACCTCGCCCTCGCTCATGTTGGCGAGCACCCGGGTCGAGTATTCCTTCCCCATTCGCACCAGCAGGATGGCCGCTTTACGCAGACCGGTCATCGACGACGTGGTCAGTGCTGGTGTGGTCAACGCGGTTCCTCCTTGAACCTGGATGCTTTAGCGGCCGGCGCCGAGCCAGCCGCGGAGCAGGGCGGCCATCTCCTCGGGCTGGTCCTCGACCATCTGCTCGATCTCCCGCTGACGCTCCTCGAGCGCCTCGTGGGTGGCGTTCGCGGCCTCCAGCGCGGGCGACGGGATCGCCGCGTTCAGCTCGGCCAGCCGCTGGTTCTCCAGTGCCGCCTGCATCGCCTCGAGGTGCTTGAGCTCGTCCGCGGTCAGCGACTTGCGCTTCTTCTGCTTCCGGCTCCAGCGCCAGGCAATGAACATCAGCAGGAGCACCACCAGGGCCATCGCCGCGGTCTTGAACAGTGAGGTCTGCTGGGCGCTCTGTTCGGCGGCCGAGGAGGCGGCGAGCGCGTCCTTGGCGGCGGTCGCGGCGCTGGTGTCGAACGCCATGGCGCTGACCGCGATGGTGTCCCCGCGGGTCGCGTCGACGCCGGCCGCGGCGCTGACCAGCTGCTGCACGTCTGCCTGGTTGACCGCGCCGGCGGTGGTGGCGTCCAGCAGCACCGAGACGCTGAGCCGCTTGATGCCGCCCGGCGCGCTGTTGCGGTTCTCGGTGACCTCGTTGACCGCGTTGTTGCGTACGGTGTTGCTGTTCTCGTACTGGCCGGTGCCGCTGGTGCTGGTCGACCCGTTCGGCACCTGGATGTTGTCCGGGCCGAGCACCCCGCCGCTACCGGTGCCGTTGCCGTTGTAGGCCTCCCGGCTGATGCTCTCCGACAGCGCCGCGACGGACGGATCCGACGTGTACGACTTGCTGGTGGTCGTGGTCTGGTCGAAGTCCAGCTCGGCGGTGGTGGTGACCACGGAGTGACCGGGGCCCACGACCGCGTCCAGCATGTTCTGCAACGAGTTGTTGAGCCGCTCCTGGAACGCGACGGTCTGCGAGTCGGCACCGCTGTTGCCGGCGCCGGAGCCCAGCGGCGCGCCGCCACCGGTCGAGAGGATCTTGCCGTCCGCGCCGGCCACGGTCACCTGGGTGGGGTCGAGGCCCTCGACGCTCGACGCGACGAGGTGCACGATCGACTGCACCTGCTGCTCGTCGAGCGGCTGGCTCGCGGACGACTGCACCAGCACGGAGGCGGTGGTCTTGTCCTGGTCGTCGGCGAACACGTCCTTCTGCGGCATGACGAGGTGCACGGTGGCCGCCTCGACGCCGTCGATCGCCTTGATGGTGTTCGAGAGTTCCCCCTCGAGCGCGCGCTGGTAATTCGTGTGCTGCATGAAGTCGCTGGTGGTGATCCCCTGCTGGTCCAGCAGCGCGTACCCGGTGTCGGACTCGCCGGGCAGGCCCTCGCCGGACATCTGCAGCCGCAGGTCGTACACCTGGTCCTGGGGCACCAGGATCGTGCCGCCGCCGTTGGCGAGCTCGTACGCCGTGCCGGACTTCTGCAGCGACTCGACGATCGCGCTGGCGTCCTTGCTGGAGAGGTTGCTGAACAGGGGGGAGTAGGACGGCTTCGAGGCCCAGGTGGCGAAGAAGTACCCGCCGATGACCAGGGCGATCACGGCGGCGACAGTGACCGCCTTCTGGCCGGGCGTGAACGACTTGAAGGTGTCGCCTACCTTGCGTACCGGAGCGGGGAGACGATCTGTCATTTTAGGCCTGCATTCTCATGATCTCCTGGAACGCCTCGACGGCCTTGTTCCGGATCGCCATGGTCAGCTGGAGACCGAGTGCGGCCTCGGTCGATGCCATCGTGTACTGCGCCGGGTCCTGCAGGGTGCCGTTGGCCACCTGCACGGACAGGTCGCCGGCTTTGGCCTGGGACGCCTGCACGCTCTCCAGGCCCTGCGACAACATGCTCGCGAAGTCGGTGTTCGGGGCCTTGACCTGGTCGGCGCCGGCGAGGCCGGTGGCACCGCCGACCCCGCTGATCCCGCT
Organism: Actinoplanes sp. NPDC051494; assembly: GCF_044454705.1. Classification (NCBI taxonomy): domain Bacteria; kingdom Bacillati; phylum Actinomycetota; class Actinomycetes; order Micromonosporales; family Micromonosporaceae; genus Actinoplanes; species Actinoplanes sp. NPDC051494. Next base: position 928,621 of record NZ_JBITDZ010000002.1, read on the forward strand.
GACCGCGGAGAGGCCGTTGACGGCGCCGAGCGCGCCGATCGGAGAGGTCATGATCAGCCCTTCCCGAGGTTGATGGCGGCCTGGTAGGACTCCTTGGCCCGGTCGACGACCGAGATGTTCGCCTGGTACGCGCGCTGGGCCATCATCAGCTGGGCCATCTGGCTGCCGAGGTCGATGTCGGGGCGGCGCACGTACCCCTCGGTGTCGGCCAGCGGGTTGTCCGGCTCGTAGGCGAGCTGGCCCTCGGCGCTGCCGTACGCGATGCCGCCGACCTGGGCGCCGTTGCCGTCCTGGGCCTCCTGGGCGACGACGTACCGGGCCTGGAACGCACTTTCCGAGGTCCGGCTGACGTTGTCCATGTTGGCGATGTTGTCGGAGACCGCGTCGAGCCACTTGCGGTACACGGTCACGCCGCTCGCGGCGGTGCCGATCGCGTTGAACGTGCTCATCCGGCTCAGGCCCCCTTGATCGCGTCGCGGAGCAGCGAGTACTTGCCGTCGAGTGCCCGGATCGTCAGCTGGTACCGCATCGTGGTGTCGATGTGGGAGAGCGTCTCCTCGTCGAGGTTGACGTTGCTGCCGTTCAGGCGGGTCGGCTCGAGCGAGTTCTGCACGCTGGGCGCGACCGTCGAGGGCGACTGGCCGTGAGCGACGGCGCTGCTCAGCGCCTCTTCGAACTTGACCTTACGGGCCTGGTATCCGGGCGTCTCGATGTTCGCGATGTTGTTGCTGATGGCGTTCTGCCGGGCGGCCAGGCCGGCGACTGCGACGCGGAGCGAGGACGAAGCGACGTCATCGAACACGGCGGTGGTTCCTTCCGGTGGTGCGAGGCCGCCGTTCCTTGGCGAGCTGTACGAGCAGTCCGTTGCCCGTACTCTCCGTTTCGGCCCGCCCGCCGATCCGCTGAGCGTCAAACGGTTGCCGCTGGGTTGCAGCCATGCCCCCTACCCAAGCCTGGACTATCAGTCGGCGGAGCCAAAACCCGGGACCCCTGCAAGGGGTCCCGGGTTCAGTGCTTTGAGTCCGTTACATGGCGCAATCGAGGTAGACGGGGCGTTTGCTGGCCTCGCCGGTCTCGATCTTGCTGGTCATCACCTGCTGGGCCCGGGTGGCGGTGAGCCGCCGGGCGATCTCCTGGGCGGCGGCGAGCTGACGGGTGAGGATCTCGTCGGCCCGCGGCTTGAGCTCCAGCGGCAGCGCACCGAGGTCGGTCGGTGGCTGCCACATGTCCGACGCCGGCAGCTCGGCCAACCGGCGGGCGTCGGTCAGCATGGCCTCGGTGGCCACGACGTCGAGCTCGAGTTCGTCGAGCGCGGCGGTCCAGGCTTCGCGCCATTCGGTCGTCACGCTGTCCTCACCTCGCTCAACTGCCTCATGGGTCGGCTCAGGCCACCGGCGCCGGGTTGGCGGCCGCGAGCAGTGCGGCCTCCCGCCAGGCGTCCCGCAGCGGTTCGATGTGCCCGCGGCAGGCCGCCACCCGGTCGGCGTCGCGGGCGATGTTGGCCCCGATCAGCTCGGTGAGCAGATAGCCGTACAGGCTGGCCAGGCCGGGTGCGCCGGCCCACGCTTCCACGTTGAGCGTGGTGCGCAGCTCCAGGATGATCTCCTGGGCGTGGTTCAGCTTGTCGTTCGCCAGTTCCCGGTCGCCGGTGCGCAGCGCTTCTTCGCCGAGGGTCAGGTCCAGTACGAGACGGTCGTAGAGCATCACCAGCAGCTTGCCGGGCGAGGCAGTGTTGACGGAGTCCTGGAGATAACGGTTCAGCGGAGAGGTCATCAGTTCCCTTTGCTCAGGAATGGGCGGATTCCATGGGCGGACGGTGCTTGTCAGCCGAGGCTGGCGATCTGGCCGGACAGCCAGGTGGATTGTGATTGCAGCTTGCCGAGCGCGGTCTCGAGGCCGGCGTACTGCTTGGTGAGCGCGGTCTTCTTCGCGGCCAGCCGGACGTCCCAGTTGTCGATCTGCAGGTTCATCGAGTCGATCGCGTTCTTGCGACCGGTGACGGCCCCGGTGACGTTCTCGATCTGGGTGTTCGCGACGGCCCGGATGCTGTCGCCGAACGCGATGCCGGCCTGCTTGATGGCGGTCGGGTCGGCGTTGTACGACGCGGTGAACTTCTCCTGGTCGAACGTCAGCTGACCGCTGCGGTCCAGTTCGATGCCGAGCTTGCTGAGGCTGCCGAACTTGACGACGTTGGCCGCCTTGTCGGCGGCGATGACCGCCGGGTCGGCGGTCTTGTCCGGGGCGGCCGGGGCGCCTTCCTTGCGGTACGTCAGGCCCTGGCTGATCGAGCTGAGGATCGAGGAGCTCATCTGGCGGACCATGAAGTCGCCGGTCAGGGGCGAACTGACCTTGGTCGACGGGTCGTACTTGGTCTGCGTGGTGACCTCGGCCAGCGCGGCGTTGGCGGCGTCGACGAGCGACTGCAGCTTCGAGGCGATGCCCGCGGCGTCCGACTCGACGTTCAGGTTGACGTTGGTCTCCTTCTTGGAGACCGTCAGCGTCACGCCCGCCATGAGGCCGGTGAACGTGTTGGTGCCGCTGGTGACGCTGTAGCCACCATCCTCGTCCGCGCCGCCGACCTGCAGCTTCGCGTCGGTGGCGGCGCTCGTCGCCAGGCCGACGTCCTCCAGCCCGGTGATGCTGAACGCGTTGGCGGTGCCGGTCTTCGCGCCGCTGAGCTGCAGGATGTTCTGCGCCCCACCGGTGTTGACGACCGAGGCCTTGACCCCGAGACCGGCCTTGTTCAGCGCGTCGGCGATGCCCTGGGCGGACTTGTCGGTCAGCTGGATCTCGACCTCGTCGCCGGAGCCGACCTTGACCTTGAACGACTCGGCGGCGGTGACGTCGCCGGTGGTCGCGACCCGGGCGGTGGTCGACTGGGCCTTGGCCAGGCCCACGACGTCGAACGTCAGGCTGCCGGTGGCGGTGTTGGTGCCGCCGACCGCGGTGGCGGTCACGGAAGCGGTGTTCGTCGTCGGCTTGATAGAACGCCAGGTGGACAGCGCGCTGGTGTCGGCCGCGGCGTTCTTCAGTCCCACCAGCTTGGAGTTCACCGACTGGTACGAGGAGACCACCGTCTGGGCCGTGTTGACCTTGGTCTTGAGCCGGGTCTGCGGAGCGGCCTCCACCTGCAGCAGGGAGCTGATCATGGAGGACGTGCTGAGACCACTGACGAGTCCGTCGACTGAACTGGACACGGGCCACCTGCTTTCCTGCGGGGGTACTGATATGGAGCGGGGGTAGCCGGCGTGTCTGCCGGCTACCCCCGACTATTCGGTTGTCAGCGATATTCGGTTGAGTGCTACCGGGTAGCGGTTCGGTTAGCGGAGCAGCGACAGAACGTTCTGCGAGGCCTGGTTGGCCTGCGACAGCATCGAGGTGCCGGCCTGGGTCAGGATCTGGTTCCGGGTGAACTGGACCATCTCCTGGGCCATGTCGGTGTCACGGATACGCGACTCCGACGCGGACAGGTTCTCGACCGAGACGTTCAGGTTGTTGATCGTGTGCTCGAACCGGTTCTGGTACGCACCGAGGGTCGCCCGGGTGTCCGAAACCGAGGTGATCGCCTTGTCGAGCGCGTCGATCGCCTTGTCCGCGCCACCCTCAGCGGTCAGGTCCAGGGCCTTGGTGCCCAGGGCCGACGAGCTGACGGCGCCGATGGAGATGCTCAGGGTCTCGCCGCTGTTGGCGCCGACCTGGAACTGGCCGCTGTTGGCCTTGGGGTCGGCGGTGCTGGCGGTGCCGGTGACGCCGACGGCCGCCAGGGCGCCCGTGTCGTTCACCGAGAAACCCTTGGAACCGCTGAGGCTGAACGAGGCACCCGAGCCGTCCGTGGCGACCGAGGCGCTGACGCTGACCTCATTACCGGTGAAGCCCTGGCCGGCTGCCGGGCCACCCGGCGTCTGGTCGGTGAGGGCCGACTTGATCGCCTTGTTCATCGCGTCCGCGACGTCCTTGGCGGACGCGTTGGCCGGGATGTTCGCGCTCACCGTGATCGGAGCGGCGGTGAGGTCCTTGTCGCCGATCTTGGTGATCTCGAACGTCTGGGTGCCGGTCGGCATCGTCTGCACCTTGCTGGCGCTGTCGATCTTGTTGCCGTTGCCGAAGGAGCCGTCGAGCAGCTTCGACTTGCCGAACGAGGTCGTGTTGCTGATGCGGTCGAGCTCCTCGTTGAGCTGACCGAACTCCTTCTGCGCCGCGGCCTTGGCCTCGGAGTCGTTGGAGCCACCGTTGGCAGCCTGCACGGAGAGGTCACGCATACGCTGGAGGATCGAGGTGGTCTCGTTGAGCGCACCTTCAGCGGTCTGCGCGACCGAGATGCCGTCCTGGGCGTTACGGACGGCCTGCTTGAGGCCACCCACCTGGGAACGGAGACCCTCGGAGATCGAGAGGCCGGCCGCGTCGTCAGCCGCGCGGTTGATGCGGAAACCACTGGACAACTTCTCCAGCGACTTCGACATCTGCCCGTCGGTGACCGACAGGTTCCGGTAGGCGTTCTGGGCGGCGATGTTCTGGTTGATGCGAAGACCCATGGTGTTTCCTCCTTGAGTGGGGTCCGTACCGGCTCATCCGTAAGCCGTTGGCGTTGCGCCAGTCAGATCGGCGGTGGCCCGCCGGTCATGAGAAGTCTCTGAAATTTTTTCGGGCTTTTCGGACGAATGCCAGATCCGGCCTCTGCTACCTGGTCGAAACCCCTCAGAGACCGATCCGCTGTGCCGACTTGTCCGGATGAGAGTTGAAGCCCTCAGAGAGGAAGGTGGAGGATCGGTGAGCCTGACCGACCTGTCCAGCGTCCTGTGGCGAGCGCGAGAGCTGCTGGAACTGCTGCTGTTCAAGCTCGAGGAGGAGCAGCTCCTGCTCGCCTCCAACCGCTCCCGCTGGCTCGCCCACGCCACCCGCGAGGTCGAGGTCGTGCTGGACCAGATCCGTCAGACCGAGGTCGCCCGGGCCGCGTACGCGCAGGCTGTGGCTCTTGAACTGGGCCTTCCCGCGGAGGCCTCGCTGGGGCAGCTCGCCGACGCCGCGCCGGCGCCCTGGTCCGACCTGCTGCATCAGCACCGTAAGGCGTTCCTCACGCTGACCAGTGAGATCGGCACGATGGCCGACGCCAACCGGGACCTGCTCACCGCCGGCCAGCGCGCCGCCCGCGAAACCATGCTCGCGTTCGCCGGGACAGTGGAAACGTATTCATCTCAGGGCAAGACAGTCAGCGGTGGAGTACGCCGCCCGAGCCTGGTGGACGAGGCAATCTGATGGCTAGCAGTTTCGGCAGTATCAACACCGCGCTGACCTCTCTGTACGCACAGCGCCGCGGTCTCGACGTGACCGGCCAGAACATCGCCAACGCCAACACCGAGGGCTACACCCGGCAGCGGGTGGACATGCAGGCCTCCGTCGGCTCGATCGTGCCGGTGCGCTGGGCCACCACCGACGGCCTCGGCACCGGTGTGCAGGTCACCGACGTGCAGCGACTGCGCGACCAGTACCTGGAGAACCGCGGCCGCACCGAGCACGCCAACGGCACGTACCTCACCAACCAGGCGGCCGCGTACGGCTCCATCGAGGATGTCTTCGCCGAACCCGGCGACACCGCGCTGCAGGCCCAGCTGCACGACCAGTGGGCGGCCTGGGGCGACGTCGGCGACGAGCCGAACAGCACCGCGGCCCGGTCCGCGCTGCTGCAGCAGAGCCGGGTCGTGTCGGATGGCATCAACAGCGCTTACGGCGCCCTCGACGCGCAGTGGTCGGCGAACTTCTCGCAGATGAGCAAGTACGCCGAGGAGGTCAACACCACGTCCGGGACGATCGCGCAGCTCAACGACTCCATCGTCAAGGCCAAGGCGACCGGGGTGGTGGTCAACGAGCTCGAGGACCGCCGGGACATGGCGGTCATGCACCTGTCCGAGCTCACCGGCGCGACCGCGCAGGCCCGGGAGAACGGCTCGGTGGACGTGTTCGTCGGCAACGCGTTGATCGTCACCAACACGACGGTCCGCAAGATGACGACCACCGCGGGCGTCAGCACGATGGACGCCCAGCGCGACCTCAACGACGGGCTCATGCCCGCCGGGACCAAGCCGGCCGGACTGACCTGGACCGACACCGGTGACGTCGTGCAGGCCGGCGGCACGATGGGGTCGATGGCCGACACCATGACGTCGATCCTGCCGAACATGGCGAAACAGCTCGACAAGGTCGCCGAGAAGCTGGTCACCACCGTCAACACCGCGACGAGCGGCGCCTACAAGGCCGACGGCAGCGCGGGTGGCCCGTTTTACAGCGGTGACTTCACCACCGGCCGGTACGCCCGCAACATGAAGGTGGCCATCACCGACCCGGCCGCCATCGCGGTCTCCGGCAAGAACGAGTCGAACCCCGACGGCACGCCCAAGCTCGACCCGGTCTCCGGCCTGCCGGTCGGCACCAACGACGGCTCGGTGGCCACGTCGCTGTCGGCCACCGCGACGAAGGCCGGCAGCCCGGACCTGTCCTACCAGGACATGATCGCCGACCTCGGCGTCAACGCGCAGACGTCGACCCGGCGCAGCGACATCCAGGCGAACGTCACCGACCAGGTGGACGCGGCCCGCGAGGCCGAGTCCGGGGTCAACCTCGACGAGGAGATGACCAACCTCCTCACCTACCAGCGCGGGTACGAAGCCGCGTCACGCGTGCTCACCACGATCGACTCGATGCTCGATCAGCTCATCAATCGCACCGGTCTGGTCGGAAGGTAAGGGAGTAGGACATGGCAGGCAGGGTCACCGAGAGCAGCATCCATACCCGGGTGCTCCAGAACCTCCAGCGCAACATCCAGAAGGGGGAGAAGATCCAGCAGCAGCTGTCCAGCGGCAAGCAGATCAACCGCCCCTCGGACTCGCCGAACGGGACGCTGCAGTCGATGCAGCTGCGGGGCGAGACGCGCGCCAACAACCAGTACGTCCGCAGCTCCGGCGACGGTCTCGGCTGGTTGAGCACTTTGGACGGCACGCTGAGCAGCAGCTCGACGATCCTGCAGAAGGCACGCACGCTGACCGTGCAGGGCCTCAACGCCGGCGCCGGCAGCACCGACTCGAGGGCCGCGCTCTCCGCCGAGATCGATCAGATCAGAAGCACCATGATCGGGTACGCGAACACGACCTATCTGGACCGTCCGGTGTTCGGTGGCACCACGACCGGCACGACCGCGTTCAGTGCGGACGGCGAGTTCGTCGGCAACACCGATCCGGTGAACCGCACCGTCGGCCCCAACTCGCAGGTGCGGGTGGACGCCAGTGGGACGGCCGCGTTCGGCGAAGGTGACGCCTCGGTCTTCAAGGTGCTGGACGACATTTCCAAGGCGCTGACGGCCAATGACATGGATGCGGTGGCCAAGGGTCTGGAAAAGCTGGATACCGCTTCTAATAACGTGAAAAACGCTCTTTCGGATGTAGGCGCCCGATACAATCGGATTACGCAGATGAAGCAGTCTGCGGAGGACCGGCTGCTGGACGTGACGGCTCAGCTCTCCGATGTCGAGGACATCGACCTGCCGAAGACCATCATGGACATGCAGCTCCAGCAGACCTCGTACCAAGCGGCTCTGGCCGCTTCGGCAAAGGTGATTCAGCCCTCGCTCATCGACTTTCTGAGGTGACCATGAGTACTCGCACCGCGTCCCGTCCGATTGGGGCCATCATGACCGACACCGAGTTCGAACTTCCGGTCATCGACATGGCCGTGCCGATGCCCGGGTTCCCGGCCCACCGGCAGTTCGTCCTGGTCCGGTTGAACGACGACGGCCTGCTCTACGCGTTCACCTCGGTCGACGACCCCGAGCTGCGCTTCCTGGTGGCCCCGCCGGAGCCGTTCTTCCCGGACTACGCGCCGGAGATCGAGAGCGAGGTGTTCGCCGCGCTGAACACCAAGGACCCGGACCGGCTCCTGCTCATGGTGGTCATTACCGCCGGCGTCGACGAGACCACGGCCAACCTGCTCGCCCCGATCGTCGTCGACCGGGACAGCCACCGCGCGATCCAGGTCGTGCTGACCGGCAGCAACCTGCCGGTGCGCGCCATCATGCGCAAGGACTACTGACGGCACGTTCCTGTCCACGGATGGAGAGGAGCGGCTAAATGCTCGTGCTGACCAGGAGGGCCGGCGAGAGCGTGATGATCGGCGACGACATCGTCATCACCGTGCTGGAGGCCCGCGGCGACGTCATCCGGATCGGCATCCAGGCCCCGCGCGACGTGCAGGTGCACCGCGAGGAGGTCTACCGCGAACTGCAGGACGCCAACCGGGAAGCGGCTTCCCCGAACGAGGACGCCGTCCGCGCGCTGACGCAGATGCTCGAACCCAAGAAGCAGTGACGAAGGCCCGATCCCCACCGGGGACCGGGCCGTCACTGGCTCCGGGCAGGTTCGCGGAAAGACCGGAATTTGAGATCTGGCGTTGTGCAGATAAAAGCCCGGATCACGGCAAAAATGAGGGCAATGCCGACGCCGAGGAGCTCAGATGTCCCGATTGATGCAACTAGGGGTCGCGAAGCGGCTCGGTCTGATTGTGGTGTGCGGCGTTCTCGGCCTGCTCGCCCTGGGGCTGGGTTCGTGGCTCAGTCAGGGGAGCCTCGTCGAGCAGGCCGACCGGGTGCGGCAGCTGGAGGTCGGGCTGGCCGCGCTCAACCATCTCGACACCCGGCAGAGTGAGCTGAAGTTCGACGCGGCCCTGTCGCTGCTGGGCAACGACGTGACCCAGGATGTCTCGGACGACGTGGCCTCGGCCGACGAGGCCGCCGACGCGGTCGAGGCGGCGGGGATGCCGGCCGCGCTGGCCGACGAGTTCGCGCAGATCCGCCCGGATGTCACCTCGTTCGGCGAGTACATCGGCACGTTCATCAAGCAGGTCGCCGAGCCCGGGCCGAATCCGGACATCCAGGAAGTGCGGGACCGCAACAACGTCGTCGACGACAAGCTGGGCGCGCTGAACGAGAAGGTAAGCGCCGCCGCCGAGCAGGAGCGCAAGGACATGGACACCGCGGTCGCCAAGTCGCGGCTGTCGGCGGTCATCGTGGTGGTGGTCGCGCTGGCCGTGCTGATCGGGCTGGCCGTGCCGCTGGCCCGGTCGATCACCCGGCCGGTGGCCCGGCTGGCCGAGGTCATCGACGCGCTCGCCAAGGGGGACCTGACCCGGCGCACCGGCATCACCAGCCGCGACGAGGTGGGCCGGATGGGGGCGAGCATGGACGCCGCGATCGCCTCGCTGCACCGATCGATCAGCTCGATCGGCCAGAACTCCGACACACTCGCGAGCTCCGCCACCCAGCTCTCCGCGGTCGCCGGTCAGATCGCCGAGGCGGCCGGGGACACCAACGTGCAGACCGCCTCCGCGTCGGCCGAGGCGGAGGAGATCTCCCGCAACGTGCAGACCGTCGCCGCGGGTTCGGAGGAGATGGGCCTGAGCATCCGGGAGATCTCCCGCAACACCAGCGAGGCCGCGCAGATCGCCGGGGTGGCGGTCTCCGAGGCCGCGCAGGCCACCGAGACGGTCCGCCAGCTGGGCGAGTCGTCGGCGGAAATCGGCAACGTCATCAAGCTGATCACGTCGATCGCGGAGCAGACCAACCTGCTGGCCCTGAACGCGACCATCGAGGCGGCCCGGGCCGGGGACGCGGGCAAGGGCTTCGCGGTGGTCGCCTCCGAGGTCAAGGACCTGGCCCAGGAGACCGCGCGGGCGACCGAGGACATCGGCGCCCGGGTCAACGCGATCCAGGCCGACACCAGCGGGGCGGTCGAGGTGATCAGCCGGATCAGCGAGGTCATCGCGAAGATCAACGACTTCCAGACCACGATCGCCAGCGCGGTCGAGGAGCAGACCGCCACCACCGGTGAGATGTCGCGCAGCATCAGCGAGGTGGCCTCGGGCAGCAGCCGCATCGCCGGCAACATCGCCGACGTCTCGACGGCCAGCTCGACCGCGGTCCAGGGTGTCACCCAGACCCGGCAGGCCAGCGACGAGGTGGCCCGTACGGCCGAGGAACTGCGCGCCCTGGTGGGCTCGTTCAAGCTCTGAGTGACGCTCCCGTCTTGCACCTGGCGCGGCCCCGGTCCACAACACCGGGGCCGCACTGTATTCCCCAGGACGGGAGGCGCCCGTCCTGCTGGAGCGGTCGGGGAGACGTCGTGGGTGCAGAGCGCGAATCGGTCATGAACGGCACCACGCTCGCCGCGCCGGCGGACGCCGTGGATCTGCGCTCCGACGCGCATGTGCACACCGGCTTCGCCGCTGGGCGGGACAGCGTCGGGGTGGTCGTCTCGGCCGCGGACCGGGCCGGGCTGACCTCGCTCACGTTCGCCGACCAGGTCGGCCCGGACACGACCTGGCTGCCCGCGTACGCGGACGCGGTGCGCCGGGCCCGGCACCGCACCGAGCTGAGCCTGCGGATCGGCGCCGAGGTCGAGGTCGTCCGGGAGGACGGCTGGCTGGCCTGGCCGGCCGACCTGGGTCACCTGGAGGTCGTCTCGGTGGCTGTCTCCGGGCTGCCCCTCGCGCAGGGTTCGCTCACCCCTCGCGAGGTGCGCGGCCAGCTCGCCGACGGTCTGCTCACCGCCGACCGGGTGGCCGAGATCGTGGTGACCGCCACCGTGCGCGGCATCGAGCGCGCGTCGCGGTACGCCCCGGTCCAGCTGGCCCGCCCGTTGAGCCTGCTCGCCCAGATCGGGCTGGACGACTCCGCGGTCACCCCGGAGATCCTGGGCGCGCTCGCCGCCGCCTGCCGGGCCACGGGGACCGCCGTCGAGGTCAGCGAGGCGTGGCGGAGCCCGTCGCCGCGGGTGGTGGCCATGGTGCGCGACGCCGGCGTGGTCCTGCTCGCCGCGAGTGACGCCCGGTATGCCGCCGAGGTCGGCCAGTGGCAGTACCTGAACCGGGTCTTCCCCAAAGCGAAGTACGAAGCGTAGTCATTTACGTACGCTCTGTCATGCCAGCACTTCAGCATGGGAGAGATGCATGAGTATGGTTCAGCAGGCAGTCGAGATCAGCGCGCCGCTGCACGCCGTGTACGAGCAGCTCGCGAAGTTCGAGAACTACCCGCGGTTCATGACCGGCGTGCGGAGGGTCACCCCGACGGGCGCCGATCAGACCCACTGGGTCATGGACGTCGAGGGTCACCGCACCGAGTTCGACGCGCAGATCACCGAGCGCTCCCTGGACGAACGGGTCTCCTGGGCGACCACCGAGGGCCCACGGCTCGCCGAGACGATCACGCTGCGGCCGATGGGCGAGACCCGTACCCAGATCGTCGCGCAGCTCGAGGCCGACGTCGCCTTCCTGCTCCCGAGCGACCGGCACGGCCAGGAGACGCTGCGCAAGCGGCTGCAGGCCGACCTCAACACGTTCAAGGGCCTCATCGAGACCGGCAAGCTGGGCGGCACGGGGACCCTGCGCGGTGCCAGCTCCAAACAGCTGGCAACCCCGGCGTCGGTGGCCACCCGGGCCCGTGGCGGCCGCCCGCAGACCGGCGCCGGCTGGGGCACCAGCGCCGGCGAGTTCAGCAACGCCAACCCGGACGGCCTCGGCCGCCTGCGGCCCAACGCCGACACCGCGCCACTGGGCACCCCGAACGCGGGGACGACCGTGGACATCGCATCGGCGCCCGGCATCAAGAGCGTCCACGACCTCGACGACGTGCTGGCCCCGGGCCGGCGGATCACCGGCGGCTCCGCGGTGAGCGGCGCCGCCGCCGGATCCGCCCGGATGGGTGGCCGGACACTGAGCGCCCGCGAGGCCCGGGGCGACGGCATCATCAACGAACAAGAGCGCGGCAGCGCCTGACGATCAGATCGACGCCGCTTCGAGGGTGACCACGAGGCGGGCACCGTGGGGTTCGGTCCGTTCGTAACGGACCGAGCCCCCGTTCGCTTCCACCAGATGCCGGACGATGAACAGCCCCAGCCCCGAGCCGCGCATGAAGCGGTCGAACAGGCCGGGTACGAGCTCCTCCGGGATCCCCGGGCCGGTGTCCTCGACCACGAGCACCACCGTCTCGCCCTGCCGCCCGGCGCGCACCTCCACCGGTGCCTCGCCGTACTTGAGGGCGTTGCTGACGAGATTGCGCACCACGTGCCACACGTGCTGCCGGTCGGCCAGCGCCGAGACCTCCTCGTCCACCCGGACCTCGACGTCGGCGCCACAGCCCAGCTCGGCGAGGACCGCGGTGACCACCTCGAGCACCGGGACCGGGGTACGCCGCGCGGTGACCGACCCGGTGTCCAGCCGGAACAGCAGCTGCAGGTCGTTCATCATCCGGATCAGCCGGTGGGTGTTCTTGTCGATCTTCTGCACCAGTTCGAGCCGGATGTCGTCGGGCAGGTCCGCCCAGTCCGCGTGCAGCAGTTCGGCGAGGCTGGCGATCGAGCTGACCGGCTGTGCCACGTCGTGGGTGAGCATCGAGGTCAGGTCGTTCTTGAACGCGAGCGCGGACTCCAGCCGGGTGTTCGCCTCCCGCAGCCGCTCGTTGCTGACCGTGAGCTCCGCGGCCCGGTCGCTCAGCTCCGTCTCGGCCCGTTTGCGGTCGGTGATGTCGACGTACGTGGCGACGTACCCGCGCGGCGCGCCGGACGGGTCGGGGATGGTGGCCATCGTGGCCAGCACGGGCACGTCCGTCCCGTCCGCCCGGTGCACGACCCAGTCGCCGGTGCCGGCCGGGGGGAGCCGCGGGGGAGCGTCCGCGCCGGGGGTGTCCAGCCCGGTCAGCTCCCGCCAGCGCCGGTTGACGTCGATGACCCGGAAGTTGGCGTCGAGCACCATGACGGCCTCGTTCATCGACTGCAGCAGCGTGTCCGCGAAGTCGCGCCGCTCGTGCAGCTCGTCGACCAGCGCGCGCTGCTTGCGGTCGGCCCGCTCCAGGGAGCGGACCAGGAAGCCCACCAGGGCCAGGACGGCGAGCGCGGCCAGGATCGCGCCGGTGCTGATCGCGGCCGCCGGCCGGCTGATCCCGGTACGGACGGCGAGCGCGCTCACGAGGGCCGCGATGACCGGGACGGCGATGACCACGGGCAGGGCCCGGCGCACCTTGACCCCCGGCCCGGCGACCGCGGCGGTGCGCAGCGGACCGGCCTCGGGGCGGGCGAGCAGCGCTCCGGCGGCGAGGGCGAGCAGGGCTCCCGCGTGCGGGGCCGGCATCACGCTGTCCGGCCCGCGGCCGTCCGGGAACGTGAAAGTGAACATCCGGGGCACCAGGGCCACCAGGGTGATGATCGACGCGCCGGCGAGCAGGGGGTCGGCGACCCGGTAACGCCCCGACCGGACCGATTCGGGCTGGGACCGCCCGCCCACCTGCATGTCGAGGGTGGCAAGCGCGAGCCCGGACAGCAGGGTGGCGACCCCGGCGGCGGGGTGCTGCGGCAGGGCGAGGGCGCCGAGGGCCGCGGCGAGCACGGCGAGGACGTACGCGATGCCCCGCCGGATCCGTCCGGCGCCGGCCGGGGCCAGCAGGAACAGTGCGAGCCCGGCAGCCGGTAGGGCGGCTCCCGGGCTCGTGGGCAGGGGTTCGGGCGCACCGAGAAGACCGGTGCCACCGATCACGGCGACGCCGATGCCGGCGCAGGCCGCCAGAAGCCGCGACAGCCTGCCCACGTCGTGCGCCGCGATCTGCACCGGCGAAACCCCTCTAATTTGGGCTTATCGCCCCAATGGTGAGGGATTGATCATATCGCGCCGGATGGGATCAAGGGGTCACGCCGACTGAGGCTGCCCCGCCCATTCGAAGCCCTCTTCGACGGTGACCTTGTTGGCCACCGAGAGCAGGCCCTCGGCGTGCTTGTTGGCGTGGTGCCCACAGAAGGCGAGCGTGCCCCCGCTGGTGAGGGCGAGCTCCAGGCGTGCGGCCGCGCCGCAGCTGTCGCAGCGCTCGGTCAGCGAGGCGGCGGAAACGATCTCAGGCGACAGCAGGCTGGTCATATCGCTCTCCATTGCTCGGTAACGGCGCAAGCGTTCCATAACGGTGCAAGCGCCCGGTGGCGGTGCAAGCGGTCCTGACAGCGAGTAGTTCGGCGCCGGGGAGGGGCGACTTAGCCAACATGCCCCGGATCGCAAGGGTGCAACTCATGCGCAACCAGCGCGATCCCGATGTGGCTCTGTCACGACGTCAGTCTTTCCCTCAGTTGCTTCCGGCATACCTGTCCCCCCGGGTTATGTCAGCCGCTTGGAAGCAGTAACAGGGAGGACCCACTTTATGTTCCGCAACGACGGCCGGCGCCGTACCGCGCGCCTCGCGCTGACCGCCGGGATCGCCACCGCGGCGGCGGTGGCCGGGATGGCGAACACCGCTTTCGCCGGCACACCCGGTGCTCTGCCGCTCGGTACGGTCCGCGCCGCGGGAGCCGATGCCATCACCGGCAGCTACATCGTGGTGCTGAAATCGGCGACCGCCGCCGAGGTCCCGGGCGTCTCCCGGGCCCTGGCCGCGCGCTACGGCGGACGGGTCCTGACCAGCTACTCCACCGCGGTCAAGGGCTTCCAGGCGGACATGACCGGGCTCGCGGCCCGCCGCCTCGCCGCCAACCCGGCGGTCGCCTACGTCGAGCAGGACGCCACGGTGCGGCTGGCCGAGACGCAGACCCAGGACAACCCGACGTGGGGCCTGGACCGGACCGACCAGACCGAGCAGCCGCTGTCGAAGACCTACACCTACCGGTCGGCGGCGGGCGTGACCGCGTACGTGCTGGACACCGGCATCAAGATCAGCCACGAGGAGTTCGGCGGCCGGGCCCGCAACGGGTACGACTTCATCGACAAGGACGCCGTCGCGCAGGACTGCCACGGGCACGGGACGCACGTCGCCGGCACGATCGGCGGTGCCACCTACGGCGTCGCCAAGGACGTCGACCTCGTCGCCGTACGGGTGCTCGACTGCAGGGGCTCCGGCTCGTACTCGGCGATCATCGCGGGCATCGACTGGGTGACGAAGAACGCGGTCAAGCCGGCCGTGGCCAACATGAGTGTCGGCGGCACGAACAGCGCCACCCTCAACGACGCCGTCACGAGGTCGATCGCCTCCGGGGTGACCTACGCGGTCGCGGCCGGCAACGACAACCGCAACGCGTGCGGTTACTCGCCCGCGGCCGCCCCGAACGCGATCACGGTCGGCGCCACGGACAGCAACGACTCCCGTGCCTCGTTCTCCAACTACGGCTCCTGCCTCGACATCTTCGCGCCCGGTGTCCGGATCACCTCGGCCGGCATCGCCTCCGACACGGCGCTCGCGGTGATGAGCGGCACCTCGATGGCGACCCCGCACGTCGCCGGCGCGGCGGCCCTGGTCGCCGCCGCGCACCCGGGCTGGTCGCCGGCCCGGATCACCGCCGAGCTGCTCGACCGGGCCACCCCGGGCAAGGTGTCGAACAAGGGCAGCGGCTCGGTCAACCGGCTGCTGTACACCGGCTTCCTCAACACCGAGCAGGCCGCGGTCACCGCGTGCGGGACCTACGCGGTGCCGAGCGGCGCGGTCATCGGCCGCAACGGTACGGCCGCGAGCTTCCTGACGCTCGCGGAGTGCACCGGATCGGGCCCGGCCACGGCGAGCGTCGGCGTCACCGTGAAGCACGCCTACCGGGGTTCGCTGGCGGTCACGCTGACCAGCCCGGCCGGCGTCGTCTACGCGCTGAAGACGGTGGACAAGGCGGACAAGGCGGCCGACCTCACGCACACGTACACGATCAACCTGTCCGGGACCCCGCGTAACGGAAAGTGGACGCTGCGGGTCAAGGACACCTACGGCGCCGCCGCCGGAACCCTTTCCGGCTGGAAGCTGACGCTCTGATCTGCGGGAATGCATCCGCGGGCCTCCGCGGCGCCACTAGCGTTCATCACACACAGCCCAAGGAGGCTCTCATGTCGGAAGCTACGCAGGAGCGTCCTACCGTTCTCGTCGTCGACGACGAGGAGGACCTCCGAGACATCATGCGGCGGATGTTGGAACGCCGCGGCTACTCGACCATGGTCGCCGGCGACGCCGACCAGGCCGTCACGCTCTGCCGGGAGCACCCCGGCCCGATCGACGTGCTCGTGACCGATCTCGGTCTGCCCGGCGTCTCGGGCGGTGACCTGGCCCGCAGCGCCTCGGCCCTGCGCCCCGAGATGGGCGTCGTCTACATCTCCGGGTTGCCCAAGGACATCGCCGTCACCAAGGGCCTGATCGCCGAGGACGCCCTGCTGGTCAAGAAGCCGTTCACCTCCGATCTGCTGCTGGAGGCACTGCGGCTGATCCTCGCCGAGAAGGCGGCCGCCGAGCGGTAGGAAATCTGCTTCAGGAGCGGGGGGGGGGGGGGGGGGGGGGGGGGGGGGGGGGGGGGGGGGGGGGGGGGGGGGGGGGGGGGGGGGCGGGTGGGAGC